>NZ_JBEOWP010000010.1:0-16358 GCF_040296095.1 Micromonospora sp. NPDC002389
GTGGTCGCGAGCTGTGGCTCGCTCGGGCGGCGGTGCGCTGTGGGGGGCTTATTCTGGGGCTGCCGCGCCTCACCCCCCCGCACCCCCCCCCCCCGGCTCTCTTCGTGTCGCGATGTTAGGAGGGGTCCCCTGCTATACAGCAGGCGTTAGCAGGGGACCCCTCCTTTCATCCCCCGCCCGAACACGTCGCCGATTACGGTCGCTGTCGCACGCGGAAACGAGCCCGTGCCGTTCGGTGCGACACGCGAGGTATGTCGGGGTCGGCGTTACCGACGGGACGGGCCGGGGCGGGCAGCGGTGAGGGCCTAGGGTGGTGCGGGTGGCGACACTTCTGCTCCTGCGACACGGACGCACCACCGCCAACGCCGACGGCGGTCTGGCCGGTCGGCAACCGGTCGAACTGGACGACACCGGTCGTACCCAGGCCCGGGCCGTCGGCGAGCGACTGGCGAACCTGCCGCTGGCCGCCGTGGTGACCAGCCCGCTCATCCGCTGCCGGCAGACCCTGGAACTCGCCCTGCCGCAGGCCGCGCCGGTCGTCGAGGACGGGCTCATCGAGTGCGGGTACGGCACCTGGGAGGGTCAGCCGCTGAAGAAGTTGGCCAAGGAGCCCCTCTGGGCGGTGGTGCAGCAACACCCGAGCGCGGCGGTCTTTCCCGAGGGGGAGTCGATGGCGCAGATGGCGGCCCGTGCCGTCGCGGCGGTACGCGCCTGGGACGCCCGGATCACCGCCGAGCACGGCCCGGAGGCGGTCTGGCTGGCCTGTGGCCACGGCGACGTGATCAAGGCGATCGTCGCCGACGCGCTCGGCGTACACCTGGATCTCTTCCAGCGGATCGTGGTCGACCCGGCGTCGGTGACCGCGATCCGCTACACGCCGCTGCGTCCCTTCCTGGTACGCCTCAACGACGTCGGCGGCGACCTGACCGGGTTGGTGCCACCGGTCCGCAAGCGACGTCGCCGGACCGCCCGGCCGGCGGACTCGGACGCCGCCGTCGGCGGTGGTGCGGGCGGCGTGCGGTGACTCGGGTCGGTGGGGTGCGCGGCGTGTCGGGCCGCCGGATAGGGTCGTGGGTATGACGCACCAGGTGTACGCCTTCGAGCCGCCTGAGCGGTTCGTCGCCGGGACCGTCGGGCCGCCGGGGGAGCGTACGTTCTTCCTCCAGGCCCGCGGCGACGGCCGGGTGGTCAGCGTCGCGCTGGAGAAGGTCCAGGTCTCGTTGCTCGCCGAGAAGTTGGAGGAACTGCTCACCGAGGCGCAGCGTCGCTTCGGCGTCGACCTGCCCGAGGCGCCCGCCTCGCTGGGTGACAACGAGCCGCTGGAGACGCCGGTCGACGAGGAGTTCCGGGTCGGCACCCTGGGGTTGGCCTTCGACGCGGACACCGCGACCGTGGTCATCGAGGCGATCGCCGTCGGCGAGGCCGAGAGCGAACTGGAGCTGGGGGAGTCGGAGGAGGACGAGGCCGACGACGTCGAGCCGGACGAGGACCTCGACCGGCTCCGGGTCCGGCTGACGCCCGAGGCGACCCGCGAGTTCATCGAGCGGGCGCGGCGTGTGGTCAACGCCGGCCGTCCCCCGTGTCCGCTGTGTGGTCAGCCGCTCGACCCGGCCGGCCACCTCTGCCCCCGGAACAACGGCTACCACCGGTGACCTCGTCCGGCCTGGCACCCCGGCAGGACGGTGGCGCGGCGTTGCGGCTGCTGCGCGACGGTGACCTGAGCATCGAGGGCCGGCTGGTCGACGCCTCCAACACCACCCTGCGCGGCATCCTCGCCCTGGACGGCGCGACCGCCCGCTGCGTCTACAAGCCGGTACGAGGTGAGCGCCCGCTCTGGGACTTCCCGGACGGCACCCTGGCCGGTCGGGAGGTGGCCGCCTACCTCGTCTCCGCCGCCAGTGGCTGGGACCTGGTGCCGCCCACGGTGCTGCGGGACGGCCCGTTCGGCCCGGGCTCCTGCCAACTGTGGATCGACGAGCCGGACGACGCCGAGCCGCTCGTCGGGTTCGTGCCGGCCGGGGCCGTACCGCCCCGCTGGTTCCCGGTGGCGGCGGCCCGCGACGACGACGGCACCGCGTACGCGCTGGCCCACGCCGACGACCCGCGACTGGCGCGACTCGCGGTGCTCGACGCGGTGATCAACAACGCCGACCGCAAGGGCGGCCACGTCCTGGTCGGGCCGGACGACCGGCTGTACGGCGTCGACCACGGCGTCAGCTTCCACGTCGAGGAGAAACTGCGGACGGTGCTCTGGGGCTGGGCCGGTCGTCAGTTGCCGCCCGACGCCGTCGAGACGCTGGACCGGCTCGCCGTCCAGGTCGCCGGACCGCTCGGCGACGACCTCGCCGACCACCTCACCATCGGTGAGATCACCGAACTGGCCGCTCGAATCGGCCGGCTCCGCGAGGAGTGCCGTTTCCCGCAGCCGTCCCACGACTGGCCGGCCGTGCCGTGGCCGCCGGTGTGACCATGTCGGCTTGATCACTGGAGAGCCCGGCGTGACGCCCACGGTCGGCTGGCTAGGCTGACGGTCATGGAGTCTTGGGTGGGGCACGAGGTGCCGCGGCTGCCGGGCAGGGGTGGGCCGCTGAGGTTGTTCGACTCGGCGCGGCAGGGTGTGCACCCGACCGACGGACCGACCTCCATGTACGTCTGCGGCATCACCCCGTACGACGCCACCCACCTGGGGCACGCCGCCACGATGATCACCTTTGATCTGGTGCAGCGGATGTGGCGCGACGCGGGCCACGAGGTGCGGTACGTGCAGAACGTCACCGACATCGACGACCCGCTGCTGGAACGCGCCGAACGCGACGGCGAGGACTGGAAGGTCCTGGCGATGCGGGAGACGGCGCTGTTCCGGGAGGACATGGAGGCGCTGCGGATCATCCCGCCGGCACACTACGTCGGTGCGGTCGAGTCGATCCCGGACATCGCTGAGAAGGTGTTGCTGCTGCTCAAGGACGGCGCCGCGTACCGCCTCGAGGACGGCACCGGCGACGTCTACTTCGACATCTCCACCGCACCGCGCTTCGGCTACGAGTCCAACCTGTCCCGCGCCGAGATGCTGGAGATCTTCCCCGAGCGCGGCGGCGACCCGGACCGGGCCGGCAAACGCGGCCCGCTGGACCCGCTGCTGTGGCGCGGCGCCCGCGAGGGCGAACCCTCCTGGCCCGGCGGTGACCTCGGCCCCGGCCGTCCCGGCTGGCACATCGAGTGCACCGTCATCGCGCTGAACCTGCTCGGCGCCACCATCGGCGTCCAGGGCGGCGGCAACGACCTGGTCTATCCGCACCACGAGTGCTCCGCCGCGCACGCCGAGCGGCTGACCGGCACGCTGCCCTTCGCCGAGCACTACGTGCACGCGGGCATGATCGGCCTGGACGGCGAGAAGATGTCCAAGTCCCGCGGCAACCTGGTCTTCGTCTCCCGGCTGCGCGCCGACCGGGTCGACCCGATGGCCGTCCGGTTGGCCCTGCTCACCGGCCACTACCGCGCCGACCGCTCCTGGACCGACGATCTGCTGACCACCGCCCAGGAGCGGCTGGCCCGCTGGCGTCGGGCCGCCGCCGCCCCCGCCGGGCCGTCCGGCGAGACCTTCCTCTCCGGCGTACGCGACCGCCTCACCGACGACCTCGACTCCCCGGGTGCGGTACGCCTGGCCGACGAGTGGGCCGACCGCACCCTCGCCGGTGCGGCCGACGATCCGACCGCCCCGGCCCTCTTCGCCACCACCCTGGACGCCCTCCTCGGCATCCGCCTCTGACCCCCACCCCCACGCGGCGGCCACGACACGCCTCCTCAACCGCGTCTGGCCCGTCTCCGTGCCTGGCCCGTCTCCGTGCCTGGCCCGTCTCCGTGCCTGGCCCGTCGATCATGGAGTCGTGGCGGCTCGCCGCGCCGATCATGGAGTCGTGGCAGTCATTGCGCACACGTATGGACCGTTATGCCCCCGCCACAAGTCCATGATCGACGGGACGGGACGGGACGGGAGAACGGGGCGGGACGGGACGGCAGGGCGTCCCGGTCGACGGGGCTCGTCGGAACGGTGGGCTCGGCGGGGCGTGTCCTCGACCGGCGGG
This sequence comes from Micromonospora sp. NPDC002389, assembly GCF_040296095.1. Taxonomy (NCBI): domain Bacteria; kingdom Bacillati; phylum Actinomycetota; class Actinomycetes; order Micromonosporales; family Micromonosporaceae; genus Micromonospora; species Micromonospora sp. NPDC002389. The sequence continues at coordinate 4,083 of NZ_JBEOWP010000010.1, forward strand.
CGTGTTCCGGCGGGTCAGCCGAGGAGCAGGGGCGGACCGAGGAGCGGGGGTCAGCCGAGGACCAGGCCGGGGTCGGGGTCGGGGGCGCTGGTGGGGGCCGGGATCGGGTACTCCTCGGTCAGCGTGGTGACCGGGCCGGGCCAGGTGGCCTGGGCGACCTCGATCGGCTTGCGGTGGGCGTCGTACGCCACGTGCAGCAGGTGCAGCACCGGGGTGTCCGGCCGGATCTGGAGGGTCTCGGCCTCCTCGCGGCTGGGCTGGCGCGCGGTGATCGTGTCGGTGGCGGTCGCGTACCGGCGTCCGGTGGCCTCCTCGGCCTCCTGATAGAGCGGGCGGCCGAACGCCTCGGCGCGTTCCAGTGTGGTGCCGGCGGTGTCGGCGGGCAGGAACCAGGAGGCACCCACCTCGACCGGTGAGTCCTCGGTGCGGACCAGGTGGCGGCGGCAGAGCAGTTCGGTGCCGTCGGGTACGCCGAACGCGTCGGCGACCTCGGGCGGTGCGGGGGAGCGGCCGACGGCGACGAGTTGCTGGCGGTATCGGGCGGCCAGGTCGGTGTGGTAGCCCCGGAAGCCGCCGTAGCGGCCTCGGGAGAGCCGGTTGAGCCGTCGCCGGGTGCCGCGGACGTACGTACCGGAGCCGGGTTTGGTGATCAGGATGCCTTCGACGCGGAGCTGGTCGACGGCGCGTTGCACGGTCTGCTTGGCCACGCCGAACATCTCGGCGATCGCCGGGATGGACGGCAGTCGTTCGCCCGGCCCCCAGTCGCCCCGGCGGATCTGCGACGTGAGCTGTGCGGCGATCTGCCGGTGCGGGAACTCCGCGGCACCCGGGTTGATCTGCATCCCCGACCTCCTCAGCTAGGTTCCTAGGATGCCCTACGCGGTGCGTGCCGCGCCACCCCGACACGATGCACCAGCGACAGAACGACGCCCCGGACACGTGGACCGTGTCCGGGGCGTCGCGAAGAAGCGGGAAGGGCTACCAGGAGCCCGCGGTCGGGCCGGCGGATCCGCCCCGGCGGCGCAGGTACTTCTCGAACTCCTGCGCGATCTCGTCCCCGGTCAACGGGGTGATGCCCGCGTCGCCGACGCGTTCCTCCAGCTCACGGACGTACTCGCCGAGTTCGGCGTCCTGCTCGGCGGCACTGCGGACCCGCTGCTCCCACTCGGCGGCCTCCTCGGCCAGGTCGGCCATCGGCACCGGCAGGTCGAGGACCTCCTCGACCCGGTGCAGCAGGGCGAGCGTCGCCTTGGGGCAGGGCGGGTTGTTGGCGTAGTGCGGCACGTGCACCCAGAACGAGACGGCGTCCACCTCGGCGCGGGTGCAGGCGTCGTGCAGCACGCCGACGATGCCGGTCGGTCCGTCGTACCGGGTGGGGGTGAGCTGGTAGCGGCGGGCGGCGTCGGCGTCGGAGGCGCTGCCGCTGATCGGCAGCGGCCGGGTGTACGGCACGTCGGCCAGCAGCGCGCCGAGCAGGACCACCCGCTCGACCTCCAGGCTGTGGCAGATCTCCAGCACCTGCTCGCAGAAGGTGCGCCAGCGCATGCTCGGTTCGATGCCCCTGATCAGCACCACGTCGCGTTCGGTGCCGGAGGGGCTGGCCACGGTGAACCGGGTGGTCGGCCATTCCACCCGTCGGGTGGCGCCCTCGGCCATCGTGATGGTGGGCCGGCTGACCTGGAAGTCGTAGAAGTCCTCCGGGTCCAGCTCGGTGATCGGCCGTGCCTCCCACACCTGTTCCAGATGTTCCACGGCGGCGGTCGAGGCGTCGGCGGCGTCGTTCCACCCCTCGAAGGCGGCGATGGCCACCGGGGATCGCAGCACCGGCAACCCGTCGAACTCGGTCACGCCGTCACCTCACCCTGCTCGTCGCCGGCGGCCCCGGTCGGCCGCCCGCCGTGCGTGGTGGTGTCGCTGATGTCCCTCACATCAGTCAGCCTACGTGCCGCGCCCGTACCCGGCCCGTCGGCCGCGCCGGATCCCCGGCCCGCCACCACGGCCGGTGGCGGCCGGATGGGCCGTATGTAGCGCGCATAGTGGGCGAAAGCGGGCAGGTGATCCCGGCGACACAATGTGGGAACGGGCCGCACGTGGGGATGCGAGGCCGGTACGTCGCACTAACCTGAGAGCGTGCGGACTTCGTTGCTCGATGCGCTGGCAGACCGGATCCTCGTCACCGACGGGGCGATGGGCACGATGCTGCAGGCCGCGGACCTGACCCTCGACGACTTCGACGGTCTGGAGGGGTGCAACGAAATCCTCAACGTCACCCGTCCGGACGTGGTGCGTGGGGTGCACGAGGCGTACCTGGCGGCGGGCGCGGACTGTGTGGAGACGAACACCTTCGGTGCCAACCTGCCGAACCTCGCGGAGTACGACATCCCCGAGCGGATCTGGGAGCTGTCCGAGGTGGGGGCGCGGCTGGCCCGGGAGGCCGCCGACGCGTACTCGACGCCGGAACGGCCCCGCTGGGTGCTCGGCTCGATCGGCCCCGGGACCAAGCTGCCCACGCTCGGGCACGCCGCGTACGCCACGCTGCGCGACGCGTACCAGCAGAACGCCGGTGGTCTGATCGCCGGTGGCGCGGACGCGCTGGTCATCGAGACCTGCCAGGACCTGCTCCAGGTCAAGGCTGCGGTGACCGGGTCGAAGCGGGCGATGGCCGAGGCGGGCGTCCAGGTGCCGATCATCTGTCACGTCGCCGTCGAGACCACCGGCACCATGCTGTTGGGCAGCGAGATCGGTGCGGCGCTGACCGCGATCGAGCCGCTCGGGGTGGACCTGATCGGGCTGAACTGCTCGACCGGCCCGGCCGAGATGGGCGAGCACCTGCGCTACCTGGCCCAGCACTCCCGCATCCCGGTGTCGGTGATGCCGAACGCCGGCCTGCCGGTGCTCACCGCCGACGGCGCGTACTTCCCGCTCGGCCCCGAGGACATGGCCGACGCCCTGGAGCGGTTCGTCGTCGAGTACGGCGTCGCGCTGGTCGGTGGCTGTTGCGGCACCACGCCGGAGCACATCCGGGTGCTCTCCGAGCGGATGCGCGACGTGCGGCCGGTGGCCCGCGAACCGCGGGCCGACGCCGGTGTCTCCTCGATCTACCACCACGTGCCGTTCGCCCAGGACGCCAGCGTGCTGATGGTGGGGGAGCGGACCAACGCCAACGGCTCCAAGGCGTTCCGGGAGGCGATGCTCGCCGCCGACTGGCAGGCCTGTGTGGAGATCGCCCGGAGCCAGGCCCGGGACGGCTCGCACCTGCTGGACCTCTGCATCGACTACGTCGGCCGCGACGGCACCACCGACATGCGCGAGCTGGCCGGGCGATTCGCCACCGCCTCCACTCTGCCGATCATGTTGGACTCGACCGAGCCGGCGGTGATCGAGGCCGGGCTGGAGATGCTCGGCGGCCGGTGCGTGGTCAACTCGGTGAACTTCGAGGACGGCGACGGCCCCGACTCCCGCTACGCGCGGGTCATGCCGGTGGTCGCCGAGCACGGTGCCGCCGTGGTCGCGCTGCTCATCGACGAGGAGGGCCAGGCCCGCACGGCGGAGTGGAAGGTACGCGTCGCCGAGCGGCTGATCGAGGACCTGACCAGCCGCTGGGGCCTGCGCCGCGCCGACATCCTCATCGACGCGCTGACCTTCCCGATCGCCACCGGTCAGGAGGAGACCCGCCGCGACGGCATCGAGACCATCGAGGCGATCCGGGAGATCGCCCGCCGCTGGCCGGGCGTGAACTTCACGCTGGGCATCTCGAACGTCTCGTTCGGGCTCAACCCGGCGGCCCGGCAGGTGCTCAACTCGGTCTTCCTGCACGAGTGCGTGCAGGCCGGGCTCACCTCGGCGATCGTGCACGCCAGCAAGATCCTCCCAATGGCCAAGATCCCCGACGAGCAGCGCGAGATCGCCCTGGACCTGGTCTACGACCGCCGCCGCGAGGGCTACGACCCGGTGCAGCGGTTCATCGAGGTCTTCGAGGGCGTGGACGCCGCGTCGGCGCGCGCCACCCGGGCCGAGGAGTTGGCCGCGCTGCCGCTCAACGAGCGGCTCAAGCGGCGGATCATCGACGGCGAGCGCAACGGCCTGGAGGCCGACCTGGACGCGGCGATGGCCGCCGGCACCGCGCCGCTGCTGATCATCAACGACATCCTGCTGGACGGCATGAAGGTCGTCGGCGAACTGTTCGGCTCCGGCCAGATGCAGTTGCCGTTCGTGCTCCAGTCCGCCGAGGTGATGAAGACCGCGGTGGCGTACCTGGAACCGCACATGGAGAAGAACGACGACGGCGGCAAGGGCCGCATCGTGCTCGCCACCGTCAAGGGCGACGTGCACGACATCGGCAAGAACCTGGTCGACATCATCCTGTCCAACAACGGCTACGAGGTGGTGAACATCGGCATCAAGCAGCCGATCTCCGCCATCCTGGACGCCGCCGAGCAGCACCGCGCCGACGCCATCGGCATGTCCGGCCTGCTGGTCAAGAGCACGGTCATCATGAAGGAGAACCTGGTCGAGATGGCCACGCGCGGGGTCGCCGAGCGCTGGCCGGTCCTGCTCGGCGGCGCGGCACTGACCCGGGCGTACGTCGAGGACGACCTGCGGTCGATGTTCCCCGGCCAGGTGCACTACGCGCGCGACGCCTTCGAGGGACTCTCCCTGATGGACCGGGTGATGGCCGCCAAGCGCGGCGGGGCCCCCGTGGTCGACGCCGAGCGGGAGGCCGCCCTCGCGGCCCGGCGGGCCCGCCGGGAACGGCAGCGCGCCGTGGTCGCCGAGTCGCTGCCGGAGCTGAGCGACACCTCGGTCCGCTCCGACGTGGCCGCCGACGTGCCGGTGCCGCGTGCACCGTTCTTCGGCACCCGCGTGGTCAAGGGCGTGCCGCTGGCCGACTACGCGGCGCTGCTGGACGAGCGGGCCACCTTCATGGGCCAGTGGGGCCTGCGGGGCGCACGCGGCGGCAAGGGTCCGTCCTACGAGGAGCTGGTGGAGACCGAGGGTCGGCCCCGGCTGCGCTACTGGCTGGACCGCCTGATCGCCGACAAGGTGTTGGAGGCGGCCGTGGTGTACGGCTACTTCCCGGCGTACTCCGAGGGCAACGACCTGGTGGTGCTGGACGAGAACGGCCACGCCGAGCGGGCCCGGTTCACCTTCCCCCGCCAGCGCCAGGAACGGCGCCTCTGCCTGGCCGACTTCTTCCGCCCGCGCGGCGACGACCTGGACGTGGTCGCCCTGCAACTGGTCACCGTCGGTCAGCCGGTCAGCGAGTACGCGGCCAAGCTGTTCGCCCGCAACGAGTACCGCGACTACCTGGAGGTGCACGGACTGTCCGTGCAGCTCACCGAGGCGCTGGCCGAGTACTGGCACAAGCGGGTCCGGGCCGAGCTGACCCTGCCCGACGGCCGTACCGTCGCCGACGACGACCCCACGGACCTCGCCGGACTGCTGCGCACCGACTACCGGGGCTGCCGGTACGCGTTCGGCTACCCGGCCTGCCCCGACCTCGAGGACCGGGCGAAGATCGTGGAGTTGCTCGGCGCGGAGCGCATCGGCGTGCAGTTGTCCGAGGAGTTCCAGCTCATGCCCGAGCAGGCCACCGACGCCATCGTGGTCCACCACCCGGAGGCCAGCTACTTCAACGCCAAGTGACGCCCGCAGGTGCCGTGACCTGCACTTTCGGCACCTGCGGTAGGCGCTGAACCATGATCATGCCGTCTCCATGAGCTGCACGAACAGCGTCCTGTTGGGCGCTCGGGCCGTGGTCAGGCTGGCGGGGTGCGTGGGAGTCCCACGGCAGGGTGATCGGTTCGGGTCGACTCGGCCAAGGGCGGTCATGATGACTGCGTGCCGCGACGACCGAGATGGTATGGCGACTGCCCGAACTGTGGGCATGACTGGCGTGAGCACATCCCGCCGGAGCCGTGCAGTGAGTGCCGGTACGAGATCGCGCACCAGGAGCCGAAAGCTCCGTCCAGCCTCTGCTGCGCGACGGCCCCGCCGCCTCCTGGTGGTCGTCGATGACCCGTCCGAGGTCGCGATGGGGCGGTTGTCACTTGACGGAGACGCAACCAACAAGCGAGGGCCGAGCGGCGTACGACTGGTCAGCCACCCGGCCCTCGGTATCCGCGGTGAACGCTGGCAGGCCGTCTTCTGCCCCTCGACGAAGCCTGGACGCTGGTTAGGCCCGGTTGGGTGCCGAACCGACCCCCACGCAGACCAGGGAGGCCGCTCTCCTGCAGTGTTGGATGCCTCGGTGTTGATCGCGGCCGGAGGCTAGCACGGTCATGATCGATAGTGTGCGGGCCCGGTCCGCGGAGAAGATCACGCTCGATCTGGGATCGAGTGGTCTCGCCGCGCGGCGATAACCACTCGATCCCAGATCGAGCGTGATCTTGCGCTGGACCTTCGGCATTGAGGTCGCGTTCGCCGGGGCGACGTTCGGCGGCACCGGAGAGAGCCGCCCCCTCGACGGCCGGACAGCTGTCGAGGGGGCGGCCGGAGATCACCAGGGGATGGTGCCGTCGTCGTTGAAGAACGTGCCGGTGGGGCCGTCGTCGGGCAGGGTGGCGAGCCGGATCGGGGTGGCGGCGGCCTCCTCGGCTGGGCGTCCGAGGCCGCCGGTGAAGTCGGTGGCGACCAGGCCGGGGCAGGCGGCGTTGACCAGGATGCCGGTGCCCGCGAGTTGTCGGGCGTAGTGCACGGTGACGGCGTTCAGGTACGACTTCGTCGGCGAGTAGGCGGCCATGATCGGGCCGACCTCGATGGTGGGGTCGGTCTGCCAGGTGAGGGAGCCGACGCTGCTGGAGACGTTGACGATGCGGGGGGAGGGGGAGCGGCGCAGCAGCGGCAGCATCGCGTTGGTCACCCGGATCACGCCGTAGACGTTGGTGTCCACGACGGCCCGCACGACGTCCAAGTCGAGCGTGGTGGGGTCCTGCGCCCAGCCCGGCCCGGTCGGTCCGGAGATGCCGGCGTTGTTGACCAGGACGTCCAGGCGTCCGCCCTGGTGGGCGATCAGTTCTGCCGCCTCGGTGACGCTGCGATCGCTGGTGACGTCCAGGGGCACGGTGAACGCGTCCACCCCGGCGGCGTGCAGCGTCTTCACGGCCGCTTCGCCCCGGGCCTCGTCGCGGGCGCCCACCGCGACGAGGTAGCCGCGTACGCCCAGACCGGCCGCGATCTGGTAGCCGAGTCCCTTGTTCGCGCCGGTGATCAGCGCGGTCTTCGTGTCGCTCATGACGCCGATGGTGGCGCGGCGGGCGGCGGTCTCCTTACACCGTTTCGGTACGTGCTGATACCCCGGCGGTATCAGCGCAGTACCGTCGGGAGGTGGACACGCTGGAGACCCGCGAGTTGCGGTACTTCGTGGCCGTCGCGGAGGAGCTGCACTTCACTCGGGCGGCCGAGCGCCTCGGCATCGCCCAGCCGCCTCTGTCGCGGGCGATCCGGCAGCTCGAACGGCGTCTCGGGGTGACGCTGTTCGATCGCGACCGGCGCGGCGTCACGCTCACCGGCCCCGGGCGGGTGCTGCTCGACGAGGCCCGCGCGATCCTGGACGCCACCTCGGCCGCCGCCCGCCGCACCCGCCGGGCGGCGACCGCCCCGCACCGGCTGACGCTGGCCACCAAGGCGGGTACGAATCACGAGCTGTTGCAGAAGCTCCTGGAGGCGTACGCGGCGGAGCCCGGCGCGGCCGAGGTCGAGGTGCTGTTGTGCGGGATGGGCGACCAGGCGCGGATGCTGCGCGACGGTCGCGCCGACGTGGCGCTGATGCAGCGGCCCTTCGACGACCTGGCCGGTTTCGACACCGAGGACCTGCTGACCGAGCAGCAGGTGGCGATCCTGCCGGCCGGGCATCCGCTCGCCGCGCGTACCTCGTTGACCATGGCGGAGATCAGCGACCTGCCGGATCTGCCGGTGGCCCGGTGGCCGGGTCAGGACGGCAGCTACGAACCGGGCCCGGGGCCGGAGATCCACGACCAGTCGCAGCTGGCCCAGTTGATCGCCCTCGGGCACACCATGGCGGTCCTCTGTGCCTCGTCCCGGTCCTGGCTGTGGAGCGCGCACACCGCCGTACCGCTGACCGACGCCCCGTACGTCTCGACCGTGCTCGCCTGGCCCGCGCACAGTCGCTCCCGGACGGTGGCCGGACTGGTCCGGGTCGCGGCCGGACGGTAGGCGCTCGGGTGCCGGGCGGGGCGACCCGGACGTGGTCGCCGCCGACGGCACCCTCACCCACCCGGAACGCACCCGCCGCACTCGCCTCAGTCGGTCGGGTACGACACCGACGTCAACTCCTCCGAGACCCGCCAGACGCGCTGCGCCTCGGCGGCGTCACCCAGCCGGGAGTAGAGCTTCTGCTCGGCCGGAGCACCACCCAGGTTCCCGATGCCGCTCGGCCCGTAGAACCGGCCACCGACGGAGGCGGGGGAGGTGGCGGCGTACAGGGCGGGAAGCTGCGCGGTCCGGACCGTGCCCACGACGATGCCGAGCCTGGACATGGTCTGGATCATGTGTCGGCCCATGGTGTCCCGCTGGCGACCCACCTCGGGACGCGCGGCGAGCAGGCTGGTCGGGGCGACCCCCGGGTGGGACAGGTTGCTGGTGATGCCCCAGCCCTGGGCCCGACTGCGGCGGTCCAGTTCGAGCCCGAACAACCCGAACGCGATCTTCGACTGGCTGTACGCGCGGAACCCGTCGTACGACCGCTCCCAGTTCAGGTCGTCCCAGTTGATGGCGTTGCGGTTCGCCGCGATGCTGACCTGCGACGTCACCCGCGCCCGACCGTCGCGCAGCAGCGGCAACAGGTGACCCACGAGGGCGAAGTGCCCCAGATGGTTGGTGCCGAACTGCAGCTCGAACCCGTCGGCGGTGCGTTGCAACTGCGGCGGGGTCATCACGCCCGCGTTGTTGACGAGGAGATGAATCGGCCGACCCTCCGCACGCAACGTCTCGCCGAGCGTGGCGACGGAGGCGAGCGAGGAGAGGTCGAGCGCCCGCAGCGACACGGTCGCCCTCGGGTGCTGACGGCGGATGGCCGCGACCGCCGCTTCGCCCTTGCCCGGATTACGCACCGGCAGGATCACGTCGGCGCCGGCGGCGGCGAGCCGGGTGGCGATGCCGAGCCCGATACCGTCGCTGGCCCCGGTGACGACCGCCCGCTTTCCGGACAGGTCGGGAACACTGATGTCGATCGGCTTACCTGGCATGTTCGTACTCCTGGAATCGTGTCGGTGTCTCCACCCTCGGCGATCACGGCGGCGTTATTCAGGGACCGTCGATCCCCGGATCGCGCGGCCGTGCCACCGCGAGAAAGGGGGGATCGGCGGTCCGTGGCTACCGGCCGGCGCGGGCGGTAGAAACGAGGCGGCACCGAAGGAGGCACCCATGGCAATCGACCGGACCGGACTGGCGCAGTTCCTGCGGCGGCGTCGCGAGTCGCTGCAACCCGCCGACGTCGGCCTGCCGCTCGGCCGACGACGCCGCACGAGCGGGCTCCGGCGCGAGGAGGTCGCCGCGCTCTGCCACATGTCGACCGACTACTACTCTCGGCTGGAACGCGAACGCGGCCCACAGCCCTCCGAGCAGATGATCGCCTCCATCGCGCAGGGCCTGCACCTCTCCCTCGACGAGCGTGACCACCTGTTCCGGCTCGCCGGGCACAACCCGCCCGCGCCCAGCGCCGCCGGCACCCACATCAGCCCGGGGCTGCTGCGCATCCTCGACCGTCTGCACGACACGCCCGCGGAGATCGTCACCGAACTCGGCGAGACGCTCCGACAGACCCCGCTCGGCGTCGCGCTCACCGGTGACCTGACCCGCTACCAGGGCCCGGCCCGCAGCATCGGCTACCGCTGGTTCACCGACCCGGAGACCCGCGCCCGCTACGACCCCCGCGACCATCCGCACCTCACCCGGATGTTCGCCTCCGGGCTACGCGGGATCGTCACGCTGCGCGGCCCCGGCTCCCGCGCCGCGTACCTGGCCGACCTGCTCTTGACCCAGAGCGACGAGTTCCGGCGGGTGTGGGAGGACCACGAGGTCGGCGTCCGTCCGCACGAGGTGAAGCACTTCGTCCACCCCGAGCTGGGCATGCTGGAGCTGACCTGCCAGGTGCTCGTCGACCCGTCGCAGGGCCACTCGTTGCTCGTCTACACCGCCGTGCCCGGCAGCGAGAGCTACGAGAAGCTGCAACTGCTGGCCGTCATCGGCACCCAGGCGATGCACTGACCGCCCGACCGTCACCCGGTCACGGGCGCTCACGCTCGTCCGGTCACGGGGTGCTCGTCTGCTCCACACCGAGACCGGCCAGCACCGCGCCCCGGTAGACGACGACCGGTTCGCCGGAGCCGTCGCGCCGCGCGACCACCACGGCGTCGAGGTCGCTCGGCTGCCCCCGGGGACGGGTGGGACGCAGCGAGATCAGCAGGTGACCGCCGTCCGGGGTGAGGATCACCCGGTCGACACGCTGGTCGTCGCCGGCACCGGTGGGCACCTCGGCCGCACCGCCGGACCTGTCGGTCACCAACACCCGGTCGGCCCGCTCCTCCCCGTCCGCGTCGACCATCGTGTGCAGCACCGCACCGCCACCGAGGCTCGCGGTGGGCGTGGCTCCCGGCGGGGCGGCGGTCACCGTACCGTCGGGACTGAGGGTGAGCGTCTCGCCGCCCGGCTGGAACAACAACGCCGACACCGCCGAGGCGACGGCCGGTGGGGTGTCGGTCTTGCGTACCAGCACCGCCGAGGCGGCGGGCGAGCCCGGCTGCGGGGTCGCGGTGGCCTCGGAGAGCCGCACGGACCAGGCGCGCGTGGGGCGCGGCGTCGGCTCGCCGCTGTCCGGCCCGAACGGCACGTCGACGACCAGGGCGGTGTCCCCGGACACCGTCGCGGTCACCGACCCGGTTATCGGCGGCAGGTCCGCCACCGGCGTGACCGCGCCCGACGAGAGATCGAGCACGGCGAGCCGGCTACTGCCGGTGCGGGTGTCCACCACCACGGCACGACGCCCGTCCGGTGCGAAGGCGACCTCCCCGACCGGGGTGAGCAGCGTCCGCACCGCACCGTCCGGGGCGACCACACTGACCGCCCGCCGCCGGTCGACCAGGTGCAGCACCGCGAAGCCGCCTTCTGTCAGGGCCCCCTGCACCGTCCCGCCGCCGAGCTCGATGGTGGGCCGCGACCGCCCGTTCGAGGTGTCCGCCAAGACGAGCCGCCGGGGCCGATCCTTGCTGAGCGTGGCCAGGTAGCGGCCGTCCGCGCTGGCGGCGATCGGGTACGACGGCAACGTCACGGGCGCACTCGCCGCCCCGGTCGTCAGGTCGATCCCGCCGTACCCGCTGCGCGGCCGGTCCTGCCACACCACACCACCGAGCTCGGCGGCGGCGCAGAACCCCTCCACCGACGGCTGTGCGATCGCACCCTCGCCGGTCACCGTGAGGCACCGGGAGCCCGTGATCGACAGCCCGGCACCGATGCCGGTGACCTCCCGGGCGTACGTGTGCTCGGGCAGCGTGACGTCGCGCAGCCGCCCGCCGACGAGCAGCGCGTCCCGCCGATCCTCGGCCAACCCCCGCGCGACGGTCGGGAACCGGGGATCGCCCAGGGCGAGGTCGACGTGCCGCCGGACCGGCGTCAGCCCCGCCACGTCGTCACCGAACCGGTCCACCGCCAGCAACCCGACCAGGTCGCTACGCCGCTCGTCCGACACCGGCACCGCCAGCACCGCCGCACCGAGTCCCCGCACCTCGGCCGGCAGCGGCGCGGCCCGCACCGGCAACTCCGACTCCGCCCCGTCGGAGCAGCCGGCGACCGTCGCGAGAGCGGCCACCGCGATCAGGGCGGTCCAGCGGGTACGCGTCATCCCGCCATTCTGATCACCCGAAGCAACCGCCGCGACCGCAGGCGCACCGCGCGAGCTTCGATGTACGGCGCGTACCGCGCGAGCTTCGAGGTAAGGAAGGGCCCCCTGCTAACGCCTCGTGCATAGCAGGGGACCCTTCCTAACATCCGGACGGCGCGGAGAGCGGCCGATACCCGGACGGCGCGCAGAGCTGCCGTGCGAATCCGTCGCGCAGGTGTGGAGGTGGCCGGCGGCGTAGGACCACGCTGTCCCTCGCCGCCGGCCACCGACCGGTGCCGTCCCCTCCCTGGAGCGGCAGCCGGCCAGGTGGTCGCCGGGCCCGACGACCACCGCAGAACCCGGGGCGGAAGGCGCGCGCCTGATCCGCCCCGGAAACTCAACCCGGTGGCACCACCGTCCGCGCCGCCGTACCGGTCCAC
>NZ_JBEOWP010000010.1:16456-273923 GCF_040296095.1 Micromonospora sp. NPDC002389
ACCCGGCCGGATCACTGCGCGCCGCCGTACCGGTCCGCCCGGCCGGATCACTGCGCGCCGCCGTACCGGTCCGCCCGGCCGGATCACTGCGCGCCGCCGTACCGGTCCGCCCGGCCGGATCACTGCGCGCCGCTGGAGCACTCCGCGCCGCCGGACCACTCGGCGGTGCCGGGTCCAGACCATTCCGCGCTGCCGGGTCTGGGTGCAGGTCGGCGACGAAGGCGTCGATCTGGCCCTTGGTGAGGCCGGGCATGCAGACGATGTGACTGATCGGACCGTCGGTGGCCAGGAGCCACTTGCGGCGTACGGATGCGGGCGGGGTGTCGAGGACGACGGTGAAGGCGTGCGGGTGCCGCCAGGCGGGCCAGCCGACGGCGGTGAGCCGGTCGACTGCGTACGCGGCGAGGCGGCGGGCCTCGCTGACCCGCCACCGGTGTCCCTCGCGGCCGTGGGTGGCGATGGCGTGCCAGAGCAGGGCGGCGGCCAGGCCGCAGCGGGAACCGGTGACCGTGGTGTCCACGGTGTCGGTGTAGGCGACGGGGGTGCCAGAGGAGCGGAGTCGTCCACGGAGGAGGACGACGCCGCACGGGGTGGGCGTACCGAAGAACTTGTGGCCGCTGATGGCGATGCTGTCGATGCCGCTGGACGGGTCGAGGCGGAGCCGACCGTCGAGGGCGAGCGGGATACCGGCGAGGGCGGCGTCGACGTGCAGGTGCCCGCCGGCGGGGTGGGCGGCCAGGACGGAGTGGATACGGTCCGGGTCGTCGACGGCTTCGGTCATGGTGGTGCCGGCGGTGGCGACCACGATCGCCGGGCGGGTGGGTCGTCGGCGGAGCTGCGCGGCGAGGTGCTGGTGGTCGATCTCGCCGTCGGGACGGGCGGGTACCGGGAGACGCCGGGCACCGAGGATGTCGAGGATCTTGGGGATCGAGTAGTGGGCGGCGGTCGAGTGGTAGACGACCGCTCGGGGATGACGGCGCTGGGCGGCGTGCAGGGCGGCCAGGTTGCCTTCGGTGCCGCCGGTGGTGACGTACCCCCATCGGTCGTCGGCGGGCATGGCCAGCAGGTCGGCGACCCAGGCCACGACGGCCCGCTCCATGGCCTTGGTGTGGGCGGCGCCGCCCGGGTCGGTGGCCGGGTCACCGATGTTGTTCCACAGCCGCCGGCCGAGCCGCGCCATCACCTCACTGTGGTCGAGGTCGACCGCGCCGGGGAAGCCGATGCTCGTCGACGCGGCGGCGTCGGCCCGGTCGACCAGATGACGGAGTACGGCCGCCACGTCGATCCGGTCGCGCCCCAGGTCGACCAGGTCCGCGTCCACGACGGACGGCAGCGTCGGGGTGTCGGTCACGGGCGTTCCCGGGGGAGCAGGTGGGCGGCGAGGACAGTGTGCAGCGACCCGAGTGCCCGCCACACCTCGCGGGTGTGCTGGTCGCCCTGCTCGATGAGGTCGTGGTGCGGGTTGTAGTGGGTGATCCGGTCGGGGTCGAGGGTCCGGGTGCAGCGGATGCCGTCGACACCGAGACGGGCGTGCGGGTTACGGTCGACGTGCAGGGCGGTGCCGTCGGTCAGCAGCGCGTAACACTGACCCTTGAGGTCGAACGCGGACAGCCGCCGACCGCCGGCCGGCGCGTCGCGCAGGGTCCGGGCGACCTGGTGCCAGCGGCCCTGGTCGGTGTCGAGGGTGGTGACTCCGACACCGACGTAGACGGCACCGGCCGGTGGGCTCATGTCGCCACCGTTGACCATCGACCGGTACGGCCCGAGGGGATGCCACCGGTCGCCGGTGGCGGCGCAGCGGGCCACGTTCTCGGCCGCGATGTCGGCCAGCTCACCGAGGAGCCGGGGCAGGTCGTCGGCCTCGGGCGAGGACAGCCACAGCCGGTACGCGGTGTGTAGCCGGTAGCCGTGCGGTTCGGTCGGCGCGGCGGAGACGAAGAACAGCATCACCCCGTGCGGGCCGAGCGCGTCCCGTCGCCCGTAGCGCTGGTCCGCCTCGACGAGGTGGCCCACGTTGAGCCGTTTGGTCCGGAAGACGATCTGCCGGCGCAGGTCGGCCCAGCGTCGGGCCTCCGGCGACACGGTCGTGGCGTGTGTGGTCATCGACTGCCCCGTTCAGATCGCCACGTCGACGGAGTCGGGCACGGCGTTGGTCCTCGGCGTGCCGCGACCGATGCCGGCGTACACGTCGGGGCGGCGGGCACGCAGGTGCCGGGCCCACAGCCCGCCACCGACCGCCGCGCCGAGAAGGACCAGCGGCAGCAGGTACGGGTACGGCGAGCCGGGTGCGGCACCGAGCAGCGACCCGACGTTGCCGACCATCGCGGCCAGCAACGCCGACCCGGCGAACACCCCCAGGGTGGGGGCGAGCCGCCACTCCCAGCGGCCCGGCCGGGGACCGCGTACGGCGGCGGGGGCGGTCGTCGCGGCCACCGACGCGACCAGCAGCAGACCGAGCAACCCCATCGCGCCCAGGGTGGACAACCAGGTGAACATGATCGCCAGCGGGTCGGCGCCGTGCAGCGCGAACGCGGCCACCACGACCGCCGCCACGGTGCTCTGAGCCAGCGAACCACCGCGCGGCGCGCTGACCCGGGTCCCGGTGCCGGACTGCGCGAGGCGGGCGGGCAGCACCTGCTCGCGGGCCATCGCGAAGACGTACCGGGCGACGACGCTGTGGAAGGCGAGCATCGAGGTGAGGATCGCGAGCACCAGCAGCACCTCCGCCACCGGCGGCCACCCGCCGCCGACCCGGGCCAGCACCGCGAACGGCAGCTCGGCCGACGGGTCGGCGGCCAGCGCGGCGACGTCGCCGGGACCGACCGCGACCCCCATCGCCCAGGCGGCGAGCGTGTAGACGGCACCGAGGACGACCACCGCGCCGACGGTGACCCGACCCAGCGACCGGCGGTCGGTGGTCTCCTCGACCAGCGAACCGGGGGCGTCGACGCCGGTGAACGCGGCCACGCAGAACGCGACCGCACCGCCGACACCGCTGACCGCCAACCCCGACGCGTCGAAACCCGCCCAGGACAGCGCGCCGCCGGCCGGTCGCGCCACGGCGGCCAGCACGAACACCGCGACCACCAGCAGCGACGCGGCCAACACCGCGACCAGGAACCGGGTGGACAGCACGATGGCGCGTACCCCGAGCACCCCGACGACGGCCAGCGCGAGGCCCGCCCACACCCACCACGCACCGCCGAGCCGCGCGGCCACCGTCGCGCCGAACAGCCCGTACAGGCTGATCTGGATGGCGTTGTAGGCGACCAGCGCGACCAGACCGGCGGCGACACCCGCGCCACGACCCAGCCCGTGTGCGGCGATGCCGTAGTGGGCGGCCGGGTGCCCGACCTGCCGGGCCATCGCGGTGTAACCGACCGCGAGCAGCGCCACCGCCCCGGCCACCAGCAGGAACGTCAACGGCAGCGCCACCACGCCGGTGGTCGCGTAGGTGGCGGGAACACCACCGACGAGCACCACCAGCGGCGCCGAGGCGGCGGCCCCGAACACCCACGACCCGAAGGGCGTGAGGGTACGGCGGGCGAGCGCCACCGGCACGTGCGCGGAGCCGGTCAGGGTCGGCATGGCAGATCCTCCTGGGAGTGTCGGGGAACCGGGACGCGGTGCACGCGTACCCGGCGGGGCAGAACGCTGTCGTGGTGGGGCGAGGCCCGCCACAGCCGCCACAGCACCGGACCGCCGCCGTCGAGCCGGACCGGCGTGCGCGGTGCGTAGCCGAGTCGCGCGAGCAGGCCGGTCCGGGGCCGGTCGGTCACGATGTCGGCGTACGACGGCAGGGCGTGCGGGTCGATCAGCCGGTGGCGGGCGGCGAGCAACGCCTGCCCGGCGTGCTCGTCCCCGGCCAGGTGGGCGAGCCGGTGGTGCGGTCGGTGCGGATGCACCGCGTCGGTGTGCGCGTGCAGCAGCACGAACCGGCCCGCGTCCCGCCCGAGCGCCCGGTGCAGACCGAACGGTGCTGCCGTAGCCGGCGCGGGCGGGCCGAGCCGGGGACACCAGACCGCCACGGCGGCGCGATCCCCGCTGGTCTCGACCTGGCCGTGGGCCAGGCCGTGCGCCACCACGAACCGGGCGTACGCGGCCAGCAGTGCCCGCCGCCGGACCGGGTCCGGCACCAGCCAGGACGCCAACCGCCCGCGCGCCAGATCGGCGGTGAGCAGCCCGGTCAACGCGGGCAGATCGGCGGCGGTGGCCCGCCGCACGGTGAGTCGTCGCACGTCACGCCTCCGCCGGACGGTCGACGGCACACTGGTCCCGCTGCCGCCCCGGCCGCCGCCCCCACCGCGCCGAGTCCCGGCCCCGCCCGAACGTGACCGCCAGGTGCAGGTCGGCGGCGGCGATGCCGGGGCCGGACAGCCGGGACCGGGCCGCCTCGATCAACGCCGGAGGCCCGCAGACGTACACGGCCTGCCCCGGCCGATGGTGACGCCGGGCGACCGTGACCAGGTCACCCCGGGCGGCCGGAGCCACCGCCGGATCGTCGGAGAACGCGGGCACCACGGTCAGCCAGTCGCGATGGGCCCGCTGGAGCAGGTCCAGGGTGGACGCGTCGTACAGGTCGAACAGGGTGCGCGCGCCCACCACCAACGTGACCCGCCGCCCGTCGGGGGCCGTGGCGACCTGTTCCACCATCGCCCGCAGCGGCGCCAGCCCGGTCCCACCGGCCGCCAGCAGCAGATCCGCACCGCCGGACGCCTCCAGCGACAACCCGACGTCGACCGCCGGACCCAACCAGAGCGCGTCACCCGGCCGGACCTGCGTCGCCAGCAGCGGCGACAGCGTCCCCGCCGACACACTGCGAACATGGAACTCCAGCGTCCCGTCCGGACGCGGCGCGTTCGCCGGGGAGTACCACCGCCACACACCCGGCAGCCGGGGCGTACCCACCGGCACCGCCTGCCCCGGCCGGAACCGCAACCGCCGCACCGGCCGGACCGTCAACACCACCACCCCGGCGACCGGCTCCACCCGCGACTCGACCTCACCGACCATCACCTGCGGCCCGTCGCCGACCGCCCCCGCCACCCGCTCCACCAGCCGCAACGCCCGCCGACACCCGCGTTCCCAGCGCCCCGCCGCGCCCGCGTCCCAGGCCGTACCCGAGAACCGGCCCACCGTGTCCACCAGCGCCGCGCTGATCGCGGTGTCGTGATAGGCGTGCAGCCCGAACCGCTGGTACATCCGCCCCAACACGGCCAGCGCCGCCCGCCGCCCCGCCGGATCGTCCCGCCCCGCGATCACCTGCCCGAGCGTGGTGAAGAACATCGGCGCGTACAGGTGCGGCAGAAACCGCACACTCCGATCCTCCATGAACGCCCAAAAATGATCACTGGCAGAGTCATCCGCTGCGATGGTGGCTGTCCAAGAAGATTCTTGAGTAGCCATTCTCCCGGCAATAGGCACGGATTGGCCTCCTCTCGATAAGCGCACTTCGCGGGATGCGCGAATGGCGCCCGGTGGCGCCGATAGAGCGACTTAAGTCGAGGCAAGGGTCTGTCGGCTAGATGTGTCCACTGTTCTCGACATTCCGATGACAAATCGCATCGCCAGGCTCAATTGCGAGACGGGCTCAGATGTATGTCGAAAGAATGTCGTGAAGGGCGCCATCCGGCAGGACCGGGGATAATGCTGGGTGGTTGCCGCCGTCGTCCACTTTGAGCGGCTGAAGGTTGAGCGCTCTAGTCGGTGAAGGCGGAAGGGTGGCGGTCGAGCGTCACCCTTGCAGTGGCAGCATTGCGATGGTCGTCCATCGGTAGGTGTGCGCTTCGCGTCGGAGGGCGATCAGCGTCACGTGGCGGACGGTGGTCCCTACGGGTGGCAGATGCCGCAGTTCGGCAAGTTGGTTGCGTATCGGAGCGATCGGCGCGGGCGAGCCGCTGTAGGCGATGGTGACGTGAGGCCGGAAGCCCTCGGCAGGCTCGGGCACCTCTTCCCAAACCTCGCCAATGGCCTCCCGAACCGCACAGCGCAGGCGCTCGACTTGGTCCCAGGGCTGAACGAGAAGACCGATGCCTTCGGCATCGGCATCGACCGGCCCGAGGGTCAGTCTCATCGGTGGCAGCGTGGCGCAGCGGTCGCGAGCCACAGCCACGATGTCGGCGACATCGGCGTCGCTGACCTCGTCGGTGAACCCGAGACCCTGCATGGTGAGGTGAAGGCCATCGAGCGGCACCAGGTCCAGACCCGGCAGGGCGAGCTGACGTTGGAGTTGAGAGACGAGGTCGTGCAGGTCGGGTTGATCGTCGAACGTCAGATGCCAGGTGTAGAACTGACGGTCTGCACGCCAGCCGGGACGCCAGTACCAGTGATCAGTAAGGCTGGTCAGCTTCCCGTAAGCGGTCCAGCGTTGACGTAAGCTGGCCAGTTCCCGACCGGTCATGATGGCGATGGTAGGCCCGGGAGGGCCAGTGCGCCGGGCTGAGTACGTGCGGACAGCAGTTCCGCGACGTGCCGTAGCTCTCGTTGCCGAGCGAACGGCCTGGCGGCGGCGAGGAACTGACGCGCGCGTTGGTGCACCGACTCGTAGCGCTGGTCTGCGGTGAGATCGAACGCCTCCAGCACCAGAGCGCCAGCCTGCTCGGGCTCGGGATCGTCACGGTGCAGATACGCGGTTGCCAGGTCGAGTCTGCTCAGAGCCTGAGGACCACGAAGCTCAGCGGCATCGAACGCGGTTATCGCGGTGGTCAGGTGGGTGGTGACATCAGTGCCGCTGCCGATTGCGAGATAGGCCGTTGCTGCGTTGGCCGCTGTCCGCGCCCGACAATAGGGGCCGAGAGCAAGACTCGCGCTGACCTGTCCATCGGAGGGGTAGGTGGACAGCAGGCCGAACGCTCGATCGACCGCGCTGTCAACGCCGTGTTGGTTCCCGAGTCGGGCGCAGGCCCGTGCCTCGCCGTTGACGAGCAGGCGGATCCGGTGTGGACTCGGACCAGCCAGGCGCAACCCGTCCTGGGCGTAAGCGAGAGCGTCGTGGTAGTCGCCGGTGTAGAAGGCTATGAGGCTCTGAGTGGCCCGAGCCCAAGCCCGCGCGTCAGGCTGCTCTGCCGCGTCGGCGAGGTCGAAAGCTTCGGCGGCATAGGCGTGGGCGACTCGAAACACGCCAAGATCCAAGGCGAGGACGCCGAGCAGCCCAGACAGATGGGCGGCGGCCACGTAGAGGCGTAGACGTAGCGGCGGATGCTGTCGGTCCGACATGAGCTGGTCAACATAGCCGCGAAGGGGCCGCATGCGAATCAGGAGCGCAGCAGGCGTCAACTTTTCGTTGTCGGCAATGGCTTGGCGGATCTCGCGCTCAAGATATGCCAGCCGAGCCTCGTCGTCGTCTGCCCCCCTCAAGGTCAGCCGGCGGGCGTCAATGCTGCCTACGTCCTCCCAGACAGTCGATCCGGTGTCGACGTCAGTGATCTCGGACTCGCTTCTTGCAGTCAACCCGATCGCCGAGAGGCGGCGTTGCCGACGATCCTGCTCCCCGATGCGGTCGTACTCGGCAGTGAGCATGCCGCCGGTCTCCAAGGCGTCATCGCAACGTACCCAGAAGGCGCGGTCAGGGTACTGATGGCCGGTCTCCGTGCTCGCCACCGAGCTGCGGCCGTACTGCACGAGCCGCGCGAAGCTGTGCTGGGTGTGATCCGCAGCCTTCCTCAACTGCGCGAGCCGGCGACCAAGATTACGCCGCGCGGTCGATGTCTCATTTCTGTCAGCCATCGCTGTCCCCTGGCTACCTGCGGACGCTGCGACCCCAAGGCCCGCATCTATGACTATAGAGGTTGGTATTTCGGCTATCAGTTGTGCTTCGAGGAGCTTCCAGGATTACCTTCCTGGGCATCGTCGGTGGGCTCATTATCCAATAGGGGGTCCGTCGCAAGGTGCTGTGCATGTCGGGATTTTGTCGGAGTTGCTGTCGGTAGTGGTCGATGGAGTTCGGCTTGAGGCGTCAATCAGCGGGACGGTGTTGCGCTCCCCGGCTGGGATCACCCCCGCGTGCGCGGGGAGCAGGCCGCGGCGGTGGACGCCACGCTGTGGGCGGCGGGATCACCCCCGCGTGCGCGGGGAGCAGCAGAGCTGCTGCTCAGACTGCCGGGCCGCCACGGGATCACCCCCGCGTGCGCGGGGAGCAGGGGCTGCGGGACTGCCCACCGGGCAAGGGCCTGGGATCACCCCCGCGTGCGCGGGGAGCAGGTACACCAGCCCCGCGCTCTTGGCCTGCGACAGGGATCATCCCCGCGTGCGCGGGGAGCAGGTCGCAGTCCCAGCTGGGGCGCAGCGGCTGGTGGGATCACCCCCGCGTGCGCGGGGAGCAGATCAAGGCCGGGTCGATCCTGGCGATCGAGCAGGGATCACCCCCGCGTGCGCGGGGAGCAGGTCGGCCGTGACGCCGAACAGGCTGCGGACGTCGGGATCACCCCCGCGTGCGCGGGGAGCAGCAGGCACCCCACCGGTCGTACAGGCGGCGGGCCGGATCACCCCCGCGTGCGCGGGGAGCAGGGGGTCAGCCCGGCAGCCTGCGCGGCGGGAATGGGATCACCCCCGCGTGCGCGGGGAGCAGGCGCGGATCGCTCGGGCGATCTTCTCGGCGAGGGGATCACCCCCGCGTGCGCGGGGAGCAGCCGAGCGAGGTCAAGCGCGTGCTCATGGCGAAGGGATCACCCCCGCGTGCGCGGGGAGCAGAGGGCGCAGGTGGTGACGCCGTTGGAGTCCTCGGGATCACCCCCGCGTGCGCGGGGAGCAGGGACCGGCCACCGCGACCGGCACCGGCCGCAGGGGATCACCCCCGCGTGCGCGGGGAGCAGTGCACGGTGCAACCGTTGGAGGTGTGGAGCATGGGATCACCCCCGCGTGCGCGGGGAGCAGAGTCGGACGTTCGCCCGGCGCAACGTTCGAACGGGATCACCCCCGCGTGCGCGGGGAGCAGTTCTTCTACGGGACGAACCAGTACGTTGAGAAGGGATCACCCCCGCGTGCGCGGGGAGCAGGAACCGCTGCGTACGGCCGGTCACCTGCTGCTGGGATCACCCCCGCGTGCGCGGGGAGCAGCTTGGGCAGGGCGGCAACGGCGGGTCGCGGGCGGGATCACCCCCGCGTGCGCGGGGAGCAGTTCGAGCGTCAGCAGTTGAAGGCCGTCGCCGACGGATCACCCCCGCGTGCGCGGGGAGCAGTGGCGTGCCTGCCTGTACGAGCGGACGGGCGAGGGATCACCCCCGCGTGCGCGGGGAGCAGTCCGTGTCGTCGAGCTGCACAGACGGTCCGTCGGGATCACCCCCGCGTGCGCGGGGAGCAGGACGTCCGAATGCTCGCCTGGGACTGGGTGGACGGATCACCCCCGCGTGCGCGGGGAGCAGACTTCTTGACCTGCGGCACTAAAGATCAAGTGTGCGGTTTTTCTTCACTTTGCTCCTCAAGATCACTACGCTCCTCGGTCTCGGGGTGACGAGTCGGGTCGGCGTTCACGTAAGCGTGGCGTACAGCGTAGCGGGCATCGGTGATCAGGCGTGTGCACCAACCGCGCGGACCGGTCTTGCCGCGTCCGTGAGATTCCGACTCCGGAGAGCCGTTGGAAGATCGCGTGCGATCGGGCAGCGTGCCATCGTGGGTGGACCGCTGACGAGACGTGGGTTACGGCGCTTCGACGGGATGGCGATGCTGTGAGGACTGTGCAGATCCGCACCTACCGCGTGCGTGAGGGGCGGCTGGACGAGTGGGTGCAGGCGTGGCGGACTCTGGTGGTGCCGTTGCGGCGCGAGTTCGGGTTCGAGATCCACGGGTCGTGGGTGGACCGGGAGCGCGACGCCCACGTCTGGGTCATCTCCTACGACGGGGAGCAGTCCTTCGAGGAGGCGAACGCCGCATACTGGGCCTCGTCACAACGTGAGCAGCTCGGTCTCGATCCGGCGGAGTATCTCGTCGGCGAGGAGGTTCGCACGGTGGAGCAGGTGCTCTAGCCGGCGGTGACGGGCAGCAGGTGGGCGCGGCGCTCGTCGGCGGTGAGCGTCCGGAACACCCGGTGTCGTGCCGCCTCGGTCATCTCCGCCAGGTCCAGGTCGACGGCCCAGATGCGGGCGGTGGCGTCGGCCGAGCCGGTCACGACGTGGGTGCCGTCGGCGAGCCACGCCAGGCAGGTGACCGCGTCGCGGTGCACGCCGATGACCTGGCCGTCGTGGTCGGCCTCAAGGTCCCATCGGCGTACGGTGTGGTCGTCTCCGCCGGAGGCGAGACGGCGGCCGTCGGGCGAGTAGGCGACGGCGCGTACCCGCCGGTCGTGGCCGGTGAGGACACGGGCCGGTGCGTGGGGGTCGGACAGCGACCAGACGCGGACGGTCCAGTCTGCGGAGCAGCTCGCGAGCTGCCGCTCGTCGGGTGACCAGGCCAGGCCGTCGACGTAGTTCTGGTGGCCGGCGAGTACCCGGCTGGTGGCGGGGTTCTCCATGTCCCAGATGCGGATGGTGCGGTCGTCGGAGCCGGAGGCCAGGTAGCGGCCACTGGGCGACCAGGCGAGTGCGCCGACCCAGTCGGTGTGACCGCGCAGGACGCCGCCGACGGTGCGGCCGGGCACGTCGACGAGGTAGATGGTGTTGTCCTTCGCCCCGGCCGCGAGTCGCGATCCGTCGGGGGAGAAGGCCAACGACTCGAACTCCACGCCGCCGTCGATCAGCACGTCGACGCGTGCACCGTCGAGCAGGCGCAGCGAACCGTCCTGGGCGGCCACGGCCACTCGGTCGCCTTCGCCGGCGAGGGCGGTGACAGCCGCAGGCAGTGTGTGGTCGGTGGCGTGGCGGCGTCCGTCGCGGTGCCAGCGGCGTACCGTGCCGTCGGCGGCACCGGCCACCACGTGCCCTGCGCCGTCCACGGTCAGCGCGGTGACGGCGGTCCGGTGGCCGGCGAGCAGGACCCGCTCGGCGCCCCGGGGATGCAGCGCCCAGATCCGGGCCGTGGTGTCGGCGGAGCCACTCGACACCCGGGTACCGTCCGGGCTGACCGCGACACACCAGGCTGTGTGTTCGTGTCCGCGCAGCTCGGCGACCTCCCGCAGCCGGTCGGCGTCCCAGACGTGCACGGTGCCGTCACCGGTGGCGAAGGCGAGCTGCTGCCCGTCCGGCGTCCACGCGACCGACCAGACGGCGGCACGCTGACCGCCGATCGCACTGTGCTGGGTGCCGGTGGCCACCTCCCAGATGCGGAGAGTGCGGTCCGCGGAACCGCTGGCGATCCACCGGCCGTCGGGGGAGTAGGCGACCGCCTCAACGAGGTCGAGATGGCCCCGCAGGGTGAGTGCCGGTCGACCGGTGGCCGGATCCCAGACCACCAGCGTCCGATCGTGGGAGGCGGTGGCCAGCCGGGTCGAATCCGGTGCCCAGTGCACACCCCACACGTCGTCGGTGTGCCCGGCGAGACTGTCGTGGACGGCCCAGGTGGCGGTGTCCCACAGGTGGACCAGCCGGTCACGGCTGGTGGCGGCCAGCCGGGCACCGTCCGGCGAGAACGCCACACCCCGCGCACAGTCACCGCAGGGCAGGACGGCGACCAGCGCACCGTCGTCCGCGTTCCAGACCCGGACGGTGGCGTCCCGCGACGCGGTCGCCACCCGAGCACCGTCCGGAGCGAAGGCCACCGCGTCGACCATGTCGGTGTGGCCACGCAGGACGGCGGCGACCGTGCCGGTGTCCGCATCCCACAGCCGGGCCGTGCCGTCCCGGGAAGCCGTCGCGACGTACGCTCCGTCGGGCGACCAGGCGACGCCCCGGACCGCGTCCCGGTGCCCGGGGAGTACGGCCTCGACGTGGCTGAACGCCAACGCGGACATCAGGGCCCGCGCGGCGGCCGGCGTGGTCGGGCACTCGGTCAACGCGGCCGTGGTCAGCAGGACCGCCAACTCCGGATACCGGTCGACGTTGGTCAGCGCGTACAGGCCGATCGACTCCGACACCCGCCGCAGGAACGCGGTGTCGCGGCGGCGGGACGCGTCCACCAGGTCACGCGCGGCCGGGGTGTCCTGCCCGGCCGACTGCATCGCCTCCAACCACTGCCCGGCCAACGCCAGCCGATCCCCGGTGAGCAGATAGTCTTGGCTGCGGCCGGAACGCTGCCAGTCGGCGGCCCACCGCTCCAACTCCGCCCGCCGCTTGAGATGCTCCGCCCGCGTCTCCACCTCCTGCCGCAACGGTGCCCACTGCCGGAACAACGCCTCGTGCGCCACCTGCACGACGCCGCCCGCGTCACCGTCGGCGGCAGAGGTGAGCAGCCGGGCATCGGTGAAGACGTCCACGATGCGGCGTTGCTCCGTCGACAGCTCGGCCAGCGGCACCCGACGCCGGGTCGGCTCCCCGCCGTCCATCGACACCAGGCGCAACAGGGTGGTGAGGATCAGCTCGACGTCGTACCGCGAGCGTAGCTCCGCCAGCACGGCATCGGCCTGCCGGGCGAGCGCACCGGTCACCCCACCGGACTCCCGATACCGCTGCCGGGTCACCGTGTTGCCGGGACCGACCGCCAGATACAACTCCTGAAGCAGGTACGCCAGCAGAGGCAACGCGTCCGGAGTGCCGGTCTCCTCGACGATCGTGTCGACCAGGCCCGGCGCGAACCCCATCCCCGCCAACCGCGCCGGCTCCTCGACGACCCGCACCAACTCACCCCGACGCATCGTGCCCACCGCCGTGGGCGCCGCGAACAACTCCGCATGCTCCCCGGCCAGCAACTCGGCCAGGAACTCGATGCGCAGCGTCGCCACCACCCACAGCCGACGGTCGGCGCGCAGAGCCGAGGCGACCTGATCCAGGAACAACCTCCGCTCCGCCGGCCCGGACAGGGTGACCAGCTCCTCCAACTGGTCGACGATCAGCAGCACCCGTCCGTGCCTGCTGCCGTGCTTGACCCGCCAGGCGCGTACCGCCCTGGCGAAAGCCTCCGCGTCCGACCACAATTCGCGCAGCACAACCTGCCGCTGCCCACCGGTCAGGCTCGCCGTCAACGCCGCCAGCCGCGCCACCGGTTCACCGGCCGGCGTCAGCGACGAGAGCACCTGCCAGCGGTGCCCCCGCAGCCGAGGCACCACACCCGCGTGCACCAGGGACGACTTGCCACTGCCGGACGCCCCGGTGACGCAGACGAACCGCGCCGCCGGCTCAGCGGACAGCACATGCATGCCCCGGACGAGGTCGGCCGCCAGGTCGTCACGGCCGAAGAAGACCGCCGCGTCCTGCTCGGTGAAAGCCGACAAGCCGGGGAACGGCGAGCGGTCCCCGCTCCAGACCTGCTTGGGAGTACGCGGACTCTCCCACCAGAGAATCAGAGCATTGCCGCCGACCAGCACCAATAACAGGACGATCAGTGCGGGGCCGGCGATGGTCTCGACCCAGGTGAAGACGCCGGAGTTGGTGGCCGCGTCGGTGGCCAGGCTTGTCGTGAGTTCGAGCAGCACCGCCGCCACGAGCAGGGACAGTTGCAGCGTCAGTGACGACCGCCCGCCGTGGCGCAAGCTTCCTCCCCCGTGAGGTCTGCGGAGCAGCCGCCCGCAGGGCATCCACGGTAGTCGACCAAGCGCCGTCCGTGACAGTGTGGCGGTCGGGCAAGCAGCTCTGCTGGATTCATCGTCGGTGCAATTCCTGGTTCAGGGCATCTCCTGTAGCGCTCCAGCACTGATGGCAGTCCCCAACACCTCTGGTAAGGATCCGTTAGCCCTGTTGACATGTATCTCGACGTGCCTGCTGGCCCGTGAGATCGCAAGGTAGAGCTGAGACAACAGATGCCTCGTCTGGGGCCACCTCGGGTGGCGCCGCGTTCGCGGTAAGCCAGCGACGATCACGGTATCGAACTGCAGCCCAGCGACGTACTCAGCCGGAGCGAGAACGACAGTGCGCTTCTCGTACTGCAGGCTGACAAGATCATCCCTGCTGCCCAGCACGTTTACCCGCACCGTGTCCGAGTCGAGCGCCACCTCCTCATAGAGATCCAGAGCATCCTTGTCTACGAGAACGACAGCCACTCGGCCGCCGTCGGGCCGATTAATCCAGCCGCGCGCAGCGCGGAGAGCGTTCCGCGCCTCGTCATGCGCGTCGGTATGCCGGTACAACGTGGGTACCGCCGACGACGGCGCTTCGGCGCGTGCCTGGTCTAAGTCGAGCTCCCAATCATCGCCGAGATCGAGTTGGGGCCAGCTCTTGTTGATGTGCCGCAACAGGGCTAGGACGGTCCGTCCAAAACGGTGCACGCGGGTCAGTGAGTGCTGCGTAACCTCGCCCATGATGGCACCGCTGCGCCCAGACTCCTCACGGGTTACGGAGCGGCCGGCGACGCCGGTATAAACGACTTCTGCCGATTGGCGTGGATCAAGTGCCATGAACATTTTGGGGTAGGTCTTAAAATCTTTCGTCAGATGGTGGAGTGCCCGGCGCTCCTGCTCGTTGAACAGATGTAGTTCGTCCACAAAAATGAGGTCGTATCCACCGGTCAGTCGCTGGTACTGCCAGCTACTCTTCTCAAGATCTTTCACGAAGTCATTAATAATTTGGTCCGAGCTGATCAAATTGTCAGCGCGTAGGCTGTCCACGTAGTGGCCATAGACAACGAGGATAAAGTCCTTTTCTGCGTCCTCCTCCAGGTCCATCATCCAAGACGCGCGTTTGAGTTCCCGGAACTCCTCAGTTGCGTCGTGTGTCCCTGGCGCGATCCCTTCCGGGCCAAGGACGCAGGCAAACTCGTTCAGCACGTCCCAGGAGAAGATCCTGAATTCATCGCTTTCGGGGTCGCTTTCAACAATTTGAGCGAACTCCGATCGAGTTCGGCTTCGATAGGCTGGCCAGTCCGTTTTGACTGCCTTGCTCAGCAGTGATTTAACGCGAGTAAATTGCTCCTGCTTGCCATCATGGCTGTCTTCACCGAGTGGCTCAAGTCCCGCAGG
The DNA here is from genome assembly GCF_040296095.1 of Micromonospora sp. NPDC002389. Lineage (NCBI taxonomy): Bacteria > Bacillati > Actinomycetota > Actinomycetes > Micromonosporales > Micromonosporaceae > Micromonospora > Micromonospora sp. NPDC002389. The sequence continues at coordinate 31,371 of NZ_JBEOWP010000010.1, forward strand.
AAGTGTTGTGTTAAACAACATGCTACCGGCGCTAAACAAAGGGAAGACGTCGATCTCATCAATTGCGTTTCCGCCGTTCAGGGTTCGCAGAAGCTGATCGATCTGTGTCTCCATCGCCCAGCTGTGTGTCAGGAAAAGAACTCTAAGGGTCTTGCCTTCCATGCGTGCCTGGGTGACCTCGCGGATGGCCTTGAGTAGTAGGCAGAGTGTTTTTCCCGTGCCAGCGGGCCCTCGCAACTTGACCGGCGGCATCCGTTCAAGAAACTGGCGCTGGTCGTCGCTAAGGTGAGGCAGCCAATCTGCATATGTGCGACCACGAGACGTGGCATCGAACGTGGCGTTGAGCGCCACCATTGGGGACGCCAGATCAGACGACCTCGGGGTTCCGCTGAATCTTGTACGTGCCTCTTCGAGTGCCTCGTCCCAAAACAAGGAGGCTTCTTCGTACCAGGTGTAATCAGGGCGAAAGTCTTGTAGAGCTATGATGTGGTTAGGCGGTGAGAACCGCCAGAACAGCACGTCAACCGATTCTTGTGGTCTGTTTTCAACCGTCCATCGACTCATCCGGTCGGTCTTCGTTCGACGGCTGCCGAAGAACGAGAATAGGTTCTTGTGATGGAAGGCGTGCCAGTCGCGGGGCAGTGAAACCGGTGGAGCGGCCGCCACTATTGCCGCCCGGTGTACCCGCTCAAGAACCGACTTCTTCATCCATCGACTGTTTGCGACGCCAAAAGGCTCCTGATCCACTATCGCGATGCGCCGGGTGGCTGGTTCGTCGGATTCGTGAATGAAGTATGTGGTGTCGCCCAACTCTACGCGCTCGACCTGCCATTGCGAACACTGATCACCTGGCATTTCGGCGAACCACGAGGTCTCAGCCGAAACTAGACAAGCTTGCAGGGACGCAATGCTGAAGACGTAGTTGTCCGTCACGTTCTCTCCAACATGGGCTCAGGCGCTAGGCGGGAGTCGAGGATGCTGTCTCGCGCCAATTCGTATTCCACGGGCAGGCCGATCGAAGCGAATACATCGGCCATCTGCTGCGTTAGTCGGTACACGTATGGTGCGCGCAACGAAGAAGTGCGGTTGGCGACTATGCCACGCGCGTCCTTGTCGTAGTACGAGGTGGAGAGCTGGTGTAGCTGTGTCTCGCGTATAAGGCGGAGATACGCAACGTACCCTTCGGTGTGGTCCTGGTCCAAAGAGCTGAGGAAGAAGACGTCGCCAGGCAAATTCTTCAAACGGTCGCGCACGTCACTCAACAGTACTTCCGATGCGGACCTCTTCTTCGTTGCTGGGAGTATTGACGCTAATGCAACGAACTGCTCGTGATAAGTCGAGGACGTGCGCGCACTTTCGCAGACGGAGATTTCTCCGATCATTGCGGTGAGGGTTTCCCTGTCTTTCTGGCCTAGGTAACGAAGGTGTTGCGCTAGGTCCTCTATCCCGTTTTCAACGGTTGCGAGCACCTCGATGGCATGCGAGGAGAGTCCGGGTTCAATTCCTAGGTCCTTTTCGATCCTCCCCACCGTCTCGGACATTCTTGCCAGTGTGCGCTTGCGGCGGTCATCAGCGATTCTCGGAATTATCCGCCACGCTATATAGTCCCGAAGTGGAAGGATTGGTACGTACGAAATAATTCCGGCATGTTTGTCGTTGGCTATATCGCAATCGGCAGTTACGATTACTCCCGCCTTCCGCCATATGTCACTATCATTTCGGCGATCGCGGAATATGAAGATGTCGCCTTGACGGATGGGTGCGCCGTCGGCGACGGGTGTGCATTCAATTAATACATCGCCCATGGCGCCATCATTGTGCCATTGGTGCGGCTCTGTCAACGCACGTCGTCAATTCGGGCAATTGCCTAACTTGGGGTTAATTCGGATCTGGGGTGGTCGCGATCTGTCGTTGGTCTCGCGTGGGGGATGCGTCTGGGGCAATGAATGATCGGGAGCGGGCGGCCGGGGTGACTTTGCTTTGCTGGATGCGCTGAAGTCCTGTGATCGGGCTGCTCTCGTATCGATCGTGCGCCAGGTCGAGACGTCCACGAACATGTGCGGGACTCCGTCGCCTCGTGATGTCATTTATTTGACAGGAGGCTTTGCTGTTCGGAGTCGCACGCCCATCCTCGGTTCCTCGTGCACGACGATCTCCACCGTCCGCTCCTCGCGAGTTGGTAGGCGGTATCGACGGCGGAATCAGGACGGGTGGGCGTGGCCGTTGTGCCTCTGAGTGGTGAGCAGGTGGACGTCCGTGTCTTCTGGGGCAAGGCCGGCGTGGCCAAACAGGGCGAGGGAACCGTTCCGCATCCCCTGATCTGCCACACGCTCGACACCGCCGCCGTCGCCGAGCTGCTCTACGAACGGCTGCTCAGCGCCGCCTGCCGTGCGGAACTCGATGCCGCCTTCGCCCCGCTCGGCGGTGACACGGCCACCTGGGTCGGCCTGTTCTGCGGGGTGCACGATCTCGGCAAACTCTCGCCCGCCTTCCAGGCGTTGCGGGCCGATGTCGCCGCGAGGCTGCTTCCGCCGGAGGCGGTCGCACAGACCGACCGGCTGAGCCGGATCAGGGCCCGGGGCGGACGGACCGACACCCTGCACGGGATCCTGACCTGCCACCATGTCCGGCAGCTTCTGATCGAGTGGGGAGCCGAGCCCGCGACGGCCCGGACGGTGGCACAGGCGATCGGCGGGCATCACGGCAGCTTCTTCTCCGACAGCGTGCTGCTCGACGCCGAGGTGGCCGTGCCGGATCACGGCGGGCGGCGATGGGCGCGTTGGGCCGAGGAGTTGTTCTGCCGTACCGCCGAGTTGCTGGGGTTGCCTGATCCCCGCACGGTCGGCTGGTCGCAGGTGCAGCTCGGGACCGGCGGCGCGGTCGCGCTCGCCGGGTTGACCACGGTCAGCGACTGGATCGCCTCCGGATCGATCCGTAAGGCCACCCACGCCGGCAGCGATGTCGACCTGGTGGCGTATCTCCGGCTCGCGCGGGAGCGTGCCGTCGAGCAGGTCGTCGACCGGCTCGGATGGTCCGCGTGGCAGCCGGCGGGTGATCTCGGCTTCGTCGCGCTCTATGGGCAGCAGCCTCGTCCGCTGCAACGGGCCTGCGAGCGAATGCTCAGCACCAAGCACCGTCCGGGCATTCTGATCGTCGAGGCTCCCACGGGAGAGGGCAAGACGAAGATCGCGCTCCAGGCGACCTTCGGCCTGGTCGACCGGCTCAGGCTCGCCGGGTTCTTCGTCGCCATGCCCACCCGGGCGACCAGCAACCAGGTGTTCGACGAGGTCGACGCGCTGGTGGCCGGCGTCGACCCGACGTTGTCGGTGAAGCTGCTGCACGGCACCGCTGCCGAGCACCTGGCCGACCGGCGCGCTCGGACGGCCCGGTCGGAACCGATCACGGCGGAGCATGTCGGCACCGACGATCCTGCCGGCGCTCAGGACGCCGCCGTGCGGGAGTGGTTCACCAGGCTGAGGGCGCTACTCGCCCCGCTGGCCGTGGGCACCGTGGACCGCATCCTGCAAGGGGGCATCCGGTCCTCGTGGGCCCCGGTGCCGTTGGTCGGGCTCTCCAACCGGGTGCTGATCCTCGACGAGGTCCACGGCTATCAGGTGTACATGTCGACGATCCTGGACCGCATCCTGTGGTGGATGGGCCGGCTCGGGGTGCCGGTGATCCTGCTGTCCGCGACCCTGCCCCGGGTCCGCCGGGAGGCCCTGCTCCGCCACTGGTACGCCGGTGCCCGGCGATCACGTCCCGACGAGGTGGAGGTGAGCCTGCCCGCGCTGACCTACCCGCATGCCCTCTGGCTCGACGACCGGGGCGTTCCCGAGGTCGTGCAGGCGGAAGCCTCCGACACCAACGCGGATCGGCGCGTCGCGTTGCTCCAACTCACCGACGCTGACCTCACCGGGTGGGTGCTGCGGCAGGCGCGTGCCGGAAAAGGTGTCGCCGTCGTGCACAACCTCGTGCGGCGGGTCGACCACACGGTGGCGATGCTCGAAGAGGCGACGAACGGGCTGCCCGATTCGAAGCGACCGCGGATCGTGGCGTTGACCGGTCAGTTGACGGCGGCGGTGCGCGCCACGGTGGAGCAGGAGTTGCGCGAGCGGTTCGGCCGGGACGGCAGTCGGGCACCGGAGGCGGGGTTCGTCGTCGTCGCGACCCAGATGCTGGAGCAGAGCCTCGACCTGGACTTCGACGCGATGGTGAGTGATCCGGCGCCGGTCGACAGCCTGATCCAGCGGGCCGGGCGGCTGCACCGATTCCGGAAGATCGATCCTCAGTTACCGCCGACCCTCGCGGTGGTGGGTGTGACCGAGAACGACGCGGGCCCGACCTGGCCGCCGTACACCACGAACATCTATCAGGATGCGGTTCTGCTGCGGACCTGGGCCCTGCTGCGCGGTCGGCAGGACCTGCGGATGCCCGATGACGTGCCGGACATGGTGGACGCCGTCTACTCGGAGCCGGACCGGATCGTGTACCCGGCCGGTTGGCAGACCCGATGGCACCGCGCGCAGCAGAAGCTCGACCGGGCGCAACGCGCCGACCACGACATGGCCAAGGCCCTCTATCTCCCGCCCCCGACGGTGCCGGACGCGCTGTGTGAACTCACCCGACATCCACGCCACAGCGGTCAGACCCGCAAGCCGGACGGACGGAGCCGCCGCGATGGATGAGTACGGCGGGACCTCGGTTCTCGGCGAGGGGGTCGACGTGGTCGTGCTTCACGAGGAGAACGGGCGGACGGTGCCGGTGGCGGGCGTGCGCCCCGTCGACCTCGCCGACCCGGCCGACGGCGATGAATGGGAAGGGCTGTGGCGGGCGAAGAAGTTGCCCAGACCCAAGCTGCACGCCGACCGCTTCGAGCTGTTCGACGCCGTTCAGCCGTTCCTCCAGTGCCCGGCGGTGGCCGGTGTCCCGGCGTCCAGCGCGGCGAAGCTGGTGTCCTACCGGGCGGTCGGCAACAACACCACCCTCTTCGACCACACCACCGCGCAGGCCGAGGTGCGCCTGACGCCCGCCGAGGCCGCGCGGTGGCTGGTCACCCTCCAGGCGTACGACCCGGGCGGCATGAAGACCCCGTATGCGAAGGACAAGTCCTCCCAGGCCGCCCCCGTCAACGGCCTGGGAATGGTCCTGGTGGAGGGGAGCACGCTCAAGGAGACGTTGCTGCTCAACCTCGTGCCGTACCGGCCGGGCGAGAGCCCCCGGACGACCGACCTGGACGACCGTCCGGCGTGGGAGGCCCCGCCGCCCGGACCGGAGCCGGCGAAGCGGCACCCGAAGGGCTGGACCGACCTGCTCACCTGGCCGTCACGCCGAGTGTGGCTGGTGCCTCGGCAGATCGACGGTCAGACGCACGTCGACCGGGTGGTGATCACTCCCGGCACCCGGCTCTCCGGTGAGCTGGAAGAGCACGAGTGGATGGCCGCTCACCGCCGGCCGAGGATCAGAGAAGCCCGCACCACCAGGAAGGGCACCACCGCACCCAAGTACGGCCCCTGGTACGCCGTACGGCTCCAGGAGCACCGGGGGGTGTGGCGGTTCAGCCAGGAGATGCTGCTCGCCCCGGTCGCCTCCGAGGAACGGCACTGGCAGCGACCACTGGCCCTCGACCACGTCGCCGCGATGGTCGTGAAGGACGTGATCCCTCGGAAGGCCGTCTACACCCTGCGGGTCTTCGGGCAGCAGCTCGACAGCAAGGGTTCGGTCGTGCAGCAGACCATGGAGGAGACGGTCGCCGCCCCGGTCGCGCTGTTGCGCTCCGACCATCAAGTTGCCGGTGCGATCATCGGACGCAGCATCGAACTGGCCAACCTGGTCGGCAGCGCGCTCAACCAGATGGAGCGGCAGTACCGCGCGGAGTTCAGGTCGACCGCGTCCGTCGGTCTCGACCTGACGTACTGGCCACTGCTCTCCGGGCCCTTCGACACCTTCTTGCACACCCTCGCCGAAGCGTTGGACGCGGAGATCAGCCCGCGCCCGGCCACCGACGGTTGGGAGCACGCGGTGAGGCGGATCGCCTCCGAGGCCGCCGAGCGGTGGGCCGAGCGCGCACTGCGACACGGTCGCAGTCTCGACGTCGCCAGCCAGTGCTACGAGCAGTTCCTCGACCAACTCGACCACGACTTCCGCCCCAGATACCGCGGCTACCTCGCCCGCTACGTCGAGTAGGAGACGGCGCTCATGAACACACCACCGACGGTGGGTCAACGGCGGGACGCATTCGTGCACAGCCTCTACGGGCTGCACTACGCTCTCGACTCCGGAAACCCGCACAAGTCCGGTGAAGCCCGCCGTACGCTGGCCCGACTGCGGCGGTCCTTCACCGGCGGACGGCAGGAAGCCGAGGCGTACAACGTCGTCTTCCCACACGACCCGCCCGAGCGGGAGCAGCAGGTCTGGCTTCTCGTCGCCGGGCTCTTCGCCCTGTACCCACATGGCACGGCCCGAGGGCGCGGCCTGGGCCTCGCGATGCGCGACCTGGTCGAGAAGCGGTCCACGGCGGCGCGACGGTTCACCCAACTGCTCTCCGTCGACCCTCCTGCGCTGCCGCACTATCTCCGGCAGGCCATCCAACTTCTCCGTGCCGAGGACGTGGCTCTGGACTACCACCGGTTGCTCGCCGATCTGGTGGACATGCAGGAGTCAGCGGAGCAGGCGCACCGGACGCGGCTGCGTTGGGCCAGGGAGTACCACCGGCCCAAGCGTCCCACCACACCCACTGACCGCACCCACACCGACCCGGCCGAAGGCGTCGCCGCCGCGCCGGCCAACGCCTAGCCAGGAGAACCAGTGATCATCGAGTTGCATCTGCTCCAATCCTTCCCGGTGAGCAACCTGAACCGCGACGACGTCGGGCAGCCGAAGACCGCCACCTTCGGCGGTCAGGTACGCGGTCGTATCTCCAGCCAGTCGCTCAAGCGCGCCGCCCGGCTGCTCTTCAACCGCTACGGGCTGAGGCCCGACGAGACCGGGGTGCGCACCAAGCGACTCGTGGAGCAGGCCGCCGGGCTACTCAGGGACGAGCACCAACGCGATTTTGAGGAAGCCGTCGCGGTGGCCTCGTCGGGACTGCTCGCTCTCGGCTTCGGGCTCGACAAGCGGCGCAAGACGCTGAGCGAATACCTCCTCTTCGTCGGCACCGAAGCGGCCACGCTGCTCGCCGAGTACTGCGAGCGCGACTGGGACCGGCTGGCCGCCGACGCCGTGGACCGGGCCAAGGCCGCCGAGAAGAAGAAGGCCGACGCCACCGAGGAGAAGACGAGCAAGGTCAAGCCGGACAAGGCGACGCTGGACGCGGCAGCGCGGATTCTCGACGCCAGCCGCGTGGTGGACGTCGCGCTCTTCGGTCGCATGATCGCGGACAACAAAGACTTCAACGTGAGCGCAGCGTCCCAGGTCGCGCACGCGATCTCGACGCACGCCGTGGTCAACGAGTACGACTACTACACCGCCGTCGACGACCTCCAGCCGCAGGACGAGTCCGGAGCCGACATGATCGGGACGGTCGACTTCAACTCCGCCTGCTACTACCGCTACGCCAACCTGCACCTCGACCAGCTCGCCAGCAATCTGAGCGGCGACACCGAGCTGGTGGCGCGAGCGACGAGGGCCTGGTTGGAGGCGTTCATCGACGCCGTACCGAGCGGCAAGCAGAACTCGACGGCGGCCCTGACCCCGCCGGAGACGCTGCTGGTGGTCGTGCGGGACAGGAGCGCCTGGAACCTGGCGAACGCCTTCCTCAAGCCGGTCACCGGCAACGACCTGATGGTGACCTCCACCCAGCAACTCTTCGGCCACTTCAACCGGCTGCGCCGGTTCTACGGCGAGGACGACCTCCGAGCGGTGGTGGCCGCTTCGATCACGGCGGACGTGGCGGGGCTCGACGAGAGAGAGGTCGCACCCAGCAGGCACGAACTGGTGGCCCGGGTGCTGGCCGCGACGAAGGGCTGACCGTGTACTCGATCGCCCTCTGCCTCGATGCGCCGATGCAGTCCTGGGGCACCCGTTCGCGCGGCAGTATCCGGGACACCGCGCGGGAGCCGACGAAGTCCGGCGTCGTCGGGCTGATCGCCGCCGCTCTCGGTGTTCCGCGCGACGAGTCGGACTGCCTGGCCGAGCTGAGCACGCTGCGGATGGGTGTCCGGGTGGACCGAGAAGGCATCCTCGAACGCGACTTCCACGTCACCCAGAACGTGCCGACCACGTCCGGCGGCGGGCATCGCACGGCCCTCAGCCACCGCTACTACCTCGCTGACGCCGTCTTCCTCGTCGTCCTCGCCGGTGCCGACGGGGATCGGCTCGACCAGATCCAACAGGCGCTGCGGGCGCCGGTCTGGCCACTGTTCCTCGGCCGGCGCGCCTTCCCGCCGGCCCGGCCGCTGGTCACCAACGGACATCACGACGGGGCGCACACGGGCCAGGGGCTGACCAGGCAACCACTGGAGATGGCCCTCGCCACCCACCCGTGGCTGGAGGACCGACCCGAAGTCCGCGCGGCCGAGCGCAGGCGTCCCGACCGGCAACCGCTGCGAACGGTCATCGACTGCGACCTGACCGATCCGGACGCCGAACTGCGGATGGACGTCCCCGAGTCGTTCACGGCCGACGACCGGCGTTACACCGCCCGCGCGGTCCGGTCCGGAACCGTACCCCTGACCGACGACCTGATCACTGCGAAGGACGCCTCGTGTACCTCAGCAAGCTGACGGTCAACGTGTACTCGCGTGACTTCCGCCGCGACCATGCTGATCTTCGACAGATGCACCGGACCGTCATGTCGGGTTGGCCGGACCTGGCCGACGACAGCCCCGCCCGGCAGTCCCAAGCCGTGTTGTGGCGGCTCGACACTGTCCATCGCGGCTTCGTGCAGTACGTGCAGAGCAGCTCCAAGCCCGATTGGAGCCGCCTGACCGCCGACTATCTCACCGAGCCCGCCCAGGTACGCAGCCTGCAACCGCTCCTCGACGCCATCACCCCCGGACGACGATTCGCCTTCCGGCTGGTGGGCAACCCGACCCGCAGCGTCATCCGGCCCGCCACCTCTACTCAGTCACCGGTCGAGGGCGGCAAGCGTCCCCGGGGCAAGCGAATTGCCCGGCACAAGCCGGAAGAACAGATCGAATGGCTGATCCGGAAGGGGAACCAGTACGGTTTCGTGGTGCCGACCGCGCACAACGGTCAGCCCGACGTGTCACCGTCACCGTGCCTCACTCAGGCAGGCCAAGCCCGCCCTGGCGATCAAGGGCCGATCACCGTTGTGCCGGTGCGGTTCGAGGGGCACCTGATCGTCACGGATGCGGATGCCTTCCGTACGGCGGTTCGGCAGGGCATCGGTCATGGGAAGGCGTACGGGTGCGGTCTGATCAGCCTCGCCCCTGCCCGCATGCCGTGAGGCAAGAATGAAATCGTCTGATCAACATCCGGGTGATGCGCGCTTTCAATGCGGAGCCGGAGTACGTCTGCTGAGGTTGGCGTACCACAGGTACGTGGCGACGAACGACATCAGGCTCACCGTGAGAACGAGACAAGCGACGGTCGCGATGGTCGGGACTCGCGGATCGTGGAACAACATGACGAACGCGTACACCTGGAATGCCGCGAGGGCGGTGATACCCGCCCAGGAGTCAGTCGTTCGCATCACCTGATGCAGGCGGTCCACTGCCGGATGCTCATCGACGTCGAGTCGGACCGGGCTGGCATGGGTCGACATCGGCCCGTTCCACGGGCTGAGCAGAGGTAACAGCCCGGACGCCCGCCAACTCGGCAATTGCTGACCGGCCGCCTCGTGGAAGACGCGTCGATAGAAGAGGGATAGCCGTAGGGCGGTGACCGCACGGAGCACCATGAGCATCATGGCGACCGGGATGACGAGCCGCACCGGGGAGATGTCATGGATCTTCATCCCCAGCAGTTCGGCTTCCAGGAGCGTGCTGTGCGTGAGGACGACGAATGCGGCGGCGAGAACGAGCCCCCGGGACACCGCCCGACTGGCACTTCGTCCCTGGTCCTCCTGCACCTGCAGGAGGCGCGACAGGAAGAAGCGCACGTCGTCCTTGTCGACGTCGTCGCTCCTAAGGAGCCTGGTCGCCCGCTGCTCGATCGTCAATTCCTCCACGATCTTAACGATATCGAGGTGTGGCAATGCAAATCTGGTCCGGCGGCGGTGACGTCGGCACCGATTCTCGCTATCCGAGGGGTGGACGCGATCTCCACCGCTTCGTCCTTCGTCAGCTCACCTTCGAGGCGGTAGGTCACTCCGCCCTGCTCCCAGATCAGTGTCGCGGCGGCGAGCCGGGCGCTTTCCTCCCGCACCACGCCGTCCCGGTCGACGTACGACACCGGGTGCGGGCCGGCGATCCACACCGCCTGTCGTCCGCCGATCTCCATCCACTGCGCCCCGGAAACGCCGGCCTGTTTGAAGAAGACGCCGTCGAGGCGTCCGTCGAAGGCCTCCAGCCGGATCTCACCGCCCCGATAGAGCAGGGTCGCCACCCGGTGACCGCCCGCGCCGTCCGGGTCAGCCACCAGCACCTGGTCGGGCGGGCCCAGCGCCGCCGGCACCCGGACCGGGAACCGCACCAGCCGTCGCGCCTCGCTCAGGTCGGCCGGGCGTTGCGCGGGCAGCGGTGACGGGGGAGTGGTCGGTGGCGACGAGTCGGGTGCGATGCTGATGGTGATGCCGGCGAAGCGCAGCAGTCCGGCCACCGCGTCGGCCAGCGCGGCCCGGCCGGGCGGCAGGGCCATTACCAGCAGGGCGGCGAGGAGCGCGGCGACCGCGTACCGCCACCGACGACGGCGTCCACCGATCGTCCGGGAGGACCGGGCGGGGGCGGCCAGCCGGGCGCGGACCTGGGCGGTGACGTCCGGTGGCTCGGGGGTCTCCAACCAGGCGGACAGCTCGCGCAGTTCCCGTTCGAGGTCAGCCACGGCTCGGCTCCTCGACGTCGAGCAGGCCGCGCAGCTTCACCAGGGCGCGGGAGGTCCGCGACTTCACCGTGCCGCGTGCCCAGCCGAGCATGGCGACCGTCTCGTCCTCGGACAGGTCGAGGAAGTAGCGGCAGACGATCACCTCGCGGTCGCGCTCCGGCAGCGACCGCAGCGCCCGGACCAGGGTGGCCCGCCGTTCCCCGGCGAGGACGGCGTCGACGGCCTCGTCCTCGACCGCCTCCGAGTTCGGTGCCACCCGGGCGGCCCGCAGCACCAGACCGGTACGCCGGTCGCGTGACCGGTGCAGGTTGCGCGTCTCGTTCGCCACTATCGCCAGCAGCCAGGATCGGAACGAGGCGTCGCCGCGATAGCGGGACAGTTTCCGGTAGCCCTTCACGAACGCCTCCTGGACCACGTCCTCCGCGTCGGCTCCTGCGCCGAGCAGGATCGCCGTCCGGTAAGCGGACGCGGTGTGCCGGGCGACCAGGAGTTCGTACGCCTCCAGGTCACCTGCCTGCGCGCGGGTGACGAACTCCTCGTCGTCCAGGGAAACCTCCGGTGGGATCACTGTCCTGACACCGGTCGCGCCGTCCAGGTTCCACTGTCCGCCGACGGAACCGGGATCGGCGTGGCGGTGTCATCCGGGCATGATGGCGAAGAGAACGGCCACCCGCCGTACCCTGTTGTCCGCGCTGGTGGGCGCTGGTGCCGCGACGCTGGTCGGGTGTGATCCGGACAGGTCCCGGGTGGCGGCGGTGCCGCCGGATCCGCTGCTCGTCGACCTGGCCGACGGACTCGGACTACTGCGCGGTGCCGAGCGGCAGGTCATCCCGCACGCCGTCGCCACCGCCGACGGGCGGTCGGTGTACGCGAGCGCACCGGAGGGTGCCGACACCGCGTTCTGGCGGATCGAGACCGCCACGGGTGTCGCCTCCGCGCGGGTGCGGCTGCCCGGCCGCTGGGTGCCGCAGACAGTCTCCGCCGACGGCACGTGGGTGGCACTGACCACCGAGGCGGTGAGCGTCACCGCAGTGTCTCCGGCCGGGCGGGACGTCACTCCGGTGCTGATCGCCGACGCGGGTGGAGTGCGGCAGCGGCTACGGCTGCCGGGCAACGTCGTCCCGGAGGCGTTCACCCACGACCACGGCGGGCTGTTCGTGCTGGAGTGGCTGCCGCCGCAGGCACCGGACCGGTACCGGGTCCGGGTGGTCGACCTCGTCACCGGTGTGGCGGGCCCGTTGCAGACCCGCCTCAAGCAGGCGATCCCGGCGGGCGCGGAGGAGGAGATGCGCGGCGACGGGCGGCAGGCCGTGCTCGCCCCGGACCGTCGAGTCCTGTACACGCTCTACACCCACCAGCCCGATCACCGGCATACCCGGGACCGGATCAGCGGGCGGCCGGGCCGTGACGTCCACGCCTTCGTGCACACACTGCACCTGTACGAGCGGTGGGCGTACTGCGTGGACCTGCCGCACCCGTTCGGGGAGGGGCCGGCAGACGGGCACGTCATGGCGATCGCCCCGGACGGCTCCCGGCTGCACGTCGCCGACCTGACCTCCGGCACCGTCGCCGAGATCTCCACCGACGAGCTGACGGTACGCCGCACCGCCGCCGTGCCCGTCGCGTCCGGCCCGGCGTACGCGACGGCGGACGACGATCGACTGTTCCTCGGCGGGGCCGGTGTGGTGCGTACCGTGGATGCCGCCGGTCTGCGGGTCGTCGCCGAACGGCCGGTCGACGCTCCCGTCACCGGTCTCCTCCTCGGCCCGGAGAGCGGTCGTCTCTATGTGGGTGGGCGGGATGCGCTGAGATGGCTCGACCCGGCCAGCGGTGCCGAACTCGGCCGTGCCGCGGTGCCCGGCCTGGTGGGGTTGCGTGGCCCGGTGCCGTCGTCCTGAGCGGGAATCACCGTCGGTCAGAGGAGCGATTCCCGGTGTGACCGTGACGTCCGACCCGTCCGATTAGGGTGACCAGCGTCGTCGTACGTTAGGGGGATCAGGGAACCGGATCCGGGGGAGTGTCAGCCCCCTGAGGCCGCGTCTTCTCTGGTACGAACGTAGGAGTTTCGACGAGAGGACAGCGCCCTTATGACCCATGCCCTGGTCACCGCCGAGAACCTCAGCGCCGCGCTGGACGACATCGTGGATCGCGTGCCCGGTGCCAAGTTCGCGGTGGTGCTCTCCCCGGACGGCATCATGCTGGGGGCCTCGCGGGGCATCGACGAGGAGATCGCCGAGCAACTGTCCAGTGTGGTCTGTGGTCTCCAGGCGTTGGGTCTGGCTGCCGCACGATTGTGCGGTGAGGGTGAGCTGCACCAGGTGGTGGTGCAGATGTCGCGGGCGTTCCTGTTCCACGCCACCACCGGCAACGGGGCGATCCTCACCGTCGGTATCGACGGCTCGGCCGAGGTGGGGGACATGGCGTACGAGGTCGCCCTCTTCTGCGCCAGGGCCGGGCATCACCTGCCGGTGTACGTGGAGCCGGCGCCCCACCTGACCGGGCGGTGACCTACCCGGGAATCGTCGTGACAAACGGCACTCTTCGACCGCGTCCGGCCGCTGGGGCATCGATGAGTCTTGTGCGCCGGTGCGCGGAACGGATAACGTCTCGCCGTCGCGGTAATGGGAAGCCGGTGTGAGACCGGCGCGGCCCTCGCCACTGTGACCGGGGAGTTCACTCCGACTTGTACGCCACTGGGTCCGTGGAGGACCTGGGAAGGCCGGAGTACGCGACGATCCGGGAGCCAGGAGACCGACCCCGACGTGTGATCTCGTCCACGAGGTGTTGGAAGGGGAGGTCGACTCATGCACATCGCTGAGGGCTACCTACCACCGGTGCAGGCGGCGGCATGGTTCGCGGTCTCGACACCGTTCGTCATCCACGGTGCGCGCAACCTGGTCCAGCAGGTCCGCGCGAACCCCGACGCGAAGCTGTTGCTCGGCGCGGCCGGGGCGTTCACCTTCGTCCTGTCGGCGCTGAAGATCCCTTCGGTGACCGGGTCCTGTTCTCATCCGACCGGTGTGGGTCTCGGTGCGATCCTGTTCCGAGCCCCCGTGATGAGTGTGCTCGGCACGATCGTGCTGCTGTTCCAGGCACTGCTGCTGGCTCACGGCGGGTTGAGCACGCTCGGCGCGAACGTCTTCTCGATGGCCATCGTCGGCCCCTGGGTGGCCTTCGGCGTGTACGCGCTGATCCGCCGGCTCGGTGGCGGCCTCGGCATCTCGGTGTTCTTCGCCGCGGCCCTGGCCGACCTGGCGACCTACTGCGTGACCAGCGCCCAGCTCGCGCTGGCCTTCCCGGACCCGGATTCGGGCTTCGTCGGCGCGCTGGCCAAGTTCGGTTCCATCTTCGCGGTCACCCAGATCCCGCTGGCGATCAGCGAGGGCCTGCTCACCGTCCTGGTGGTGCGGTTGCTGGTCCGGGTGAGCCCGCAGGAACTCCGCCGGCTCGGCATTCTGCGCCGTCCGGCCCCGACGACCGAGGGAGCGGTGGCGTGAAGTCGTTCGGCCGGACCAACCTGTTGTTGCTGCTCGCCGTGGTGGCGTTGGCGGTGGCGCCGCTGGTGCTGGGTCTCGGCAGCGGCGAGGAGCCGTTCGCCGGGGCGGATGCCCTCGCCGAGGAGGCGATCGTCAACGACCACCCCGACTACGAGCCGTGGTTCAGCTCGATCTACGAGCCGCCGTCGGGTGAGATCGAGTCGGCGTTGTTCGCGCTCCAGGCCGCCCTCGGCGCCGGGTTCCTCGGCTACTACTTCGGGGTCGCCCGGACCCGGCAGCGGCTGCGTGGCGAGCAGACCGCGACCGGGGAGAAGACCACCGACTAGTGCTCGCGTTGGACGTGGCGGCGTACGCCAGCCCCTGGCGACGCCGCCACCCGGCGGAGAAGGCCCTGTTGGCCCTGGGGCTGTTGGGCTGCGCGTTGCTCCTGCCACCGTGGCCGGGTGCCCTGGTGGTGGGCCTGACCGCGGCGGCGGCGTTGCTCGGGCCGGCGGCGCTGCCGCCGCGCCTGCTGGTCCGGGCGGCCCGGACCCCGCTGTTGTTCATCCTGACCGGCTCGGTGCCGATGCTGGTGGCGGTCTCCGGTCCGACGCGCGTGCGGTGGGCGCCGGAGGGGCTGGTGACGGCCGCCGCGACCGCCGGTCGGGCCTGCGCCGCGCTGCTCTGCCTGCTGCTGTTCGCCGCCACCACGCCGCTCGCCGACGTGCTGCCCCGACTGCAGCGTCTCGGGGTGCCCAGCGCGGTCACCGAGGTGGCCGCGCTGATCTATCGGATGTTGTTCCTGCTGTTGGAGAGCGTGCACGCGGTGCGGCAGGCCCAGGCGGCCCGGCTGGGGTACCGGACCTGGGCCAGCACCTACCGGTCGCTGGCCGGGCAGGCGGGCGCGGTCTTCGTCCGGGCGTTCTCGCTGGCCCGGCGCTGGGAGGAGGGGTTGGCGCTGCGCGGTTACACCGGCTCGTTGGCGGTACGCACCGAGGTCCGCCGGCCGTCGGCGGCGTTCCTGGCGGTCACCGTGCTGCTGTTGGCGGCGGTGGTGCTGGCCACCCGGCTGCTGGTGGCGCTCGCGTGAGCAGCGACCCGCCGCTGTTGGAGCTGCGCGGCGTCAGCTTCGGGTACGAGGCGGAGCGGCCGGTGCTGACCGACGCCGACCTGCGGGTGCCGGCCGGGCGGCGGATGGCCGTGCTGGGGCCCAACGGCGGTGGCAAGACGACCCTGTTCCGGCTGATGGTCGGCGCGTTGGCCGCCGACGCGGGCACGGTGCTGGTCGGCGGGGTGCCGCTGCGCCGGACCCGGTCCGGGCTGCTCGACGTGCGCCAGCAGGTGCAACTGGTGCTCCAGGACCCCGACGACCAGTTGTTCGCCGCGACCGTCTTCCAGGACGTCTCGTTCGGGCCGGTCAACCTCGGCCTGGACGACGCGCGGGTGCGGCAGCGCTGTGCCGAGGCGCTGGCGGCGTTGGAGATCACCGACCTCGCCGACCGCCCCACCCACCTGCTCTCGTACGGCCAGCGCAAGCGGGTGGCGATCGCCGGGGCGGTGGCGTTGCGGCCCCGGGTGCTGATCCTGGACGAGCCGACCGCCGGGCTCGACCCGTCGGGGGTGGAGGCGCTGCTGCGGACGCTCGACGCCCTGCACCGGGCCGGCACCACGCTGCTGCTCGCCACGCACGACGTGGACCTGGCGTACCGGTGGGCCGACGAGCGGGTGCTGGTGGCGGGTGGCCGGATCCGGCAGGGCGTGACCGGTGCCGAGCTGGGCGGCGGGGACCTGCTCGACGGTGCCGCGTTGACTCCGGCGTGGGCGCCGGTGGTGCACCGGCTGCTGGACCGCGTACCCGGGCTGGCCGGTGCCCGACCGCGCACCCCGGCGGAGTTGGCGCGGCTGCTGGACGCTCTGGTCGGTACCGGCCGAAAGGTCCCGGAAGGACCTTGACGCATCGATCAGCGTGGTTACGATATGCGCAATGCGACGGAATCGCCCGGAGTGCGACACCAGCCCCGACCCGACCGACGTCCATCCCGCCTGGCTGCCGCCGGCCGCGTTTCGCGCCGTCGGTTCCCGGCACACGCTCGTCCACGGCGACGGCCTGCTCGTCGACACGGTGCTGCGCGAGGTCCGACTCGCCTGCGCCACGCACGGCGGCACGGTCCGCCGCTCCGCCGACGGCCCACCCGCCCACCTCGTCCTCGCCCTGACCGGCCGCTCACCACAGCCCGCCGAGACCGAGGCCGCCGGTCGGCCGGGCGGGACCGCACCCGCGACCGAGCCGTCCGGCCGCACACCATCCGTCGTGAACGACGATGGGATGCGGCGAGTCCTCGACGCCGCGCGGGCCGACCTGGCCGCCGCCGGGGGCGGGCCGCTCGGCGACGAGGGGTACGCGGTCGTCCGCCACGGCGAGGTCACGGTGGTCCTGGCCGACGCGCCGGCCGGACTGCTCCACGGACTGTTCCACGTCGTCCGGCTCGGCGAGTCGGCGTTCGGCGCACCGCATCCGGCGCGGGCGTACCGGCCGGTGATGCGGCGACGGATGCTGGACCACTGGGACAACGTCGACGTGCACCCGGTGATGGGCCAGGTCGAACGCGGGTACGCCGGTGGGTCGATCCTCTGGCGCGACGGCCGGGCACACCCGGACCGGGCGCGGGTGCGGGCGTACGCGCGACTGCTGGCGGGGTGCGGGATCAACGCGGTGTCGGTGAACAACGTCAACGTGCACGCCACAGAGGCGCGGCTGCTCACCGACCGGCTCGACGACGTCGCCGAGATCGCCGACGACCTGCGTTCGTACGGCATCCGGGTGCACCTGTCGGTGAACTTCGCCGCGCCCGTGATGGTCGGTGGGCTGTCCACCGCCGACCCGCTCGACGAGAAGGTACGCGCATGGTGGGTCGAGACCACCGCCCGGGTGTACGCCCGCATCCCGGACTTCGGCGGCTACCTGGTGAAGGCCGACTCGGAGGGACAGCCCGGCCCGTTCAGCTACGGCCGCGACCACGCCGACGGGGCGAACCTGCTGGCCGAGGCGCTGGCGCCGTACGGGGGCGTGATGCACTGGCGGGCCTTCGTCTACAACCACCGGCAGGACTGGCGGGACCGCTCCACCGACCGCGCCCGCGCCGCCCACGACACCTTCGCCCCGCTCGACGGGCGCTTCCAGGACAACGTCATCGTGCAGGTCAAGCACGGTCCGGTGGACTTCCAGACCCGGGAGCCGGTGTCGCCGGTGATCGCGGCGATGCCCGGCACCCGGCTGGCGGTGGAGTTCCAGGTGACCCAGGAGTACACCGGCCAGCAGCGGCACGTCTGCTACCTGGCGCCCTGGTGGCACGAGGTGCTGCGGTTCACGCCGTGGGGCGACGACGGGCCGACGGTCGCCGACGTGGCCGCCGACGGGGGTGGGCTGGCCGCCGTCTCCAACGTCGGCGACGACCCGTTCTGGACCGGTCATCCGCTGGCCCAGGCCAACCTGTACGCGTACGGCCGGCTCGCCTGGGATCCGCGCCTGCGTCCGGAGGACGTGCTCGACGAGTGGATCGACCTCACCTTCGATCCGGCGGCCAGCGCCGACCCCGAGCTGCTGCGCCGGACGCTGCACGAGATCATGGACGACTCGTGGCGCACCTACGAGCGGTACACCGCCCCGCTGGGGGTGGGCTTCATGGTGCGACCCGGGCACCACTACGGCCCGGACGTCGACGGGTACGAGTACACCGCCTGGGGCACCTACCACTTCGCCGACCGGGACGGGGTGGGCGTGGACCGGACCCGGGCCACCGGCACCGGCTTCACCGGCCAGTACCCGCCACCCTGGTCGCAGGTGTACGAGTCGCCTGAGCAGTGCCCCGACGAACTCCTGCTCTTCTTCCACCACGTCCGCTACGACCATGTGTTGCGCAGCGGCAGCACGGTCGTGCAGCACATCTACGACACCCACTTCGCCGGGGTGGCGGAGGTGACGGCGATGAGTGACCGTTGGGCGGCGCTGGCCGGGTTGGTCGACCCGGTCGTGCACGCCCGGGTGGACGAGCGCCTGGCCGAGCAGCAACGCAGCGCCCAGGAGTGGTGCGACCAGGTCAACGCCTATTTCCACCGTAAGTCCGGAGTGCCGGACGTGTACGGTCGCCCGCTGTACTGAGCCCGGGCGGGGTCGGTGCGGGTTGACCGACTCCGGTAGCGTGTCGGCGGTCTGACTGGGGGAGGTCCCCCAGCGTCGTCCAGGGAATGGGGCTGTCAGTTGTCACTGTCCAAGAGGGTCGCCGTCGTGGCGGTCTCCGCGCTCACGGCACTCGCGATGACCGCCTGCGGCGGTTCGTCGTCCGACTCGGATGCTGCGGCGCAGCCGAACGTGTTGGAGCAGCTCGCCAAGGACCTCAAGGGGTCGCTGCAGAAGACCATGGAGAAGACCGAGTCCGTCGACTCGGTGACCATGTCGATGCAGGGCACGGCGGCCGGTGAGAAGATCACCGCGCAGGGTGTCATCGACCTGCGTGACCCGATCAAGGTCGAGATGACCACCACGGGCCCGGACGGCACCCCGACGACCATCCGGATGATCGAGACCGCGGTGTACGTCGAGGTCCCGGAGGCCGACCGCGCCAGCATGGGCGGCAAGCGTTGGCTCAAGATCGACGTGGCGGCCGCCGGTGCGCAGGCCGGCATGGACTTCACCAAGCAGCTCGAGGACGTCGACCCGACCAAGCAGGTCAAGGCGCTGCTCGCCAGCGAGAACGTCACGGTCGTGGGCGAGGAGAACGTGAACGGGGTGGACACCGTCCACTACACCGTGACCCAGTCGATCGAGGAGTACCTCCAGCAGATCGACGCCGAGATGCGCAAGGGCGTCGAGCAGGAGATGGCCAAGCAGGGCGTCAAGGAAGTCAAGATCGACCTCTGGGTCGACGGGCAGTACCAGCCCCGTCGGGCCAAGGTCGTCACCGGCAACCTCGGTGACATCACGGTCGACTACACCGACTACGGCAAGCCGGTGAACATCGAGACCCCGCCGGCGGCGGAGACCACCGACTTCGCCGAGATGATGAAGGGCCTCGGGGACCTGACCTCCTGACCCCGGACCAACACGACTGCCCGGTCGGTGAGTACCCCTCACCGGCCGGGCAGCGTCGTCTCCGCAGGATGGTCCAGGTACGCGGCGAGTCGCGCCGCGCCGGTGAGCAGGTGCCGGCCGCGTACCGTGAGCCGTTCCCGCCAACCGCGCAGCGACGCGGCGAGCGGTGCGGCACCCCCGGCGGCGCGTACCCGGCGGAGCACGTCGGCGATGTGGTCGAGCCGGTATCCGCCGCGCCGCAGCAGGTGGGCGAGTTCGGCGTCCCGCACGTCGTCGGGGGAGTAGACGCGGTAGCGGGTCGCCGGGTCACGGTCCGGCCGCAGCACGCCGGCCCGTTCCCACTTGCGCAGGGTCGCCGGCCGTACGCCGAGCCGGTGCGCCAGGGCCCCGATCGGCACCCCCTCCCGGCGGCGCGGTTCGGGCGTGGCCCCGGTGAGGACCGCCACCGCCGTCTCGACCGCGTCCAGGGTCTCCCGGTCGCGGCGCAGTAGGGCGTGACCCTCGTCGATCACCCGCAACGCCGTGTCGATCTCGCCCCGGTGCACGGCGCGCATGATCTCGCCGCTCGCCGCGTGCCCGTGCCCCGGGATCAACGCCAGGTACGCGTCGAGCGCCCGGGCGTGCCGCTCGGTGTACCGGCGGTATCCGCTCGGACTGCGTGCGGCGGGCGGCAGGACCCCGTCCCGCTCGTAGTTGCGGACCGCCTGCGTGGACAGGCCGTACGGGCGGGCCAGGTCGATCGGTCGCCGTACCCCGCTGTTTGAGGGTTGCACCACGTTCACCGTGCCATTTTGCTGGAAAGTCTCAACGGGCGGTTCAGCGATACGGTCGATGGAGTGACGAATCTCCTGGACCTGCTTCCCGTACCGCCGACCCTGCTCGCGCTCGGCGAACCGACACACGGCGAATCCGCCTTCCTCCAGATCCGCAACGAGTTGTTCCTGGCGTTGGCGCAGCGCGGGTACCGGTCCATCGCGCTGGAGAGCGATCGGGCCGCCGGCCTGGTCGCCGACGAGTTCGTGCGGGGCTCCGCCACGGTGACCCTGGACCGCGCCCTCGCCGAGGGGTTCAGCCACGGGTTCGGCGACGCACCGGCCAACCGGGACCTGCTGGTGCGGATGCGCGAGTACAACGCGGGGCGGCCGGAGGTCGAGCGGCTGACCTTCCACGGCTTCGACGCCCCGCTGGAGATCACCGGTGCCCCGAGCCCCCGTACCTTCCTGCTGCGGGTCTGCGAGTTCCTGGGCCAGGACCGGACGGCCGAGATCGACGCCCTGGTGGGGGACGAGGCCCGGTGGAGCGACCAGGCGGCGATCTGGGAACCGGGGCGGTCGGTGGGCGACACGGCCGAGGCGCACCGCCTGCGGGTGCTCGCCGACGACCTGCTGACCGAGCTGTACCTGCACGCGCCCCGGCGGCGCGACGGCTGGCGGGCGGCGTACGCGCAGGCCACGTCTGCGGTCGCGGTGCTGCGCTACCACGCGGCGGCCGCCGCGCCGCTGGGCCGGGAGGAACGCTTCGCCCGACTGGTGGCGGTCCGGGACGCGCTGATGGCGGAGAACCTGCTCGCGATCCGCGCGGCCGAGGCGGACCGGGGACCCACCCTGGTCTTTGCGCACAACCGGCACCTGCAACGCGACCCGGGCACGATGACGATGGCCGGCACCGAGGTCACCTGGTGCAGTGCCGGTGCGATCGCCGGCTCACTGCTGGGCGACGGGTACGCGGTGGTGGTCGGCAGCCTCGGCGTCAGCCCGGCGCTCGGCATCGAGGCACCCGAGCCCGGCTCCTTCGAGGCGGCCCTCCAGCGCGACGGCGACCTGCCCCGGTACGTCCCCGCCGCGACGGTGCGTCCCGCCGGGAAACGTACCCACGACTATCGCTACTTCCCGCTGGAGCAGGCGACCGTGGACCACGCCGACGTGCTGCTGCACGTGCCGACCGGCACCGACCCGGCGATGCTCGCCGCCCGGATCCTGGCGTTGCCCGACACCACGCAGCTCGTGGCGAGCGAGGAGAACGGGGCGCCGGAGGGTGCCTGGGGTGACCGGTTCTTCTCCGTCGGCCCGGATCACCGCCGACCGTTCGCCACCATCGTGGAACGCGACGTGCCCGGCTTCGACGAGGACTCCGGACTCGACCGGCCGGGTGTCTTCCGGCTCAACCTCGACCTGGGCCGGACCGAGTTCGCGCGACTGTTCGGCTTTCCGCCCGCCGACTTCCCACAGCACCGGCACGAGTGCGACTTCGCCCGGCTGGACACCGTGCTGCCGCATCCCGCGTACGCCCGGCAGGGCTTCGCCAGCATCGTCATGCCCGGCCCGCAGATGCTGCCCGAGATCGACCGGCTGCTGGCGATCGCCCACGCCCGCGCCGTCGCCCGTGCGCAGCGCTCGCGCTGAGGTGTTAGCAGGGGACCCTTCCTATACACGAGACGTTAGGAAGGGTCCCTTCCTTTCACCTCACCGCACGAACTCCTCGCGGACCACGTCGGTCATCGGCGCGGCGCCGCGTACCAGCGCCAGCGCCAGCAGCGACCCCAGGGCCGCGGTCGCCGCCTCCGACGCGACAAGCGTCAGCGCCGTCGCCGCCACCAGCAGCAAGGCGACACCGACCGCCACCACCGGGGTACGCAGTACGAAGTAGCCGGCCAGCCGCAGCACGTCCCGCAGCCGGAACGCGAACAGCGAGGTGATGACCAGCGCGTTGACCCCGACCACGGCGACCCCGACGCCGACCGTCACCAGCGGCACCACCCACCAGCCGGGGACCCCGGCCACCGGCAGGTTGACCAGGTTGACCGCGATGACGGTCAGCCACACCAGCGTCGCCACCCAGACCAGCAGCGCACCGACCAGGTTGGCCCGATAGCCGCGCCAGAACAGCCGCCACGGGTGCAGGTCGGTCAGGTCGAGGCGTTGATGGTGCAGCGTGTAGAGCGCGGCGGACAGCGCCGGGCCGAGCGGCACCGCGCAGAGCGCGACCAGCGGCAGGTTGCTCGGGTGCCGTTCCAGCGCGAACAGGGCGACCAGGCCGGGTCCCGCGCAGACCAGCAGCAGCACCTCGACCACCAGCAGCGTGTAGACCAGCGCCGCGCCCCGCGACAGCGGCCCGTCGCCGAACTCCCGCACCACGGCGCTCACGGCCGCTCCTGGTCGAGCCGGCGGCTCTCGTTCCCGCAGGGCGCGGTGTGGTCGACAACGGTGGTGCGCATCCTCGTCCTCGGGGCTCGCGGGGGCGGGGCGGGGAAGTGGCCGGTCCGATCGCACCGACACGATCGGACCGGCCCGGGGGTCAGCCGTTCGCCTCCTTGTAGCGCTCGTACGCCTTGTTCGCCAGCTCCACGTACGCGTCCATGTTCTTGCTCTTCAGCTCCGCCAGGTAGGCGTCCCACTGGCCGAGGTCCCGCTGGCCGAGGACGAACTGGAGGGTGGCCTGGTAGACGTGGTCGCGTAGCGGGGTCTCCCAGAGCGACACCTGCTCGCGTTCCTCGTCGTTGAGCGGGTACGGCGGTGGCGGTGACTTCGGCGCGCGGGCGTTCATCACCTGCTGGAACTCCTGCTCCTCGGGGGAGAAGAACGCCTGGACCAGCTCGGGCTTGCCACCGTAGGCGAACACGCCGTTGTAGAAGCCGAAGTCCTTCTGCAGGTGCTTGGGCGCGCTCGGGTTGAGGCCGATGACGTTGACGTCGGGGGCCAGCGTGGGCTTGCCGGAGGCGTCCTTGACGAAGGTGGTGCCCTCCACGCCCCACTTGGCGAACTCCTGGCCGGCGTCGGAATACCAGAGCCAGTCGACGAACTGCATCATGGCCACGAAGTTCTTGCTGTCCCGTGCCTTCGACGAGATCATCATCCCGTTCTCCAGGCGGCTGGAGGGGTTGATCTCACCGGCCGGTCCGACCGGCAGCGGGATCTTGGCGATCTTCGCCTTCGGGTTGGTCGCCGCCAGGTCGGGCCGGTAGTCGTTCACCACGGCCTGGGCGTTCGCGCTGATCACGAAGGACTTGCCGTTGGCGAGCTTCTGCCGGGCGGCGTCGTCGGTCTGGGTGAAGCTCTCCGGGTCGAGCAGCTTCTCGGCGACCAGCTTGTTGAGGTACTCCAGTACGTGCCGGTAGTGCTCGCTGGCACCGGTGTACTCGAACTTCTGCGCCTGCGCGTTCCAGCTCATGTGCTGGAAGTTCCAGCCGGCGCCGTCCAGTCCGTGCGTGACGGCCAGCAGGTTGAGCAGGTTGCCGGCCGGGTTGGGCTGGCTCCACCGATCGGAGAACGGATAGACGTCCGGGTACGCGGCCTTCATCGCCTTGAGCACGGTGTAGAGCTCGTCCCAGGTCTTCGGGATCTCCAGGTTCAGCTCTTCGAGGATGTCGGTCCGGATCGCCAGCGAGTAGTCGTGCCAGGGCTTCTCGTGCAGACCGGGCAGCAGATAGAACTTGCCGTCCTGCTGGCGGAGCGTGTCGATCTCAGGCTGGAGGTTCCACTTCTCGATCTTCTCCTTGAGGTTCGGCATCAGATCGAGGTAGTCGCTGACCGGCAGGATCGCCCCGGAGGAGACGAACGTGTTCACGTCCGGCGGGTACGTCTTGGGAATCAGCAGCGGTGCGTCACCGGCGCCGATCAGCAGGCTGCGCTTCTGGTTGTAGTCGCTCAGCGGCACCGCCACCGGATCCAGCTTGACGTTGGTCCGGGAGGTCAACTCGGACCAGAACAGCCAGTCGTTCTTCAGCGGGTAGTTCGGGTGGTTGTTGTAGAGGACGGAGAAGGAGATCGGCTCGGTGGCCTTGAACTGCGTACCGACCGCGTAGTTCTCCATCGCGCCGGCCCGGTTCTCCGACAGGTCCTGGTTGTCGGACGGGTCGTCGCCACAGGCGACGAGGCTGGAGGCGGTGAGCAGGGCGGCAGCGGCTATCGCCACCTGGCGCCACGATCTGCGGAGCATGGCGGTCCTTTCGGTGTGGTGGTGGGAGCGGGGGTGAACCGCTGGTCAGCCCTTGACCGCGCCGAGCATGATGCCCCGGACGAAGTACCGCTGGACGAAGGGATAGACCAGGAGGATGGGCAGGGTGGTGAGCACGATGGTCACGGACTTGAGGGTCGCCTCGGCCTGTACCTCGTTGGCCTCGGCGATCGCGCCGATGTTCTCCGCGCCGGTGGCACCGGCGATCAGGTTGCGCAGGTACACGGTCACCGGCCACAGCTCCTGCTTGTCCATGTACAGGAAGGCGGCGAACCAGGAGTTCCAGAAGGCCACGGCGTAGAACAGCACCATGGTGGCGACGATCGCCTTCGACAGCGGGAGCACGATCCGCAGCAGGATGCCGTACGTGTTGAGCCCGTCGACGGCGGCGGCTTCCTCCAGGTCGTTCGGCAGGCTCTCGAAGAACGCCTTCATCACCAGCAGGTTGAACACGTTGATCGCGTTGGGCAGCGCGATGGCCCAGACGCTGTTCTTCAGGCCGAGGCTGGTGACCAGCACGTAGTTGGGGATCAGGCCGCCGGAGAAGAACATGGTGAACACCGCGATGCCGACCAGCGCACTGCGTCCCTTGAGGTCCTTCTTGGACAGCACGTACGCGTAGCAGGTGGTCAGGACGATCGAGATCAGCGTGGCGGTGACGGTGTAGAGCAGGGTGTTGCGGTAGTTCGTCCAGAACAGCGAGTCGGACAACACCAGGCGGTACGTGTCGACGGTGAACCCGCGCGGCACGAGGTTCACGTCGCCCGCGATGAGGTACGCCTCCCTGCTCAGCGAGCGGGCCACGATGTTGACGAACGGATAGAGCGTCACCAGCACGACCAGGGTCAACACGATCGCGTTGACCACCTGGAACGCCCGGTAGCCCCGGCTCTGCCGGATGCCCCTGCGGCGACGGGGACGGGGACGGACGGCGGTGGGGTCGACGGTCACCACAGGCTCGTCCCCACCGTGCGACGGGCGATCAGGTTCGCCGACAGCACCAGGACCAGCCCGATCACCGCCTCGAACAGGCCGATCGCGGCGGCGTAACTGAAGTTGCTGGACCCGAAACCCATCCGGAACAGGTACGTGGAGATCACGTCGGCGGTCGGGTAGGTCAGCGGGTTGTACAGCAGCAGGATCTTCTCGAACCCGACCGCCATGAAGGTGCCGATGTTGAGGATCAGCAGCGTCACCATGGTCGGCCGGATCCCCGGCAGCGTGACGTGCCAGGTCTGCCGCCAGCGGTTCGCGCCGTCGATCCGGGACGCCTCGTACAGGTCCTCGTCGATGGTGGTGAGCGCGGCGAGATAGAGGATGGTGCCCCACCCGACGGTCTGCCAGACCTCGGAGGAGATATAGATGGTCCGGAACCACTCGGGGCGTTGCAGGAACGGCACCGCGTCGCCACCGGCGGACGTGACCAGCGAGTTCACCGTGCCGTCCATGGAGAGCAACTGCATCACCATGGCTGCCACGATCACGATCGACAGGAAGTGCGGCAGGTACGACACGGACTGCACGAACCGCTTGAGTCGGCGCGCCCGGACCTCGTTGAGCAGCAGCGCCAGCACGATCGGCAGCGGGAAGCAGAACAGCAGCGTCAACCCGCCCAGCACCAACGTGTTGGTGAAGACGTTCCAGAACGTCGGGTCGGCCAGGAACATCTTCACGTACCGCAGGCCGACCCAGTACTCGCCGAAGATGCTGCCGCCGGGCTGGAACCGGCGGAAGGCGATCACGTTGCCCAGCATCGGCAGGTACCGGAAGACCAGGAAGAACAGCAGCGGCAGGATCGCCAGTGAGTAGAGCTGCCAGTCCCGGCGCAGCGCCCGTCGCCAGGTACGCCGTGCCGCGCGCGGGGGGCCGGGCGGGCGGGCCGGTGGGTCGGTGGCCGGTGCGGTCACCGTGGCCGGGGCACTCATCGCCGGCCCCGGGTGGCGGGGGCGACCCGGGCCCGGGAGACCAGTTCCCGCTCGGGGCCGACCTCGCGTTCGGTGCCGACCAGCCGCAGCGCCAGGTGCGCCACCGGATCGCCACTGGACCGGGCCAGCCGCAGCTCGACGTCACCGGGCTCCACCACTCGTCGGCCGCGCAGCCCGGTGAAGGAGGTGACGTCGGCCGGGACCTCGAAGGTGACCCGGGCCGCCTCGCCCGGACGCAGCGGCACCCGGGCGTAGCCGACCAGGCGTACCACCGGTCTGGTGGTCTGCGCGACCGGATCGTGCAGATAGAGCTGGACCACCTCGGTGCCGGCCCACGAGCCGGTGTTGCGGACCGTGACGCCGACCGTGGCGACGCCGTCGACCGGCCACGGCGTGGGTCCGGTGTCGTCGGCGCCGGCCACCGTGGCCTCGTCCCACTCGAAGGTGGTGTAGCTCAGGCCGTGCCCGAACGGGAACGCGGGCGTCGGGTCCACCGACGACACCTGCGTGCGGTGGCCGAGCGGCGGGGAGAGGTACGTGCCGGGCAGCCCGCCGCCGTGCCGGGGCACGCTGACCGGCAGCCGCCCGGACGGGTTGACCTCGCCGGTGAGCACCTCGGCCAGCGCCTGGCCGCCGAGTTGCCCGGGGAAGAACGCCTGCACGACGGCAGCGGCGTCGTCCGCCTGCGCGCCGAGCGCGTACGGCCGACCGGAGAGCACCACCAGCACCACCGGCGTACCGGTGGCCAGCACCGCGCGGACCAGCTCGGCCTGCACACCGGGCAGGTCGAGGTCGACGGCGTCGCAGCCCTCGCCGGAGGTGCCCCGGCCGAACATGCCGGCCCGGTCGCCGACGGCCAGGACGCAGACGTCGGCCTCGGTGGCGGCCTGGACCGCCGCCGCGATGCCGGAGGTGTCGTCGCCGGTGACGGCGGTTCCCGGCAGGTACGTCAGGCGGGGGTGGCGCTGCTGGAGGGCCGTACGCAGCGACGGCATCTCCACCCCCACGCCGTGTTCGGGATAGTGCACCCCCACGTGCAGCGGGAACGAGTAGCAGCCGAGCATCGCCATCGGGTCGTCGGCCACCGGGCCGATCAGGGCCACCTGCCGGTCGGCGGCGAGCGGCAGCACGCTCTCGGTGTTGCGCAGCAGGACGACGGACTGGCGGGCCAGCCGCAACGCGACGGACCGGCCGGCCTCGTCGTCCAGGCGCAGCTCGTCGACGTCGGCGGGCAGCTCCTGCCAGCCCTCGTCGAGCAGCCCCAACTCGATCTTCTGGATCAGGACCCGGCGCAGCGCGCGGTCGACCAGCGCCTCCGCGACGGCACCGGAGCGGACCGCCGCCACCAGCGGGGCGCCGTAGGCGTCCACGGTGGGCAGTTCCACGTCGATGCCGGCGCGCAACGCCAGGCCGGCGGCGTCCCCGGCGTCGACGGCCACCCCGTGCAGACTCTGCAGGAAGCGGACGGCGAAGTAGTCGGCGACCAGGACTCCGCCGAAGTCCCACCGGTCGCGCAGCAGCCCGGTCAGCAGCTCCTCGTCGGCGGCCACCGGCACCCCGTCGATCTCGGCGTACGAGTGCATGACCGAGCGCGCGCCGCCGAGCCGCAACGCCATCTCGAACGGCGGCAGGATCACGTCGGCCAGTTCCCGGCGGCCCATCGGCACCGGCGCCAGGTTCCGTCCGCCCCGGGAGGCCGAGTAGCCGGCGAAGTGCTTGAGGGTCGCCACCACCCCGGCCCGTTCCAACCCCCGCACGTACGCCGCGCCGACGGTTCCGACCAGGTACGGGTCCTCGCCGATGGTCTCCTCGGTGCGTCCCCACCGGTAGTCGCGGGTCACGTCGAGCACCGGGGCGAGTCCCTGGTGCACACCGGCCGCCCGCATCGACCGGCCGATCCGGTCGGCCATCTCCTCGACCAGCTCCGGGTCGAAGGCGGCGCCCCAGCTCAGCGGTGCCGGGTAGACGGTGGCGCGCCAGGCGGCGAAGCCGGTCAGGCACTCCTCGTGCACCTGCGCCGGGATGCCGAACCGGCTCGCCGACACGATCTGCGCCTGCGAGGCGGCCAACGACCGGGCGCCGAGGACGGGGTCGACCGGCGCGGTGCCGAACGGCCGGGTCAACTGCCCCAGGCCGTACCGGATCGCCTCCGGCCAGGGGGGAGTGTGCTCGACCATGTCGGTCTGGTGGGGTGCGACGCCCTCGCCGGAGGCGTCTGCGCCGACCCAGAGGCCGACCAACTGGGCGACCTTCTCCTCCAGCGACATCAGCGGGATGAGCGCGTCGGCCCGCTCGTCGGGGCGCCGGGCCGGGTCGCGCCACCGATCGTCGTCCGGTGACGTCAATCGATCGTCGACAGGTAGCTGACTCGTCATGCGAACCCCTCTGGCCGTACTCCGGCAGGTCGTCCCGGCAGGCCGCACGGACGCCGCTGCGGACGGCGATTCTCGAAATTTTCGGAAACCAGTTCGTCACCCGTGTCGGGAACTTAAGGGCGTCGATGGAGTGTGTCAAGGGTCCGCGAAGCGACTGCCCACGCGGTACCCGCAGGGCAGGCAAGCGATTTCCGACCGTTCGTTCACTCCTCGTCCGCATCGACCGGCGTCGTCGCCATCGGCGGGATCCCGTGCTATGGTTCCCCGAAATTTTCGGGATCGTTGCAGAGGGTCGGATGACGGAGAACCGATCGCCGGACGTGCTCGGCTCCACCACCATCGCGACCATCGCGCGAGAGGTGGGGGTCTCGGCGGCGACCGTCTCCAAGGTCCTCAACGGCCGTTCCGACGTCGCCGCCGCCACCAGGGCGCGGGTCGAGGCCAGCCTGGAGCGACACCGGTATCGTCGCCGTGCCCGGCGGCCGTCCGGCGAGGGTCAGATCGAGCTGGTGTTCCACGAGTTCGGCTCGGACTGGGCCCTGGAGATCATCCGTGGGGTGGAGGCCGTTGCCGCCCTGCCACCGGTGAACCTGGTGCTCTCCCAGCTCGGTGGGGCACGTCGACCGCCGCAGTCGTGGGTGGACGCGGTGCTCGCCCGGCGTCCGCTCGGCGTCCTGCTGGTCATGTGCAACCTGACCGACCAGCAACGCCGACGGTTCGACCGGCAGTCGATCCCGGTGGTGGTCATCGACAACGACAGCGCCAGCGCCGCCTCGGTGCCGGCGGTCGGCTCGAACAACTGGAACGGCGGCCTGCTGGCCACCCGTCACCTGCTGGAGCTCGGTCACCGGCGGATCGCGATCATCTCCGGCCCGCAGGACGTGCTCTGCGCGCGGGCCCGGACGGCGGGATTCCGCTGCGCGCACGAGGAGATGGGCGTACCCGTCGCGCCCGACCTGGTCCGCTTCGGCAACTTCCACCTCGACGCCGGCTACACCCACGGCATGCAGTTGCTCAGCCGCCCGGACCGCCCGACCGCCGTCTTCGCCGGGTCCGACCTCCAGGCGATGGGCGTGCTGCGGGCCGCCCGGCAGCTCGGCCTGGACGTGCCCGGCGACCTGTCGGTGGTCGGCTACGACAACCTGCCCGTCTCGGCCTGGATCGGTCCCGCGCTGACCACCGTCAACCAGCCGCTGCGGGACATGGCCGGTACGGCGACCCAGATGTTGCTCGACCTGGCGCGCGGAGTCGCGCTGCCGACCAGCCGCATCGACCTGGTCGCCGAGCTGATGATCCGCGAGAGCACCGCCCCGCCGTCCACCTGAGCGACCCGCTGCGAGGAGCCATGCCCCTGTTCGACCTGCCCCTCGACGAGCTGCGGCGGTACGCCCCGACCGTGCCGGAGCCCGCCGACTTCGACGCCTTCTGGCAGGGGACCCTGCACGCGACGGCGGCGACACCGGTGCTGATCGACGTCCGGCCCGAGCCGACCGACCTGCGTCTGGTCGACACCTGGGACGTCACGTTCGCCGGCTTCGCCGACGAGCCGGTCCGGGCCTGGTACACCCGGCCCTCCGGGGTGGACGGTGCACTGCCGGTGGTGGTGGAGTACGTCGGCTACGGGCGCGGTCGGGGCCTGCCGCACGAGCGCCTGACCTGGTCGGTGGCCGGGTACGCGCACCTGCTGATGGACGCCCGGGGACAGTCCGGCCAGTACGGCCTGGGTGACACGCCCGACCCGCACGGCGCGACGCCCGGTGGGCCGACGCCGGTGACCCGGGGCATCCTGGCGCCGGAGGGCTACTACTACCGGCGGCTCGTCACCGACGCGGTCCGGGCCGTACACGCCGCCCGTGCCCTGCCCGGCACCGACCCGGCGCGGGTGGTCGCCGCCGGCAACAGCCAGGGCGGTGGCCTGGCGCTGGCCGTCGCCGGACTGGTGCCCGACCTGGCCGCCCTGGTCACGACCGCGCCGTTCCTCTGTCACGTGCAGCGGGCCATCGAGATCACCGACGCCGCCCCGTACGGCGACATCGTCACCTACCTGGCCGTGCATCGGGAGGCGGAAGCGGCGGTCCGGCGCACCCTGTCCTACGTCGACGGGGTCAGCTTCGCCCGGCGGGCCCAGGCGCCCGCGCACTTCGGGATCGGGCTGCGGGACACCGTCTGCCCGCCGAGCACCGTCTTCGCCGCCTACAACCAGTACGGTGCCGGCACCGGCGGTCCCGCCCCCCAGCGGAGCATGCACGTGTACCCGTTCAACGGCCACGAGCACGGCGACGCCACCCACGTACGCCGCCAGCTCCGGTGGCTGGCCGAGCTGTTCTTGGAGGCGACGGGCCGGCCCGGGTCACCGAAACTTCCGGAGGTGTCGGTCGGGATCGGCTGACGGCCTGGCCACAGGGTTATCCCGCTGCGAGGTGCACGGAGGTCCGACTCGGACGGGTCGAAAGTGTGTCGGTGCGCGTTGAGCTTTCAGACGTGTTTCGATACTGTTTTCGATACAACAGCCTCGATCTACTCATGGTGGCGGGCTGCAGGCACCGACCGGCGCGGCTCACGGGCAACCGCGCAGACGGCGGGAGCCACCATGTTTGGGCAGTAGTCGGGGCCGGCTTCCATCAGCACGGCTTCGTCGAAAGGCTCATGCCATGAACAACGCCTTCGCCCGCAGCAGCGGGCGTCCGGCTTCCCGACTGCGGCCACGCATCGCGTTGGTCTCGGCCGCCGTCGGTCTCGCCCTCATCTCCACCAGTGTGGTGGTGACCTCCAGCGCGAGCGCCGCGACCACCCTGGGCGCCTCGGCCGCCGAGAAGGGCCGCTACTTCGGCGCGGCCGTGGCGGCGAACAAGCTCTCCGACTCCACCTACGCCGGCATCCTCAACCGCGAGTTCAACTCGGTCACGGCCGAGAACGAGATGAAGATCGACGCGACGGAGCCGCAGCAGGGGCAGTTCAACTTCGCCAACGCGGACCGGATCGTCAACCACGCCATCTCGCGCGGCATGTCCGTCCGGGGACACACCCTGGCCTGGCACTCGCAGCAGCCCGGCTGGATGCAGAACATGTCCGGCACCCAGCTGCGTAACGCGATGCTGAACCACGTCACCCAGGTCGCCACCTACTACCGGGGCAAGATCCACTCCTGGGACGTGGTGAACGAGGCGTTCGCCGACGGCAGCAGCGGCGCCCGCCGCGACTCCAACCTCCAGCGCACCGGCAACGACTGGATCGAGGCGGCCTTCCGCGCCGCCCGGGCCGCCGACCCCGGTGCCAAGCTCTGCTACAACGACTACAACACCGACGACTGGACCCACGCCAAGACCCAGGCCGTCTACCGGATGGTCCAGGACTTCAAGCAGCGCGGTGTGCCGATCGACTGCGTCGGCCTGCAGTCGCACTTCAACGCCAACTCGCCGTACCCGAGCAACTACCGCACCACGCTGTCCAGCTTCGCCGCCCTCGGGGTGGACGTGCAGATCACCGAGCTGGACATCGAGGGTTCCGGCACCTCGCAGGCGAACGCGTACCGCGGCGTCGTCACCGACTGCCTCGCCGTCGCCCGCTGCACCGGCATCACGGTGTGGGGTATCCGGGACACCGACTCGTGGCGCTCCGGCGGCACCCCGCTGCTCTTCGACGGCAGCGGCAACAAGAAGGCCGCGTACAACTCGACGCTGGAGGCCCTGAACGCGGGCGGCACCACTCCGCCGCCCACCACTCCGCCGCCGACCACTCCGCCGCCCACGACCCCGCCGCCGACCACCCCGCCGCCCGGCGGATCCGGCTGCACCGCGACCGTGTCGCTGAACTCCTGGACCGGCGGATTCGTCGCCACCGTCCGGGTCACCGCCGGCTCCACCAGACTCAACGGCTGGGCGGTGACGGTGGCGCTGCCGAGCGGCAGCACGGTGACCAACACCTGGAACGCCCAGGGCAGCGGCACCAGCGGCAACGTGACCTTCCGCAACGTCAGCTACAACGGAACCGTCAACGCGGGTACCACCACCGAGTTCGGCTTCCAGGGCAACGGGAACGGCCCGACCGCCACCCCCACCTGCACCGCCAGCTGAGATGAAAGGAAGGGTCCCCTGCTAACGCCTCGTGCATAGCAGGGGACCCTTCCTAACACCGCACACCGCACACCGCCGACCGCGCCCGGTGCGCCGGGCGCGGTCGCGCGGGGATCAGCAGCGGCTGATGCTCGCGTTGGAGAGCGTGACGTTGCTGATGGTCAGGTTGGTGGCGCAGGGGTTCTCCACGATGCGGTTATTGGCCAGCGTGAAGTTCCGCAGCGTGATGTCACGGTTGCCGGGGAACTCGGCACGGGCCGCCAGGCGGACCTCCCCGCCACCGCTGATCGTGCCGCCGCCCGCCGCGATGTCCACGCCCGTGCAGTTCTCGATCAGGACGGCGTTGTTGCCGGTGTTGGCGATGTCCACCCGGTTGATCGCCGTGCCGCCGGACTCCGAGACGCAGAAGACACCCCGGCCGCCGCCGCGCGCGCGGACCGTGCCGACCCGGATGTTGATCGGGTACGACGAGCCGATCCGACCCGCGCGGTTGGCGACCCGGAAGGCGGCGTAACCGGTACCCGTACCGGCGTTCTCCGCGTCCACGGTGGTCACCGTGGCGTTGATGGTCTCGTTGAGCAGCAGGCCCGACTCGCCGACGTTGCGGGCGGTCACCGTGCCGATGGTCAGCCCGTCCACACCGTACGTCTCGACCGCGTGCGACCGGGCGCCGGAGACGTACACGTTGTCGATGCGGATGTTGCGCGACCACTGGCTGGTGTCGCCCCGGTTGTCGATGCGGACGCCCAGGCCGCCGGAGAGCCGCATGTCGATCTGCCCGAGGATCACGTTGGTGACGTTGCGCATGAAGATGCCGTACAGCGGGGCGCCGGTGACGCTGAGGTTCTGCACCTCGACCTGGGTGGTGCCGCGTGAGTAGATCGGGGCCTGGTCGCCGGTGCCGGAACCGGTGACGTTGATGGTGCCGCACACGTCGATCGTGGTGTAGCTGGGCAGCGAGATGCGGGAGCCCGCGCTGATCGTGCCGGAGCCACGGACCACGACCCGCTGCTTGCTGGTCCGGCCGGCGCTGAGGCTGTTCACCGCCGCCTGCACGGCGGCGCGCATGTCGGTGCCGGTGTAGACCGTGCTGCCGCCGTTACGGGCGGTCCAGGTGCCGCCGTTCAGCACGGCCTCCGCCTGGAACGCGCCGCTGCCGCAGCCGCTGGAGCCACCCAGGACGGCCAACTGCCACTGCTGGTTGGTGCCGCCGACGTCCTGGTACTGCGAGATTGTGCCGCCGTCCGCGGTGGACCACTCCCACACGTCGAGCGCCTTGTTGGAGTGCCGGTTGACGAAGCGGACGTAACCGCCGTCGGAGTCGGCCAACCGGAAGTGCTGCCGGTTGTTGCCGCTGACCGGCGCGTTCTGCACGAGCTGGACGCCGTCGTTGGCGTTGGGTAGTTCGAGGACCTTGCCGCTGTGCACCGAGCGGATCTGGTAATAGCCGTTGCCCACGTCGACGAAGCGCCACTGCTGCACCGCCGCGTCGTTGCGGGTGAACTGGTTGACCGGGGCGTTGTCGGCGGTGGACCAGTTCCACACGTCCATCGCCTTGCCGCTGTGCCGGTTGACGAACACGTACGTGGCGTTGGGGTCGACGGTCGCGGCCCGTGCGGCCGGCGCGGTGACCGTCTCGGCGGTGCCGAGGAGCACCAGCGCGGCGACGACCACCAGGCCGAGGCGTGGTCGTCCCTTCGTTGTCCTGAGCAGCATGCGGTTCCTCCGGGGTGTGGATCGGTGGTGGCGCGCCTGCCGGCGGAGCGGTGGGACGGGCAAACGCTTTCCCTGTAACCAATATATCGACATAAAACGATTAATCACAACGTGGCGACGCCCGCGCGGACGTGGACCGCGCGGGCGCCGCGTGAGGTGCAAGGAAGGGCCCCCTGCTAACGCCTCGTGCATAGCAGGGGACCCTTCCTAACACGAAACTCCGGGTGGCGAGGGGTACGCCGGCCCGGGGTCAGGCGATCGCGCAGGGCGTGGTGTTGAGGGTGAAGGCCGACGGTGCGGCGGTGTTGCCGCCGTGGGTGGCCTGGAAGCCGATGGTCACCGAGGCGTTGGGCGCGATGGTGCCGTTGTAGGCGGCGTTACGGGCGGTCACCGCACCTGAGGTCGGGGCGTAGGTGGCGTTCCAGCCGCCGGTGATGCTCTGCCCGCCGGGCAGCGTGAAGGCCAGACTCCAGCCGTTGACCGAGGTCGGGCCGGTGTTGGTGATCGTCACCGAGGCGGTCAGCCCGGTGTTCCAGGCGTTGACCGTGTACCCCACCCGGCAGCCGGTACCCGGCGGCAGGGTCGGGGTCGGCGGCGCGGTCGGGGTCGGCGGTGGGGTGGTGGGGGTGATCGTCGGCGTCGGGGTGGTGGTCGGCGGCGGCGCGTTGTCCAGGCCGAAGAACCGCACCGCCCCGGCGGCGTCGACCGGCAGGTTGTGCGACACCCCCTGCATGCTGATCGCCTCGACCGGCGCGGTGCCGCCGGTGCCCCCGTACCGGGTCCGGGTGTAGCCGGCCTGCGGGCTGTCGGTCATCGTCGGGGTCTGGCTCAACCCGTCCACGTTCGTCCACTGCTTGACCTGCTCACCGAAGTTCGGATACCGCAGGATGTCGTCGTTGGTGCCGTGCCAGATCTGCATGCGCGGTCGCGTCCCGGAATAGCCCGGGTACGCGGCGCGGACCAGGTCACCCCACTGCTGCGGGGTACGCGTCACCTGCCCGTTGGCGCACTCGCTGTTCCACTCCGAGCCGTTGGTGGTGGCGAAGCAGCCGAACGGTACGCCCGCGAAGGCGGCCCCGGCGGCGAACACGTCCGGATAGACCCCGAGCAGCACGTTGGTCATCATCGCGCCGGACGAGACACCGGTGACGAAGATCCGCGACGCGTCGACCGGGTAGCGCTGCCGGACGTGGTCCACCATCGACATGATGCCCACCGGATCGCTGCCGCCACCCCGGCGCAACGCCTGCGGCGAGGAGACGTCGAAGCACTGGCTGCTGCGGGTCACCGACGGGTAGACCACGATGAAGCCGTACCGGTCGGCCAGTGACGCGAACTGGGTGCCGGAGTGCAGCGCCGGCCCGCTGCCGGTGCAGTAGTGCACCGCGACCAGCAGCCCCGGCCGGGGCGCGACCCGGTCGGGCACGTAGAGGTACATGCGCAGGTTGCTCGGGTTGGTGCCGAAGTTGGTGACCTCGGTCAGCGTCGCTGCCGAAGCGGGTGTCGGGATCGACAGCGCGGCCAGCGCCGTCAACGCGATGGCCGCCAGGGCGGCGCAGCACAGTCTGATCGCCGTTCTCATCGGGACGTGTCCTCCGGACGGGGTGCGGACAGGGTGGTGTTCCGATCGTGGGCTGCCCGGTGCCCGTGGTCGTCCGGCTCAGGAACATCGATGATTATCAGTCGATGGGGTGGCGGCTGGCAAGCCGCCCGACCCGCCGTGGCTGATGGTCGACGTCAGCTATGCCTCGCCGGTACCCGTGCTCACTGCTCGTCGTCGACCACGTCGGTCTCGCCGTCGTGGGAGAACAGCGACGGCAGGTGCTCGTCGGGCTGCGGTGCCGCCGACCACCCGAACGGGGTCAGGGCCGCAACAGCACCGGACCGGCGTCGATCCGGGTCCGAAACAGCGCGTACGGCTTGCGGCGCAGGTCCCGGCCCCGGTTGAACGGCGGTTGCCGGTGCACCTGGTTGGCGATCACGTACAGGTGCCGGTCGACGGCCACGCTCAACGTGTCCGGCCAGAGCAGCCGCGCGTCGTGCACCACGGTCTCGTACTCGCCGTCGGGTCGTCGGCGCAGCACCGCGTTGTGTTCGTAGTTGGTGAGGTAGAGGCGTCCGGCGTCGTCGGACTCCAACCCGTCGGCGCCGCCGCCCTTGTCACCCTCGTCCACCACGGTCGCCGCCACCGCCGCGTCGCCCAGGGCGCGGTCGGCCAGCGCGTCGGTGGCGACGCTGTACCAGCGGCGGGTCGCGAGGGCGCAGTAGTACAGCCGGGACCCGTCGGCGGAGATGGCGATGCCGTCCGCGCCGACGCCCACCGGTTGCGGCGGGCCGTCCGGCGGCCGGACCAGGAACGGGCGGCCCTCGACCACTGGGCGGAAGTCGGCCGGCGGCGCGGCCTTGGTCGACGGGTGGTCGTTGAGCCGACGCCACGACTCACCGCTGGCCAGGTCCACCACGATCAGCGCGTTCGGCGCCCCGTCGGCGGAGTCGGTGAGGTACGCCAGGCCCGCCTCGCCGCGCCGCAGGTCGAAGCGGACGTCGTTGAGGTACGAGGTGGGCAGTGCCACGTCGGGCGGGAACGTGATCACCTGGACGACCCGGTCGGTACGCAGGTCGATCCGGACCAGCTTCGGCCCGCCCGGCTCGGTCGGCTGGAACATCGGGCTGCCGGTGTCGAGCACCCAGAGCCGGTCGGCGGGGTCGACCACGACGCTCTGCACGGACACGAAGGCCGAGGGGTCGTCGTTGCCGGACGGGGTGTTCCACGCCCGGTCGGGGTACGCGACCTCGCGTCCGCGCCGCAGCTCGACCACGGTCGCGGGCACCTCGTCACCCCAGCGGGGAAAGTTGACGAAGATCCGCCCCCGGTGCGAGACGGTCACCCCGGTCGGCATCGGGCCTCGGAACCGGTGCACCACGTCCAGCGTGCCTACCGGCTCGTCGGTGGGTAGTCCGTTGCGCATCTGCGACCTCCCGGAAGATCCCGGCATCGGTTGATCTCTCTGTATCAATCATTGCAAATCGGGCAGGGGGTCGGACACCTCGCGTCAGCCATCCGACCCACCGACGGCCGGAAATCCATTCGTCACGCAACCGTCATGCGTCCGCGCGGTACCCGCCACCTGCCGGCGGCACTGTGGGGCCGACCCCTCTACGTGGAAAGGAGCGCGCTATGGCCGTTGCACTGGACGACCACCTGGTCACTCTGACCTGCGACAACTGCGGTGACATCGTCACCGGGTCGGGTGCGCCCTCGGGCGGCGAGGTGGTGTGGACGCTGCTCTCCGAGCACGGTTGGAGCGGCTCGCCGCTCGCCGACGGTCCGCACCGATGCGCCCACTGCACCCGACTCGGCCCGGCTTCAGACGGCGTACCCGGAGGCGTCACCGGCATCGAGCACCTCGACGGCGTGACCGTGGTGACCATCGCCGGTGACGTCGACCTCGACACCGGCGACGCCCTGGAGTTGGCCTTGCGGCACGCGACCGACATGGGTGGTCACGTGGTGGTCGACCTCGGCCGCACCGACCTGATCGACTCGACCGCGCTGGGGCTGCTCGTCCGGGCCCACCACCGCGTCGCCGAGCGTGGCGCGACGCTCTGTGTCGCGGCGAGATCGCCGCTGATCCGTCAGGTGCTGCGGGTCACCCGCCTGGACGAGGTCTTCCCGCTCGTCGATACCCGGGCCGACGCGCTGGCCCGCCTCGACGGCGCCACCTCCGACCCTGCCCGCTGACCGACCGTCGACTCCACCGGCCGCCTGAGGCCAGGACGGACGCCGCCCTCGACTCCGTCTCGCGAGCGAGGGCGGGACGGTCGCTGTGCCGATCCCGTCCGCCGAACGGCGGCCCGGCGGGACGCCGTCCACGAGGCGGCCGGGCCGTCGGCGCGCTGATCCGCGTCACCCGCAGAACGGTGGCCGGGACGGTCGTGTCGCCCGACCCCGGGCCCTGGGGGAGGGGCCCGGGATCGGACCGGCCGCGGGACCTGGCCGGGGGATAGGCGACACGGTGTGAACAGATCCGGCCCGCCCGTACCAGCCGGTGCCTGGCGGTACGGGCGAGCCGGAGTTCAGCGGCGGCTGCGCCGGGTGTTGGCCAGCCGCAGGGCGTTGCAGACGTCCACCACACCTTCGACGTCCCAGGCCAGCTCACCGGCGGCCCGGCGGGTCTCCGCGCTGCCGACCAGCCCGGTGAGGATCACCACGCTGTTCTGCACCATCACGGTGATCTGCTGCCGTCGGGTGGTCCAGTCGGCGCTGAGTCGCTGGGCGACCAGGGCGGCCAGGCGGACGTCCTCGTCGTGGTGCTGCGGTTCGTCCCAGAGCGCGCGGAAGGAGTGGTCGTCGGGCATCGGCCAGGGCCACGGCATCACCACAGCGGTCTCCTTCGTCGTCGACGCCGGCGACGCGAGGCGCCGTCCCGATCGACCACCACACTGCGCAACGACCTTGGAGTGGACCGCACGGTTGGATGACATTTGCATGACAGATCCTGCCGATGCCCGCCGCCCACCGGTGCCCGCGCCGGGTCGGCCGGCCCCACCCGGCGTGGCAAAGCCCCGGCAGAAGGCCAGGACAGAGCGCCAGAAGGCCAGGTCAGAGCGGTGCGGTGACCGGCGGCGGCGCGTCGTCGGCCCGGTCTGCGGCGGGCAACCACAACACGAAGACGCTGCCCGCGCCGGGCCGGGAGAAGACCGCCGCCTGCCCGGCGTGCGACTCCACGATTTGCCGCACGATGGCCAGCCCGAGTCCGGTACGCCGATCCCCCGAGTCGCCCCGCCCGGTCTCGCCACGCCAGAACCGGTCGAAGACCCGGCGCTGGTCGTCCTCGGCGATACCCGGTCCCTCGTCCGCCACCGCCAGCCACAGCCAGCCGCCCGCCCGGCCCGTCGCCACCTGGACCGCCCCGCCCAGCGGGGAGAGGCGTACCGCGTTGGAAAGCAGGTTGCCCGCCGCCCGGCGCAGCGCGTCCGGGTCGCCGATGAGCCCCAGGTCGGTGCCGAGCGCGTACCGCAACCGCAGCCCGCGCCCGGCGGCCAGCGGGGCGAAGTCCTCGCCCGCCTCGCGTGCCACCGCGCTCAGGTCGACGTCGGTGTCGGCCATCGCGTCGGCGTCCCGGCGGGCGGTGGCCAGCAGGTCCTCGACCAGCCGGGACATCCGGGTGGTGGCCCGGTCGATCGTCGCCACCGCCGCCGTACGTTCCGGCTCGGTCGCCTCCGGCGAGTTCAGCGAGGCGTCCAGGTTCGCGCGGATGATCGCCAGCGGACTGCGCAACTCGTGCGAGGCGTCGTCGATGAGCTGACGTTGGGCGTGGAAGGCGTGGTCCAGCCGGTCCAGCATCGAGTCGATGGTGTCGCCGAGATCCCGCAGCTCGTCGCGGGGACCGGCCAGCCGGATCCGGCGGGACAGGTCGGTGGCCTGGATGTCCCGGGCGGTACGCGCGATCGCGCCCACCGGACGCAACGCCCGCCCCGACAGCACCCACCCGATGCCGAGGCTGGCCACGAAGAGTCCACCGAGCGCGATCAGCGAGTAGTCCCGGACGGTCTGCAACAGCCGCAGGTTGACCTCGTCCTCTATCTGCTGCACCTCGGCCACCTCGATGGTGGTGCCGGTGGCCACCGTCCGGCCGTCCTCCTTCTGCTTGTAGAGCTGCGCCTCGTACCGTTTGCTGATCGGCTTGGGGTCCACCGCCCGGTCCACCGCCACGTACGCCACCGCCAGCCCCGCCCCGGCCAGCGCGAACAGCAGCGTCGAGTAGAGCACCGTCAACCGGAACCGGATCGACCGGAACAGCCTCACGCCGCCACCTCGCTCACGCCGCCACCTCTCGCAACCGGTAGCCGCGCCCGATCACCGTCTCGATCGGTGGCTCGGCGTCGGTGCCGGTGAGTTTGCGCCGCAGCGTACCCACGGTGACCCGGACCGTCTCGGTGAACGGGTCGGCGTT
This sequence comes from Micromonospora sp. NPDC002389, assembly GCF_040296095.1. Classification (NCBI taxonomy): domain Bacteria; kingdom Bacillati; phylum Actinomycetota; class Actinomycetes; order Micromonosporales; family Micromonosporaceae; genus Micromonospora; species Micromonospora sp. NPDC002389. The sequence goes on from NZ_JBEOWP010000010.1 coordinate 71,876, forward strand.
GGCGTCCCAGACGTGCTCCAACAGCTCCTCTGCGGGCACCACCCGACCGGGATGCGTCATCAGGTACTCCAGCACCCCGAACTCCTTGCGGGTGAGCTGGAGTTCCCGGACGCCCCGCCGGGCCTCCTGCCGCGCCACGTCCAGGGTCAACGCCCCCACGGTCAGCACCACCCCGGTGCCGCCGGTGTCCCGCCGCAACAGGGCCCGTACCCGCGCCAGCAGCTCGACGAGGGCGAACGGCTTCACCAGGTAGTCGTCCGCGCCCTCGTCGAGCCCGCGTACCCGGTCGCCGAGCGCGCCCCGGGCGGTCAGCATCAACACCCGCAGGTCCTGCCCACCGGCGACCTCGACCGCACCGGAGCGGATCGCCCGGCACACCGCGAACCCGTCCTCGTCGGGCAGGTTGACGTCCAACAGCATCAGGTCGTACGCGTTGACCAGCAGCAGCTCGTACGCCTGCGCCGCGTCCACCACGACGTCGACGGCGTAGCCGGCGCGGACCAACCCGACCCGCAACGCACCGGCCAGGTCCTCCTCGTCCTCCACCACGAGCAGCCGCATGTCCCCGTCACCCTCTCGCGATCAGCCTCTGCGCCACCTGCGACGCGCGGTCGATCGGGACCGCGAAGCCGATCCCGATGTTGCCGCCCCCCTCCAGTGTGGCGATGGCGGTGTTCACTCCGACCACCTCGCCCCGACCGTTGACCAGCGGCCCGCCCGAATTGCCGGGGTTGATGGACGCGTCGGTCTGCACCGCCGGCTGCCGAGCGCCACCACCGAGCCGGACCGGACGGTCCAGCGCGCTGACGATCCCGGCGGTCACCGTGCCGGAGAGCCCCAGCGGCGAACCGACGGCCAGCACCGGTTCGCCCACCCGAGTCTGCCCGGTGGGGGCGAGCGGCAGCGGGCGCAGCCCGTTGCCCGGATCGACACGCAGCACGGCGATGTCCGTACCCGGGTCACGGCCGACCAACCGCGCGGTCAGCCGCCGGCCGTCCTGACCGACCACCTGGATCGTGCCGCCCCGGGCCACCACGTGGTCGTTGGTGACCACGTGCCCCCGACCGTCGATCAGGAAACCGGAACCGGAGGCACCGCGCCCGCCGGAGGAGGTCTGCACCGACACCACCCCGGCCAGGACCCGGTCGGCGGCGGCCACCAGGTCGCCACCGGGCCCGAGGGCGAGCGGCGGCGCGGCGGCCTCCGCCGCCTCCGGCGCGTCGTCGCGGGCGGCGAGGTGACCGGCCACCCCACCAGCGCCCGCCGAGACCGCCACCAGCGTCAACCCGACCAGCAACATCCGGGGCCACCGCGACGGGCCGCCGCCGGGGGAGACGTCCGGCGGCGTGTCCGGCCCGACCGACCCACCGGGCCCGGCGGGTACGCCCGGCGGAGCCGGTGTGCCTCCCGGTACGCCGGTCGGGGCGGTACCGGGAGGCAGGTTCGGGGAGACGAACCGCGGCCCGCGCGGCTCACCGAGGCCCGGAATCGTGCTCGTCATGAACTGTCCCTTCGAAGTCGTCACGGCAGGCGGGAGAACCAGAGCATCGACGCCGCCGCGGCCAGCAGTGCGAGCACCAGCCCGCCACCGATGAACCGGGCCGACACGTCCTGCCGCTCCATCCGGTAGCCCACCGACGAGCCGATGTCGGCGTACGCCTCGCGCAGCTCGGCGCTGCTGCCCGCCTCGTAGTAGCCGCCCCCGGACTGCTCCGACACGACCCGCAGGGTCTCCCCGTCGACCGGGACGCGCTGTCCTGCGCCGATCTGGCCGTCGAGCGTGCCGAAGGAGATGGTGTCGACCGGTACCCCGGCCTCCACCGCGTCGCCCGCCGCCGAGGTCGGGCTGCGCCCGGTGGTGTTGGCCCCGTCGGAGAGGATCACCACCCGGGCCGGCGGCGGCTCGGTGACCGCCTGCGCGTCCAGCGTGCGGATCGACTCCAGCGAGGCGTCGATGGCATCGCCGATCGCGGTGCCCTGCACGCCGGTGACGCCCTCGTCGAGCCGGTCGATGCCGGCCGCCATCACCTCCCGGTCGCCGGTCGGCGGCACCATCACCGAGGCGCTGCCGGCGAACGCCACCAGCCCCACGTTGAACTCCTCCGGCAGGTCCGCGACGAACTCCCGGGCCGCGTCCTTGGCGGCGATCAACCGGTCCGGCGGTACGTCGTCGGCGAGCATGGACCGGGACACGTCCACCGCGACCATCACGGTGGCCCGCTCACGCGGTACGCGTACCTCGTCGGTCGGCCGGGCGAAACCGACCACGAGCAGGGCCAACATGGCGATGAACAGACCGGCCGGTACGTGCCGCCGCCACGCCGGACGGGCCGGCGCGACCTTGTCCAGCAGTCGCAGGTTGGTGAAGCGCACCGCGTACCGGCTGCGTCGCCGCTGCATCACCAGGTAGCCGACGACCAGCGCGACCACCCCGGCGAGCAGCCACAGCCTTTCCGGCGATTCCCAACTCACGCTTTACTCCCTCCAGCCGGTCGGGTGGCTCGGGCGAGCCGTCGTTGGGCGTGGACGTGACGGACGATGTCGGTGATCCAGTCCCGGTCGGTGCTCAACGGCAGGTGCGACGCACCGGCCCGCCGCAACGCCCGGGTCACCGCAAGGCGCTGGGCGGCGGCGGCCGCCGCGTACCGCTCCCGCAGCTTGCGGCTGCCGGTGGACACCTCGCGGCGCTGACCGCTTTCCGGGTCGACGAGCGTGATCAGGCCGACGTCGGGCAGCTCCAGCTCGCGCGGATCGCGGACCTCGACCGCGAGCACCTGGTGCCGGGCGGCCAGCCGCCGTAGCGGTCGCTCCCAGTCCGGCGGCGGCCCGTCCGCGCCGCCCATCCCCTCGTCGGGCAGGCCGTCGAGGAAGTCGGAGACCACCACGGCGAGCCCACGCCGACCGGCGGAGCGGCGCACCCCGTCGATCCCGTCGGCCAGCGACACCGGCTGGGTGGCGGGCCGGCCCCGGGGCACCTCCATCAACGTCCGCAGCAGACTGATCAGGTGGTGCCGTCCGGTGCGGGCGGGGAAGCGGCGTACCCCGGCGTCACCGAGCAGGTGCGCGCCGAGCCGGTTGCCGGTGCCGGCGGTGAGGAACCCGACAGCGGCCACCGCAGCCACCGCCAGCTCCCGCTTCTCCAGCTCGGCGGTGCCGAAGTCCATGCTGGGCGTGGCGTCCACGAGCGTCCAGGTGGTCAGCTCCCGGTCCGCGTCCACGGTCCGCACGTGCGGCACGGCGGTACGCGCCGTGACCGACCAGTCCATCCGCCGTACCTCGTCCTCACCGGCCCGGTACTCGCGGCTGCCCGCCGGCTCGCTGCCCGCACCGGGCAGCAGCCCCAGGTGCTGGCCGTGCAGCAGCCCGTCCAGACGGCGGGTGACCGTCAACTCCAACCGACGCAGCCGACCCTGCGGCGCGAGCCGCCCGATACTCGTCGTGTGCGCGTTCACGCCGCCGCCCCCAGGCCGGGCCCCTGCTGCTCCTGCGCCGGGGCGATCTGCGGCGGCGGCACCGCCTCCACGATCCGCCGCACCAGCTCACCGGCATCCACCTCGTCGGCGACCGCGTCGAAGCTGAGTACCAGCCGGTGGGTCAGCACGTCGGCGGCGATCTCCCGCACGTCGGCGGGCAGGACGTAGTCGCGGCCCCGCAGCAGGGCCAACGCCCGTGCCGCGGCGACCAGGCCGAGCGTGGCCCGAGGGCTGGCACCGTACGCGAGCTGGTCCGCCACGTCGGCCAACCCGAAGCGGCGCGGGTCCCGGGTGGCCAGCACCAGGCGTACGACGTACTCGGCCAACGCATGATGGACGAACACCTCGCGCGCCCGGGCCTGGAGCGCCACCAGTCGGCCCGGGTCCAGCACCGGCCGGGCGGCCGGGCTGCTGGTGCCCATCCGATAGAGGATGCCCAGCTCCTCGTCGTCCGTCGGGTAGTCGACCACGACCTTCATCAGGAACCGGTCACGCTGCGCCTCCGGGAGCTGGTACACCCCCTCGGACTCGATCGGGTTCTGGGTGGCCAGCACCAGGAACGGAGTCGGCACCGGATAGGTGCGTCCACCGAGCGACACGTGCCTCTCGGCCATCACCTCCAGCAGCGCCGACTGCACCTTCGCCGGAGCCCGGTTGATCTCGTCGGCGAGCACCAGGTTGGCCATCACCGGCCCCAGCTCCACGTCGAAGCTCTCCGTCGACGGGCGATAGATCCGGGTGCCGAGGATGTCCGACGGCACCAGGTCCGGGGTGAACTGGATCCGGGCGAAGCTGCCACCCACCGCCGTGGCCAGGGTCTCGGCGGCGAGCGTCTTCGCCACCCCGGGTACGCCCTCCAGCAGGCAGTGCCCCCGGGCCAGCAGCGCGGTCAACAGCCGCTCCACCAGCCGGTCCTGCCCGACGATGACCCGCTTCACCTCGAACAGGGTCTGTTCCAACAGTCGGGCCGCCCCGGCGTGCTCGCCGATGACGTCGAATTCGCGTATGTCGGTCGTCGTCACGCACTCGCTCCTCGGTCGCGTCAGGGACGCGGGTACCCGACCCACGGGGAAGGCCGGGTACCCGCTCGTGACCCATTGGGCCAGAGCCCCCCGAAAGCCAACCGAACGACGACCATGAAGGCCGGGCACCGCCAGTTCGATGGACCCGTTCTCCGCAGGTTGTTGGGTGCGGAGTGCACGTGGTCGGCTGCTGGGTGGGGCATCCCGACGAGGTGAAGTGGGGTGTGCGAGCGCTATCGAGCTGATGGCACAGACGGATCGCGGTCCGGCCCCGCGCACCGTCGCGCACGACGATGCCCGTCGCGATAGCACAAACGGTTCAGCTCAACAGGGCGCAGGCCCACAGATGTACGCCGTCTCCGGTCGTGAACTGATTCGGCAGACGAGAGGGCGCCCCGCCCTGCCCCGCCAAGATCACGCTCGATCCTGGATCGAGTGGCATCCCAGCGCCACGATAACGACTCGATCCAGGATCGAGCACGACCTTGATGTCAGCGGCCGGGTGGGCTGACGGGACTCGCCCCGCCCTCGCCCTGCTCGCCCCGCCCTCCTCCGCGTCGATCATGGAGTTGGGGTCGCTCGTTTGTGTTGATACGCCCAACTTTGTTACCGCCACAACTCCATGATCGCGGGGCGCAAGGCGCAGGCCTGGGTGATCAAGAAGTTTTGGTCGTTTACACCGGGGTGGCGTGATTAAAACTTCTTGATCAACTCGCCGGGGCGGGGCGGGGCGGGGCGGGGCGGGCGGGCGGGGTGAGGCGCCGGTCCCGTGTTCCCGCGAGCCCGTCAAGATCCGCGCAACTTCATCGAAGTTGCTGCCTCCAGGTGCCTCCGAGGCAGCAACTTCACTGAAGTTGCGCGGATCTTGCGCGGGTCGGCGCAAGCGAGCGTCAAGCAAGCGTCCGGCGTGCCGAGCCCGTGTGCCCGCCGTGCCCCGTGCCTGCCGTGCCGCGTGCCCGGCGTGCCGCGTGCCCGGCGTGCCCCGGTGCCTGCCGTGCCCGGCGTGCCCCGTGCCGCGTGCCCGGCGTGCCGCGGTGCCTGCCGTGCCCCGGGTATTCGGCGTGCCCCGGGTATCCGGCATGCCCTGGCGCCGGCCGTGCTGCGCGCCTGCCGTGCTGCGCGCCTGCCGTGCTGCGCGCCTGCCGTGGCGCGTGCCCGCGTGACGTGCGTGCGCCGTGCCGGGGTGCCCGCGCGTCCGGTCAGGGGCGGTTGCGTTGGGTGCGGTAGCGGCGGATGAGGGCGGCGGTGGAGCTGTCCAGGGTGGTCAGGTCGGGCTCGTCGCCGGTGAGCAGGGGAGCGAGCTGGTTCGCCATCACCTTGCCGAGTTCCACGCCCCACTGGTCGAAGGGGTTGATGTCCCAGATCGCGCCCTCGGTGAGGACGATGTGCTCATAGAGGGCGACCAGTTGGCCGAGCGTGGCGGGAGTGAGACTGGGGGCCGTGATCGAGGTGGTGGGGTGGTTACCCGCCATCACCTTGTGCGGTACGAGGTCGGCCGGGGTGCCCTCCGCGGCGACCTGCTCGGCGGTCCGGCCGAAGGCCAGCGCGGCGGTCTGGGCGAAGAAGTTCGACATGAACAGGTCGTGCATGTCGCCGATCTCGTGGTTGGGCTCGCTGAACCCGATGAAGTCGGCCGGCACCAGCCGGGTGCCCTGGTGCAGCAACTGATAGAAGGCGTGTTGGCCGTTGGTGCCCGGCTCACCCCAGAAGATCTCCCCGGTGTCGTACGACACGGGTTGCCCGTCGGTGCGGACCGACTTGCCGTTGCTCTCCATGGTGAGCTGTTGCAGGTACGCCGGGAACCGGTGCAGGTACTGCGAGTACGGCAGCACCGCGTGGGTCTGCGCGCCGAGGAAGTTGGCGTACCAGATGTTCAGTAGGCCGAGCAGCACCGGGGCGTTGCGGGCCGGCGGCGCGGTGCGGAAGTGCTCGTCCATGGCGTGGTAGCCGGCCAGCATCTCGTCGAAGCGCGCCGGGCCGATGGAGAGCAGCACCGACAGGCCGACCGCAGACGGCAGCGAGTAGCGCCCGCCGACCCAGTCCCAGAAGCCGAACATGTTCGCCGGGTCGATGCCGAAGTCCGCCACCCGCTGCGCGTTGGTGCTGACCGCGACGAAGTGCCGGGCCACCGCCTCGTCGCCCGCGTCGAGCCCGGCCAGCAGCCAGCGCCGGGCCTGGTGGGCGTTGGCCAGGGTCTCCTGGGTGGAGAAGGTCTTCGACACGATCACGAACAGCGTGCTGGCCGGGTCCAGGTCGGCGGTGGTGTCGTGGATGTCGGTGGGGTCGATGTTCGACACGAACCGGCAGGAGATGCCGGCGTCGCGGTACGCCTTGAGCGCCTCGTACGCCATCACCGGCCCGAGGTCGGAACCGCCGATGCCGATGTTGACCACGGTGCGGATCCGCTCGCCGGTGTGCCCGCGCCACTGGCCGGAACGCACCTGGTCGGCGAAGTCGGCCATCCGCTGCCGGACGGCGTGCACGTCGGCCACCACGTCCTGACCGTCCACGGTCAGCGTGGCGTCGCGGGGCAGCCGCAGCGCGGTGTGCAGGACGGCCCGGTCCTCGGTGCCGTTGATGTGCGCTCCGGCGAACATCGCGGCGATGCGGTCGGTGAGCCCGACCCGCTCGGCCAGCGCGGTCAGCAGGGTCAGGGTCTCGTCGGTGACCAGGTTCTTGCTGTAGTCGACGTAGAGATCGGCCACCTCGACGGTCAACCGCTCGCCCCGGTCGGGATCACCGGCGAACAGGTCCCGCAGGTGCGTCGCGCGGATCTCGTCGGCGTGCTTGCGCAGGGCCTGCCACTCGTCGGTGGTGGTGACGTCCGCAGCCATCGGATCGATCGTCTCCTCGCAGGGTAGGCACACCGGCGGCGTCGTCCGTCCGGCGGGATGGGACCAGCCTGCCACACGAAGATCGCCGTGCCGGGCCGGACGCGGGGGGACCGGTCACGATCCGCGCGGGTGTCGATGCGCTGCGCGCACGGGCGGCGGACGTCGGCGGGGTCGCTGCCCGGTCCCGGCGCGGACAGGGCAAGGTGGAGGCATGACGACGTCGGCACCGAAGACTCCCGCAGCCGCCTCCGCGACCTCCGCCACCCCTCGGCAGACGCTGCTGGTGCTGGGCGCCAGCGGCGACCTGACCGGTCGGCTGCTGCTGCCCGGTCTGGGCCGGTTGCTGGCCAGCGGCGCGGTGCCGAACCTGCGGCTGATCGGCAGCGGCATGGAGGACTGGGACGACGAGCGCTGGCGTCGCCGGGTGGCCGACTCGTTCGCCAGCGTCGACGCGCAGGGCCCGGTGGAGACCGAGGTGCTGCGCGGGACCCGGTACGTGAGCGCCGACGTGACCCGCGAGGAGGACCTGCGGGGGCTGCTCAGCGGCTGTGCCGGCCCGGTGGTGATCTTCTTCGCGCTGCCGCCTTTCGTGACCGCCCGGTCGGCCGCCGCGTTGGCCCGCATCGGCGTACCGCCGGGCACCCGGCTGATGTTGGAGAAGCCCTTCGGCGTCGACCGGATCTCGGCGCGCTCGCTCAACGAGCTGCTGGCCACCCTGGTGCCCGAGGACCAGGTGCACCGCATCGACCACTTCCTCGGCAAGTCCACCGTGCTGAACCTGCTCGGCCTGCGCTTCGCCAACCGGATCTTCGAGCCGGTGCTGAACAACACCCATGTGGCCTGCGTGGACATCGTCTTCGACGAGACCCTGGGGTTGGAGGGCCGGGCCGGCTACTACGACCGCGCGGGCGCGCTGGTGGACATGGTGCAGAGTCACCTGCTCCAGGTGCTGGCCCTGCTCGGCATGGAGCCGCCGCCCACGCTGAGCGCCAAGGAACTGCGCGGGCGCAAGGCGCAGGTGCTGCGGGCCGTCCGGCTGTGGCAGGACGACCCGGTGGCGGCGAGCCGCCGGGCCCGCTACACGGCGGGCGACATCGACGGCCGCCACCTGCCGGCCTACGCGGCCGAGGAGGGCGTGGACCCGAGCCGGAACACCGAGACCCTCGCCGAGGTGGTGCTGGAGGTGGACACCTGGCGCTGGGCCGGGGTCCCGTTCCGGCTGCGCTCCGGCAAGGCCACGTCGGCGGTACGCAAGGAAGCCGTTATCACCTTCAAGCAGCCGGCCCGGGTGCCGGACGGGCTGACCGGGTACGAGGAGCCGGACCGGCTGCGGATCGGGTTCGGGCCGGACTGTCTCGGGCTGAACCTGAACATCAACGGTCCCGGCAACCCGTTCGACCTGGACCAGGTGCACCTGACGGCGGACTTCGGCCCCGGCGAGCTACCCGCGTACGGCGAGGTGCTGCGCGGCGCGTTCGAGGGCGACCCGACGCTGTCGGTGCGCGGCGACGTGGCCGAGGAGTGCTGGCGCATCGTCGAGCCGGTGCTGGCCGCCTGGAAGGCGGGGAGCGTGCCGTTGCAGGAGTACGCGGCCGGTTCGGCCGGTCCGGACGACTCGCTGCTCGGCCCGGTACGCGGCTGACCAGGGCGACCGGCGGCTGCACCGCGTGAGGGACTTTCACTGATGGTGACAGTGCGATATCTCTCAGCTACTTTTCAGCCACCGGTGCTAGCTTCCCGACTCGACGGGATCCATGATGGACGGCGCCGATTCCGTTGCGACACAACGGCTGAGGCGTAGGAGTTTCACGTCCGTGCCACGGTCGCGCCTGCTGTCGAGGGAGAAGCTCGTGGTGTTCAAGAAGATGCTGGGTGCCTTCGGGATCGGCGCGCCCAGCGTCGACACGGTCCTGTCCGACCCGGGCACCCGCCCCGGCTCGGTGCTGACCGGCCAGGTCAACCTGACCGGCGGCAACCAGGACGTGGACATCGACCAGGTCGTGCTGAGCCTGGTCACCCGGGTCGAGGTCGACGGCGCGGACGGCGACCACGATGCGACCGTGGAGTTCCATCGGGTGCCGGTCGCGGGTGGGCTGCGCCTCGCCGAGGGGCAGCACCTGGTCCTGCCGTTCCAGATCCCGATGCCGTTGCAGACCCCGGTGACCGACGTGTACGGCCAGCGGCTGCCCGGCATGACCATGGGCCTGCGCACCGAGGTCGCCATCCGTGGCGCGGTCGACAAGGGCGACCTCGACCCGGTGTTCGTGCACCCGCTGCCGGTGCAGGAGCGGATCCTCGAAGCGTTCGGGCGGCTGGGATTCCAGTTCAAGGGCGCCGACCTGGAGCACGGGCAGATCGCCGGGGCACACCAGACGCTGCCCTTCTACCAGGAGATCGAGTTCTTCGCCGCGCCGCAGTACGCCCACGAGGTCAACGAGGTCGAGCTGACCTTCCTCGCCGACGAGCAGGGCGTCGACATCGTGCTGGAGTTCGACCGGCGCGGTGGCCTGTTCACCGGCGGACAGGACTCCTACGGCCGCTACCGCGTGGCGCACGCCGACGCCGACCAGCGGGACTGGGCCGCCGAGGTCGACGGCTGGTTCCGTCAGGCGCTCGACCAGTACCGCACCCTGCACCCCGGCGGCGGCTTCGCCCAACCCGGCCCGCAGGGCTACGGACAGCCGGGTTACGGGCAGCCCGCCTACGGCCAACCGGCCTACCCCCAGCCCGGCTACCCCCAGCCCGGCTACCCCCAGCCCGGCTACCCCCAGCCCGGCTACCCCCAGCCCGGGTACGGGCAGCCGGTCGGCTACCCGCCGCAGCAGCCCACGTACGGGCACCACCAGGAGGAGCACCACGAGCGGCGCGGGCCGGGCATGGGCGCGGTCGCCGCCGGTGTGGTCGGTGGCGCGGCGCTCGGATTTGCCGGTGGCATGGTCGCCGACGAGGTCTTCGATTCCTTCGGTGACGACGAGGGTGGTGACGAGGGCGGCGAGGAGTGAGCCGCTGATCCTCGTCGCCCCGTCGACGTCACCCACGAAGCGGGTGTCCACCCGCGACGGCCGCCCGGTCGCCAGGCTCCCCACTGGTGGCCGGGCGGTGTCGTGTGGCGGGTCAGCACCGGCCGGTCCGCCTCGATCCGGGCCCGGGTGAGGAAGGCGAGCTGGGCGCTTGTCCGGCCTGTCGATCTCGCCGGCCAGGGTGAACCCCTCGGCGAGGCTCGGGGTGGGCCGCCAGCAGTTGACCGGGGTGGGCTACTGGAACGCCCGGTGAGCGGCGGCCCCGGCGGATCTGCGCCGGGGCCGCCGTCGGTCAGCTCGTCGGGAAGTTGTCCGGGGTCCGGATGCGCTCGCGCATGAACGCGCCCGAGGTGGTGAGCACGGACGTACCCGTGTAGTTGCTGCCGTTGCAGGTGCCCGGCCGCAACGCCGCGCTGCCCTCGGCCTTGTCGGAGAACGTCCAGTTCGCGTACCCGATCTTCAGCCGGTCGAGCAGGTCCAGCCACTGGGTGCTGCTGGCCAGATCGGCGGCGCCGTCACCGGTGTAGTCCACGGTGCCGAACTCGGTGACGAACAGCGGCAGCCGGGCGGCGGCCCGCTCGACCTCGGCCCGGTAGTTGTCCCGGTGGGACGCGGCGTAGAAGTGGAACGCGTACATGACGTTGCTCGCGTTGACCGGGTTGTTGACGATCTCGGTGTGGGTGGCGCCCTCCGAGACGCCCAGCGAGGACCAGCCCCGGGTGCCCACGATGACCACCGCGTCCGGGTCGTTGGCGCGGATGACCGGGATGACCTGGTCGGCGTAGTTCTTGATGGTCGACCAGCTCACCCCGTTGGGCTCGTTGGCGATCTCGTAGATCACGTTGTTCTTCGACGCGTGCCGCGCGGACACCGCCGCGAAGAAGGTCTTGGCGCGCTGAAGGTTGTGCATCGGGTCGCCGGGCGTGAGCGTGTGGAAGTCGATCATCGCGTACATGCCCCGCTCGGTGGCCTCCTCGACCAGGGCGTTGACCCGGTTGGTGAAGCCGGCCGGGTCGGTCTCGTACCCGTCCTCCTGCACGTACATGGCGATCCGGAACAGGTCGGCCCGCCAGTCGGTGGCGAGCGCGTCCAGCGAGGCGTCGTTGTAGCAGTTGCCGAACCACTGGAGACCGTGGCTGCTCATGCCGCGCAACTGGATCGGCCGACCGTACTGGTTGCAGAGGTTGACCCCGCAGACCCGCAACTGCCCGTTGATCGCCACCGGGGTCTGCCCGCCGGGCGGCGGGGTGGTCGGTGGCGGCGTCGTCGGCGGCGTGGTGGGCGGCGGCGTGGTGGGCGTGGTCGAGCCGGTGCAGACCGTGCCGTTGACGGTGAACGAGGTCGGCGCCGGATTCGCGCCGGTGAAGGTGCCGTTGAAGCCGATGGTGGTGCTGGCGCGGGTGGCCAGCGACCCGTTCCAGCTCAGGCTCCGTGCGGTGACCTCGCTGCCGCTCTGACTCCAGGTGGCCGACCAGCCCTGCGCCAGGCGCTGGCCGCCGTCCGGGAAGCGGAAACCGAGCGTCCAGCCGTTGACCGGGTCGCCGACGTTGGTGATGGTCACGCTGGCGGTGAACCCGCCGGACCAACTGTTCGTCGTGTAGGTCACCGAACAGCCGGGCGCGGCCATCGCGGCGGTCGTGGGCAGGACGGCCAGCGTGCCGAGGGTCAGCGCGCCGACGGCACCGGCCGCGACCAGGAGGCGCCGGGTGCGGCGCGGAGGATGCTTCATGGGAACCGTCGCAATCTGGTGGGTGGTGGGTAGGCCCTCCGGCGAGAAAGGACGGAGGCCCGGGAGCGCTCCCACGGCAGCCTACGATGGCTGGAAACATCGGCGCAATATTTAGCGACATCGAAGCGATCTGACGCGGCGACGCCCCGGGAGGGGCTCCCGGGGCGTCGCCGTGGACGGTCGCGCGGGTGCGTCAGAGTTCGCCGGCGGCACGTCGCCGGTCGGCCTCGGCGTCAGCGGCGCCGACCGGGGTCGGGTCGGTGTCCCGCTGCGCCCCGGACAGGTCGATGTCGGCGCCGGCCCGGGCCGCGTCGGCCGCCGCGTCGTCCGCGCCGACCACCTCGCCGGCCTCCGGGTCACCGTCGTTGCGTACGAGATCGCCGGCCGCGGCGAACGCGATCGGCGTGTAGCGGGGCTCGGTCATGTCGTCCTCCTCGTCGCCGGTGTGCTGCTCTGATACCCGGCTCCGGCGCGGCCCACACCGACCCGTGCGTCCACCCTCGACTGTTCGGGGCCGGGGCGGATTTTCGGTGGGTGCGCTACCCGGAGAACCCTTTCCTGAACGCACGCTCAGTAGCGATGTGGGGTTCGTCGATATCTCGGATCGTTGCCGGATCGTTGCATCCGCTTGTCGTATGGCAAAGATCACGCTGAGTGCCTAGGATGGCCCGATTTTCGGTGGCACCGGGCCGAAGATCGGCGTACCGCAGCACTCTGGACACCCAGAGTGAGTGTTTCCAGAGTGTGGCGCGTCCACCCCACGGGACCGTGGCACAGGTGTGCCACCAGGATTTGCGCTGCTCACTACCCTGATCCTGATCATCGGTAGTGAGCCTCTCGACTTGACAAGGGTTTCAGATGAGCGACAGCCACTCTCCGTACGGAGGGCAGCCGGACCCGAACGCCGCCCCGTGGGGTAACCCGCCCGGTTCCCCGGTCGGTCCGCCGCCGATGCCGCCCGGCAGTCCGGCGGGCTACCCGATGCCGCCGGGTGCCCCCACCAGCGGGCCCGGTGCCCCGGGGTACCCCACGAGCGGGCCTGGTGCGCCGGGCTACCCCACGAGCGGGCCCGGTGCGCCGGGCTACCCCACGAGCGGGCCCGGTGCCCCGGGGTACCCGTCGTCGCCGTACGGCGCACCCACGCCCCCACCTCCTCCGCCCTACGCCGTCCAGCCCCAGAAGTCCGGTGGTAACCGGAGCGTCTGGCTCGGCCTGGGCATCGGCGCCGCCGTCATGGCCGTGCTGGTCGCCTGCGGCAGCACCATCGGCTACTTCGTGCTCGGCGGCGACGACGAGCCTGCGGACGTCATCGCCAGCAGCAGCCCGTCGCCCGGGGGCGACACCGGCGGCGGTGAGGGCACGGAGCCTTCGCCGACGCCGGCCGAGCCGGACAACGACGGCGGCAACGGCAACAACAACGCCGTCACGGCCCGCAACTCCAGCGACTTCAACGCCGTCTGCGACGGCAACCCGGTGCTGAACGCGGCGCCGTACACCTCCGCCAAGGGCGCCAAGGTCTACACCTTCGCCAACAACCCGGACCGCCCCGGTTCCTGGCTGAGCAAGTCGGTCGGCTTCAACAAGCCGTACTACGCCCGGACCTCCGACTGGGCGACCGTCTCGGTCGTCGGCTGCCTCACCTTCGTGCAGGGCAGCGAGGGCGAGCCGCGCAAGTGCCAGTACAAGGACCGCGACGACAAGCAGGTCACGGTCGACTACATCTCGTCCCGCTACACCCTGACCTTCCACAACGCCCAGACCGGCGAGAAGATCGGCGACGGCGGTCGGATCAACGCCCCGGCCGGGCGCTGCCCGAGCTTCATCTCCTACAACCGGGAGACGCTGAAGTCGTACGCCCAGCCGGACAACGGCGCCATCGAACTGGCCCTGGACAAGTTCACCTCCTGACCGCAGGCGCCTGACCGGCGGGGGTGGGACCGAGAGGTCCCACCCCCGCCGTCGTCGTACCGGCAGGCGGCGGTGCCGGCGACACGGGCTGTCAGAGGAGCTGGTCGAGAGTGATCGGCAGCGACCGGATCCGGGTGCCGGTGGCGTGGTAGACGCCGTTGGCGATCGCGGCGGCGATGCCTGGCAGGCCCACCTCGCCGATGCCCTTGGTGCCGATCGGGGTGGTCCGGTCCGGACCGCCGACGAAGACCACGTCCACCTCGCCGATGTCGGCGTTGACCGGGATCAGATAGTCGCCGAGGGTGGCGTTCGCGATGCGACCGGTGTCCGGGTCGGTGACGGTCTCCTCCAGCAGCGCCTGCCCGATGCCGCCGACCGTGCCGCCGACGACCTGGCTGCGGGCCAGCTTCTCGTTGAGGATCCGCCCGCCGTCGACCGCGGACACCACCCGGGGTACCCGCACGAGTCCCAGGTCCGGGTCGACGTGTACCTCGACGAACTTGGCCGCGAACGCCCCGGCCGGGGCCATCCCGATCTGCTGCGGGTCGGGCGGGGCGCTCGTGCCGTCGGCGGTCAGCTCGTACAGACCGTGCCGGTCCAGGATCGCGGCGAAGCTCTCGCCCCGCCGCGCGTCGCCCCGGTGGTGCAGCCGACCGCCGTTGACCATGACGTCGTCCATCGTGCAGCCGTGCAGCGGTGACTGGGTGTCGGTGGTGACCAGGTCGAGCACTGCGCGGACCAGCGCCTGGCAGGCCGCGTACACGGCGTTGCCCAGGGCGCCGGTCAGCCCGGAGCCGCCGGCCTGCGGCGCTGCGGGCATCCGCGAGTCGCCGAGGTCGAAGCGGACCTGGTCCAGCCGCAGCCCGAGCAGTTCTGCGGAGAGCTGTCGCATCACCGTGTACGTCCCGGTGCCGATGTCGGTGGCGGCGCTGCGGACGTAGGCGGTGCCGTCCCGGCTGACCGTGGCGCGGGCCCGGCAGGGCACCTGCCACCACGGGTAGCTGACCCCGGCCACGCCGAAGCCGACCCTCCACCGGCCGTCCCGCATCGCGCCGATCCGGGGATCACGGCGGGACCAGCCGAACCGCCGTGCCCCGACCGCGTAGCAGTCCCGCAGCGCCTTGCTCGACCAGGGCAGGCCGGACTCCGGGTGGACCTCGGCGTCGTTGCGCAGCCGCAGTTCCAGCGGGTCCATCCCGAGCTTGTAGGCCAGCTCGTCGAGCGCCGACTCCAGGGCGAAGTTCGCCTGCGCCTCGCCGGGCGCCCGCATCGACCCCGGGCAGGGGATGTGTCGCCGTCGCTGCCGGTCGCGGGCGGTCACGTTCGGGCAGGCGTACGCGGTGGCGCTGGCCGCCGCGACCGGCTCGGTGTTCTCGTCGGCCACCGCCACGGTCTGCGTCGCCTCGTGGTCGATCGCGATGATCGTGCCGTCGCGCCGGGCGCCGATCCGGAGCCGCTGGACGGTGTCCGGCCGGTGCCCGACGCCGGTGAACATCTCCGGCCGGGTGAGCGTCAGCGTCACCGGTCGCCCCACCGTACGCGCGGCGAGCACCGCCAGCAGCACGTGCGGCCAGACCCGCAGTCCCGCGCCGAAGCCGCCGCCGACGTACTTCGCGTAGACCCGTACCGCCTCCTCCGGCAGCCCGAACACGGCGGCGACGGTGGCCCGGGTGTTCGAGGTCCACTGGGTGGAGTCGTGCACGGTGACCGTGTCGCCGGCCCAGACCGCCACGGTGGTGAACAGGCCCAGCGGGTTGTTCGTGTTCTCCGCGGTGCGGTAGGTCGCCTCGTGCACCACCTCGGCGGTGGCGAGCGCAGCGGCGGTGTCGCCGCGCGTGACGTCGGTGCCGAACGGGTCGACGCGAAGCTCGGTGTCGTCGAGGGCCGCCGTCGGCTCGGCACGGTAGGAGACGGTGACGGCGCGGGCCGCCGTGGCGGCCTGCTGCCGGGTCTGCGCCACCACGACGGCCACGTACTGCCCGTGGTGCCGGATCAGGTCGTCCTGCATCGGCGGCGGTGGGGCGGGCCCGATGCTGGTGGTGGGTCCGGCGGCCAGCCGTGCCGCGTCGCGATGGGTGATCACCGTCAGGACTCCGGGCATCGCCTCGGCGGCGGTGGTGTCGAGGACCGCGATCCGCCCGGACGCGACGGTGCTGCGGACCAGCGCCGCGTAGGCCATGCCGGGGTAACTGACGTCGGACGGGTACGCGGCCGTGCCCGAGACCTTGTGCGGCCCCTCCACCCGGTCGACGCCGGCACCCACCACGGTCACCGGTTCGGTCATCGTCATGGCAGGTCACCCACGATGTCGGTCAGGGCGCGGACGACGGTGCGCCGGGCCAGTTCGGGCTTGAACGCGGTGCCGGGCACGGTGAAGGCGTCCCGCAGTTCCGCCTCGGCGGCGGCCCGGTACGTCTCGGGCGTCGCGGGCGCGCCGGTGAGCACCCGTTCGGCCGCGCGGGCCCGCCAGGGGATGGTGCCGACGCCGCCGAGTCCGATCCGCGCCTCGGTGACCGTGCCGTCGGCGACGGTGACGGCGGCGGCGACCGAGACGAGCGCGAACTCGTAGGAGGCACGGTCGCGGACCTTCAGGTAGCCGGAGCGTACGGCCTCCGGCGGCAACGGCACCTCGACCGCGGTGATCAGGTCGCCGTGGCGCAGCACGGTCTCGACGTCCGGCCGTTCGCCCGGCAGGAGATAGAAGTCGGTCAGCGGGACCTTCCGTTCGCCGTCGGTGCCCCGGATGTGCACCACGGCGTCCAGGGCGACCAGCGGTACGCAGAGGTCGGAGGCGTGCAGCGCGATGCAGCTCTCGCTGGCGCCGAGGACGGCGTGCATCCGGGCCCCGGCACCGGTGATCGCGGCACAGCCGGACGACGGGTGCCGCTTGTTGCACTCGGGCACGGTCGGGTCGCGGAAGTAGCGGCAGCGGGTGCGTTGCAACAGGTTCCCCCCGATGGTGGCCATGTTGCGGAGCTGGGTCGACGCCCCGGCCAGCAGCGCGGTCCGCACCAGCGGCAGACGTACCGCCACCGTCGGGTCGGCGGCCATCTCCTCCATGGTGGTCAGCGCGCCGACCCGCAGCGCCCGGCCGTCGGTGGTCACCCCGCGCAGCGGCAGCCGGGTGATGTCCACGACCCGGTCCGGGTCCAGGATGCCGTCCTTGAGCATCAGGTCGACCTGGGTGGTGCCCCCGGCGAGGTACTGGGCGGTGGGCCGCTCGCTCACCAGCGTCACCGCCGCGCCGACGTCCTCCGGCCGCAGGTACTCGAACTCGCGCACGGTCAACCGACCCCCTGGCCGGCGACCTCGCGGATCGCGGCGACGATGTTCGGATACGCGCCACAGCGGCACAGGTTGCCGCTCATGAACTCCCGGATCTCGTCGTCGGAGGCGGCCCGCCGTTCCCGCAGCAGCGCGACGGCCGACATGATCTGTCCCGGGGTGCAGAAACCGCACTGGAATGCGTCGTGCCGGACGAACGCCTCCTGCATCGGGTGCGGGCGGCCGCCGTCGGCGAGTCCCTCGACCGTGGTCACCTCCCGGCCGTCGCACTGCGCCGCGAGGGTCAGGCAGGACAGCACCCGCCGACCGTCCACCAGCACCGTGCACGCCCCGCAGGCGCCCTGGTCACAGCCCTTCTTCGTGCCGACCAGGCCGATCTCGTCGCGGAGCGCGTCGAGCAGCGTGACCCGGGCGTCGAGCCGCAGGTGGTGAGCGATGCCGTTGACGGTCAGGGCCGCCTCGGTGGCGGTCGGCCCGGTCGGGGTGCCGCCGTCGTCTCGGTCCATGTGCGCCCTCCCGGTGCCGTCGTCGACAGACGTACATGAGGGATTATCGGCGCTTTTGGCCTCTTGTGGGGCGAATCGGCCGAGCCGAGCTGCCGGGATGTCCGACCCGGCGACTAGCCTGTCGCCATGTCGGGACAGGCGGGCGGAAGGGGTCCTGAATGGCTGACGCGGACGACGTCCGTCGGTTGGCGCTCGCGCTGCCGCACGTGGTCGAGAACGACAGCGACGGCTTCGACTTCCGGGTGGCCGACAAGGGGTTCGTCTGGTCCTACCCCGAGCGGCTGCCCGGCAGGCCGCGCGTGATCCGCACGGACGTGGCCGTGCTCTACGTCGGGGACGAGGCTGAGAAGCAGGCCCTGCTGCTCGGTGAGCCCGACCTCTTCTTCACCACTCCCGGCTACGACGGACTGCCCCTGGTCATGCTGCGCCTGGCGGCGGTGGGGGTGGACCGCCTCGCCGAGCTGGTCACCGACGCCTGGCGGATGCGCGCGCCGGAGTCGCTCGCCGCCGACCTCGACGAGGCCGCCGTCCGGTGACCTCCGCTGCCCGGTGACGAGCCGCCGGACGGTCCGCTCGGCGACGGGGCGGCGGGGCGGCGGGGCGGCGGGCAGTGTCGGGTTTCCTCCTCGGGGACTTCGTCGCGTGCGCGCCCGGTGACAGACTGGACGACAGTCGATGTCCCGGGGGTGCGCGATGTTCGGTCGTTGGCGCAAGCGGAAGGCACCACCGTCGAGTACGCGACGACCGGCGGGCGAGGCGCGACCGCCGGGTGCCGGCGGACCGGGCTTCACCGTCACCCCGCTGCCCACCGAGACGGCGGCCCGGCAGGCCGCCCAGGGCGGGGCACCGGAGGACCTGAACCGTCTCGGGATCACCCTCAAGCTCGCCGGCCGGGCAGACGAGGCCGCCGAGTGGTTCCGCAAGGCCGCCGAGGCCGGCAACGCCGACGGGATGGCCAACCTGGCCATGTACCTGATGGCGCGCGGTCGCAACCGCGAGGCCGCCGAGTGGTTCCGTCGGGCCGGCGGCCCGCTGGGGGAGGCGCTCGCGCAACAGTTGGCATCGGAGCCCGACACTCCGCCCGACCGGTGACCGGCATCCCCGACGCCTGGGGGACACCGCAGTACCACCTGCTGGTCAGCGCCTGCGGGCAGGCCGAGGCGCACCATGACGCGTACGAGCGCGGCGGGTCGCTGCCGGACCTGGAGTTCGCCCTCGCCGTCTTCACCGAGGTGCTCAAGGTCGCCCGGAACGTCGACATCCGCAGCACCGCCGCCAACGGTCTCGGAACGGCCCGCTGGTCCCGCTACGAACGCTTCGGTGACCTGGCCGACCTGGACGCGGCGATCGGGCTGTTCCGCGACGCGCTGGCGATGTACCCGAACGAGCGCACCCCCGCCACGCCCTCCTTCCACGCCAACCTCGGTGGGGTGCTGCGGCTGCGCTGGCGGCGTACCGGCGTCGAGGCCGACCTGGTCGAGTCGGTGGCCCAGGCCCGTGCGGCGCTGGCCGCGACCGGCCCCGCCCACCCGCGTCGCGCGGGCCGGTTGACCAACCTCGCCGACGGGCTGCTCACGCTGTCGCTGCGCTACGACGACTCGTCCGCCCTCGCCGAGGCGGTCGAGGTGTCACGCGAGGCGGTGGCGGTGGCCGGGCCCGGCGACGACCTCGCCGGGATGCTTTCCAACCTCGCCGAGATGCTGCGACTGCGGTACCGCTCGACGAACGGCCGGGAGCGGGCCCTGCTGGACGAGGCGGTCGAGCAGGGACGTGCGGCGGTGGCTGCGGCCGGCGACGGACACCCGCTGCGGGCGCGGTTCGGATCGAACCTCGCGCTCGTGCTGGTCGACCGGTACGCCGCCGGGCGGCACCCGGCCGACCTGGCCGAGGCGGGACGGCTCGCCGAGCACGCCGTGCGGGCCACCCCCGAGGGGCACCCCAACCGGGCGGAACGGATGCTCGTGCTCGCCAACATCCGGCGGGCGGAGGTGACCCGGCTCGCGGCCGAGGTGCCCCGCCCTCGGGAGGCCCGCCGGATGGCCCGGGCCGCCCGGGACGCGGCGGCGGCCGTGCCGGAGGGGCACTACCTGCGCGCCGACGCCCTGCTCAGCGAGGCCGCCGCGTTGACGGTGTGGGCGGTCAGCGGCGAACCGAAGGCATACCGGGAGGCGATCATCATCCTGCGGCGGGTCGCACGGGACCCGACCGCACCGGTCCGGGTACGCGTCGAGGCCGCCCGGCGGTGGGCCAACGCCGTCCTCGCCAGCAGCCGGGGAGGGGACCTCGCCGAAGCTCGGCAGGCGTACCACCTCGCGGTCGAGCTGCTGCCCCGGACCGCGCCGAGGCGCGTCACGCACGCCGACCGGGAGCGGCACCTGGGCGCCTTCGTCGGTCTGGCCCGGGACGCCGCCGCCTGCGCCATCTCCGCCGGTGACCCGCTCGACGCGCTGCGGCTGCTGGAACACGGCCGAGGGGTGCTGCTCGGGCACGCCCTGGACACCCGGACCGAGCTGACCGAGCTGCGGCGGCGGCGCGCCGACCTGGCGGACCGCTTCGAGGCGCTGCGGAGCGCGTTCGACCGCCCGGAGGGGATCGGTTTCAGTTCCCGGCCGGACGACGTGACGGTGCCCGGCGAGGACCGGCACACGCTGGCCCGGGACTGGGACGCACTGCTGGACGAGATCCGGGGCGTCGACGGTCTCGCCGGGTTCCTGCGCCCGCCCCCGGTCGACGACCTGCTCGCCGAGATCGCCCGGCGCGGTCCCGTCGTGGTGCTCAACATCAGTGGGCTGCGGTGCGACGCCCTGGTGATCGCCGGGGGCCGGGTCCGGGTGGTGCCGCTGCGGCTGAGCCTCGACGAGGTGACCGACCGGGCTCGGCGGCTGCGCGCGGCCGTCGCCCGCAGTACGAGTCCGAGCCTGCCCGCCCAGCTCCGCGAGGAGGCCCGGGCCACGGTCGCCGGAACGCTGGTCTGGCTCTGGGACACCGTCGCCGCTCCGGTGCTCGACGCGCTCGCCCCGCCGCCCGGCTCCCGGGTCTGGTGGGTGCCGACCGGGCCGCTGACCAGCCTTCCGCTGCACGCCGCCGGGCCAATGGACGGACCGGGCGTGTTGGACCTGGTGGTCTCCTCGTACGCGCCGACGGTGCGCAGCCTGGTCACCGCCTGGCAGTCCCGCCCGGTGGCCCGGACGGTCGCGCCGCTGGTGGTGGCCCTGCCACAGACGCCCGGACTGGGCGACCTGCCGAACGTGCCGGCCGAGGTGCGGATGTTGACCACCCGGTATCCGGCCAGTCGGGTGCTCCTCGGTGCGCACGCGGTCCGGCGGTCCGTGCTCGACGCGTTGCCCGGGCATCCGTGGCTGCACTTCGCCGGCCACGCGGTAACCGCCGCCGACGGGAGCGCGGACGGTCACCTCGTCCTGCACGACCACGCCGCCGCCCCGCTGACCGTCGCCGACATCGCGCGGCTGCGGCTGACCGGTGCCGAGATCGCCTACCTGTCGGCGTGTGACACCGGGGTCTCCCACGAGGACCTGGACGACGAGGCCCTGCACGTCGCCGGTGCCTGCCACATCGCCGGGTTCCGACACGTGGTCGGCACCGCGTGGGCGATCGACGACGCGGTCGCCCCCGGCGTCGCGGCCGACTTCTACGCCCGGCTGGACGGGGTCGACGACGCCGCGTCGGCCCTGCACGAGGCGGTGCGTACGCTGCGCGCCGCGCAACCGCACCGGCCCACGCTCTGGGCACCCTTCCTGCACGTCGGTCCGTGACACGATGGTCGATGTGACCGAACCCCGCTACGACACCGAACGTGGTGCCACCGAACTCCTCGTCGGTGCGCTGGCCGGCTCCGCCCTGCTGCCGTTCGTGCAGGCGCTGGCGACGAAGGCGGGGGAGGACGTCTACCAGATGATCCGGGACAGGCTGTCCCGCCGGGCCCGCCGCGAGGTGCAGGACGAGATCCGCACCGAGGGCACCGTCACACTCACCGCCCCCGGCGCGCGGGTGGTGCTGCGGCTGCCGGAACGGGTCACGCCTGAGATGGCGCTGCGGTTGGAGAACCTGCACCTGCCGCCGTACCGACCTGGCTGGTTGCTGCTGTCGTGGGACGCCACCCAGCGCCGCTGGGTCACCACCGGCATGTCCGGGCCGCCGGAGACCGCCACCAGTCTCGACCCCTGACCGTCCCGCGCGGCACGGCCGCTCCACCGGCCGGGAACCCGGGTCCGGCTTTTCGATCTTGTTGGTGCCGTGTGACATGGTGGCGGCATGGAACCGCAGGTGGATGCCGAGCGCCGCGCTCTGCCCGAACCCGTCCGGGTCGCCCTGCGAGTGCTGCGCGACTACCGGCCGACCTTCGCCCGGGTACGCGCCCTGGTGCGCAGCATGGTCACCTCGTTCCTGGTGCTCAGCGCGACGTTCTGGCTGCTGCCCGGCGTCACCATCAGCGGCCTGGTCGGCCTGCTCTGGCTGGTCGCCCTGGTCACCGGCGTCGGGGCGGTGCTGCGGCCGGTGCTGCTGGCCCTGGCCACCGCGCTCGGCGGGCTCGGCGCGTTGGCCATCGGCGTGGGCGTCCAGGCCGTGGTGATGTACGTCGCGCTGCAACTGGCCCCCGAGGCGCACGTCGCCGGGTTCGCCGTCGCGTTCGCCGCCGCCTGGCTCGCCGTGGCCCTGGCCGCCGCGGTCAACTGGCTCGCCGACGCCGGCACCGACGACACCTTCGTCAGCGAGATGCTGCGGTTGATGAGCCGGGTCCGGCGGTCCACCGACCGTGGTGGCCCCCGCTGGAGGCGCTGGCGCCGCAGCGGCCCGCCCCGGCGCGACGCGGCCGGCGACGCCCCGCCCGAGGGCCTGCTCGTGGTCCAGCTCGACGGGGTGGCCGCGCCGGTGGTGCAGTGGGCGGTGCGCGCCGGCAACCTGCCCACCATGGGCCGCTGGCTGCGGTCGCGCAGTCACCGGATGACCCGCTGGCACACCGGGCTGCCGGCCACCACGCCCGCCGCCCAGGCCGGTCTGCTGCACGGCGAGTTCGGTCGGGTGCCGGCCTACCGCTGGTACGAGAAGGCGCCGCCCGGCCCCGACGGGACCGCTCCGGCCGGGCGGCTCGTGGTGACCAGTCGTCCCCGCGACGCGGCCGAGGTCGAGCGGCGACTGTCCACCGGCCGGGGACTGCTGCGCGACGGTGGGGTGAGCATCAGCACCGCCTTCTCCGGCGACGCCCCCACCACCCTGTTGACGGTCAGCCGCGCCGGCCTGCCCGGCCGCTCCACGGCCGGCTACGCGGCGTTCATGACCAGTCCGTACGGCTTCGCCCGGACGGTGGTGCTCGGCGCCGGGCAGGTGCTGCGGGAACTGCACGCCGCCCGGCGGCGACGGGTGCGCGGCGTCCAGCCCCGGGCCGACCGGGGCGGCTCGTACCTGGCGCTGCGTCCGCTGGCCAGCCTGCTCAACGACCTCAACGTGTCGCTGATCGCCGAGCAGATGGCCCGGGGCGCGCCGGTCATCTTCTGCGACTTCGTCGACTACGACGAGGTGGCCCACCACGCCGGCCCGGCCCGGCCGGAGGCGATGGCCGCGTTGGAGTCGCTCGACCACACGCTCGGCATCCTGCAACGGCTGGCCGCCGAGGCGACGCGGCGCTACCACATCGTCGTGCTCAGCGACCACGGCCAGAGCCAGGGCGCGACGTTCCGCCAGCGGTACGGCGAGTCACTGACCCAGGTGGTGTCCCGGCTGGTGGCACCGGGTGTGGCCGAACCCGCTCCGGCGCCACGCAGGCGTCCGCGTGGATCGGGCCGGGACGCGGCGGTCGGCGAGCACGAGACCACCCGCAACGCCGAGGAGCGGGCCCGGGTGGACACGCTGCTCAGTGAGGTGTCCGGCCGCAGCGGGGTGACCGCCACCGCGACCCGGATGGCGGTACGGGCCCGGCCGGAGACGGCGCGCGGCCCGCACCCGCCGCCGGAGCCGGACCGGGCGTACGAGCGGGCTTCCGCGTCGGGGCGTACCGAACCGGAGACCGTGGTGGTGGCCTCCGGCAACCTGGCGATGGTCTACCTGACCCGGCATCCGGGGCGGCTCACCCGCGAGCGGATCGACGAGGTGGCGCCGGGGCTGGTGACGGGCCTGGCCGCGCATCCCGGCGTCGGGGTGGTCGTCGTCGACTCGGCCGCCGGACCGCTGGCGGTCGGGCGCTCCGGCACCCACCGGCTGCCCGACGGGCACGTCGAGGGCGACGACCCGCTGCTGCCGTACGGGCCGAGGGCCCGGCACGACCTGCTGCGGCACCAGGGCATGGACCACGTCGGTGACCTGGTGCTGATCAGTTCCGTGGATCCCGGCCTGGAGGAGGTGACCGCCTTCGAGGAGCTGGTCGGCAGCCACGGCGGGTTGGGCGGCTGGCAGAACGACGCGCTGCTCGTGCATCCCGCCGACTGGCCGCAGGAGGGCGAACTGGTCGGCCCGGACGCGGTGCACCGTCAGTTGCTCGACTGGCTGTCCCGACTCGGCCTGCGTAGCCCCGACGAGCCCGGCGACCCGGCGGACGGCCCCGATCCGGTGGCGCTGGGGAGGCGTCCGGGGGAGGCGGGACTGCGGATACCGACTATGGCGTCGCCGGTGGATGAACCGGCTCGGGCCGGCGTCGCCCCAGCAGGCTCAACCCCTGAGTGACCAGCAGGACCAGCACGATCGCGGCGAGCACGCTCTGCCACGGCTCGGGGAAGATGGCCCGGCCGAGGACGCCGATCATGGCGTAGAGGACCGACCAGAGCAGGGTGGCGGGCAGGTTGGCCACGGCGAACCGCCGCCAGGTCATCCCGGCCATCGCCGCGGCCAGCAGCACCGGCAGCCGGCCGCCGGGCACGAGCCGGGACACCAGGAGCATCGGGACGCCGCCCTCGCGTACCCGTGCCGACAGCCGGTCCAGCCGCTGCGGCCCGCGCAGCCAGCGCAGCCGCCGGGCGATGCGTTCGCCGCCCCAGCCGAGCACCGCGAAGACCACCAGATCGCCGAGGTACGCGCCGAGCGCCCCGGCGAGCACGACCAGGAGCACGGTCACCGGGTCCTGGTGGGCGGCGAGGGCGGCGGCGCCGCTGACCGCCGCACCGGTGGGCACCACCGGGACGACCGCGCCGAACATCACCACCAGCGTGAGCCACGCCAGTGTGCCGAGGACCTCAGTCATGAGCCGGGCACGGTGAGGGACTCACCCGGCTGTAGGACGCGTACCCGGGTGTCGGGGGAGATCCGTTGCGCGTACCGGGCGAAGTCGTCGCCCGGCCCGAAGAACCGGTCCGGCCGGACCCGGTCGCACCCGATCGGCCAGAAGGTGCCGTAGTGGATCGGCACGGCCCACGCCGCCGCCACCCGCCGGGCCGTCTCGGCCGCGCCCTGCGGGTCGAGGTGGCCCGGGCCGAGCGTGGGTCCCCACCCGCCGACCGGGATCAGTGCCAGGTCGAGGGGGCCGAGCGAGTCCATCTCGGCGAAGAAGCCGGTGTCCCCGGCGAACCAGGTGCGCGCCCGGCCCTCGACGAGGTAGCCGATGGCCGCGGCCCGGTGCCGTGACCAGGGGCCGCGTCCGGCGGGATGGGCGGCGGGCACGGCGGTGACGGTGACCTCGCCGACCGTGGTCGCCTCGCCGGGCGCCAGCTCGGTGTACCGGTCGGCGGTGGCGCCCAGCGCCCGCCGCACCAGCGGCGCGGCCCCGGTCGGCAGCACCAGCCGGGTGTCCGGGGGCAACCGGCGCAGCGACGCGAGGTCCAGGTGGTCGGCGTGCAGGTGGGAGACGAGTACGGCGTCCGGTGCGGCCGTCAACCGGGGGGTGGGTCCCCGTCGCCGTCGCAGGTGGGCGAGCCGGTCGCGGAGTAGCGGGTCGGTGAGCAGTCGGGTGCCGGAGTCCTCGATCCACACGGTGCTGTGACCGTGCCAGGTCAGCTCGACCACACCGTCACCCACACCGCCGTCGACACGCCTGCCACCGTAGCGGGTGCGGGTCGGCGGCCCCTCGGCGGCCGTGCCGGCCCATCCCCGGCGTGACCAGAGATAGATGGTCATCCTTGTCTGTGTGATCGCTCACATGTTAGCGTTCTCATCGGTGGTGATGGTAAGCACGCGCTCTGCGGCTTTCCGGCAGGCGGCCGAGGCGTTGATGTTGTCGCTAACACCGCCTCGGTCACGGTCGACCGGCACTGCTCGCCCCGCCGTTCCCGTCCCCGTACGGCTGGTCCGGCGAGCGCGCCACCACCCCTACAGGAGTCCGTTGTGAGCTTCGTGTCCGCGCTGCCGCGCAGCGTCAGAGCCAGACGTGGCATCGCCTGGCTGACGATTCCGTTGATGTTGGTGACCTTCTTCGCCGCTCCGGCGAAGGCGGACAATCCGCTCGTGCAACACGTCTACACGGCCGACCCCGCGCCCCTGGTGCACAACGGCCGGGTCTACCTCTACACCGGACGCGACGAGGACGGCTCGACCTACTTCACCATGCGGGAGTGGCGGGTCTTCTCCTCGGCGGACATGGTGAACTGGACCGATCACGGCGTCCCGATGAACCTGGGCACGTTCGCCTGGGCCGACGCCAACGCCTGGGCCGGGCACGTCATCGCCCGCAACGGCCAGTTCTACTGGTACGTGCCGGTGCGGCAGCGCTCGAACGGGCAGATGGTGATCGGCGTCGGCGTCTCCAGCTCGCCGACCGGACCGTTCCGGGACGCGCTCGGCCGGCCGCTGACCGGCAACAACGAGATCGACCCGCACGCCTTCATCGACGACAACGGTCAGGCGTACCTGTACTGGGGCAACCCCAACCTGTGGTACGTCCGGCTGAACTCGGACATGATCTCGTTCTCCGGCAGCCCGACGCAGATCCCGCTCACCACAGCGGGCTTCGGCACCCGGACCGGGAATGCGAGCCGACCCACCCTCTACGAGGAGGGGCCGTGGGTCTTCAAGCGCAACGGCGTCTACTACAACGTCTTCGCCGCCGAGTGCTGCTCGGAGTTCATCGGCTACTCCACCGCGCCCGGCCCGACCGGCCCGTGGACCTATCGGGGCACGGTCATGCCGAGGCAGGGCAGCAGCTTCACCAACCACCCCGGCATCATCGACTTCGCCGGGAACTCGTACTTCTTCTATCACAACGGCGCGCTGCCGGGCGGTGGCGGCTACACCCGGTCGGTGGCGGTGGAACGGTTCACCTACAACGCTGACGGGTCGATCCCGACCATGAACATGACCACCGCCGGGCCACCCCAGGTGGGCACGCTCAACCCGTACGTGACGCAGGAGGCCGAGACCATCGACCGGGCCAACGGCATCGAGACCGAGGCGTCCAGCGAGGGCGGCATGAACGTCGGATTCATCGAGAACGGCGACTGGATCCGGGTCAAGGGCGTCGCGTTCGGCACCGGTGCCTCGTCCTTCACCGCCCGGGTGGCCTCGGGCACCAGCGGCGGAAACATCGAGCTGCGGCTGGACAGCACCACCGGCCCGCTGGTCGGCACCTGTGCCGTGCCGGGCACCGGGGGTTGGCAGAACTGGGCGAACACCACCTGCAACGTCAGCGGCGCCACCGGCACCCGCGACCTGTACCTGCGCTTCACCGGCGGCAGCGGCTACCTGTTCAACATGAACAACTGGCGGTTCACCGGCGGCACCGGCACCAGCGGCAACCTGGTCACCAACGGCGACATGGAGAGCGGCACGACCGACTGGTCGGTCTTCGGCGCCGGCACGCTGGCGTCGAACACCAGCGTGGTCCGGGGCGGCACTCGGTCGCTGCTGCACTCGGGGCGTACCGCGTCGTGGAACGGCCCCAGCCAGGACGTGACGTCGAAGCTGACCAACGGCCGCACGTACACCACGACGCTCTGGGTGCGGTCGCAGAGCGGCACCCCGTCGGTGCGGCCGACGCTGGCGGTGACCGCCGACGGCACCACGAACTACGTGCAGCTCACCCCGGCGGCCACGGTCAACGCGAACGGCTGGACCCAGCTCACCGGCACCGCCACGGTGTCGTGGAGCGGCAGCCTGACCGGCGCCCGCCTCTACGTCGAGACGGCGGCGGGCACCGACGGCCTGTACCTGGACGACGTGTCGTTCCAGTGAGCCGCCACACCGTGGGCCCGGCCGCCGACCGGGCCCACGGTGCGGCGGTCAGCGGGCGTCGAGTCGGGCGAGCAGGGTCTTGGGCGCCACCACCCGGTACCCGTCCTCGATGACCTCGGCGAGTTCGGTCTCGTCCACGCCGGTGTCGAGGCGTATGCCCACCCAGCCCCGATGCCCCACGTAGGGCGGACGGAAGTAGGTCTGCGGGGCGGACGCGATCAGCTCCTCGGCCGAGCCCGGTGGCGCGGCGCACCACAGGTGCGGGAAGTCGTTCTGGTGATGGCCGTCCGGCCACACCTGGGCGAAGGACTTCTTGCCCCGGATGAACCAGGCCGGCGTCCCGTGGCTCGGGCGTTCGGTGACCTCGGGCAGGTCCAGGCACACCCGCCGGATGGTCGCCACCAAGTCGGTCATCGATCCACCGTACGGCACCGGGACGCCGCGCCCGGCGTACGCCTCGCGGCCGTCACCAGCGGGCCGGCGGCGGTGGCGGGAGCATGTGCGTGTAAGGAGGGGTCCCCTGCTATCGCCTCGTGCATAGCAGGGGACCCCTCCTTACACATCAGGCCCGTCAGCGGCGCGGCGCAGGCGCGGCGATCTGGTGGTGCAGCCGGTCGAGCCGTTCGAGCACGTCGAACATCATGATCCGGAGCGAGGCGGTGTCCGCGTCCCGGTCCGTGGCCACCCGACCGAAGGTCGCACCGTAGTAGAGCGCGGACAGTACGGCGGGGGTGACCACCTCGGTAAGGCCCACGTCCCGTAGTGCCGCCCCGGCCGCGCCGTCATCAGTCGTCAGCCCGAGCAGCAGGTGGCTGCCGAAGATCGTGGCGGACCCGTGCTCGGCGGCCTGGGTGGCGGCCGTGGTCAACGTCCTGCGGGCGTCGGTGCCCAACGTGGGTGGCGTTGCCCCGCCGTTCCGTCGAGAGGTGCGGGACATCCCCGGCCGACGCCCGACGGCTCGGTCGATCGCGGCCTGGATCGAGGCGGCCGGGAAGCCGAGCAGCTCGACGGCGTTCAGCACCAGGCTCTCGCCCTCGTCGAGAAACGCCTGGAGCAGGTCGAGCGGTTCGACGACCGCCGACCCGCGCGCCGCCGCGACGTCGTACGCCTCGCGCAGGATCGCCGCGACGTGGTGGTTGGGTGGCGGTGTCAGCTCGACCGGCTCGGGCAGTGCGAGGTCGGCCACCGCGTCGTGTGCGGCCCGGTCGGCGCCGTCGAGCGCCTGGGTCAGCGCGGTCTGGCAGATCCGCGAGACCGGCAGCCGGGCCTGGCGTACCCGCTCGGCCAGCGCGTCGGGCAGGTACACGTTGATTTTGGGCATGTGGGGGGTCCTGTCGCGGCTCGTCGGGGCGGAAGCAGGGCTGGGGTGGGGGCTGGGGTGCAGGTCACAGCGTTCACCGGCTTGATCTCCTGCAAATCCTAGGGGCATACTAGGGTTATGCCAACGCCGCTGACCGCCCGCCGCGCGGTCGACTACGGTCGCACCGGCAGCGCGCTCTGTCCCTGCCGCTGACCCGGCCGCAGTTCGCCGAGAGCCCGCGCGAAGGCATCCACCCCCACCACCCACGCACCGGTACACGCACGCGTCCGACCTCGGACGCGGCTCCCGCCTGCCCGCCGCATGGTGCGTCGACCGGCACCCCGACTACGACAAGGCAGTCACCCCATGACCCAGCAAATCCCCACCCCCTCGGCACTGCGGAGCACGCCGTTCGGCGCCGACGAACTGGCCGCCGCCCGGACCGACCTCACCACCGCCGTCAACCGGGTCTTCGCCGCCTCGGCGATGTCCGCCAGCGGACACGGCAACATCAGCGTCCGGCTGCCGGGCCACCACGACCTGCTCGCGATCAACGCCGGTGAGTTGCTGCGCCCGTGGCCCGCCGACGACCTGCGGGTCGGCGTACCCGCCCTGCGGACCGTCAACGACGAGGTCGTCGTGGTGAACCTCGACGGCGAGGTGCTGTTCGGCACGCCCACCACGTCGGTGGCGGCCATCCTGAAGATGCACGTCGGCGTCTACCGCACCCGCCCGGACGTGTCCGCCGTCATCCACACCCACTCGCCCTACGCCACCGGCTACGCCCTCGCCGCGACCAGCCTGCCCGCCCGCTACGAGGCGCTGCTGGTGCACGGCCAGGCGGTGGACGTCCCGGTCGCGCCCTGGGCGCCGCGCGGCACCGCCGAGGCGGTCCGCGCCATCGCCGACACCTACCGCGCCCACCCCGAGACGTACGGCGTCCTGCTCGGCAACCACGGCCTGCTCGTCGCCGGGGACGACGCGAAGCACGCGGCGAGCCTGGTGGTGGCGATCGAGGAGGCGGCCGTGTCGAGCGTCGCCGCCCAGCCGCTCGGTGGACCGGTGCCCTTCCCGGAGTACGTCAACGACCTCGACCTGCGTCTGCGCTTCTGACCGACCCCGTCAGCCACCCGAGAATCGAGACAGACCATGTTCCGTACCACCCGGACCCTCCGGCACGTACCCGCCACACCCGCCCTTCGTCGCGGCCTGGCCGGCGTCCTCGCCGCCACGCTGCTGACCACCACCCTCGCCGCCTGCTCCGGCGCCGACGACGACGCCGACGCGGCCGCCGGCACGGACGGCCTGACCACGGTCCGGCTGGCCTCCGCGCCGCTCGGACACCTCGCCCCGATCTACCTCGCCCAGGACAACGGGATCTTCGCCAAGCACGGCCTGCGGGTCGAGGTGGACACCCAGACCTCCGACCTGACCTCGGTGCCGTCGGTGCTGGCCGGCAAGGTGGACTTCGCCACCGGTGACCTCACCACGCTGATCGTGGCGCGTACGCAGGGGCTGGACGTCAAGGCGGTGGTGCCCGCGTCCGCGTCGACCGGCAAGGCCGGCGAGGACTACGGCGCGCTCGTGGTGGCCGGCGACTCCGGCATCACCAGCCCCCAGCAGCTCGAAGGCAAGACCGTGGCGGTGAACATCCTGACCAACATCGCCGCGGCCGCCGCCCGCGAGTCGGTCCGCACCGCCGGTGGCGACTCCGACTCGGTGAAGCTGGTCGAGATCCCGTTCCCGCAGGTCCCGGCCGCGATCAGCGAGGGGCGGGTGGACGGCGCCTGGGTGGTCGAGCCGTTCCTGTCGGCGGCCAAGGCGCAGGGTGCGGTGCCGATCGGCTGGGGCTTCACCGACCTGGCCGAGGACCTGACCGTCTCCGCCTGGTACACCTCCGGCACCTACATCGGGCAGCGCCCGGAGGTCGTATCGGCCTTCCGCGACGCGATCCGGGAGGCGTACGCGTACGCCCGCGAGCACGAGGACGAGGTGCGCGCGAAGATCCCCACCTTCACCCAGATCAGCCCCGAGGTGGCGAACACCATCACCATCACCGGCTGGCGGGACGAGGTGAGCCGGCAGGCCGCCGAGAAGCTGGCCGGGTACGCGCAACGCGACGGTCTGATCAGCACCACGCCGAACCTCGACGAGCTGATCCTGCCGTGACCACGAGCAGCCGCACGCCGGCCCCCACCCGGGGGTCGGCCGGCGGCCCGGTCGCCGGTCGCCGGCTGCTCGGCGTGGTCGGGCTGCTGGTCGCGGCAGCCGGGTACGAGGCGGTGACCCGCACGTTCTTCTCCCCACTGCACGTGCCGCCGCTCTCCGCCGTCGCCCCGGAGGCGCTCCGCCTGCTCACCGAGGCCCGGTTCTGGACCGCGACCGGCCGCACCCTGCTGGCCGTCGCGTCCGGCCTGGTGATCGCCGTGGTGGCCGGGATCGTCGTCGGCTTCGCCATCGGCTCGGTCCCGTGGCTGCTGCGGGTCACCTCGTCCACCCTGGACTTCCTGCGCCCGGTCCCGTCGATCGTGTTGATCCCGGTGCTGGTCCTGGTGCTGGACGTCGCCCAGATCACCGTCCTGCTCGTCGCCGTCTCCTGCTTCTGGATCGTGCTGTTCCAGGTGCTGTACGGGCTGCGCGACGTGGACAGGGTGGCCGTGGACACCGCCCGCAGCATGCGACTGGGCCCGCTGGCGCGGGTCGTGCACGTGACCTGGCCGACGGTGCTGCCGTACCTCGGCACCGCGCTGCGGCTGATCGTCTCGGTGGCGCTCGCGCTGGCCATCACCGGCGGACTGGTGATGGGCGCCGCCGGTCTCGGCGAGCTGATCTGGAGCAGCCAGGAGTCCGGCGAGTTCACCGGCATGTACGCGCTGGTGCTGCTGACCGGCGGGGTCGGGATCCTGCTCGACCTGGGCGCCCGCCTGGCCGAACGCCGGCTGCTGCACTGGCACGTGGCGACCCGGCGGGAGGTGGCGACCGGATGACCGGCCCACGCTCCGTCCCGCTGCGCACCGGGCTGGCCCGGGGCGCCTCCGCCGTCGGATTCGCGCTGGGGCTGCCGGTGCTGCTGTTCACCGTCTGGTGGGTGCTCAGCGCGGACAGCACCAACATCTTCCTGCCGCCGCTGCGCCGCATCGTCGAGGCGTTCGGTCAGGTCTGGCTCTCCGACGTCTTCGTCCGCGACGTGCTGCCGAGCCTGCGCCGACTCGCCACCGGGTACGCCGCCGCGCTGGTGATCGGCGTCGGCGTCGGCTACGTGGTGGGCCGCTGGTCGGTGGTACGCGCACTGACGAGCCCGATCCTCGCCTACTTCCGGGTGCTCCCGGCCCCGGTGATGATCCCGGTGCTGCTGGTCGCGGTCGGCATCGGCGACGCCACGAAACTGATCGTCATCGTGCTGGGCGCGGTCTGGCCGATCCTGCTGAACACCGCCGACGGCGTACGCGCCGTGGACCAGGTCCACCTGGAGACCGCCGCCGCGTACCGGCTGCCGAGCTGGACCCGGCACGGCCTGATCCTGCGCGCCGCGAGCCCGCAGATCTTCGCCGGTGCCCGCCAGGCGCTGGGCATCTCGCTCATCGTCATGGTGGTCAGCGAGATGCTGATGAGCACCGACGGCCTGGGCTTCACCGTGATCCGGTTCCAGCGCACCTTCGCCATCCCGCAGATGTGGAGCGGCGTGCTCCTGCTCGGCCTGCTCGGCTTCGCCCTGGCGAAGGTCTTCGAGCTGGTCGAGCGGCGTGCCCTGCGGTGGCACCGAGGCGCCACCGGACGAGAGGAGTCATCGTGACAGTCGGACCCGACCTGCTGCGGATCGACGCGCTGGGCAAGTCGTACCGGGCCCGGGAACGCACCGTGGACGCCCTGGCCGGGGTGAGCCTCACGGTCGGCGACGGCGAGTTCGTCACTGTCGTCGGGCCGTCCGGCTGCGGCAAGACCACCCTGCTGAAGATCGTCGCCGGGCTGCTGCCCGCCTCGACCGGCGAGGTGTACCTGGCCGGGCAGCGGGTCACCGAGCCGCCGGCCGACCTGGGCGTGGTCTTCCAGGAGTACGGCCGCAGCCTGTTCGCCTGGAAGACGGTGCAGCAGAACGTCGAGCTGCCGCTGCGGCACCGGGGGCTCGGTCGCGCCGCACGCCGGGAGGCGGTCGCCGAGGCGCTCGACGCGGTCGGGCTGGCCCAGACGGCACGGGCGTACCCGTGGCAACTCTCCGGCGGCATGCAGCAACGGGTCGCCATCGCCCGCGCGATCGCGTACCGGCCCCGGCTGCTGTTGATGGACGAGCCGTTCTCCGCGGTCGACGCCCAGACCCGCGGTGACCTGGAGGACCTGCTGGCCACGCTCTGGCGGCGGTACGCGATGACCGTCCTGTTCGTCACCCACGACATCGACGAGGCGGTGTACCTCGGCCAGCGGGTCGTCGTCCTCGGTGCCGCCCCGACCGGCGTCGTCGCCGAGTTCCCGGTCGACCTGCCGGCGGACCGCGACCAGCTCGGCACCCGTTCCTCGGCCCGCTTCGGCGAACTGCGCGCCCAGGTCTATGCGCGGGTCCGCCGCGCACCCGAACCCGAAACCCCGCGAGCACACGAGGTGACCCGATGAGCGAGCAGTCCCCGGAGACCGCACCACGCTGGCAGGACACCGGCGGCGGAGAGGGGCCGCTCTGGTCCTTCCCCGTCGGCGAGGTGGAGGTCTTCCCGATCCGCGAGGTCGACTACCTCCCGCTCCCGACGGACTTCTTCCCGCAACTGGAGACCGAGTCCTGGACCGACGGTGCCTTCTACACCGCCGAGCCGTTCACCCGTGACGGGCGGATCGTGCTCAACCAGGAGGCCCACCTGCTCCGGACCAAGGACCGGCTGATCCTGGTCGACGCCGGTGGCGGCAACGGCAAACCCCGCAACGGCGGCGTCTTCGACCGCGCCGACCGGCCGTTCCTGGAGCAGTTCGCCCGCGCCGGCGTCTCCCTCGACGACGTCGACACAGTGGTCTTCACCCACCTGCACGTCGACCACGTCGGCTTCGCCACCAGCGCCGACGGCTCCGGCGGCTGGGTGCCGACCTTCCCGAACGCCCGCTACCTGGTGGTCCGGGAGGAGTTCGACTGGTGGACCGGCCCGCAGGGCGCGGCGGCGATGCGGCGTACCGGCGACTACCTCGCGGACAGCATCCTGCCGCTGCGCGACGCCGGTGTGCTCGACCTGGTGCCGGCCGACCACGTGCTGACGCCGGAGATCCACCTCGTGCCCGCGTTCGGGCACACCCCCGGCAACGTCTATCTGGTGGTCGAGTCCGCCGGCCGACGCGCCCTGTTCGCCGGGGACATGCTGCACCACGGTGTGCAGCTCGAACGTCCCGAGTGGAGCATCCGGTACTGCGTGGTGCCGGGCGACTCCGCCGACCAGCGTCGCCGCCTGCTGGAACGGGCCGCCGACTCCGGTGACCTGCTGGTGCCGACGCACTTCCCGTTCCCCGCCGCCGGATACGTGCACCGGGCCGAGCGCGGTTTCACGTACACCTTCATCGAGGTCTGATGCCGCCGCTGTTCGTCGCCGACTTCCACACCCACTACGCCTGTCCGGCCTATCCGGCGCTGCCGCCCCGGCACGCCGCGCCGGAGCTGGCCGAGCGCTGGCGCGGGCTGGCCCGCCGGATCGCCGACCTGGAGGGGCTGCTGGCCGACACCGGCCGGCACGGCATCGACCTGCGGGTGCTCAGCGCGCCACCGGCGCTGGTGACTCCGCACGGCGAACGCACCCGCCCGGACGACCTGCGGCGGCTCAACGACCACCTCGCCGAGGCGGTGGCGAGCGCACCGGACCGGCTCCGGGGCCTGGCCACCGTCGATGCCTTCGCCGGTGACCCGGCCGCCGACGAGGCGGTACGCGCCGTACGGGACCTCGGGTTGTCCGGGCTGGTGGTCGACTGCGCCACCGACGGGCTCCTGCTCGGCGCGAAGGCCGCCCGCCCCACCCTGGCCGTCGCGGCGGAACTCGGCGTACCCGTCTTCGCGCACCCGATCAGCCCGGTGGCGATGACCACCGCCTTCGCCGGTCTCGGCCGGTTCGGCACCTCGCTGGCCCGGGGCACCATCAACGCCGCCGCGCTGCTGTCGCTGCTGGTCGACGGCGTGCTGGCCGAGCTGCCCGGGCTGCACGTGGTCTTCCCGATGCTCGGGGTCGCCGGGCTGTCCCTGGCCGCCGCCACCGACGGGGGAGAGGTCCTGACATCGGCGGCGCCCGCGTCGCAGCGCGCACACGTCTATCTCGACACGATGGGGTTCGCGCCGGCCGCGATCAGGTTCGCCACCGACCTGCTCGGTGCCGACCACGTGCTGGTCGGCGGGGACTGGCCGATCGGCCCGCGTGCCACCAGCCGTGCCCGGGTCGAGTCGGCGCTGGCACGGGCCGGACTGGACGAGGCCGACACCCGGCTGGTCGCCGGAGGCAACGCGCTCCGGCTGCTCGGCGACGGTCCGGGCCGCTGACCCGGGTGGGTGGGTTTCTTGTCGTCCGAGCGACAAGAAACCCACCCACCTTCCCCCGTTACCTCAGGCGGCGACGGGCGGGTCAGCTCACGGTTGCGCGGCCCAGAGCAGAGCCCGACCCAACTGCGGCTGGAGCCCCTTGGGGTGCAGCCGGAACGTCGGGTTGCTGCCGAAGAGCACCACACCGTTGCCGCCGGGGCTCACGCTCCGGACGATGCTGGCCTGGTTCGCCGCGGCGGACTGCCCGTTCGCCCCGGAGGTCGCCCACCAGCCGGCGAGCAGCGGATCGGCGGCGTACGACTGCTCCACGGTCACCCCGGCACCGAGGTCGGTGAACCAGACCGGCTGGCTGATGAACGTGTACGGACTGGCGTCGGTGCTCACCGGACCACCCCGGTTGACCACGTTCGCCACCCCGCTGGCCAGCGACGGTCCGGCGGTCGCGGTGACGCTCAGCAGGGAGGTGGCGTTGCCGAAGTTCGCCCCGGCGGTCCCGAGACCGACGACGCCGCCGCCCCGTGCCAGGAACGCGTCCAGCGCGGCACGGTTCTCCGGCGTCAGCGCCGCCACGTTCAGGTTGCTCGACACCAGCAGCACGTCGACCTCGTCGGTCAGCGTGCCGGCCAGCGTCGCGGCGGTCACCGCCTGCGCCTCGAAACCGAGGGCGGCCAGGGTGTCGCGCTGCTCGACGCCACCCAGGTACCCGACGACGATCTCACCCACCGGGGTGCCCTGCCAGCGGGCCGGAGCCCGCTCGAACGTGACGCCGTGCGTCCGCACCGCCTCCTGGAGCAGCTTGCGGCTGCCCGGGGTGGACGGCACCACCACCGATCCGTCGGCCGACCGGTACACCCGCAGCCCCTTGCGGACCAGCGAGTTGACCACGAGCAGGTCGGCGGCGTCCTGGATGTCCAGCCGGAGATCGGCACTGGCCGGCGGCAGCGTGCCCTGGGCCACCCCGTCGTAGACCCGGGTCAACTGCACCGTCGGCAGCTTCTTGTCCCAGAGCGTGTCGACGGTGGCGCCCCAGGTCAGCCCCTGGCTCCACGCGGCCGGGCCGGCGTACAGGTCGTCCACCCGGTCGGTCAGGTCGATGCCCGGTTCGAGCAGCGAGTTGACCAGGCCACGCTTGGGCTGGTGCAGGTCGACCACGTACGAACCGGCGGGGTAGCTGCGGCCGTCGGCGCGGAACGACTTCTTCGCCTTCCACACCCGACCGCCGCTGCCGATCAGCAGGTCGACCAGGCGCGCGGCGGCCGGCTCGGAACGCTGTCCGGGACCGGTCGGGATGACGTACGCCCGGGGGAAGACGGTGTTGTAGTTGTCCTCCGGGCCCCAACCCGGCACGAAGTCGTCGGGGATGTCCCGCAGCGGCTCACCGGCCCACCCGCGCCGGTACACCTCCGCCTGGTCGAACAGCACCTGGGCGCGGTTGTCCTGGATGTACTGCAACGAGGACTTGATCGCCACCTCGTGCACGTCGGTGTTGATCGCGGATCGGCGGAGGCGCTCCTCCGGCGTCAGGTTCGCGCCACGCGGGTTGAGCGGCGCCTCGATCGTGTACGGGATGCTGCTCTGCAACAGCGCGAACGACGGCACGTAGATCGGCGGGAAGTCGTCCCACACCCCGGGAGCGTCGTCCCGGAACGGGATCCGGGCCCGCTGCGTCTCGGGGTGACCGAGCGCCCGCAGGTCCCTCTCGATGCCCAGCGCGTTCGGCAGGGCGTGCTTGATGAACAGGTCGTACTCGTTGTTGACGTTGTGCGGCGGGGTGCTCGGGTGCAGCAGCGTCGGGTTGACGTAACCGTGCAGGTCGAGCGTGATGATCGGCTTGGTGTCGATGGTGAGTTCGCGGATCAGGTTCGTCTCCGGCTGCGAGACGATGGTGAGGTCCCGGTTGAGGTCGTAACCGTTCGCGTTGGCCCGGGTGCCGGCGATCCGGCCGGTCGGGTTGGCGGTGACGTTGACGATCAGCCGGTTGCGCTCCAGCAGCGTCGCCACCTCGGGATCGGTGCTGGTGGCGTACTCCTCGATGACCCGCAGCGCCGCGTCGGTGCCCTCCCACTCGTTGCCGTGGATGTTGGCGTTGACGAACAGCGGCGTCTTGTACCCGGCCAGCAGCTTGCGGTCGGTGCGGGCCCGGACCGGGTCCTCCTCGATCAGGCGCTTCCACTCCTCCTGCTGGCGGGCCTCCTTCCGGGACTCCGGGGCGGTGACGACGACCGCGTACAGGTCGTGGCCGCCGCTGGACCGGCCGGCCACCCGGGCGGAGACCCGGTCACTCGCGGCCTGCAGGGCGTTCAGCTTCGGGGCGATCTCGTCGTAGGGGATGACGCCGATCGGGATGGAGGCGTCGGCGGGGTTGTCCGGCCAGACCGGCAGCACGTTCTGCCGGGGGTAGCCGGCGATCTCGTGCAGGCCGGGCGCCGACGGTGGTACCGCCGGCAACGCCGAGGCGTTCGCCGGTGCGGCCCAGGCCGTCGTGCCGAGCAGGGTGAGGGCGAGCCCGGCGGTGGCCAGACGTATGGACGTTTTGTGCACGATGGACAGCTCTCCTGTCGGGATGGAGCGGTGCCGGTGACGGGCGCGACGGTAGGGCCGGAGACCTAACGCGGATGGCGACGCCCGCGACGGGCGAAAGGGGGGAACCCGGCGTCAGCGGCAGGGTCGACAGGCGGCGCTGGCGACGCGCAGGAGGTCGATGTGACCTCGCTTGGTCAGATAGGCGCTTCGCACGCTGAGGATCTTTCCCCGGACGATCCCCGGATGTCAATGCGCTGGCCGTGCGCGTCACACTGTCGGTGGGTCAGCGCGGCACGACGCCGTTCTGGTATGCCCAGACCACCGTCTGCAACCGGTCCCGTACGCCGATCTTGGCCATCGCCCGACCGAGGTGCGACTTGACGGTGCTCGTCTCGATGAACAGCTCGGCGGCGATCTCCACGTTCGACAGGCCCTGGGCGAGCAGCCCGACGATCTCGGCCTCCCGTGCGGTGAGCTGGTGCGCGGCCACCGCGTCGGTGCGCGGTGCGCCGGTGCGGCGGGCGAACTCGGTGATCACCCGGCGGGTGACCGCCTGGTCGACGAGCCCGTACCCGCCGGCCAGGCGGCGTACCGCCTCGATCAGCTCCTCGGGTTCGCAGTCCTTGAGGATGAACCCGCTGGCACCGGACTCCAGCGCGCCGAAGACGTACTCGTCGAGGTCGAACGTGGTCACCACGAGCACGGCGGGCGGCGTCTCGGTGGCCTCGCCGACGATCCGGCGGGTGGCGGTGAGCCCGTCCCCGCCCGGCATCCGGACGTCCATGCAGATCACGTCCGGCCGGTGCCGGCGGGCCAGGTCGACCGCCGCGTCGCCGTTCGACGCCTCGGCCACCACCTCGATGTCCCCGGCCTGCTCCAGGATGACCCGGAACCCGGCCCGCACCACCGCCTGGTCGTCGACGAGCATCACCCTGATCATGTCGGGTCCCCCTTCGCGGTCGCCGTCGCGGTGCGCGCGGCCTCCGGTGCGGTCGGCAGGCTCACGCTGACCGACCAGCCGCCGTCGGCGGTCGGCCCGGCGGTGAACGCGGCGCCGATGAGCTGTGCGCGTTCCCGCATGCCCACCAGGCCCACGCCGCCGGTGGTGCGGGTGGCCGGCTCGGGCCGCCGGGGCGGCGGGTCGTTGCGTACCTCGAGCGTCACCCGGCGGTCGAGGTAGCGCAGGGCCACCCGGACCGGGGCGCCGGGGGCGTGCTGGCGGGCGTTGGACAACGACTCCTGCGCCACCCGGTAGAGCGCCACGTCGGCGATCGGCGGCACCTCGCGCGGCTGCCCCTCCCGGACGAACTCGACCGGGCCGCCGAGGCCACCGGCGGTGCGGACGAGGTCGTCGAGGACGGCCAGGCCGGGCACCGGGACGGTGCCGTCGCCCGCGTCCGACCCGGTCCGCCCGCGCAGCACCCCCACCACCAGGCGCAGGTTGTCCAGGGTCTGCTTGCCCTGGGCGCGGATCCAGGCCACCCCGGCGCGGGCCGCCGCCGGGTCGCGGTCGATCAGCCGTTCCACCGCCGCCGCCTGCACCACCATGCCGGACAGGTGGTGGGCGGCCACGTCGTGCAGTTCCCGCGCCATCCGGGACCGTTCCGCGCCGATCGCCGCCTGCACGCCCGCCTGCTGCGCCCGGACCGCCTCGTCGGCGCGGACCCGGACCAGTTCGACGTAGCGCCGGTTGGTGGCGACGTAGCCGCCGACGAAGGCCGCGCCGAGGTAGGTCAGGGCACTCGCGGTGAGGCTGCCGAGCGTGGCGAGGAGGAGGTCGGAGGCGGCGAGGACGGCGGTGGCGACCACCGCGCCCGCCGTCTCCGCCAGCGTGGCGACCCCCGCGATCAGCAGCGCCGTCCGGACCGGCCGCAGCGTGCCGACTGTGTACGCGGCGACGAACGGCGCGATGCCCCGGATCGACATCTCCGGCTGGGACAGGCCGACGATCGCCAGTTGCAGGGCGACGACCAGGGCGAGACAGGGCAGCGGACGGACCCGACGCAGGCAGAGCAGCATCGCCTGCACGCCGCAGAGCACGAGCACCGGCCAGGCCCGCGCCGGGTCGACGGGCAGCCCCTCCGCCGGTGCGACGATCCAGAGCAGCATCGCCAGCAGCAGCACGGTGACCACGGTGACCGCCGCCGCGAGCAGGCCGTCCCGGGCGAACCGGCCGGTCACGCCGCGCCGGGTGAGCTGCTCGTCGAGCCGCCTGGTCAGCCGGGGTGACCGGGGCGTCGCCTCGGTCTGCGGATCGGGGTGGGTGCTCATGCGGTGGACTTCCTTGCTCCGGGTCCGTCCCGGATCGACGCGTCAGTAGGAGATGCTAGGCGCGAGCAGCATGAACTCGACGGCGAACCAACCCGTACCGGCCAGCGCCAGCAGGATCAGGGCGCTCGCGGCGACCCGATGCCAGCCGACGCGACGCCGTACGTCGTCGACCAGCCGCACCGTGGCGGGCAGCACCCCGAGCAGGCCGATCAGTTGGAGCGCCTGCACGGTGCGCAGCGAGGTGGCGGAGACGTCCTGCAACCCCATGACGGCCACGACGCTCACCGCCCAGCCGATCAGCGCCAGCAGCGCACCGGCGACCGCGACGCGGCTGAGCACCCGCGCGGTACGCCCCGCCCGGTCCCGACGTGGCCGGCCGAGCACCCGCCGGACCAGGGCGCCGAACGGCCAGGAAAGCACGGTCAGCGCCAGCACCAGGACGGCGGCGCCGAGCACTGGTACGACCACCGCCGTGGCCCGTGCCGGCTCGACCGGCAGCAGGGTGAACGCGGAGTCGTAGCTGATCGCGGTCACCCGGTCGTCGGTGACCCGCATGGCCAGCGTGCGCTGCCCGCCGACCTCGCGCCAGACCCAGGGCGCCACCTCTTCGTACAGTGCCGGGGTCGCCGACAGCGGGCCCGGCTCGAACAGCAGCCGGTTGTCGTCGGCGACACTGACCGTGGTCCGGCCGACCAGGCCGATCGTGGTCAGGAAGTTGCTGTCGATCCGACGCGAGTCGGCGTACGTGCCGACTGCGGCGGCGGCGTGTGCGGCGCTGGTCTCCGCGTCGACGCCCGCCGGTTGGTCCGACGTGGCCGGGAAGTAGCGGTCGGCGAAGCCGTTGACCACCGCCTGACGCAGCTCGTGACTGTCGAATCCGCCCCGGCCGCCGCCGTTGAGCGAGACGAAGATGCCGGCCCGTTCCTGCGGGTAGATCTGCAGGTGCGAGTGGAAGTACATGGTGTCGCCGCCGTGGCCGAGGATGGTTCGGCCGTTGCGGCTCTCGTCGAACAGCCCGAGCGCCATCCGGGGGCCGTCCGCGAGGGTGCCGAGCGAGGTGGCGTCGAGCCCGGGCCGCTGCATCAGCTCGCGGGTGGGCGCGTCGAGCAGCGGACCCTCACCGACCGCCTCGCCGGTCAGCGCCACCATGAAGCGGGCCATGTCGGTGGCCGGTGCGCTCAACGCGCCCGCCGGGGGAGTGCCGACGATCTCGAACGGACCGGCGACACCGGCGGCGTCGTGGCCCTTGGCCATCCGGTCGGCCAGGGCCGGGGGTAGCGGCTGCGCGAACGTCGACGAGGCCATGCCGGCGCGGGCCAGCACGTTGCGGTCGACGTACTCCTCGAACGGCGTGCCGCTGACGCGCTCGACGACGTATCCGGCCAGGGCGTTGCCGTAGTTGGAGTACGCGGGCACGGTGCCCGGCCGGTAGATCTGCTCCGGCGGGTCGGTCGCCAGCGCCCTACGCAGGTCCGGGCTGGCGCCGTCGAGGCCGATCAGGCCGGCGACCCGCTCCTCGAACCCGGCGGTGTGGGTCAACAGGTGCCGCAGGGTGACCGGCTCGTCATAGCGGCGGGGCACGGTGAAGTCCAGGTACTCGTCGACGTCGGCGTCGAGGTCCAGGTCGCCGCCCTGCACGAGCTGGAGCACCGCGACGGCGGTGACCAGCTTCGACACCGAGCCGACCCGGAACAGGTGCCGGTCCGGGTCGACCGGTACGGGCTGGCTTCTGCCGGTGCCGGTGCCGGTGTCCGCGTGGCCGTAGCCACGGGCGGTGAGGATCTCGCCGTCGCGGACGACGGCGACGGTGGCGCCCGGGATTCCGGTCCGCTGGAGCGCGGCGGGCAGCAGGCCGTCGAGCCAGGCGTCGACGTCGGTGGCGTTCAGCGCGGCCGGGTCGGCCGGCGCGCCGGGAGCGGGTGGTGTGGGGATGGACCGGGCGGTCGGCGCGGTGCCGCACCCGGCGGCGGTGGCGGCGACGGCGACAACCGCCACCAGGGTCGCGCCGAGTCGGCGCAGGCGAGAGGCCCGGGACCGGGCGGGATCTTGGGGAGACACGACGGGCTACCTTCCAGGCCGATCGGGTGTCCGGAGGGGTCCGTGTGGCGTCACCCGGCGCCTGGGGAAAGCCTGCGGGAACGGGGACGTGGTGCCATCTGGCGCAGGACGGCATTCGGCCTACGACCTTTGTCGGAAATCGACCCCGCTGCCGAGTTCCGGCATATCGCGCCGACCTCCGGGGTACGTCGATCTTCAGCGACCGTGGCGGGGATGGTGCGCCGGTCTCCCGACCGGGAATTCCCGCCGCCGGAGGAGGAGTGGATGATGTCGATGCGTAGGTGGCTCGCCGGTGCGGGTGTGGCGGCGTTGGTCGTCTCGACGGGGGCGTGTGGTGAGGCCACCCCGGACGCCGCCGCGACACCCGACGTCACGAGCACGCCGGCCGCCAGCGCGACCTCCGCCGCGCCCAGCCCGACGGAGGCATCGCCGTCGCCGACCACCGCCAACCCGCCGGTGCTCTCCGGTGACCGCCAGGTCACCATCACCCGGGTCGACGCGTTCGAGTCGGGGCTTTCGTTGACCGACGAGCGGCTGGCCGAGGTCGACGGCGACGAGGGCCGGCAGTTGTTCGTACCGACCCCGGTCGACGGGCAGACGTTCCTGATCAGGTCGTACCGGGGTGCCGGTGGTGGCCCGGGCACCGGCGAGCCGGTCTGCTGGCAGGTGCAGAACCCGGGCAACTCCCAGCCGCTGCGGGTGCAGGGCGCGGAGTGCAAGGAGAGCGAACCGCGTCAGCTCTTCACCATCGCGCCGAACCCGGAGAACGCGGAGACCTACTTGATCAGCAACAACTCGGCGTTCCTGCGGAACTCGCAGAACAACGGCCTGATCATGGAGGAGCTGGGTGACGCCGCCCCGTTCGACAGCTTCCGGTTCAACGACAACGGGGCCGCGCCGTCGTCGTAATAGTCGTAGTCGTAGATGTAAGGAAGGGTCCCCTGCTATACACCAGGCGATAGCAGGGGACCCTTCCTTACATCCCGGTGCCGTGTCTCAGCCGCGCCGCCACTTCTGGTTCGCGCCGCCGAGGCACTCCCAGAGGGCCAGGCGGGCGCCGTCGGCGTTGACCCAGCCGCTGATGTCGACGCA
The DNA here is from genome assembly GCF_040296095.1 of Micromonospora sp. NPDC002389. NCBI lineage: Bacteria > Bacillati > Actinomycetota > Actinomycetes > Micromonosporales > Micromonosporaceae > Micromonospora > Micromonospora sp. NPDC002389. The sequence goes on from NZ_JBEOWP010000010.1 coordinate 115,494, forward strand.
CTTGTTCGCCTGCGGGTTGACCAGGTCACCTGCGGCGGAGAGGACGAACTGCTGGGCCGGGTTGCCGCTACAGGTCGCGATCTGGATCACCGCGCCGTTGTCCCGGGAACCCCAGGCCACGTCCATGCACATGTTGTTCTGGGTACGCAGCGTGCCGTTGACGAAGCTCCACGACTGCGCCGCCGTGCCGTTGCAGTTCCAGGTCTGCAGCGGTACGCCGTCGGAGAAGTTCGAGTTCGGCACGTCGATGCACTTGTTGTTCCAGTTGCTGATCAGCCGGCTTCCGCTGCCACCGCCGGTGGTGACCAGCGTGAGCCCGTACGCGCCGAGGATCTCGTTGACCGGCTGGAACCAGGTCTCCCCGCCGGTGGAGCAGTTGCCCCAGCCGCCGGAGGTGACGCCCTGCGCCTGGTTGCCGCTGAGCCAGGCACCACCCGAGTCGCCGCCCTGGGCGCAGGCGTTGGTGCGGGTCAGGCCATGCACGGCGCCCTGCGAGTAGTTGACCGTCTGGTTGCGACCCAGCAGCGTGCCGCACCGCCAGCCGGTGGTCCGGCCGGACCGGCACACCGAGCTGCCGATCGCGGCGTCCTGGGAGCCCGCCACCGACACGTTGCCGCCGGAGTAGTTGTTCACCCACGGCTGCGGGGTCCAGTTGCTGTTGGTCCGGACCCAGCCGTAGTCGCGGCCGGGGAACGTCGAGCCGGCGAAGGTGCCCTGGGAGACGTTGTTGTAGCCGAGGGTCGGGCTGCCGACCCCGCCACAGTGGCCGGCGGTGACGAAGCCGCCGTGCACCGCGAAGCCGACCGAGCAGAGCGTGTTGCCGTTGATGACGTACTGGTCCCCACCCCGGATGTCGTAGTTGATCCGGGGCGCCTCGACGGACTCCACGATCCGGACCAGTGCCGCGTCGACGCCGCTGGCCTTGACGAAGGCGGCGGCCTCGGCGGTCGCGCCCCGGCCGGCGGTCACCACGATCCGGTTGGTCGTCACGTCGACCGCCCAGCCGTGCACGGCGTCCGGTGGCGCCTTGCCGGCGTGCCGGTCGAGCGTCCGCTTGATCCCCTCCAGGGTGGACTCGCTGCGGGCGGCGGTGGTCACCTCGGCACCTTCGGCGCGTACGGCGGCGGCCAGCGACGGGTCGGTGACGGCCACGGTCAGCCGCGTCCCGCCGGGCGGGATCCAGGCGCCGGCGAAGGCCGTACCGAGTCGGGCGCGCAGCCGGCGCTCGACGGTGGCGGCACCGGCTTCGACGCGGAGCCGGGTCAGCACCTGCGCGTCGGTCAACCCGAGGTCGCGGCGCATCGCGCGGACCATCTCCGGCGCGAGGCCGGTGACCGAGGTGTCGGCGGTGGGGGTGTCGGCGGTGTCGGCGGCGAGGGCGGCCGGCGGGGCGGCGAGTGGGGCGAGACCGGCGACCAGGACGGCGGCCAGGGCCGCGCGCAGGACGCGTGGCGCTCGTGGCATGGGACTCCTCCTATGGGGGTGGGGCGATGCGGGGGCATCGTCGGGAGTTCGGCCAAGAGAGCGCTCTCACGATCAAGTCTGTCGATGTGAACGGTAACTGTCAAGACTCCTGTCAATTGCTGCCGGCGCGTGGTCCGTCCAGGTCGGACGGCACGGCGGTCAGCGACAGGGCGGTCGGGGCGGCAGCCAGCCGAGGAACCGCTCGTGCGACTCGGCCGGATCGGTCCCCGGGTGCCGCTCGGTGAGCTGCCCGAGCGCCTCCTCCCAGAGGGTCGCCAGATAGACCAGCAGATCGGTGCGGCGGGTGCCGTACTCGGCGAGCAGGTCCCGCTTCGCGCGTCCGCACGGCCAGGCGGTCCCGCAGGCTCGGCACCGCCAGGTGGGGCGGGACGCCACATGGTCCCGGCAGCGCGCGGTGGGTACGACGTTCGCCGCTCTGGTCGCGGGCACGGCATGTCCTCCTCCGTCGGCGGGGGGTGGCGCCCGCCCGGCGGCGGCCCCCGGGCGACGAGGGCGGACCCCCACCGAACCACGTCGCCTGACGGATACCTTGCCCAGAGTCTCCGGACAATCACCTAGCGTCGTGGTGTTGGTCGGGGTCAGCCGGCCGGTTGCCGTCGCCGGTGGGAGAGGTCGGCGTGGTGGTGTCCGCCGGGGTGGCTGTCCGGGTCGGTGTGCACGGTCGCGCTGGTCAGCCGGGGTACCGCGTGGGTCAGGCGGTGCTCTGCGTCGGCGGCGATCTCGTGCGCGGCGACGAGGCTGAGCCCGGCGTCGACGACAAGGTCGGCCTCGGCGTGCAGGCGGTGGCCGATCCACCGCAGGCGTACGGCGGTCACGTCCCGGACGCCGTCCACGTTGCGCAGCGTACGTTCGGCCCGGTCCACCAGTGTCGGGTCGACCGCGTCCATCAGCCGGCGGTAGATCTGCCGCCCGGCGTCGGCGAGCACCACGGTGATGGCGACGGCGATGGCGAGACCGACCACGGGGTCGGCCCAGCGCCAGCCGAGCGCGGCGCCGCCCGCCGCCGCGACCACGGCAAGCGAGGTGTAGCCGTCGGTGCGGGCGTGCAGCCCGTCGGCGACCAGGGCGGCCGATCCGATCCGCCGACCGACCCGGATGCGGTAGCGGGCGACCAGCTCGTTGCCGACGAACCCGACGACACCGGCACCGGCCACCCAGGGAACATGACTCATATCGCTCGGATGCAGCAGCCGGTCGATCGCGGTCCACGCGGCGGCGACGGCCGACGCGGCGATGGCCACCACGATGATGATGCCGGCGATGTCCTCGGCCCGCCCGTACCCGTACGTGTAGCTGCGGGTGGCGGCCTTCCGTCCGAGCAGGAAGGCGATGGCGAGCGGGACGGCGGTCAGCGCGTCGGTGACGTTGTGCAGGGTGTCGCCGAGCAGCGCCACCGAGCCGGAGTACGCCACGATGACCGCCTGGGCGGCGGCGGTGATTCCGAGCCCGACCAGCGAGATCCACAGTGCCCGCAGCCCCTCGCGGGAGGTCTCCAGCGCCGGGTCCACCCGGGTACGCGAGTCGTGCGAGTGCGGTACGGCCGCGTGCCGCAGCCGGTGCCACCGGCCGGGTCTGCCGTGGTCGTGGTGATCGTCGTGGCGGTGATCGTCGTGGTGGTGGTGATGGTCGTGCCGGCCCTGGGTCACGTGTCCCCCCGAGGAGAGCGGGGCCTGTGGTCCCGGCGATAATATGTGCTCATGTACGCACGCGACAACGTTGCAGGAGCCAGTGAGCGGCAACAACCCACCCCTGGCGACGGTGAGGTCGAGGCGGCCGTGCAGATGCTGCGGATGCTTGCCGACGGCACCCGCCTTCGCCTGATGTGGCTTCTCAGCGCGGGCGAACACGACGTCGGTTCACTGGTCACGGCAGTCGGTGCGGCCCGCCCGGCGGTCTCCCAGCACCTCGGGAAACTCCGGCTCGCCGGGCTGGTCAGCGTACGCCGAGACGGCCGACGGGCCCTCTACCGCGCCCGCGACGGCCACGTACGCCGACTGGTCGCGGAGACGCTGCACGCCGCCTCCCACCGGGTGACCGGTGCCCCCGAACACGACTGACCGGCCCTATCGTGGCGCCCATGCGCGTACCCGGCTGGCTCGACGACACCCGGACCTCCTACGACACCGTGGCGGCCGACTACGCCGACGCGCTGCGCGGGGCTCTTGCCGGTGAGCCGTTCCAGCGGGGCATCCTCGCCCTCTTCGCCGAGTTGGTCCGCGCCCAGGCGAACGGACCGGTCTGCGACGTCGGCTGCGGACCGGGACGGATCACCGCCCACCTGCGCGCCATCGGCCTGGACGCGTTCGGCGTCGACCTGTCGCCCGGGATGATCGACGTGGCCCGACGGGACCATCCCGGCCTGCGCTTCGAGGTCGGCTCGATGGCCCGTCTCGACCTGCCGGACGGAGCCCTGGCCGGGCTGCTGGCGTGGTTCTCCCTGATCCACGTACCCGACGACGAGGTGCCCGGCGTCCTGGCCGAATTCCGTCGCGTGCTGCGCCCGGGCGGGGTGGTGCTGCTCGGGTTCCAGACCGGGGACGGCAGCCGACACAAGACGGAGGGCTACGGCGGACACCCGATGAACGTCTACGTGCATTACCGCCCACCCGGTCGGGTCGCGGCCTGGCTGGCGGCGGCCGGCTTCACCGTCGAGGCCGAGTTGGTGCACCACCCGGAACCGGAGGTCGAGGGCGGATTCGTCTTCGCCCACCGCTGAGGCGTCTGCGGGTACGTGTCGGAGTGCTTCGCGGTCGGTCCGATGTGCGGTCCACTGCGGCAGCAGCAGGGGAGCGCAGGCCCTGTCGAGCTGAGAGCACAGACGGTTCAGCTCGACAGGGCCCACCCCGCTGTAGGCCACCTGCCCTCAGCTTCGGCCACGGCTCGGACGATCCGCGCACAGGTCAGGACGAGGCGTCCTGCACCAGCCGGAGTTGGCCGATCTCGGCGACGTTCTTCATCAGCTCGGTGTTGACCCAGGCGAGCAGGTGCGCGACGGTGTGTTCCGGATCGCGCGGCCAGGGAAACGGGGCGACCTCGTCGAGGTCGGCGTCGGTGAGCCGGTCCAGTACGGTCAACCACTCCGCCCGCAGCTCCCGCAGCCAGGTGACGGTGGGCTCACCATCGCCCGGCCAGGACACCTCGTCGCGCTCCCGTGGCGTTCGGCCCTGGAGATGGTCGGTGGCCACGCTCCACCACCAGCCGACGTGCCAGGTCAGCCAGGCGATGGTGGGCACCGGGACCGGGTCTGGCTCGGTGTCGGCCCAGTCCGGCACCCACCGGCCGGCGGCGTCCGGGCGGACCGTCCAGGAGAGCGCGGCGACCTCGCGGCGGAAGTGCGCCGGCTCCAGCCGGTCCAGGTGGTACTCGAACAGCGACCAGGTCAGGTCGAACTGCCAGCGCAGCAGGTCACGACGGGAAGACGGCATCCGGCGATCCTCCACGCGGCAGACAGAACTGTCGAGGCAGTTCTGCTGGTGCGTCCACCCTCAGGAGAATCGTGGGTGGGCGAGCGCATCGTTGTGGCGCAGGAATGCCGTGGCCCGGGTGTCGAGTTGCTTGGCGAAGGCAGGGAGACGGGTGCCGAAGCTGCTGAGTTGAGTTCTGATGTTCTTCACGGCCGAAAATGCCCGACCGGAGCTGACGCCGGACATGGCGTCCAGAGCGTGGTTCCAGTTCTCGGTCGCCTCGCGCAGTCGCCCTTGTTTGCATTGCACGTCGGCGAGGTTGGCAAGCGTCAGGGTATGGATGCGTCGGTGCGCCTCGGGGTTGCGGGTGGCGATCGACTGGTGGAGTTGGGTTTCGGCAGCAGGAAGGTCGCCCAGGTCGCGGAGGGCCTGTCCAGCTTGACTTGCCAGGGATGTCTCGGTGAACCCGCTGGTCTGGATCCACGTCGGCTCGTCGTCGGGCAGCGCCTTCGCGAGGTGGGTTTCAGCCGCGTTTATCGCCGCCGAGGCACGGGACTTGTCGTTCGTCGCGGCGTACCCGCGTGCGGTGAGAATGGTGAAGAGCGCGGTTGCGGCCGGGGTCGCTCGTCCCCGCGACCATTCGAGGGAAGCGTCAGCGAGTCGCAGGGCCTCGTGACCATGACCGAGGTCAACCGCCTGGTGCGCCATCGCCCGTAGGGTGAACCCAGCGAGGGGCCGGTCGTCTGCTTCGTTGGCCAGGCGCAACGCTTGCACGTAGTAGCGCTGCGCCAGCCCATGCAGCGAAGAGTCGAAGGCTTTCCAGCCAGCGAGGTAGGTCATCTCGGCCGCCACACTGAACATGGCCCTGCGATCGTCGTCGGTGGCGAAGCGTCCTTGAAGGTATCCGGACACGTCAGACGTGAGGTACTGGACAACAGCGAGGCGGGCATGGCCTCCACCGAACCGCTCGTCGGCTCTGGTGAACACCGCGAGCATGTCCCGTACGACGTCGATCTCGCTGCGACCCACGGGGACGGTTCCCCCTTGGGCACGCCGCCCCCGCTCCACGATCTCCTGCCACGAGTCGAGTGGAACCGCGAGCGCTGCCAGCGAGTACAGGGCGGCGCGTCCTAATTCTCGTCGCTCCAAGTCGGCCCTCCCGATTGTCAGGAGATCGGTGGCCGGGGCGTGCTCCCACCAATCCAGGCCGCCGAGGTCAGGCTCCACACTACCGCCTCTGAGAAGCCCGACATCGATGGGATGTACGACACGGCCGAGCCGGCGGGAGATCGCCTCTGCCAGGAATCGTGCGGTTCTGTCGCTCGGCTTGACTCCGGCGACCCAGTGCCCCACATGAGAGCGGTCGCAGGAGGAAAGAGGCTCGCCATGCTCGCGAGCGACCGCGCGGACGGCTGCGGCGCAGCCGTCATAGGACCACCGACACTCTCTGATGACTGTCAGCAGTTTCTCGTTGCGCTGCCTCGGTGCCCGCGCCATTCGCTGGCCTTCCGTGCTGGATCTGCCGTTCAACGCGTTCCACATGCTTGATGGCTCGTCACGCTTCCGAACGAGGTAGCGAGCCCATTCACTGTACGTAGACCTTACGACACAGGAGGTGAATGCTCGTGGTCGTCGATCTGGTGTCGGTCGCGTTGTTCGGTGGTCTGGTGCCGGGCTTTCTGCTCGGGCTGTTCGCGTTCCGGGTCAAGTCCCGGTGGTGCCCCCACTGCGGAGGGCCCACCATGTCGAGCCCGCCGCCAGCAGGACGGCAGCCGTGACCGGCCGCGAGCGACGCGACCACAACTCGGTGCCGATCGGACGCCGGGTGGCAGAGTTACGCGTCCGTCGGGGCATGAGTCAGCAGGTCTTCGCCGACCGGATCGGCAAGTCGAAGAGCTGGGTCGACAAGGTCGAACGTGGCGTACGCAGCCTGGACCGCTACTCGGTCATCCAGGACATCGCTACGGTCCTGCGCCTCGATCCGGCCACCCTGCTCGGCCCCCGACAATGCTCCTCGCCGGCAGCACCCCGCCCTGACGGGATCGACGCGATCCGCGCCGCCCTCGTCCGCTGCCACCATCAATCCGGCCGGATTGCGCCGCCGGACCAGGCGCGGCAGCAGATCGCGCACGCGTGGATGACCTATCAGCACGCCCATTACGCCCAGCTGTTGCGCGCCCTGCCGGCTCTGCTCGACACGGTTCACCGCACTCCGGCGCTGCTGGTGCCCGCCTACCGGATCACCGCCTCGATGCTGACCAAGCTCGACTCGGCCGACCTCGCCTGGCTCGCCGCCGACCGGGCCGTCACCGCCTCCGCGAGCGACCCCGACGCCACCGGTGCCGCCACCATCGCCGTCAGCCAGGCCCTGCGCGCACTCGGCCGCGACCATCTGGCGCTCACCGCCGCCGTCACCGCCGCCGACCTGCCAGCACACCACGCCGTACGCGGAGCCCTGCTCCTTGAGGCTGGGATCGCCGCCGCCGGTGGCGACGACCGTCGCAACGCCGACGACCTCATCGACCACGCCGCCGAACTCGTCGACCGACATGCTGACGACACCGACCCACACCACACCAGCTTCGGCACCACGACCGTGCACCTGGCCCGCTTCCTCGCCGCCCTGCACCTCGGCGACATGGCGGAAGCGGTGTGCCGCCACGAGAGTGCTGTCCGCCGCGACGGCTGGCGGCAACTGTCCTCCGAACACCGGGCCGCCCACCTCATCGACGCCGCGCGTGCCTACCTCCACGTCGGCAACTACGCCGCAGCCGAACGGGCACTCGTCGACGCCGACACCATCGCACCCGCCGAAACCCGCTACCGCCCCACCGCCCGTACCGTCATCGCCGAGGTGGCCCGCAGCAGCCCTGCCTCCGCTGGCATGGCCCGACTCGCAGCCCTCGCCGGTCTGACCCGGCAGGGCGCGAGGGAGCCGGTCGACCGCGATGATCCGCGCCGAGAATCCTGATTCGGCTGCTGCTGCGGGCGGTCCCGGGGCGTGACGGTCAGCCGGCGGCGTACGGGCTGACCGGAGCCGGGGACCACGGCCAGGGCACGTCGCGGAAGGCCGCCTCGACCAGCAGCGCCTCGACGCCGCGTAGGAACAGCTCGACCCGTTCCGCCGGGAAGTACCGGGTGTCGGCGGTGACGACCAACTCGATCGCGCCGGGCGCGTCGAGCACCTGGACCCGGCAGCGCCACGGGAACCGCGCCAACTCCGGCAGCCAGCGGAACTCGCTGTCGCCGACCATCGCCCGCAGCGCGGTCTCGTCCGGGCCCGCGTCCGTCGGGTCGACGTCGCGCCTCAGGCGGGCGTCGTTGAGGTAGCAGTACGGGGACAGGAAGGTCCGGTGGTCGTGGCCGAGGTCGGTGAAGGTGCGCTCCCAGACGGCCGGGTCGTAGTAGGCGTGCCGGTAGGCGTCCAGCGCTCCCCGCCGGGCCCGGGACAGCAGTTCGGCGAAGCCGGGTCGGTCGGCCAGGTCGAGCCGAGCGAGCCCGATCTGGTTGAGGGTGCCGACGGCGTCCTGGTGCCCCGGCTGGAAGCGGTTGCTGGCCATCACCACGATTCCGCAGGAGTCCTGCCCGCCGTTTCCGGTCAGCCCAGCGGCGGTCGCCGCCAGCAGCACGTTGGAGGTGCTGACGGCGTTACCGGTGGCGACCAGGCCCGCCGCGTGGTGGACGGCGCGGGAGACCAGCGACCCACGACGGTAACGCGGCGAGGCGCCGGAGCCGACCGGGTCGGAGAGGTTCGCCGCGAGGCCGGGCAACTGCCGTACCCAGTACGCGACCGCCCGCTCCGACCGTCGTCGTCCGGCGTCACGCTCCCGTCCGGCGAGGTCCACCGACTGGAGGCCGACCGGCGTGTCGAGCGTGCCGTGCCGCAGGAGCCGGCGCAGGTCACGCAGGACGACGTCGGTGGCGTGGAAGTCGACGGTGGCGTGGCTGAACACCAGCACGATCTGGCGTACCCGGTCGTCGACGGTGACCAGGGCGACCCGCAGCGGCCACTCGGCGACGTGGCCGAAGCGCGACGCGCGTAGCCGGGCGGCCAGCTCCGCCGCGAGGGCGCGGCCGTCGGGGTCGTCCACCGGTCGGGGTACGGCGTGCACGCCGACGGGAAGCCGTCCGGTGGCCGCCATCTCCTGGTGCACCTCGTCGTTCCGGCGACGGAACCGGGTGCGCAGCGATCCGTGCCGGGTGACAAGTGCGCCGAGCGCCCGCACCGCCTCGGGGACGGTCACCTCGGTCCGTGCCGACACGGCCAGGGTGCGGGTGAGGCTCAGCACTCGGTACGCCTCGGGGGACTCGAACTCCTCGACGGTCCGCCACATGGCGCGCTGCCCCCAGGTCAGCGGCGCGCTGGCGGCCCGTCCGGCCGCGAAGTCCGCGTACGCCGTCTCCTCGGTGCCGGACGGGACCGGCCCGGCGGGTGCGGTGGACGTCGACGACCAGGGCCACCGCACGTCGTCGAAGGCCGCCTCGACCAGCAACTCCTCCATGCCCCGGAGGAACGGCTCGACGGAGTCCATCGCGAGGTGCCGGGTGTCGACGGTGAGCGTGACGCCCACCGCGTCCGGCTCGTCCACGACGTGGGCCAGCAGGTGCCAGGAGGCCGCGTTCAGCCCGGCGGTCCAGGAGAAGCTGCTCTGGGCCGTGGCGGCCCGCAGCTCGTCCCGGGTCACCTCGGGTGGCTGGTCGAGGCCGCCGAGCGGCAGCCGGACGTCGTTGAAGTAGTGGTGCGGATGGAACGCCGTCTCGTAGTCGATGCCCCGCTCCTCGAAGGCGTGCCGCAGCGCGGACGGCTGGTAGTACGCGTGCCGCAGCCCGTTCAGCGACGCCGCCCAGACGCGGTGCAGCAGGTCGGCGAAGTGGGTGCACCCGGCCAGGTCCACCGCGCAGAAGCCGATCTGACCGAGGTTGGCGACCGCCTGCGCGTACTCGGTGCGGAACCGGTTGTGGGACATCGGGAAGAGGCCGGACAGTTCGTGTCCGGAGGTGCGGGCGGCCATCGCCTGGTAACCGGCGAGCAGCGCGGCGGAGACGCTGACCCGATGCCGGGCGGCGACCAGCCGGGCGGCCCTGTCGAGGGCGGAGGAGACCAGGACGCCCCGGCGCAGGTGCGGCTCCAGCCCCGGCCCGGCCGGGACCAGCGGCTGCCGGGGGAGCCGGTCGAACTCCCGCAGCCAGTACGCCACCGCCCGCTGCGAGCGCCGAGAGTCGGGCCCGTGCTGGAGCCGGGCCACGTCCGCCGACTGCGGTCCGGCCGGGGTGGGCAGGCCACCGCGCAGCAGGAGCAGCCGCAGGTCGCGCAGCACGATCTCGGCCGCGTAGGCGTCCACAGTGGTGTGGCTGAACACCAGCACGATCTGGCGTACCCGATCATCCACAGTGACCAGTGCGACCCGCAGCGGCCACTCGGCCGAATGGTCGAACGCGACGTCGGCGAGCCGCTCGGCGGCCCGTCGTGCGGCCTCTGCGCTGTCGCTGGTGCCGTCGCAGACCAGCAGCGGGAACAGCCCGGTCGGAGCGATCTCCTGGCGGGCCTCGCCGTCGGAGACCGGGAGCCGGGTACGCAGCGCGGAGTGGCGGCTGACCAGCGCACCCACCGCCCGGGTCGCGGTCGTCACGGCCACCCCGGCGCCGGGGGAGACCGACACGATCCGCCGCAGGTTGAGGAACCGGTGGTTGGAGCCGAACCGGGCGATCGAGCGCAGGAGGACCTGCTGGGCCCAGGTCAGCGGCGCCGTCCCGGCACCACCGCCGGAGAACTCGGCGTAGCGCAGCGGCTCTGACGCCCACTCGGCGGGGATCACCGTATCCGCGAATCGCATTCCCGACGGTACGACGGTCCGTTCCGCCGCTGGATCGATCGATCGAGTCTTACACAGTGGACCGATCAGCCGATCCACCCTGTGGGACGCGGGATGCAGACTACTGACTCCCGTCCGTCATCGGATTGAGGCATAGCGTGACGAACGTCGACGTGCCGGCCCGAGACACCACCGTCATCCCGAAGGCGACTCCGCCCGCCGGAACGCCCCGACTCTCCTTCGGCCAGGAACGGATCTGGTTCACCGAACAGCTCGTTCCCGGCACCGCCGCGTACCTCGTCCACTCGACCGTGCGGCTGCGCGGCCAGCTCGACGTCGAGTTGCTGCGGGCCGCCGTCGACGCGACCGCCGCCCGGCACGACAGCCTCCGCATGCGGTTCACCGAGAACGCCGACGGCGAACCCGCCGTGCACGTCGCCTCCGACGTACGGGTACCGGTCACCGTCACCGCCGTACCCGACGAGGCCGACGCCCGCGAGCTGGTGGCCACCTCGGTACGCACCCCGTTCGACCTCGGCGTCGCGCCCCTGGTGCGGGTGCTCGTCGTCCGGCTCGCCGACCAGGAACACCTGGTGCATCTGGCCATGCACCACATCGTCAGCGACGGCTGGTCCCTGACTCTGCTGCTCGACGAGATCGCCGCCACCTACGGCGCGCTGCGCGACGGCACGCCCCCGCCTCCGGCACCGGCCACCGGCTACCTGGAGTACGCAGCCTGGCAGCGGGACCGTCTCGACGGACCGGCCACCGGGGACGGGTTCGCCTACTGGACCCGGGCACTGGCCGACGTACCCGCGCTGGAACTGCCCACCGACCGGCCCCGTCCGGCCGTGCAGTCGTACGCCGGTGCGACCCACCGCTTCGCCCTCGACGCCGACCTCACCGACGGACTCCGTCGGCTCAGCCGCGCCCACCGGGCCACCCTCTACATGACCCTGCTCACCGGCCTGCAGGCGGTGCTGTTCCGCTACAGCGGCCAGCGGGACTTCGCCATCGGCTCGCCGGTCGCCGGCCGGGTGGTGCCGGAGCTGGAGAACCTCGTCGGTCTCTTCGTCAACACCCTCGCCCTGCGCGCCGACCTCTCCCCGGTCGCCGCGACCGCCGACGCCGGGACCGCCGAGCCCGCGACCACCGACACCGCCGCCGTCGAGCCCAGCTTCGCGACCCTGCTGCGACGCACCCGCACCACCGTCGTACGCGCCCTGGCCCACCAGGAGATCCCGTTCGAACGCCTGGTCAAGGACCTGAACGTCGCCCGGGACGTGAGCCGCTCCCCGGTGTTCCAGGTGCTGTTCACCCTGCAGAACTTCGCGCCCGGCGGCACGCGGTGGCCCGAGGACCTGCGCGCCGAGGGCGTCGGGACCGACGTGGCCAACGCCCGCTTCGACCTGTCGCTCTACGTCGGCGAGTCCGCCGACGGGCTGCGCGGCATGGTCGTCTACGACACCGACCTCTTCGACGCCGCCACCGTACGCCGGCTGACGGCCAGTCTCGCCACGCTGCTGCGCGCCGCCGTCGCCCGGCCGGACCTGCCCGTCGTCGACCTGGACCTGCTCGACGCGGACGAACGGGACCGGGTGCTGGCCCTGGGTCGACCCGAGCACGACGCGGTGGCCGGGGTCACCGGCGCGGCGACCACCCTGGCCGAGCTGATCGGCCCGCACGTCGCCGCCACCCCCGACGCCCCGGCGGTGGTCCTCGGCCCGGACGCGCTCACCTACCGGGAGCTGGACCGGCGGGCCAACCAACTCGCCCACTGGCTGCGGGGCCGTGGCGTCGGCCCGGACCGGCTGGTCGGGGTGCTGCTGGACCAGTCGGTCGACCTGGCCGCGACGCTGCTCGGGGTGCTCCGGGCCGGTGGGGCTTACCTGCCGCTGGACCCGGAGCAGCCCACCGCACGGCTGGGCCTGATGCTCGCCGACTCCCGCCCGACCGTGGTGCTGACCAGCCCCGACCTACGGGAACGGCTGCCCGCCGAGGCGACCACGGTCACCCTGGACGAGATCGCCGCCGAGATCGCGGCCCAGCCCGGCACCGCGCCGGAGACCGGCACCACCGGCGAGCACCTCGCGTACGTCATCTACACCTCCGGCTCCACCGGCACCCCGAAGGGGGTCGCCGTGGCACACCGGCAGGTGCTGCGCTACCTCGACGGTGTGGCCGAGCGGTTCGCGGTCGTCCCGGCCGCCCGGTACGGGCTGATGCAGTCGATGTCGTTCGACTTCAGCGTCACCCTCTTCTATCTGGCGCTGGCCACCGGTGGCGCGGTGCACCTGCTGCCCCGCCGGTGCACCGGCGCCGAACTCGCCGAGCGGCTGCGCACCGCGCACATCGACTACCTGAAGATCACCCCGTCGCACCTGTGGGCGCTGACCGCCGACGTCGAGCCGGGGGAGCTGCTGCCCGCCCGCGCGCTCGTCCTCGGCGGTGAGGCGTCCGAACTGGACCGGGTCGGCCCGCTCGCCGCCGCCGGTCCGGCCCGTGTGTTCAACCACTACGGGCCCACCGAGGCCACCGTCGGCGTCGCCACGTACGAGGTCACCGCCGACGCGCCGCCCAGCGGGCCGGTGCCGATCGGCCGGCCCCTGCCGCACGCCCGGGTGTACGTGCTCGACGAGCGGATGCGCCCCGTCCCGGTCGGCGTACCCGGCGAGCTGTACCTCGGTGGTGACCGGCTGGCGCGCGGCTACCTGCACCGTCCCGACCTGACCGGCGAGCGCTTCGTCCCCGACCCGTACGGTCCGCCCGGCGCGCGCCTGTACCGCACCGGTGACCTGGGCCGCTGGCGCGCCGACGGGCAGCTCGTCTTCCTCGGCCGTCGCGACCACCAGGTCAAGATCCGGGGCTACCGGGTCGAGCTGGGCGAGATCGAGGCCGCGCTGCGGGACTGCCCCGGGGTACGGCAGGCGGCGGTGCTGGTGCGCGACGACCGGCTGGTGGCATACCTGGAACCGACGCCCGACATGGCCGCGCCCGAGCCGGCCGCGCTGCGTCGGCGGCTCGCCGACCGGTTGCCCGAGCACATGGTGCCGAGCCGGTGGGTGTGCCTGGACCGGCTGCCGTTGCAGGAGCACGGCAAGGTGGACCGGCGGGCCCTGCCCGAGCCCGTCGACGACGGCCCGACCGGCGAGCGGGAGAGGCCGACCGGACCGGTGGAGACCCTGGTTGCCGACGTCTGGCGCGCCGTCCTCGGGGTGGCCGAGGTCGGTGCCACCGACGACTTCTTCGAGCTGGGCGGGCACTCCCTGCTGGCCACCCAGGTGGTGGCCCGGCTGCGTCGGGAGCTGCCCGACGTGGTCGACGGGGGCACACCGGTCAGCGTGATGGACCTGTTCCGCCACCGCACCGTACGCGAGCTGGCCCGGTTGGTCGCCGGGGACGGCCCGGAGGGCGGCGGGCTGCTGCACGAACTGACCCCGCCGGTGCCCGCCGCCGCCCGGGTCGCCACCCTGGTCTGCGTTCCGTACGGCGGCGGCAGCGCGGTGGTGTACCAGCCGCTGGCCGACGCCCTTCCGGTCGGGTACCGGCTGCTGTCGGTGGCCATGCCCGGGCACGACATCGGCCTGGCCGACGACCCGGCACCCGTCGCGGAGGTCGCCGCCGACGTGGTCGCGGAGATCCTGCACCGGGTCTCCGGGCCGCTGATCCTCTATGGACACTGCGGTCCCGGCGGGGCGCTGGCGGTGGAGGTCGCCCGTCGGCTGGAGGCAGCCGGCCGGGACCTGGAGGCGGTGTACCTCGGTGCGGTCTTCCCGTTCGCCCGCCCCGTCGGCGGCCTGCTCGGCCCGCTGCTGCGACTGCGGTTGGCCGAGCGGCTGCGTAGCGACCGGATCTACCGCACCTGGTTGCAGGCGCAGGGCACCTCCGTCGGGTCACTGGCACCGGACGAGGTCGCGTTCCTGATCCGCGCCATGCGGCATGACGCGGAGGTCTCCGAGGAGTACTTCACCGAGCTGATGCGGCAGCGGGTCGACCGGCTGCGCGCGCCGGTCGTCTCCGTGGTCGGCGAGCGTGACCGCAGCACCGACTTCCACGAGGAGCGCTACCGCGAGTGGCACTTCCTCACCGACCGCACCGCGCTCGCCGTGATCGACGAGGCCGGGCACTACTTCCTCAAGTACCGCGCCGCCGAACTGGCCGAGATCGTCACCGGCGTGCATCCGCACCTCGCCGCGCCACCGCCGTCCACCGCGCCACCGCCTGGACCCGGCGCGCCGGTCCGCGCCGAGCCGGTCCCGCCGCCGGCCGCCTCGCCGCGTGCGGACGGTGGGCAGCCCGCCTGGCAGCTCGCCGCCGTCTCCCACCGGGGACCGGACGGGCCCTCGGGTGGGAGCAGCGGTACGGCCACCGCGCCGCCGCCGAGCATGCGGCGCTTCGGGCTGGTCGCGGCCGGGCAGATCGTCTCCGGCATGGGCACCGCGCTGACCACCTTCGCCGTACCTCTGTGGATCTACACGCAGACCGGCTCGCTCGCCCGGTTCGCGCTCTTCGCGGTGCTCGCGTTGATGCCCGGCCTGCTCGTCGCACCGCTGGCCGGCGCGGTGATCGACCGCTTCAGCCGGCGGCGCGTCCTGCTCTGCGCCTGTGCCGCCGCCGGGGGCGGCAACGCGGCGATGGCCGTGCTGGTGCTGACCGACCTGGCCGAGGTGTGGCACTTCTACCCGTTCACCGCCTGGCTGTCGGTGGCGCTGGCGTTCCAACGGCTCGCGTTCGTCTCGGCGGTGCCGCAACTCGTGCCCAAGCGGTTCCTCGGCCACGCCAACGGCCTCGCCCAGACCGCTGTCGGCCTCACCCAGTTCACCGTCCCGCTGATCGCCGTGGCGTTGCTCCAAGCCGTCGGGCTGCGCGGCATCCTGCTCGTCGACGTGGCGTCGTACCTCTTCGCGATCGGTGTGCTGGCGGTGGTGCGGTTCCCGCGTACGCTCGCCCTGCGACGCCGCGAGAGCATCGGCGCGGAGATCGTCGCCGGGCTGCGGTACGCGCTGCGCCGCCGGGAGTTCCGCGCCATGCTGGCGTTCTTCGCCGCGCTGAACTTCTTCCTCTTCCCGGTGCTGTTCCTGCTCTCCCCGCTGGTGCTCGGCTTCGCCGACCTGACCGAGGTGGCGCGGATCGCGCTGACCGGCGGGGTCGGCGCCGCCACCGGCGGCCTGGTGATGCTGCTCTGGGGCGGCCCCCGCAAACGACGGATGCGGGCGGTGCTGCTCGGCACGCTCGGCATCGCGGTGGCCGCCGTGGTCACCGGGCTGCGGCCGAACCTGCTGGTCATCGGCCTGGGCGCGTTCGGCATGTACCTCGCGCTCGCCATCGTCAACGGCGTCTACAACACGATCATCCAGACCAAGGTGCCACCCCGGGTGCACGGACGGGTCTTCGCGCTCAACCAGATGGTGGCGCAGTCCACCCTGCCGCTGGGCTGGGGCCTGGTCGCCCCGTTCGCCGCCCGGGTGACCGAGCCGATGCTGCTGGCCGACGGCGTACTGGCCGGCACGGTCGGCGCGGTGATCGGGGTCGGGCCGGGGCGCGGCCACGGGCTGCTCTACGTGCTGTTCGGGCTCTGCATCGCGGTGACGGCGCTGGTGTCGCTGGCCACGCCGGTGCTGTCCCGCTTCGACGACGAGGTGCCCGACGCGCCCCCGGACGACCTGGTCGGCCTTGAGGAGCGCCGGGCCCGGTCGGCCGGTGCCGAGGTCGAGCGGGTGCCGGTCGCCGCGACCGGTGGGAAGGCGGCCTGAGGTGAGTACGGCGTCTGAGGGCCGGGCCGTCCCGCGTACCGTGCCCGAGCTGTTGGACTGGCGTACCGCCCTGCATCCCGAGCGGGTCGCGGTCGAGGTGCACGGGGTGGCCGCGCTGACCTTCGCCGACTGGTCCGCCGGTGCGGGTGCGGTCGCCACCGCCCTGTCGCGTCGCGGCCTGCGTCGCGGCGACCGCGTCGGCCTCTACTTCGGAGCCCGGGACTGGACCGGATTCGCCGTCGCGTACGTCGGGGTGCTGCGCGCCGGTGGCGTCGCCGTGCCGCTCTCCGACCGACTCGCCGCCGGGCAGCTCGGTCACGCCCTGGAGCACTGCGCGGCCACCGCCGTGCTGCACGGCGACGACACCCCGGCCCCGCCGGTGCCGTCCGGCCTGCCGGTCTGGTCCTGCGCCGAACTGTTGGCCGAGCCATCCCGGGACGGCGCGTCGGTCGCCCGACCCGGTGACCTCGCGCAGATCCTCTACACCTCGGGCACGACCGGACGACCCAAGGGAGTCGCCGCCAGCCACGCCAACCTCACCGCCGGTGCTCCGCACCATCCACGCCGGCTGGCCCTGGCCCACTCGGAACGGTTCCTGCACGCCTTCGCGATCGGCACCAACGCCGGGCAGACCATGTTGCTCAACGCGCTGACCGCGCAGGCCGCCGCACTCACCCTGCCCCGGTTCACCCCGGCCCGGTTCGCCCGGCTGGTCGAGGCCACCGGGACCGGCACCGTCTTCGTCGTCCCGTCGATCGCCGTCGAGCTGCTCGACTCCGGTGCCCTGCGCGGGCGGGACACCAGCGGTGTACACCTGATCGGCTCCACCGCCGCGTTCCTCGCACCGGCGGTCGCGGCCCGGCTCGCCGAGACGTTCCCGCAGGCCACCATCGTCAACTACTACACCTCCACCGAGGCGGCACCGGCCCAGACCACGATGATCTGGGACCCGTCCCGGCGGGACGCGGTCGGTCGGCCGGTCGGCGGTCAGCTCATGGTCGCCGACGCCGACGGCAATCCGCTGCCCGCCGACATGACCGGCGACGTCTGGCTGCGCGCGCCCTTTCCCCGCGCCTACTACCGCGACGAGGCGGCCAACCGGGCCACCTTCCGCGACGGATGGGTCCGCATGGGCGACGTCGGCCGGATCGACGCCGACGGCTACCTGTACCTCACCGACCGGCACCAGGACGTGATCAAGACCGGCGCGTTCAAGGTCTCCACTCTGGAGGTCGAGGCGGCGCTGCACGAGCATCCCCTGGTCGCCCAGGTCGCCGTCGTCGGTGTCCCGCATCCGGTGCTCGGCTTCGCCGTGGCCGCCGCCGTGGTGCCCCGACCACAGACCGAGCCGGGTGGCCTGTCCCTGCCCGTGCTGCGGGGATTCCTCGCGGATCGGCTGGCCGACTACCAGTTGCCCGCCCGGCTCCTGCTGCTCGACGAGTTGCCCCGCAACGAGGGCGGCAAGGTGCTCAAGCGGCGACTCACCGAACTCTTCGAGAACTGACCACCACCAGCACAACCCTGGGAGCAGATGTGGGCACCGTCGAGGCGACCTCCGCACAGCACGCCGTCTGGTTCACCGAGCGGGCCGGGGCCGCCGGCACGGCCTTCCACATGGCATTGGGCGTACGGTTCGGCGCCGCACTCGACCGTCGGGCCCTCGTCGCGGCCTGCGCCTCGGTGACCGACCGGCATCCGATCCTCGCGGCCAGGATCGCCGTCGACGACGACGGCACCCCGCACCTGGCACCGGCCGACAGCCGTCCGACGGTCGGCTTCGGGGAACTGACCGACGCCCGGGTGACCGAGGAGATCGCCCGGGCGTACGACCTGACCGCCGGACCGCTGGCCCGGCTCACCCTGCTCACCGCCGCCAACAGCACGCACCTGCTGCTCGTCACCGCACACCACCTGGTCTTCGACGGCATGTCGAAGGACATCCTGGTCCGGGACCTGGCCGCCGCGTACGCCGCCGCCCGCGACGGCACCACCGTGGACCCCACACCCCGACCCGACGAGTACGCGGGCCTCGCCGCCGCCGAACAGCAACGCGTCGCCGTCGACCTGCCCGACGCCCGCGACCACTGGGCGCGGCACTGGTCCGGCCCCGGCGACGTGGTCCTGCCCGGCCTGCGGCGGCTGCCCACCGGCGCGGAGCCCGGTGTCGCCGTACCCGTGGACCTGCCCACCGACCTGGTGCAGGGGCTCGACCAGACCGCGCGGTCGCTCGGGGTGACCCGCTTCGAACTGCTGCTCGCGGTGCTGCACGTGCTGCTCGCCCGCTACGGCAACCGGGGCACCCCGGTCGGGGTGGCGCTCTCCACCCGCACCCCCGACCAGGCCGACCGGATCGGCCTGTTCGTCAACGAACTGCCCGTCACCGCCGACCCGCCCGGCGGGACGTTCCGCGCGTACGCGCACACCGTCCGGGCCCGCCTGCGCGAGGTGTACCGGTACCGCGCGGTGCCGTTGGCCCAGGCCGTCTCCGGCCTGCGTCCGGCACCGGCGTCGACGCCGGTCAGCATCGGCTACCGGAGACGCGGCACCGCACCGGTCTTCGCCGGGGTGGCCAGCGAGGTCGACTGGACGATGTTCTGCGGTGCCGCCCGCAACGCGCTGCACGTCCAGGTGGTGGACGCGCCCACCGGCCTCACGGTCAGCCTCCAGCACAGCCCGGCGGCGATCGACACCGCCGCCGTATGCCGTATCGGGGCACACCTGCGCACTCTGCTGGCCGCCGTGGTCGCCGATCCCGACCGACCGGTGGCGCAGCTGCCGCTGCTGACCGCCGACGAGTTCGACCAGGTCACCCGGGCCTGGAACGACACCGCCCGGGCGTACCCGGCCGACGCCACCGTGCCGGCCCTGTTCGCCGCCCGGGTCGCCGCGGACCCGGACGCGGCGGCCGTGGTCGACGGTGACCGGACGCTGAGCTACGCCCAGCTCGACACCGCCGCCGCGCGACTCTCCGCACTGCTGCGCCAGCGGGACGTCGGTCCGGGCTCGGTCGTCGCGGTCGCGTTGGACCGTTCGTGGGAGGCGGTGGTGACCATGCTGGCGGTGTGGCGCTGCGGGGCCGCCTACCTGCCGGTCGACCCCGGCCACCCGCCGGCCCGCCAGCAGGCCGTGCTCGCCGACGCGGCCCCGACGCTGGTGGTGACCGGTGTCGCCGCGCCGGACCCCGCCTGGCCCACGCTCGCCCTCGACCAGGGCGACCTGCGCGACGCCCCGACCACGCCCGTCGCCGGCCCGCCGCCCACCGCCGACGATCTCGCCTACGTGCTCTACACCTCCGGATCGACCGGACACCCGAAGGGCGTGGCGGTGCGCCACGGGTCGCTGGCCAACCTGCTGCTCGGCGTCCGCGACCTGCTGGGTGGCGGTCCGACGCACCGGTGGCTGCACCTGACCTCGCTGTCGTTCGACATCTCCACGGTGGAGGTGTTCCTGCCCCTGGTCACCGGCGGCACGGTGGTCGTCGCCTCGGACGTCAGCGCCCTGGACGGCGCGGCTGTCCGGCGGCTGATCCGCACCGCCGGTGTCACCCACGCCCAGGCCACCCCGTCCGGCTGGCGGGTGCTGCTGGAGGCCGGCCTCGGTGACCCGACCGAGTCGGCGGACGGGGACGTCCCGCTGGTCGCGGTCACCGGCGGGGAGGCGTTACCGGTCGCCCTCGCCCGGGAGCTGCGGTCCCGTACCGCACGCCTGATCAACGGGTACGGTCCGACGGAGGCGACCGTGTACGCGACGATGGCGGAGATCCCGGCCGACCCCGACGAGGTCACCATCGGCCGACCGCTGCCCAACGTCCGGGCGTACCTGCTGGACGAGGCGGGCCGGCCCACGCCCGTCGGGCTCCCCGGTGAGCTGCACCTGGGCGGTGCCGGGGTAACCGTCGGCTACCGGGGACGTGACGACCTCACCGCCGAGCGGTTCGCCCCCGACCCGTTCGGCGCGCCCGGCGACCGGCTCTACCGCACCGGTGACCGCTGCCGGTGGCTGCCGGACGGACGGATCGAGTTCCTCGGCCGCGCCGACGACCAGGTCAAGATCCGGGGGCACCGGATCGAGCTGGGCGAGATCGAGGCCCGGCTGCTGGAGCACCCCGAGGTCACCGCCGCGGCCACGGTGCTGCGGCGCGACGGCGACGAGCCCCGCCTCGTCGCGTACGTGGTGACCCGGCCGGCTGCCGTCGCGGAGCCGGCCGGGTTGCGTCGGCACCTGGCGTCGAGCCTGCCGACGGCGGTGCTGCCCACCGATTACGTGACGCTCGACCGGCTGCCGCTGAACCCGAGCGGCAAGGTCGACCGCGCCGCCCTGCCCGCACCGGCACCCCGCGACGCCGTGACCGGCTCGCGCGGCGGCGCGGGGACCGACTCGTCCGGCGGCGCGGTAGCCCAGGCGCCTGGCGGCGCGGGGACTCGGGCACCCGGTGGCGCGGAGGGCGACGGTGGTGACGATCCGGTGGTGGCGCAGCTTCGGCTGATCTGGCAGGAGGTGCTGCGGATCCCCGACATCGGTGTGCACGAGGACCTCTTCGACCTCGGCGGACACTCGTTGACGGTGACCCGGATCAGCGGCCGGATCCAGCAGCGGCTCGGGGTCGAGGTGCCGCTCGACGCCTTCTTCGACACCCCCACCATCGCCGAGATCGCCGACATCGTGCGGCAGTCCGGAAAGGAGTTCTGATGACGGCCGACCCCGAACTGCGGGCCCGGATCGCCCAGATGGTCAGCGAGGCCACCGCAGGGGAGGTCGAGGCGGCCGACCTCCTCGCCGGCGGGTCCATGATCGCGTTGGGCGTCGACTCCCTCGGACTGCTGCGCCTGGTCGACGCGATCGAGCTGGAGTACGGCGTCGAGGTCGAGCTGACCGGCGCCGGCCGTCGCCTGGACACCCTGGACGACCTCGTGGCGATGCTGGCCGACGCCGGGCCGTGAGCCCGGCCTCGATTCACACGGTCAGCACGAGCTTGCCGAGGGTGTGCCGGCCGACGAAGTCGGTGAGCGCGCGTACGCCCTCGGCGAGTGGGTACCGGCGGCCGACGGTCGGCGTGAGGGCGGCGACCTCGCGCATCCCGCCGAACCGGCCCTCCACGTCGAGCACCAATTCGAAGCGCACGTCACGGCGGTCGAGGAAGGCCGGATCCGGCTGGGGAAAGGTGATCGTGTAGAGCCGTCCACCGGGCCGCAGTGCCCGTCCGACCCGCTGGAGGCGGTCGCTGGGCAACACCAGGTTGAACGCCAGGTCGACCTGGTCCGGGTACTCGTCGGCGTAGTCGATGACCTCGGTGGCGCCCTTCGCTCGCAGCAGTTCCGCGTCCGGCGGGCGGCCGGTGGCGATCACCGTGGTGCCGGTCAGTCTGGGCAGCAGGGTGGTGCCCACGCCGCCGCTGGCCCCGACGACCAGGACGGTCTCCCCGGGCTGCGGTGCCGCGGTGGCGAGCAGGGCCTGGACGGTGAGGCCGACGGTCGGCAGCGCAGCGGCCTCGGCGACGTCCAGCGCCGCGGGCCGGTGCGCGAGGAACGGCGTGTCCGCCTCGAAGACGGCGTACTCGGCGAGGGTGCCGGTGGTCAGGCTGGGCCGGCCGGCGCCGACCATCGCCCGCAGCGCCCGGGGCACGGCGTGCCCGAACACCTCGTCGCCCACGTGGTACGCCTCGACGCCCGCGCCGACCTCGCTGACCGTTCCGGCGAAGTCGTTGCCGAGGACGTGCGGGAAGGTCAGCTCGGCGGCGCCTCGAAAGTCACCGGCGGGTAGCCGTACGTCCATCGGGTTGATCGAGGCGGCGGCGATCCGTACCTGGATCTGCCCTGGCCCCGGCCGGGGGATCGGCATGTCGGCGACGGTGAGGTGTTCGGGTGGCCCGTATCCGGTGGCGACGACAGCTTTCATGATCCCCCCGTTCGGCAGGGTGGCCCGAAGCGGACCGCACGGTCAGGTTAGTGATAAACGGACCGCGCGGTCAACTTGTAGGCTGGGTCGGTGACCGCCTCGATCCGACCGCTCCGCGCCGACGCCGCGCGCAACCGGGCGTCGCTGCTGGCGGCGGCGGAGGCGGAGTTCGCCGAGCGCGGCCCGGACGCGTCGGTGGCCGACATCGCCCGGCGGGCCGGCGTCGGTAAGGGCACCGTGTTCCGCCACTTCCCGACCAAGGACGATCTGCTCGCGGCGGTGGTGCTCGACCGGATCGACGGGCTCGCCGAGTTGGCGCGGCGGCTCGGGGGCGCTTCCGACGCCGGTGCCGCACTCCTGGAATTCCTGGACGCTGCGGCGAGTCGGCAGCAGC
The DNA here is from genome assembly GCF_040296095.1 of Micromonospora sp. NPDC002389. Classification (NCBI taxonomy): domain Bacteria; kingdom Bacillati; phylum Actinomycetota; class Actinomycetes; order Micromonosporales; family Micromonosporaceae; genus Micromonospora; species Micromonospora sp. NPDC002389. The sequence goes on from NZ_JBEOWP010000010.1 coordinate 138,238, forward strand.
AGTTGGACCTGTCGTTCCTGCGTGAGTCCGGCGCGCTCAACGAACAACTCGCCGAAGCCCGAGGACGTCTCTTCGTCGAGATCACCGCCCTGGTCGAACGCGCGCAGGCGGCGGGCGCGGTCCGGCACGACATCACCGGGACGGACGTGATCCTGCTGATGTGCGCGCCGAGTCACGTCGTCAGCTTCGTGCCGCAGGCGTCACCGGAGCTGTGGCGACGTTATCTGGCGATCATCTTCGACGGGCTCGGGCCGAACGGTGCCCGGCCACTGCCCCAACCGCCGCCGGACCCGGTCTCGGGGGAACTCCACCACCCCCGCTGAGCGGTAAGCCCTGGCACCGGGCCGTCGCGGACCCGGTGCCAGGGACACCTGCACTCAGCTCGCCGTGCAGGTCGGTGTCGGCGCGCTGGGCGTGCCGGTGGTGGAGCCGAGGAAGCCGAAGGTGGTGCTGGCCCCGGCGGCCAGCGTGCCGTTGTAGCTGACGTTGCGTGCGGTGACCGCCGAGCCCTGGCTGGTGACGGTCGCATTCCATGCCTGGGTGACCGTCTGGCCACCGGCGAACGTCCAGGTCACCGTCCAGCCGCTGATCGCCCGACTGCCGGCCGTCACCCGCACCTCGCCCTGGAAGCCGCCGGACCACTGGCTGGTCACCGAGTACGTGGCGGTGCACCCACCACCAGCCGGCGGGGGAGTGGTCGGCGGGGGAGTGGTCGGGGGCGGAGTGGTCGGCGGGGGAGTCGTCGGCGGGGGCGTGGTGGGGCCGCCCCAACCGGCGGTCGAGTCCAGCCAGGCCGCCCGGCGCAGCATCCAGTCCCGCATGACCTGCACCTGGCCCTGCCAGGTGGGGGCGGTCGGCGTGACGAAGAAGCTGACCATCCGGGTGGTCAGGTTTGGCCAGCGCTGGAAGTTGCGCTGCGCGCCGTTGGCCAGGGGTGCGCTCAGGGTGTTGATCCGGGCCTGCAACGACGCGTCGGAGAGCAACCCACGGCGCAGCGTCTGCCAACGCTGCCGCACCTCGTTGACGAAGGCCGGATCCCGCAGCAACTGGGTGAACCAGTCGTTCGCCACCGGCTGTCGGACCTGCTGGTGCTGCCAACCGGCGGTCTGGTCGTTGGCGAAGAAGCCGCCCACGCTGAAGCTGAGGTCGTAGTCCCAGAGCGGACCGGCGAAGATCTTGGTGTCCCGGTCCTTGTAGAAGTACGCGCTGCGGACGTACGAGTCCATCTCGCGGCTGAGCTCGTTGAGGATGAGCTGGTCGATGAAGGAGTTCACGTCGATGTACGCCCGATAGCCGCTGACCGGGTCGGCGAAGTTCGGTGCGCGTAGCACGTTGTGGAACTCCTGGAGGTGGTTGCGCAACCAGTCCCGTTGCTCCGGCTGCAACGGCGACGGGTCGGCCACCTCCAGGTAGTTCCAGCAGGTCGCGGCCGGGCCGGTGCACGGCAGGATCGGTTCCTCGGCGGCCATCCACTCGAACTTCCAGATGTAGCCGCCGGTGATCCTCGGCAGCGTCCGGTCGTCGGCGCGCAACTGCTTGAGGTCGAGCCGGTTCTTGGAGTTCTTGATCGTTTCGACGATCATGTAAACGCCCATGTAGTCGTTTGCCCCGACCGGCCCGGCGTCGGTGTTCAGATAGAACTCGGCGAAGGCGTAGCGCGGGGCGGGCAGGCCCATCTCGCGACCGAGGTCGTAGACGAACGCCTCCCGGATCAGCGCCTTGTCGGTGAACGGTCCGCGCAGCACCCAGTCCGAGTCGGCCGGCATGCCCAGCACCGGGTAGTCCGCGTCGTCGTCCTCGTTGTCCCAGAACTCGAGGCGGAACGGCGTCTTCTCGAACGTCGCCGAGGACTGGCCGCGCAGGCGGAACCCGGCCCGGGTGGCCACGGTGGGCGCGGCGGCCAGCGAGGTGGTGCCGCCGCCCGGTTCGAAGATCATCGTGGTGGCGTCGAAGTACTCCCGGTCGGGCCGCCCGGCGCCGTACGAGTCGATCAGGACCACCGGCAGGTCGTGGGCGGTGGTGGTGTTCTGGGCGACGTACATGGCGGTGCCCGGTGCGCCGGACGCGGTCTGCCCGACGAACGCCTGGGCCCGCAGTTGGGTGGTCCGGGTGAAGCGCAGCGCGGTGCCCGAGTAGAGCGGCGACTGCGCGGTGGGCAGGTTCCCGTCGGTGGTGTAGCGGATCTGTGCGCCGCTGACGGTGGTGCTCAACGCCACCGTCACCGCGCCCTGGAAGGTGCCGCTGGGCACCGAGAAGCCGATGTCGCCGACCAGGTCGTCGGCGGCGGCGGAGGCCGCGACGGTGGCCGCCGCCTCGGCGGCGCTGGAGATGGCGGCGCCGGCGGTCGGCTCGGCCCCGGCGGGTGACGGTGAGGGAGCGAGCAACCCGGCGACCAGTACGGCGACGGTTGCGATCGCGGCGGTGCGCAGTGGTGCCGCCGCGGTGCGGACGGTCAGACGCACGATGCCTCCTGAACGGATCGGTGGGGGGTGGTGGTCGGTGCGGTGCCCACCGGTGCGAAGCCGCCCTGGAAGTGCCGCCGCAGCGTGCGTCGCCACGGTGAATCCGGCAGGTCCGGACGGAGGGCGGCCAGACCGGTGGCGTACTTGGAGATGCGGACCGGACGCAGCCCGGCGCGCCAGAGCAGCCGGTCCGCCTGCGTGGCGGCGGAGCCGGTCTTGGTCTCGACCACCGCCAGGTCGGGCAACCGGAGGACGAGGTCGCCGTCCTGCCAGGTCAGGCCGGTGTCGATGGTGACCCGGCTGGCGGTGGCCGGCAGCAGCAGCGTGGTACGCCGGTAGCCGGTGACCAGGACCGGTCCCAGGCTGCTGCCGGCGGCGGGCGCGACCGCCTCGCGGACCAGCGCCTCGTCCACGAACGCGCGGCCCGGGTCGACGGTGGCCCGGTGCTGCGGCTGGTAGGGCAGCCGGTGCTTGGTGATGCTGCCGCGCGCCCCGCTGATCTTCACTTCCAGCCAGCACTGGGCGGAGTCGAGGTAGGTGCGGGTCCGCACCTTGAACCGCCGCCGTCGCCGGTAGGCCGCGCAGTGGTAGCTGGCCAACAGAGGGGTGTCGAAGTAGACCGACTCGTAGCGGAAGCTGCGCTCCCCGTCGATCTCCAGCACCTGCGCGTACGCGGTGAGTCGGTCCAGCAGGTCGGGCAACGCGTGGACCGGCACGACGTACTTGCGGTCCACCCTGGTCTGCAGGGCCGCCTGCCCGAGGACGTCGGCGAGGCCGACCGGGGTCATCGCCGAGACGACCGGGATGACGGACGCCCCGCTCACCGCTGGGCTCCCGCCGGTGCGGCGGTGCCGGCCGGGGACACGGTGCTGGCCCGGCCCTTCACCGAGTACCGGACGTCCACCACGGTGGTCTCGTTGACCAGGTCGAGTCGTTGCACGGTGACGACGTGCACCCGGCCGCCGAGGAGCTGTTCCAGTTGCGCGACGAGCGCGAGATGGTCGGTGACGGCCGAGTCGAGCACCAGGATCTGGTGCCGGTAGTGGCGCAGCACCCGGGGATGGTCGCCGAGGAACATCACCACCAGGATGAGACCCATCAGCCCGGCGCTGAGCCAGAGCTGGGTGGTGCTCAGCGCGCCGAGGATGCCCAGCGCCAGCGCCGAGAAGTAGTACGCGACCTCGTGCTGGTCCAGCTCGGTCGAGCGCAGCCGGATGATGGACAGTACGCCGAACAGGGCCAGGCCCAGGCCGAGCCCGGCGCCGACGTTGCTGGCGCTCAGGGCACTCGCCACCGCCAGGACGCCGACGTTGACGCCCAGATAGGCGACGACGAGATCGCGGCGGCGGTGCCGGGGGAAGTAGAGCCCGAAGACGAGCAGTGCCACCGCGCCGATGTCGATCGCGAACAGGATGAGCTGCGACATCTCGTACGTTCCTCCTGGGTCGCCACCGCGCCGGCCGGCGACCGTCCACGGCACCTCCGACGCACCGTGCAGGACCAGCCGAACGCCTCTGAAATTTCCGGTGAACTTGCGGGAAGTAGTCCGGGAATATTAGAACGAAATATCGAAGCGGGTCAATAACTCTCTGTGTCCCCTCCCGGTGCGGTGGGCGAGCAGTGTCCGCCGCCAATCGGGCCTCTGTGGACATCGGTGCTGGTCAGGGATGCTGTCGAGGCGGGTCGCCGCCGCAGGGCGGTGCGGTGCGTACGGCGTCGAGGTCCGGCCGAGGGCGGCCCGGCCGGCGCGCTGTGGGGGTGTCGCCACTGGTCGGACCGTTGCCCACGGTGACGGAAGATCGACGAGCGACCGCCGATGAATGACCGGAATCGGGTGCTGTGTCCGATGTGGGCCCGGCGTCTCCGGAAGTTTCAGGCGCCGGCCTCGTCGGTTATGTTCGCCGCTCGGTGCAGCGGTGGAAGGGGTGCGCAGGCTGCTGAAGGCCGGTCTGGAGTGCGGTCCGTCGCCACCGGTACTTGCGGAAAACTTCCGGAAGTCATTGACGGGCGTGAAATCCCGCTGAAATACTTCCGTCCAGTAAGGCCGATGCGGTCCCTTTGTCAGGGATCGCGGGCATCATCCCTATCCCGCGTGTCCGGAGTCATGCTGCCCGCCCTCGGGCCACCGGACCCGGAAGGAGCATGAGATGAGCAACGACTCTTCCCGCGCACCCAAGCGGCCGAGACGACTGCGGGCGGCTCTCGTCCTGTCCGCCGTCGGCATGCTGGCCGTGGCGGGTGCCGTGGTGCTGCCGGGCAACGCCAGCGCGGCGAGCACCCTCGGTGCCTCGGCCGCCGAGCGTGGCCGGTACTTCGGGACCGCCGTCGCGGTGAACCGGCTCAACGACTCGGCGTACACGACCATCCTGAACCGCGAGTTCAACCAGGTCACCGCCGAGAACGAGATGAAGATCGACGCGCTGCAGCCCAACCAGGGCCAGTTCAACTACGCCAACGGCGACCGGCTCGTCCAGCACGCGCTCAGCCGCGGCATGCAGGTCCGGGGACACACCCTGGCCTGGCACTCGCAGCAGCCGGGCTGGATGCAGAACATGTCCGGCACCACGCTGCGCAACGCCATGCTCAACCACGTGACCCAGGTGGCCACCCACTACCGGGGCCAGATCGCCTGGTGGGACGTGGTGAACGAGGCGTTCCAGGACGGGTCGAGCGGGGCCCGCCGCGACTCCAACCTCCAGCGCACCGGCAACGACTGGATCGAGGCCGCCTTCCGCGCGGCCCGCCAGGCGGACCCGAACGCGCAGCTCTGCTACAACGACTACAACATCGACAACTGGAACGACGCCAAGACCCAGGCCGTCTACCGGATGGTCCAGGACTTCAAGAGCCGGGGCGTACCGATCGACTGCGTCGGCCTCCAGTCGCACTTTACCGGCGGCTCGAACTACCCGAGCAACTACCGGACCACGCTGTCCAGCTTCGCCGCCCTCGGTGTCGACGTGCACATCACCGAACTCGACATCCGCAACGCGCCGACCGACGCGTACCGCAACGTGGTCAACGACTGTCTCGCCGTGGCGCGCTGCAAGGGCATCACCGTCTGGGGCATCCGTGACTCCGACTCGTGGCGTTCCAACGAGAGCCCGCTGCTGTTCGACGGCAACGGCAACAAGAAGGCCGCCTATGACGCGGTGCTCACCGCGCTGAACAACGGCAGCCCCGGCACCGGCAACCCGACGCCCACGCCGACCACCCCGGCGCCGGGCGGCTGCACCGCGACGATCACCCCGGGCCAGGCCTGGGGCGACCGCTACAACACCTCGGTGACGGTCAGCGGGGCCAGCACCTGGTCGGTGGTCGTCGTGATCACCTCGCCGCAGCGCGTCTCCGCCACCTGGAGCGGCAACCCCACCTGGGACAGCAGCGGCAACGTGATGACGGTGCGCTCCAACGGCAGCGGCAACACGTTCGGCTTCACCACGATGATGAACGGCAACTCCTCGGCCCGTCCGCAGATCCGGTCCTGCTCCGTCGGCTGACGACGAGCCGTTCGGCCGACCTCCACCACCACGCGAGCGCCCGTCCCCGAGACCCGGGGGCGGGCGCTCGCCCGTGCGCGTCAGGCGTGACCGGTCGGGCGGTAGTCGAACCAGTCGAAGGCCGCGCTGCCCTCGGTCACATAGAGGCCGAACACCCGACCGGTGAAGCCGGCGGCGACCTCGGTGGACAGGTAGCGCCCGTCGAGTTCGGCGAGCACGACCGGCCCCGGCGCGGTCAGCACCTCGAAGCCGACCGTGTCGCAGGCGGCGGGGCGTACGCCGAACGGCGCACCGGGGGCGGTGACCTGGTCGGCGGCGGTCACAGTCGGCGGGAGCAGATCGTCGGTCCGGGTGGCGATGCTCAGGGTGACCGGGCCGGCCGGCACCGGCAGCTCGCCGAAGACCTGACGGAACGGACCGACCCGGCCGACCACCCGGACCAGACCGTCGGCGACCTCGATGTCGTAGTGGTGGGCCTCGTCGATGCGTACCGTCAGCCCGGCCCGACCCGTGCCCGGGTCGACCCGCACGGCGGCGCGGCAGTCGTGGTGCTGCTGCCGGCGGGCCATCATGGTGACGCCGGCCCGGTCCAGGGTCGTGCCGGCGGCCCGCAGGGTGAGCCAGCCGGGCCGCTCGGTCAGCGACCAGGCGTCCGTCGGCCGGTCGCGCAGTGAGATCCACTCCGGCGCGAGCACGGCGGTGTCGAAGTCGTCCCGGTACGCGGCCGGGCCGGGCGGCGCGGCCAGGGCGGGCGGACTCCCGGCCGGCGCGGAGGTCACCTCCTGCACCGGGTCGACCACCGGCCAGTCGTCCTCCCAGCGCACCGGCACCAGGAACGTCTCCCGCCCGAGTACGTGGTAGGGCGGCCACTGGCCCTTGGCCCGGATGCCGAGCAGCACCATCCACCAACTGCCGTCGGTCGCCTGCACCAGGTCGGCGTGCCCGGTCGCCTGCACGGGATGACCGGTGCTGCGGTGGGTCAGGAACGGGTTGACCGGGGCGGGCTCGAACGGGCCCCGGACACTGCGCGAGCGGGCGATCGAGACGGCGTGCCCGGTGTGCGTACCGCCCTCGGAGACCAGCAGGTACCACCACTCGCCGATGCGGTAGAGGTGCGGCGCCTCCGGGTACTGCCCGCCGCTGCCGGACCACATCGGCACCGGGCCTTCGAGGACCTTGCCGGCCTCGGGGTCGATGCGGTACGACGCCACCCCGGACAGGGTCAGCCAGCAGTCGCCGTTGTCGTCCCAGGCCAACGAGGGGTCGACGTGCGGCAGGTCGAAGTAGACCGGGTCGGACCACGGCCCGGCCGGGTCGGTGGCGGTGACGATCAGGTGCCGGCCGATGCTGACGTTGGTGGTGACCATCCAGAACCGGCCGTCGTGGTAGCGGATGGTCGGTGCGAAGACGCCACCCGAGGCGTGCGCGTCCGGTGGCAGGTCGAGCTGGCTGCGGCGGTCCAGCACGTTGCCGATCTGCCGCCAGGTGACCAGGTCCCGGCTGTGGAAGACGGGTACGCCGGGGAAGTACTCGAAGCTGGAACAGACCAGGTAGTAGTCCTCGCCGGCCCGACAGACGCTGGGGTCGGGGTGGAATCCGGCGACGACGGGATTGCGGAACGTGGGGGCAGCGGACACCTCGGGGTCACCCTTCGTCGTCTGGGCGAAGCAGCTATCCCGGTCGATGTTATGCGCCACCGGGCGGCCCGCCCGTCACTCCGGGAGATGGCCGCGCAACAACTCCACGGTGCGTTCGTACAACCGGTCCTGGACCTCCGGGTCGACGGCCTGCGGGTGGGGCGTGCCGGGTACCCGCTCGTCGTAGTAGGTGCCGTTGTCCTCGCGCCGCGCCGCGATCTGCACGACGGTGTCGGCGGCCTGTTCCGGGCGTTGCCCGTCGACGGAGAACATCGCGTGCAGCAGGCCGGTCGAGATCACGCCCGGGTGCAGACTGACCACGTCCAGCGAGGGCGACGGCCGGTTCCGGGCCAGCCAGCCGGTGTACGTGACCAGGGCGAGCTCGGCGTTCGCGTACGCGGCCGACGGGGTGTAGGCCTGCCGGGTCAGGTCGAGGTCGTCCAGGTGCAGCGTGGCCGAGTGATGGGTGGCGGACACGATGTTGACGATCCGTCCCCGCTCGTGGCCGGCGACCAGGTCGATCAGGTCGGTGGTGAGCAGGAAGGGCGCCAGGTAGTCGACCTGGAAGGTGATCTCGTTCCCGGCGTCGCTGACCGTCCGGGTGGCCGGCGCGGGACGGCCCGCGTTGTTGATCAGGACGTCGATCGGATCGGTCGTGACGCGGATCCGCTCGGCCAGCCGGGTGACCTCGGCGAGATCGTGGTAGTCGGCCGCCACGTACGTCAACTCGGCATCCCGGCGTTGCCGGGACCGCACCTGGTCGAGCAGGTCGGCGACCTCGCTCTCCGGCTCCGGCCCGTGCAGGACGAGACAGCCGGGCCGGTCGGCGATGGCCAGCGCGGTGGCGCGGCCGATACCGCTCGTCGCGCCGGTCAGCACGACGGCGGCGTCCCGCAGCGCGTCGGCGTGCTGTGCTGTCGGCACGACCTGCTCCCGTCGTCGTCGAGCCCCGGCGCTTCCGCCGCGTCACCGCCGGCATCGGTGATGAACCTAGCCGCCCGTCGCCGAGGTGATGGTGCGCTTGGCGAGTTTCGCTCCCGGTCGTCCGACTTTCGTCGCTCGCCATCGAAAGTTGTCATTGACCTTAACGGTTAACACTCTTTAAGATTCTGCTGCCTCGAGGAAACCACCCTGTCCACCCGTACGCTCGTCCGGCGCCGACGACCACCGGCGCCGGACGGCGGCACGGCGCCGTGATCCGCACCGGGAAGGCCCTCGATGTCCTCACCACGTCCCCGCCCCCGCTCGGCCCTGGCCGCCGGTCTGCTCGCCCTGGTCACCGCCGGAGCGACCCTCGCCGTCACCCCGACCGCCGCACACGCCGTGGTCCTGCCGAACAACTTCAAGAGCGTCGGCTACATGCCCTCCTGGGCCGGCAACGTCAACTCGGTCCAGTACGGCAAGCTCACCCACATCAACTACGCGTTCGTGCTGCCCAACAGCAACGGCACCCTGCGGCCGGTGGAGAACCCGAGCAAGCTCTCCTCGCTGGTGTCGCTGGCCCGGGCCAACAACGTCAAGGTCTCCATCGCGGTGGGCGGCTGGAACGACGGCGACGACAGCGCCTTCGAGGCCCTCGCCGCCAACGCCGGCACCCGCACCACGTTCGTCAACAGTCTGGTCTCGTTCGTCAACCAGTACGGCCTCGACGGCGTCGACATGGACTGGGAGTACCCGGACCCGGGCGCCTCGGCCGCCAACTACGCCCTGCTCATTCAGCAGCTCAGTAATGCGCTGCGCCCGCAGGGCAAGCTGCTGACCGCCGCCGTGGTCGCCGAGGGCTACTACCGCGACGGTGTGCCCACCTCGGTCTTCAACCACGTCGACTTCCTCAACATCATGGCGTACGACGGCGGCAGCCCGCACGCCAACTACGACTGGTCGATCAACGCGGTGAACGGGTGGAAGGCGCGCGGCCTGCCGGCCGCCAAGGCCGTCCTCGGCGTGCCCTTCTACAGTCGCCCCGGCTACTACACGTACACCCAACTGGTCGGCATGGACCCGGCCAACGCCAACCGGGACTGCACCACGGTCAGCGGCGTCCAGCAGTGCTACAACGGCATCCCGACCGTCAAGCGCAAGACCCAGTGGGCGATGGCGAACGCCGGCGGCATGATGAACTGGGAGCTGACCCAGGACACCAGCGGCTCGACCTCACTGGTCAGCGCGATCTACGACACCGTCATGGGCGGCGGCACCCCGCCGCCGACCGGGCGGACCGGCCCGATCACCGGCATCGCCGGCAAGTGCGTGGACGTGGCCGCCGCGAGCAACGCCAACGGCACGGCCGTGCAGCTCTACACCTGCAACGGCACCAATGCGCAGAGCTGGACGGTGGCCTCCGGCGGCACCCTGCGGGCGCTCGGCAAGTGCCTGGACGTGGCCGGCGCGGGCACCGCCAACGGCACGCTCGTGCAGCTCTGGGACTGCAATGGCACCACCGCGCAGGTCTGGCAGGCCCAGTCCAACGGCACGCTGCGCAACCCGGCGTCGAACAGGTGCCTGGACGCCACCGGCAACAGCTCCGCCGACGGCACCCGGTTGCAGATCTGGGACTGCTTCGGCGGCGCCAACCAGGTCTGGCGCCTGCCCGTCTGACCAGCGCCGACGTTCGGCGCCTGCCGGCCTGACCGGCGCGTGCCGGCCTGACCAGCGCTGAAGGGCTCGGGGTGGAATCGCCGCCCCGAGCCCGCTACGCGACCACCATGCTGCGGGCCTGGGTGAGGCCACCGACCATCTCCCGCAGCGCCGCGACGATCGACGCCTCGATCTCCGGACGCAGCCGGGAGACCGGGACGGAGATGCTCACCGCGTCCACCGCCGGTGACGACAGCGGCACGGCCATCGCGAAGCAGACGATGCCCTCGGCGTTCTCCTCCCGGTCCACCGCGTGCCCGACTGTCCGGACATCGGCCAGCGCCGAGTGCAGGGCGTCGCGGTCGCAGAGGGTGTGCGGGGTGAGGCGGGGCAGCGGCCAGGTCAGCATCGTGTCGACCGTCTGCTCCGGGTGCCCGGCCAGCAGGGCCTTGCCGAGGGCGGTGGCGTGCGCCGGCAACCGTCGGCCGATCGCGCTGTAGAGCCGCAGCCGGTGCACCGACTCCCGCTTGGCCAGATACACCACCTGATCGCCGTCGAGCCGGCCGAGGTGGACGGCCTCGCCGAACCGGCGGGACAACTCGTCGAGGACGCCGCCGAGCAGACCGACCCGGTCGTCCCCGTCGAGATAGGCGGCGCCGACCCGCAGGGCCCGCAGGCCGAGCCGGAACCGGGTGCCGGTGTCGTCGGTCTGCACCCAGCCGCGAGTGGTCAGCGTGCGCAGCAGCCCGTGCAGGCTGCTCTTGGGGATGCCGAGGGCCCGTGCCAGGTCGCCCAGGGCCCAGGAGCGCGGCTGGTCGGCGAGCAGTTCGAGCAGGTCGAGGGTGCGCCCGGCCGACTTGACGGGCTGGAACTCCTCTGGCGCGGTGGGCACCGGCCCACTCTAGCGAAGCCGGTACGCCTCCAGTAAGGTCACGTACGTGACTAACGTTCAAGGATCTGAACAATCTGATCGCGGATCGGGAAGACTCGACGTTGGACGGGTGCTGCCGGTGGTGGTCCTCGAGGACGCTCGGCACGCCGATCCACTCGCCTCGGCGCTGGTCAAGGGTGGTCTGTCGGCGATCGAGGTGACCCTGCGTACCGCCGCCGGGCTGGACGCGATCAAGGCGGTGGCCGGGCGCGGAGATCTCACGGTCGGTGCCGGCACCGTGCTCACCGCCGAGCAGGCCGCGCGGGCCGTGGCCGCCGGTGCCCGGTTCGTGGTGACCCCCGGTTTCGCCCCCGCGGTGGTGCGCTTCTGCCAGGAGGCCGGCGTGCCGGTCTTCCCCGGCGCGGCCACCGCGACCGAGATCCAGATGGCCGTCGACGCCGGCCTGGACGTGGTCAAGTTCTTCCCCGCCCAGCAACTGGGCGGCGCGCCGATGATCAAGGCGCTCGCGGCGCCGTTCCGCGACATCCGGTTCATCCCCACCGGTGGCATCACGCCCGCCGTGATCGACGAGTACCTTGCCCTGCCCGCCGTGCTGGCCGTCGGCGCGACCTGGATGGTGGCGGCGGACCTGGTCGCCGGTGAGCAGTGGGACGAGATCACCAGCCGGACCGCCTCGGCGGTGGCGGCGGCGGGAGGTCGGGCATGAGCGAGCGGAGCGAGCGAATCATCGGGTTCAGTGCGGTGGTGCCTCGTGGCGGCACGCAGCGGAGCGGAGTGACGGCATGAGCGAGAGTACGAGTGCGCTGACTCCCCGGCCGAAGGACGAGTGCCGGTACGACCTGGTCTCGCTCGGCGAGGTCATGCTGCGACTCGACCCCGGTGAGGGGCGGGTCCGCACCGCGCGTCAGTTCCGGGCCTGGGAGGGTGGCGGCGAGTACAACGTGGCCCGGGGCCTGCGCCGCTGTTTCGGCCTGCGGACCGCGGTGGTCACCGCGTTCGCCCAGAACGAGGTCGGCCGGCTGCTGGAGGACCTGATCCTGCAGGGCGGCGTGGACACCAGCTTCGTCACCTGGCTGCCCTACGACGGCATCGGCCGTAGCGTGCGCAACGGACTGAACTTCACCGAGCGCGGTTTCGGCGTACGCGGGGCGGTCGGCACCTCCGACCGGGGCCACTCCGCCGCCAGCCAGCTCAAGCCGGACGACGTCGACTGGGACCACCTCTTCGGCACGCTCGGGGTGCGGTGGCTGCACACCGGCGGCATCTACGCGGCGCTGTCGGAGACGGCCGCGCAGACCGCCGAGGCCGCGATGACCGCCGCCCGCCGGCACGGCACCATCGTCTCCTACGACCTGAACTACCGGCCCAGCCTCTGGAAGGCGGTGGGCGGCCAGGACCGCGCCCGGGAGGTCAACCGTCGGCTCGCCGCCCTGGTCGACGTGATGATCGGCAACGAGGAGGACTTCACCGCCTGCCTCGGATTCGAGGTGCCGGACACCGACATCCACAGCGGCGCGCTGGACGCCGGCAACTTCAAGACGATGATCGAGGCCGTCGTCCAGGAGTACCCGAACTTCAAGGTCGTGGCGACCACGCTGCGCGGCGTGCACAGCGCGACGGTCAACGACTGGGGCGCCGTGGCATGGTCGGGTGGCGCGTTCGCCGAGGCCACCCACCGCCCCGGCCTGGAGATCATGGACCGGGTCGGCGGCGGCGACAGCTTCGCCTCCGGGCTCATCTACGGCCTGCTGGAGCGCGACGGCGACCTGGCCCAGGCCGTGGAGTACGGCGCCGCCCACGGCGCCCTGGCGATGACCACCCCCGGCGACACGTCGATGGCCAACCTCGCCGAGGTGGAGGCACTGGTGCGCGGAGCCGGCGCCCGCGTGCAACGCTGACCTGCGACCGGCCGGGTCGGGACTACCCGATCCGGCCGGTCAACACGCAGACGCGGACGTGCTCGCGGAACCGGGTCGCCGGGCCCAGCGCGTCGCGGATCATCGTGGACAGCTCCGTCCGCTGCTCCGCCGGGGGCAGGGCGTCGACCGGGAAGCTGGAGTAGACGCCGCCGAGAAGAGCGTCCAGGTCGAGTTCGTCGGTGTATTCGACCACGGTCTCGGTGACGTGGTAACCGTGCCGGGTGAGTGCGTCAGCGTACCGGCGTCGGCTGTCGGTGTCGGTGCCGCAGCTCCGGCTCAGTTCGGCGCCGCGCCAGCGTTCCAGGCAGGCACGTAGCGCCCGCGACCAGGACGTGTCCTGAAGCCACAGCGGCGTCCCGTTGGCCACCACCGCGACCCCGCCACCGGGGCGCAGCAGCGGACGGAGCCCGGCGAACACGCTCTCATGCGCCATCCAGTGCAGAGCCTGCCCGACGGTCACCGCGCCCACGTCGCCGAGCAACCGGCCCAACGCGGGCAGGTCGGAGTCGGCACCGAGGACCCAGCTCACGTTGTCGACCCGCTGTTCCTCGGCGGCGCGGCGGGCGAGCACGAGCATGTCGGGCTCCGGATCGACCCCGACGACCGCCCGCACCCGAGCGGCGATCGGCAGCGTGAGCTGGCCCGTACCGCAGCCGAGGTCGACGACCACGTCCTGCGGCGTCAGACCGAACGTCGTCGCCAGCACGTCGAACACGGCCGGCGGATAGCCGCGCCGGTAGCGTTGGTACAGCCGTGCCACCTCACCACCGAAGCCCAGGTCCATGCGGCCAGGATGTCCGGACCGGCCGCGACCGGCCAAGGCATTCTGCTGACGGCAGCACGCGGCGAGGATCCGGCAACCTGTTTGCCCCGCCGTCGCGGTGTTGACATGCTTCGCACATGTCATCGCCCTCCGTGCCCGACTTCGAGCGGGTCATCGACGCGGCACTGCGGGACCAGTTCGAGGTCTTCATCGACCAGCACCGCGCCGAGCTGCAGCACTGTCTCGACGGGCTGACCGAGGAGCAGGCCCGCCGATCGTTGGTGCCCTCCCGGACGACCCTGCTGGGTCTGGTCAAGCACGCGACCTTCGTGGAGAAGGTCTGGTTCGACGAGGCGGTGACGCGCCGCTCGCGTGCCGAGATCGGCATCCCGGCCACGCCGGACGAGTCGTTCCTGCTCGACGACGGTGACACCGTCGCCAGCGTCCAGGAGGCACACCGGCAGGCGTGTGCGGCGTCCCGTCGCGCCACCGCCTCGCTGGGGTTGGACGACCTGCTGCACGGCAACCGGCGCGGACCGATCCCGCTGCGCTGGGTCTATCTGCACGTGCTGCGCGAGCTGGCCGAGCACTGCGGTCACGCCGACATCCTGCGCGAGCAGATCCTGGCCGACTGACGGCGGGAGCGGTGCGTCGTACCGGAAGGGAGTGTGACGGATGACCGAGCCGGTGACTCCGGCGGCCGTGACGGCGCTGCGGGAGGCCCGCCGCGTGGTGATCTTCACCGGGGCCGGGATGTCGGCCGAGAGCGGCGTGCCGACGTTCCGTGACGCCCTCACCGGCCTCTGGCAGCGCTACGACGCCCACACGCTGGCCACGCCGGAGGCATTCCAGGCCGACCCGGCCCTGGTCTGGGGCTGGTACGAGTGGCGGCGGCACACCGTGCGGCGGGCCGAGCCGCACGATGGGCACCGGGCGGTGGCCGCGATCGAGGCGCACGTCCCGGAGACCGTTCTGATCACGCAGAATGTGGACGACCTGCACGAGCGGGCCGGTTCGGTCGCCCCGATCCACCTGCACGGCAGCCTGTTCGCGCCGCGCTGTTCGCGGTGTGCCCACCCGGCGACCCTCGCCGAGGAGACGCCGCCCGGCGACGGCGGACGGATGCCGCCACCCGACTGCGTGCGCTGCACGGCACCGGTCCGGCCGGGCGTGGTGTGGTTCGGTGAGTCGTTGCCGCAGCAGGCCCTGGAGGCGGCGGTCGAGGCGGCCGCCGCCTGTGATCTGCTGCTGACGATCGGCACCTCCGGCGTGGTGTATCCGGCCGCCGAGATCCCCCGGGTGGCGGCCCGCCTCGGTGCCACGGTGATCCAGGTCGACCCGGCGCCGACACCGCTGGACGCGGTCGCCGACGTGAACCTGCGCGGCTCGGCCGCCCGGGTGCTGCCCGCCCTGGTCCGGGCCGCCTGGGGCACCGACGCACCGGGATGACACGGGTCGGAGCGACCGGCTCGTCGGCCGGAGTTGTCGGTGTCGGCGACTATCCTCACGCCTCGTGACCTCGCAGTTGAATGAGCTTCCCACCGACCTGGCCGAGCTGTTCGCCGACGCGCAGCCGCGCCGCCGCACCCTGCCCGTGTCGCTCCCGCCCGGCCGGACGGTCCGCAGCGAGGAGGCATCCGACGAGCGTCCCGCGCTGTGGCTCAGCGACGCACCGGCCCCGTCCGGACTGTGGCCGGAGCTGCACGCGGCGCACGCGGGGTCGGGGCTGTGGCCGCTGCTCCTCGACCACCTCCACGGTGACCCGGACCGCCCCTGGGCCGACGGCGAGCTGTGGCCGGCGAGCAGTTCCGACCCGGCGGAGCACGACCCCGAGCGGTTGCTGGCCGGCTGGTGGTCCACCCGCACCACCAACTACGAGGGTGGTGAGCCGACCAGCCGGCAGCTCGCCGTCACCGCGCCCTACGGGCAGGACTGGCCCGGCCTGGCCGCACCGGCGTCGCCCCGGGTCACGCCGCAGGAGCACGCCGACCACTGGGCCGAGCAGTTGTCACTGGCCCAGCCCGACATGCGGCTCGGTCTGGTCGCCGCCGAGCGGGGCAGCGACGCGCTGGCCGTCGTCGGCTGGCAGGGGCCGGTCAATTACACCAACGACGCCGGCCGACTCTCCGCGGTGTTGCGCAGTTGGGAGGACCGGTTCGGGGTACGCGTGATCGGCCTCGGCTTCGCCGAGCTGTACCTGTCGGTCGCCGCCCCGCCGACGACCGTCGACGAGGCATTGCCGATCGCGGCCGAGCACTTCGCCTTCTGCCCGGACAACATCTGGCAGGGGCAGAGCCCGTGCACGCTCGCCGGTTACGCGGACCGCATCGTCAACGCCCCGACCTGGGCGTTCTGGTGGGACTGACGGCCGAGGTCGTCAGGCGGCGGGGTGTTCGGCCCGCTCGGTGGTGAGGGTGACCAGGAACGCCGCGTGGTCGGTCGTGCCGCTCATGTCGATCGATCTGCTGGCGGTGATCGTCAGGTCCGGGGTGGCCATGAACTGCTGCACCCCGCCGTCGTGCAGGTGCTGGTAGTCGGCGGGTACGCAGGACCGCACGTCGGGCGTGCCGCCGTGCCGCAGGTTGAGGTCGCCGCTGACCACCGTCGGCTGGTAGCCGGCACCGGCGTGCAGCTCGGGTACGGCCACCCCGAGCAGGTGCCCGCACTGGGCCAGCGCCAGCGTCGAGCTGGTGTACGCCAGGTGCGTGGTGCACGCGTAGAAGACGGTGCTGGCGTCCACGCAGAGCCAGGCGCGCTGCTCGGGATCGGCCGGGTCCTGCGCCGGGAAGACCCCCCGGTGCAGTTCGTGCCCCCGGTACGGGTCCGCGACGTGGGCCAGCACGCCGACGCCGTACTGCTCGCCGTTGACGCAGCGGTAGGGCTCGCCGGTGCGGCCGTTGCGGGCGGGCTGGAAGGCCGCGACCACGGTGCCGGAGTGCACACCGGTCATGGCGCGCTCCAGCGCGTCCACGTCACCGGAGCAGATCTCGTTGAGCGTGACGATGTCCGGGCGTTCGGCGCGGATCACCTCGGCGGCCTGGTCCACCGCCCGCCCGGTGTAGCAGCCCAGGGCCATGCCGCTGTTGCAGAGGTTCATCTGGAGCACCCGCAGTGGGGTGGGGCCGGCGTTCGGCGCGACCACCGAGCAGCCGGCCAGCAGCGCGGTGGCCGCGAGCAGGCCGAGGGTGGCGCGCAGCGGACGGGGGACGCGGAAGCGACGACGAGCCAATGCACCTGCCCTGGACGTGCGGAGGGGTGGCAAGTGTATCGGCAGCTCCGTCGCGGTCGTGACGCTGCGCGACCGGCGTGATCGGGGTGGGTGGCCACGTCGGTGGCCCGGACCGGTCGGTCCGGGCCACCGACGGCCGGTCAGGGCGCCCAGGGACTCGCGAGATGCCAGGTGCTGTCCACCGCCCAGAGCACGGGCGACTGGTACGCGGCACCACCCGCGCCGTTACTCAACCACACCTGCGAGTCGTAGTGGCGCAGGAAGGACCCCCGATAGTTGTACGACTCCAGCGACACGCCGCTGCCGGTGAGCCCGGTGCGGGCGCACCAGGTGGCGTCCGCGCGCATCAGCGCGGAGCCGTCGTCGGGCGAGTTGCGGACCCGGGAGTCGGCGTGACGCAGGTACTGCCCCGGGTAGTTCACCGACTCGAAGGAGTAGCAGCTCCCGTCGGCCAGTCCCGCCCGGATCGTGTACGTGGCGTCCTGCTTGAGCAGCGCCGCGCTGCCCGCGGTGACGATCTCGGTGTACGCCAGACCGTTCTGGTGTCGCAGGTACCGTCCGGTGTGTCCGGGCGTGGTCACCTGCAACGAGTGGCGGGCGCCCACCGGCAGCGCGACCGGTTGCCGGGGCGTGATCGACCGGGACGCGTCGATCAGGGCGCGGTTGGCGACGCGTACCCGGGCCTCGTCCATCTTGACCACCCGGCGGTCGTAGGTGAGGAAGCCGTTCAGCTCGCCCTCCAGGTCGGTGATCTCGGTGTAGACCGAGGCGCTGAGCCCGGTGCCGACCATCAGGTTCCGGACGCCCTCGACCAGGCCGACGTACCGGTCGGTCAGCGCCGCCGAGGTGGGCTGCCACTCGTACGCGAAGAAGCCGCCGCTGGGGCTGTACTCGTGCCCGGGCACCCGTAGTCCGAGGCCGCCGAACTCGCCGAGCACCGCGATCCGGGAGGCGGACGGTGCGGGGGAGGCGGGCCCGAGGTAGACGTGCCAGTCGTCGATGTCGCCGTTGCCCGGGTCGCCGAGCGACTGGCAGCAGTTGTGGCCGCTGTGCGTGTTGACCAGCCGGGTCGGGTCCTGGTTCTTGACGTTCTGACCGACCCGTCGGGTGTCGGCGAGCGACCGCTCACCCCAGCCCTCGTTGTAGACGGTGTAGGCGACCACCGCCGGGCTGCTGCGGTGCTCGTCGACGATCTCCCGGGCCTCCGCCTCGAACTGGGCCTGCTGGGCGTCGGTCGCGTCGACCTCTTGAGCGGTCAGTGACGGGATGTCCTGCCAGACCAGCAGGCCGAGGCGGTCGGCGTGATAGAACCACCGCTGCGGTTCGACCTTGATGTGCTTGCGCACCATGTTGAACCCGAGGTCCTTGTGTTTCTGCAGGTCGAAGGCGAGGGCGGCGTCGGTGGGCGCGGTGTATAGGCCGTCCGGCCAGTAGCCCTGGTCGAGGGTGCCGGCCTGAAAGACGAACTCGCCGTTGAGCAGCGGGCGCAGCACGCCGCCGACCATCCGGGTGGTGATCTCCCGCATGCCGAAGTAGTGGGTGGTCCGGTCCACCGGTGCGCCGGCGGCGTTGCGCAACGTGATCCGCAGGTCGTACAGGAACGGGTCGTCGGGGGACCAGCGGCGGGCGTTCGGCACCGGCACGGTGAATTCGGTGAAGCCGCCGGTGGCGGTGCCGACCACGGTGCCGCCGGTCAGTGCCTCGGCGAGCACGCGGTGGCCGGTGACGGTGCCGCGGGTGTGCACCCGCACCCGCAGGGTGTTGTCGGCGAGGTTCGGGTACGTGTCGACCCGGCTGATCGAGGCGGCGGGTACGGGTTCCAGCCAGACGGTCTGCCAGATGCCGGAGACCGGCGTGTAGAAGATGCCGTTCGGTGTCCTGGTCTGCTTGCCGATCGGCGGCAGGCTGCCGTTCTGCCGACTGTCGGTGGGGTCCCAGACGGTGACCACGATCTCGTTCTGGCCGGTGCGCAACTGCGGCGTGACGTCGAAGCTGAACGCGTCGTAGCCGCCGCTGTGGGTGCCGACCCGGGTGCCGTTGACCCAGACCGTGGCCTGCCAGTCCACCGCGCCGAAGTGCAGCAGGACGCGGCGGCCCGACCAGCCGGCCGGCACCGTGACGGTGCGGCGGTAGTGCAGATAGTGACGGTTGTCGGCGGCGGCGCGCTGCACCCCGGACAGGGCGCTCTCCACCGGGAACGGCACGTTGACCCGCTCCGGCAGGTCGACGCCGAACTGCGGGGCGTCGTCGGTGGCGGACTGGCGCAGTTGCCACTCGCCGTTGAGGTTGAGCCAGTCGGGTCGGGTCATCTGCGGTCGCGGGTACTCCGGCAGCGGGGTGCCGGCCAGCGCCTGACTGGTCCAGGGGGTGGTGAGCGGGGGCGTCTTCGGTGGCACGGCCCGGGCGGGGGAGACCGGTGCGAGCAGCACGGCCAGCACGACGAGTACGGCCAGGGGGGACAGGACGCGAGCGTGACGTGTCATGCCGTCTCCGATGTGGACGGCCCGTCGGTGAGGCGGCGTGGTGGTGGCCCGCGCGACGGGGGTGGGCGGATCACATCGACATCAACCACCATCTATAGCAGGCCGTGCGCGTCCGGGCTACGCGCGCCGGGCGCCGGGTTCAGTCCCGAAGCGGGTACGGGATGAAGGTGCTGCGGTTCTCGTCCAGGTCCAGGTGCCGGCTGATCGGTGGGGCGGCCCGCTGCGGGCAGCTCATCCGCTCGCAGGTCTTGCAGCCCGGCCCGATCGGGATGGCCGCCTCGGCCGCGTGCAGGTCCATCCCGGTGGAGTAGACCAACCGCCCGGCGTGCCGTGTCTCGCAGCCCAGCCCGATCGCGTACACCTTGCCGGGTTGACCGTAACCGCCGTGGTGCCGGGTGATGGTGCGGGCGATCCAGAGGTAACGCTGCCCGTCCGGCATCGCGGCGACCTGGGTGACCACCCGTCCGGGCGCGCCGAACGCCTCGTAGACGTTCCACAGCGGGCAGGTGCCGCCGGTGCGGGAGAACGGGAAGCCGGTGGCGGACTGCCGCTTGGACATGTTGCCGGCCCGGTCCACTCGGACGAAGGAGAACGGCACGCCGCGCGCCCGGGGGCGTTGCAGGGTGCTGAGCCGGTGGCAGACCGTCTCCCAGCCGAGGGCGTAGTGCTGGGTCAACAGGTCGATATCGTAGCGGCGCTGCTCGGCGGCGGCCAGGAAGTGCTCGTACGGCAGCAGCAGCGCCGCCGCGAAGTAGTTGGCCAGGCCGACCCGGGTCAGGATCTGGGTCTGCACGTCGTCGAAGTTCTCCGACTCGACGATCTCGTCGATCACGTCGGCGAACTCCAGCAAGGCGATCTGCGCGGCCATCCGCATCGCCTCCTGCCCGCCGCGCAGTGAGGTGGACAGGTGCAGGGTGCGGGTCTGCGGGCGGTAGCGGTGCAGGTCGCCGCCGAGTGAGCCGGGCTCCTCGCGGGTGACGCGTACCCCGTGTCGCTGCGCCAACCGGTCGCGCAGCAGGACGCGCACCTCGCCCCGGCGCAGCGCCATCCGGGCGGCCAGCCGTTCGGCCTCCTCGTCGAGGTCCGGTACGTAGTTCTGCCGGCGGTAGAAGAACTCGGTGACCTGGTCGTGCGGGCTGCGCCCGATCCGCTCGCGGTCACCGACCAGCTCGGCGAGCTGCTCGTCGGCCTGCTGGTAGCGCCGGTGCAGGTCGATGACGGCGGCGGCGACCTCGGGCAGCCGGGTGGCGAGTTCGGTGAGTTCGGTGATGCCGGCCCGGGCGGGTAGGGCCTCGCGTAGCCCGGCGACCAGGCGCGGGGTGTCGTGCGCGGCGAACACGGTCGGGTCGACGCCGAACAGTTCGGTGATGCGCAGCAGCACCGGCACGGTCAACGGGCGGGTGTCGTGCTCGATCTGGTTCAGGTAGCTCGGGGAGATGCTGAGGTGCCGGGCCAGCTCCGTCTGGCTGATCCCACGCTCCTCGCGCAACCGGCGCAGGCGGGCACCGGCAAAGGTCTTGGTCATCGCCGCAACCTCCCGATCGGCGGACTGGGTCGGGCCACATTAGCACTGCTGCGAATGGCGCCTTTCACAACTTTGCAAAATCGCCCTTCGGCTTTTCAATAATTGGCTCTTTCCGTCTCTCGACCTGCCCCGACAGGTCGTGTGACCGTGTGTGACACAGAAACCCGAAGGGATGAATGCGATGCTTTCCGCGGTCGAGCAGTTGCAGCACGAATGGGAGACCAACCCCCGCTGGCGGGGAGTACGGCGCAGCTACCGCGCCGAGGACGTCATCCGGTTGCGTGGTGCCATCCAGGAGGAGCACACCCTGGCCCGGCACGGGGCCAACCGGCTGTGGCGGCTGCTCACCAGCGAGGACTACGTCCACGCGCTGGGGGCGCTCACCGGCAACCAGGCGGTGCAGATGGTCCGGGCCGGGCTCAAGGCGATCTATCTGTCTGGCTGGCAGGTCGCCGCTGACGCCAACCTGGCCGGACACACCTATCCGGACCAGAGCCTCTACCCGGCCAACTCCGTGCCGGCTGTGGTGCGCCGGATCAACAACGCGCTGCTGCGGGCCGCCCAGATCACCACCGCCGAGGGCGACACCTCGGGCATCGACTGGCTGGCCCCGATCGTCGCCGACGCGGAGGCCGGTTTCGGCGGCGTGCTCAACGCGTACGAGCTGATGAGCGCGATGATCGCGGCCGGTGCGGCCGGGGTGCACTGGGAGGACCAGCTCGCCGCCGAGAAGAAGTGCGGCCACCTCGGCGGGAAGGTGCTCATCCCCACCGGGCAGCACGTCCGCACGCTGGAGGCGGCCCGGCTCGCCGCCGACGTCGCCGGAGTGCCGACGGTGGTGGTGGCCCGCACCGACGCGCAGGCGGCCACCCTGCTCACCACCGACGTGGACGAGCGGGACCGCCCCTTCGTCACCGGCGAGCGCACCCCGGAGGGCTTCTACCGCGTCCGCAACGGTATCGAGCCGTGCATCGCCCGAGGGCTCGCGTACGCCCCGCACGCCGACCTGCTCTGGATGGAGACCAGCACGCCGGACCTGGAGGTCGCCCGCCGCTTCGCCGAGGCGATCAAGGACGAGTACCCGGACCAGCTACTCGCCTACAACTGCTCGCCGTCGTTCAACTGGCGCAAGCACCTCGACGACGCCACCATCGCCAAGTTCCAGCGCGAACTCGGCCACATGGGATACAGGTTCCAGTTCATCACGCTGGCCGGTTTCCACGCGCTGAACTACTCGATGTTCGACCTGGCCCGGGGCTACGCCGCCGAGGGGATGCCGGCGTACGTGTCGCTCCAGGAGCGGGAGTTCGCGGCCGAGGCCGCCGGTTACACCGCGGTCAAGCACCAGCGCGAGGTGGGCACCGGCTACTTCGACCTGATCAGCACGGTGCTCAACCCGACCGCCGAGACCACCGCCCTGCGCGGCTCGACCGAGGAGGAGCAGTTCGCATGAGGTACGAGATCATCGGCCCGGTGGCGGAGCGCTTCGACGAGGTGCTCACCCCCGAGGCGCTGGAGTTCCTGGTCACGCTGGACAGCGAGTTCGCCGCCCGCCGGGTGGCGCTGCTGGACACTCGACGGGCCCGCCGGGACCGGTTCGCCACCGGCCAACTACCCGACTTCCTGCCGGAGACCATCGGCGTCCGCGCCGATCCGAGCTGGCGGGTGGCGCCGCCCGCCCCCGGGCTCGAAGACCGGCGGGTCGAGATCACCGGCCCGCCGGATCGCAAGATGACGATCAACGCGCTGAACTGCGGTGCCCGGGTGTGGCTCGCCGACTTCGAGGACGCCACCGCCCCCACCTGGGACAACGTCATCGGTGGGCAGCTCAACCTGATGGACGCGCTGGACCGCCGGATCGACTTCACCGACGCGCGCGGGAAGCGGTACGCCCTCGGCGACGACCTGGCCACCATCGTGGTCCGTCCACGCGGCTGGCACCTGGTCGAGAAGGGGATCGTGGTGGACGGTCGGCCGCTCTCGGCCAGCCTG
Source organism: Micromonospora sp. NPDC002389 (assembly GCF_040296095.1). Lineage (NCBI taxonomy): Bacteria > Bacillati > Actinomycetota > Actinomycetes > Micromonosporales > Micromonosporaceae > Micromonospora > Micromonospora sp. NPDC002389. Next base: position 161,217 of record NZ_JBEOWP010000010.1, read on the forward strand.
GTCGACTTCGGTCTCTATCTCTTCCACTGCGCCCGGCGGCAACTCGCGGTCGGCGCGGGACCGTACTTCTATCTGCCGAAGCTGGAGGGCCACCGCGAGGCGCGGCTGTGGAACGACATCTTCGTCTTCGCCCAGCACTACCTGCGGCTGCCGCAGGGCACGATCCGGGCGACCACCCTGATCGAGACCATCACCGCCGCCTTCGAGATGGAGGAGATCCTCTACGAGCTGCGGGACCACTCGGCGGGGCTGAACGCCGGCCGGTGGGACTACATCTTCAGCATCATCAAGAACTTCGGGCAGTGGCCGGACTTCGTCCTGCCGGACCGGTCCGAGGTCACGATGACCGTGCCGTTCATGCGCGCGTACACCGAGCTGCTGGTGCGGACCTGCCACCGGCGCGGGGCGCACGCGATCGGCGGCATGGCCGCGTTCGTGCCCAGCCGGGACCCGGCGGTCAACGAGACGGCGCTGAGCCGCGTGCGGGCCGACAAACAGCGGGAGGCCGCCGCCGGTTTCGACGGCTCCTGGGTGGCCCACCCCGGCCTGGTGTCGACCTGCCGCGAGGAGTTCGACGCGGTGCTCGGCGAACGCCCGCACCAACTCGACCGGCAGCGTGACGACGTCGAGGTCACCGCCGCCGACCTGCTCGCCGTGGACAAGACCCCCGGTCAGGTCACCGAGGCGGGGCTGCGGTCGAACATCGCGGTGGCGCTGCGCTACGTCGACGCCTGGCTCGGCGGAGCCGGTGCGGTGGCCCTGTGGAACCTGATGGAGGACGCGGCGACCGCCGAGATCGCCCGCTGCCAGGTCTGGCAGTGGCTGCACCACGGTACGCCGCTGGCCGGCGGCGGCAGCGTGACCGAGGAGCGGGTCCGGGCGATCCTCGACGAGGAGTTGGCCACCCTGGTCGAGGGGTGCGGTGACGCCGCCGAGCGCGAGCGCGCCGGGCACGCGGCGCGCATCGTCGAGGAGACCGCCCTCGGCGAGGACCTGCCCGCCTTCTTCACCACCGGCGCGTACGCCCGCCACCTCAGCCCGGCGCGCCGCCCGACTCCGTCCGCCGGCTGAGCGTCCGCCGGCTGAGCGTCCGCCGGCTGAGCGTCCGCCGTCGGGCGCACGAGGAGCGCCCGACGGGCGGCTGGCGTGGGCAGCGGGGCTGGCTGGCGTCGCCGGCGGGGCTGGCTGGCGTGGGCGGCGGGGCCAGCTGGCGTGGGCGGCGGGTCCGGCCGGGGTCAGTAGTGGGTCAGGCTGGCGGCGGCGGCGCGTCGGGCCGCGCTGGTGCCCTTCATGGTGGTCCTACCAGCGCCCGCGCCGGCGTTGGCAGCCGGGCGGTGTCCCGTGCGGGGCCATGCCGGTCGGGTCCGGTCGTTCGTAATAAGCGCGGTGGCGGATCGTCATCGGGCCGGTCCAGGTCTTGCCGGTCGGGCACTGTCGAGCTGAGAGCGTCGACGGATCGTCATCGGATTGGTCCGTGGCCGGCGGTCGGGCAGTGCCGCGCCGAGCACGGCGGCCGAGCGTCATCGGGCCGGTGCGGGTCTTGCCGGTCGGGCACTGTCGAGCTGAGAGCGTCAACGGATCGGGACTTCCACTGGCCGCCGGTGAGTGATGCTGAGCCGCATCGGATTCCGACCCGTGCCCGGACTCGGACCTTCCCTAACCTCGGACGTTCGCCGGGCTGGGACGTTCGCCAGGCTCGGACTTTCCCCAGATACGCACCTTGCCGAGGCTCGGACGTCGTCCGGTCTTGGACCTGTGCTGGGGCGGGGGTAGGAATTTGGACTCCGGCAACGGCGTCCGGTGAGGTGGTCAGGGCGGGTGATCGGCGGGCAGCCGGTGGGACCGAACGGCCGCGGGCCCCGGACGGGTCGCGGAGTGGCGGTGGCCCATCGGCCGGGCGGTCGCGACGGGCGACGGCACAAACGGATCAGCTCGATAGTGCTCCGAGTAGACACCAGGAGGGCGCGAGCTCGCCAGCTCGCCAGCCCGTCAGCCCGCCAGCCCGCTGACCCGCTGGCCTGTGGGCGCGGGGGGCACGAGCGCACGGGGCCGGCGGCGAGGGCGACTGCTGCCGGAGCCTGGTCTCGCCGCCGCCGGGAGGGGAGCGGCGAGACCAGGCCGGGCGGTCAGTTGTCGATCCGGGTGATGTTGCGGATCTTGTTGGACGCGTCCAGCGCCGCCACCTTGTACGCCTCGGCCAGCGTCGGGTAGTTGAACACCGTGTCGACCAGGTAGTCGACCGTGCCGCCGCAGCCCATCACGGCCTGTCCGATGTGGACGATCTCGGTGGCGCCGGTGCCGAAGACGTGGACGCCCAGCAGTCGGCCGTCGTCCGGCGAGACGAGCAGCTTCAGCATGCCGTACGAGTCGCCGACGATCTGGCCGCGCGCCAGCTCGCGGTAGCGGGCGATGCCCACCTCGAACGGTGTCGCGCTCTCGGTCAGTTCGTCCTCGGTCTTCCCGACGAAGCTGATCTCCGGGATGGTGTAGATGCCGATCGGCTGCAACTCGTGCATCGGGCGTTCCGGCTCACCGCAGGCGTGCTGGGCGGCCAACCGGCCCTGCTCCATCGAGGTGGAGGCCAGTGCCGGGAAACCGATCACGTCACCGACGGCGTAGATGTTGTCCACCGTGGTCCGGTAGTTCGCGTCGACCTCGATCCGGCCGCGCCGGTCGGCGGTCAGCCCGGCCGCCTCCAGGTCCAGCCCGTCGGTCTGGCCCTGCCGTCCGGCCGAGTACATCACCGTGTCGGCGACGATCCGCTTGCCGCTCTTGAGTACGCACAGTGCCGCGTTCTGGTGCTTCTCCACCGCGGCGACCTCCTCGCCGAAGCGGAACGTCACCGACAGGTCGCGCAGGTGGTACTTGAGTGACTCGATGATCTCCTCGTCGCAGAAGTCGAGCATCCGTTCGCGGCGTTCCACCACGGTCACCTTGGTGCCCAGCGCGGCGAACATGGAGGCGTACTCCATGCCGATCACGCCCGCGCCGACCACGACCATGCTGCGTGGCACGGCCTGGAGGTTGATGACGCCGTCGGAGTCGACGATGGTCCGGTCGTCGAAGTCGACGCTGTCCGGCCGGGCCGGGCGGGTACCGGCGGCGATGATGGCCTTGTCGAACGTGATCTTCGAGTCCCGTCCGGAGCCGCCGTCGACCCAGACCGAATGCGGGTCGGCGAAGCGGCCGGTGCCGGTGATCAGGGTGACCCGGTTGCGGGTCAACTGGTTGCGGATGACGTCGGTCTGTCGGTTGATCACATGTTGGGTGCGGGCCGCCAGGTCGCTGACGGTGATCTCGTCCTTGACGCGGTAGCTGCTGCCGTACAGGTCTCGTTGGCTCAGTCCGGTCAGATAGAGGACGGCTTCGCGCAGGGTCTTCGAGGGGACGGTGCCGGTGTTGATGCAGACTCCGCCGAGCATGTCGCGCCGATCCACGACGCCCACCCGCCTGCCGAGTTTGGCGGCGGCGATGGCGGCCTTCTGACCGCTCGGCCCTGAGCCCAGTACCAACAGGTCGTAGTCATACACGATCACTAGCGTCGCAAGATGTCGTGGACCGCGCCAGGCCAGCCGACCAAGCGGTACAAGGGTTTACCTTCCTGGAATGTTGACCTGGTGCCCACTCCCCACCAGGTCGTGATCATGATAGGTTAGGCTTACCTAACAGGAGGTGTTCATGGGGTTCGCCGCACAGGTGCGCGAGTTGACCAGGGCGGACCACCGGGCCGCGCAGAACGTGACGTATTTCGACGCCCTGCTGTCGGGGCAGCTCGACCGGGCCGGGTACGCGGCACTGTTGGAGCAGCTCCACGTGGTCTACCAGACGTTGGAGGAGGCCGCCGAGGCGATGCGGAACGACCCGGTGGCCGGGCCGTTCGTCGTCGAGGAGCTGCACCGCCTGGCCCGCATCGTCGACGACCTGCGCTTCCTGCACGGCCCCGACTGGGCCAGCCGGATCGCGCCGAGCCCTGCCACTCGGCAGTATCAGGAACGCCTGCGCGAGGTCGCCTTCACCTGGCCGGCGGGCTTCGTCGCCCACCACTACACGCGGTACATGGGTGACCTCTCCGGCGGGCAGGTGATGGTGCGGGCGGTACGCCGCACGTTCGGGCTCGACACCGACGGCGTCCGGTTCTTCCTCTTCCCGGACCTGGACGCGAAGGACTTCAAGCAGCACTACCGCGAGCTGCTCGACACGGCGCCGTGGGACGAGGTCGAGCGGCAACGCTTCCTCGACGAGGTGTCGTGGGCGTACCGGCTGAACACCGAGATGATCGCCGAGCTGGGCCGGGACGTGGTGCGGGGGAGTGCCGCGTGAGCGCGCCGAACCCGTTTCCCCCCGAGGTGGTGTCGGCCGTGATGCGGCACATGAACACCGACCACGCCGACGACTGCCGGCTGATCTGCCAGGGGCTGGGCGGTGCACCGGCCGCCACCGCGGCCACCATGTCCGGGATGGACGCCGAGGCGATGTACTTCGCGGCCACCGTGGACGGTGCTCCGGTCGCGGTGCGGGTGCCCTTCAGCGCCCCGCTCACCGAGCGGCGGCAGATCCGGGCCGAGGCCGCTCGGATGTACCGGGAGGCGTGCGCGGCGCTGGGCGTGACCCCGCGTCCCGACGCGAGCTGATTCCGTGCGACGTACGACGGCCCGCCGGTCACCACCGGCGGGCCGTCACTCGTCGGTGCGGACCGGCACCACCAGCGGCACACCCGTGCGCGGATGCGGCAGCACCTCGATCTCGTGCTGATAGACCTCGCTGAGCCGGTCGGCGGTGAGCACCTCGACCGGTGGCCCGTCGGCGACCAACCGTCCACCGGCCAGCAGGGCGATCCGGTCCGCGTACGCGGCGGCCAGCGCCAGGTCGTGCAGGACGACCACCACCGCGCCGCCCTGGCGGGCCCGCTCGCGGGCCAGCCGGAGCACCAACTCCTGGTGGTGCAGGTCGAGCGCGGCGGTCGGCTCGTCCAGCAGGAGCATCGGGGTCCGTTGGGCGAGCACCCGGGCCAACGCCACCCGCGCCTGCTCGCCGCCGGAGAGCGCGGAGAAGACCCGGTCGGTGAAGGACCCGGTGCCGGTCAGCCGCAGAGCCTCGCGGATTGCGTCGTCGTCCTCGGCGGCGTACCCGGTCCCGGCCCACGGGGCACGGCCCATCGCGACCACCTCGCCGACGGTGAACGGGAACGTCATGGTGGCGCGTTGCGGCAGCATGGCGCGGAGCCGGGCCAGTTCGACCGGAGCCCACCGGTGCAGCGGCCGACCGGCGAACGCGATGTCACCGGCAGCCGGGGCCAGGTCACCGCAGATGGCGCCGAGCAGGGTGCTCTTGCCGGCGCCGTTCGGCCCGACCAGCGCCAGCAGCTCCCCGCCCCGGACGTCGAGGGTGACGTCGGTCAGGATCGGTCGGCCGCCGCGCCGGACGCCCAACCGTTCCACCCGCAGACCGATCGGTTCGCGACCGACCTCCGGCACCGTCCGTCTCATCCCCATCCTCCCGCCCGGGCCCGGGTCCGGCGCAGCAGCCAGAAGAAGCACGGGCCACCCACCACGGCGGTCAGCACGCCGAGCGGCAGTTCCTGGTAGTCGACCAGGGTGCGGGCGGCCAGGTCCCCGGCGACGACCACGATGGCCCCGCCCAGCGCGCTGGCCGGCAGGAGCAGCCGGTGCCCCGGCCCGGCGACCATCCGCACCAGGTGCGGCACGACCAGCCCGACGAAGGAGATCACGCCGGTGAAGGCCACCGCGGCGGCACCGAGCAGCGCGGTCACCCCGATCATGGCCACCCGCAACCGTTCCACGTGGACGCCCAGGTGCCGGGCCGACCGGTCACCGAGGGCCAGCAGGTCCAGGCGGCGGGCGGTGGCGACGGCGATCGCGATGCCGACGGCCGCGCACGGCAGGGTGACCCCCACGGCCGCCCAGTTGGCCTGGGCCAGGCTGCCGAGCTGCCAGAACGCGATGGCGCGTACGGCGTCGGCGTCACCGAAGAACATCAGCAGGCCGATCAGCGCGCCGGCCACCGCGTTGACCGCGATGCCGGTCAACACCAGCGTGACCACCTCGGTGCGTCCGCCGGTGCGGGACATCGAATAGACCAGGGCGGTGGCGGCGAGGCCACCGAGGAAGGCCCCGACCGCGACGGTCCAGCCGCCGAGGGTGGCGACACCGGTGATGATGACCGTGGCGGCACCGACCGCAGCACCCGAGGAGACGCCGATGACGCCCGGTTCGGCCAGCGGGTTGCCGAAGACGCCCTGCATCAGCGCGCCCGCGCAGCCGAGCGCGGCACCGACGACGACGGCGAGCACGACCCGGGGGAAGCGCACCACCCAGAGCGCGCTCTCCCCGTGTGGGGCGCTCGGCAGTGGCCCGACGTCGAGCCCGATGCGGTGCAGCAGTGAGCCGAGCACCTCGGCGGGGGGCACCTGGACCTGCCCGGTGCCGGCCGCGACCAGGCAGAGCAGGACCAGGGCGACGCTCAGCCCGACCAGCAGCAGGGGACGTCTCATGTGCACGGTCGGTGGACCGCGTCGGCGAGGGCCTGGATGGTGCGGCCGGTCCGGGCCCCGAAGCTCAGCAGCATCCCGTCGTCCATGTCCACGATCCGGCGGTGCTGACCGGCCGGGGTCTGGCCGACGCCGGGCAGGGCGAGCAGGCCGTCCACGCCCTTGACCGACTCCAGCCCGTCGGTCATCACCAGGATGACGTCCGGTGCCGCGTTGATCAGACCCTCGCTGGTCAGCGGCCGGAACCGGGACAGTCCGATCTCGGTGCCGGCGTCGGTCGCGCCGATCGCCCGGATCATCTCGTCGGAGCCGGCGCCCTTGCCGCCGATCAGGTACACCCCGGCGGTACCCCGGACATAGAGGAACGCGATGCGCAGCGGAGGGCCGTCCGCCGAGGCACTGCGGCGGGCCTCGGCGATCTCCGCCTCCACTCGGGACACCAGGAGTTCCCCGGCCGCCGGTACGCCGAGGGCGGCGGCGATCGCCCGGATGTTGCGGGGGATCGCGGCGAGGCTCTGCTCGTCGTCGATCAGGACCACCGGGATACCGGCCCGACGGAGTTGGGTGAGCACCTCGGGCGGGCCGATGCTGGTGTCGGCGAGTACCACCGTCGGGTTCAGCCGCAGCACCGCCTCGGCGGCCAGGTCGTGTCCGGCCGGCGTGACCACCGGCAGGTGCGCGGCGGCGGCGAAGGTGGTGGAGGTGTCCCGCCCGATCACCCGGCCGCCGAGGCCGAGGCTGAAGACGATCTCGGCTATGGAGCCGTACAGGTTCACCGCGAGGATGCGGCTGGCGTCGTTGACGGTGACCGTCGTCCCGTCGGCCGAGTCCACGGTGGCCGGCAGACTGCTGCCGGGATCGCCGCCGACCGGGACCACGTCGGTGTCGGTCACCACGGCGGTGGCGGGCCCGCAGCCGGTCGCCGGGGTGGCGCCCGGCGTGCCGGCGGCGGCGTCGCAGGCGACGAGACCGAGCAGCGCGGGCAGTGCCAGCAGGGCGGGCAGTACGCGCCTCACCGCTGCGCCTGCCGACGTCGGCGGATCCGCAGGACCACCAGCAGGACCAGCAGTACGGCGAGTCCGGCGACGGTGACGGTGAACCAGCGCCCGGCCGGTCCACTGTCGCTGACCTGGGTGGTGAGCAGTTGCTGGTCGCCGCTGACCGGGTCGGTGCCGGTGCCGCCCGCACCGGTGGGCGTACCCGCCTCGGCCGGGGCCGAGTCCTCGACGGCGCCGGACGAAGAAGTGGTGCCGGCGGGTGCGCCGGAGGCGGCCGGTGCCGGGGCGGCGGAGGTCCGAGTGGTGCCGCCGGGGGCTGACGACGCGGGGGCGGCGGCCCGGGTGGTCGGGCTGGCCGCCGGTGCGGCGAAGGTGACCGGGACCTTGACGTCCTGCGACCGGTCCGAGCTGCGGGTGTGGTCGTTGCGGCTGGCCACCACGCAGCGCCGGACGGTGCAGTCCACGTCGCCGATCGTCGCGGTCAGCCGGAGCCGGACGCTGAACGAGCCGCCGGAGCCGTACGGGACGGCCAGCCCCTCGCCGTACGCGGGCGGGTTCGAGGAGATCCAGTGCGAGGCGCCGCTGGCACCGCTGGTGTCGATGCCGCCGCCACAGGGCGAGGGTGGCGCACTGGCGCCGTTGTCGACGCAGAACGCGACGTAGACGCCCTTGGCGGTGTCGTAACCGGAGCCGGAGACGGTGACCGTGGCACCGGCGAGGGGGATCGCGCTCGTCCGGGTGACGGAGAGCCGCTGACCGTCGGGGCCCCTGCCGACCGTGTCCGCGTACGCGGGGCCGGCCGCGAGGGCGCCGATGACCAGCAGCACCACGCTGACCAGGGCGGCGGCGAGGCGGGCAGGCATGAGTGACCTCCGAAGATTGGTTAGGCTAACCTAAGTAGATCTTGCAGGTTCCGCAAGAGGGTGTTCGGAGGATTTCGCAAAAGATTAGGTGAGCCTAACCTAATCGAGCCCTGCCCCCTCCGAGAGGAAGACTCATGTCCGTACCCAGACCCGGCGGTATCCGCCGACGGTCGTACCGGTGGGCGTCGGCAGCCGTGCTCGGCGCCGCCGCGTCACTGGCCGTGGTGGCCCCGGCGACGGCGGCACCGGCCGACGTCACCGCGGGAAGCCTCGACTGGGGCTTCAAGAGCTCGTTCCGGGCGTACGTCTCGACCGGTAACGGCAACCCACCGATCGGGGTCGCCGACGGTGCCACCCGCAACGCGGACGGCACCTTCAAGTTCCCGGTCACCGGCGGCACGTACGACAGCACCACCGGCGCGACCACCGTCAACTACGGCGGCACGGTCGTGTTCTCGTACCCGTCGCACTTCTTCACCATCACCCTGGCCAACCCCACCGTGGTGGTGGACGGCGCCGGCGGATCGTTGCTCGCCGACGTCGACCTCGAGGTCAGCGGCGGTGGGTTCGAGCCGGTGCAGATCGAGCAGGCCGCCATCGCCACCCTCGGCACCGGCGGCACCAGCCCGACCGTCTCGGGTGACTCGGTGAGCTGGAGCAACCTGACCACCACGCTGACCGAGACCGGGGCCACCGCCTTCGCCGGCTTCTTCACCGCCGGCACGGTGATGGACCCGACGTCGTTCACCTTCACCACCGGCACGGGCGGCGGCGGCCCCGCCACCCCGTCGGTGACCGTGGACCCGTCCGCCGCCCTCGACCCCGAGGGGACGTCGGTCACCGTCACCGGCGCCGGGTTCGACCCGGACGCCAACGGTGGCGTCGGTGTCTATGTGGCGTTCGGCCCGAAGGTCGACAACCACTGGGTGAACTCCCGCCCGTACAAGCCGGTGAAGTGGGTGCACAAGAACGCCTCGTCGTCCGCAGCGCAGGTGAAGCTCGCCGCCGACGGCACCTTCTCCACCACGTTGGACCTGGTGCCGAGCTACACCGACGGCAACGGCGACACGGTCGACTGCACGGTGACCCAGTGCTACGTACTGACGTTCGCGGCACACGCCTCCAGCGACCGCAGCCAGGACACCTTCACCCCGATCACCTTCCGTGGGGCCACCGGTGGCCCCAGCGGTGCCGAGCAGGAGATCACCGCCACGGTGCTCCAGTCCGGTCCGCTGACGCTGACCTCGTCCGGCAGTGCCGTGGCGCTGTCGGCCGTGCACCCCGGCGGGGTCGCCGACGGTGCGCTCAACGCGGTGACCGTCAGCGACCTGCGCGGCACCAACGCCGGCTGGAACGTGGTCGGTCAGGTGGAGGACTTCACCAGCGCGCTCGGTGGCACCATCGCCGCCGACAACCTCGGCTGGACGCCGAACGCGTCCGTGCTCGCCGACAAGCTGGTGGGCTCCTCCGGGGTGGTCACCCCGGGCGGGCGGGCCAACCCGGGTGACGGCACGGGTCTGGGCAGCGCCCGTACCCTGTGCGGCTCCGCCGCCGGTGCCAGCGCCGGCAGCTTCCGGTGCGGTGCCGACCTGGGCCTCGGGGTCCCGGCCGCCACCGGTCCGGGTGACTACACCGCCACCCTGACCCTCACCCTGTCCTGACGCGTGGAAGGGCATCTTGTTGTGCGCAGATCGATGACGAGGTGCCCTTCCCCGCACCTGGTCGCCGCGACCCTGGTCCTCACCGTCCTCGCCAGCGTGCTGGCCGGCGGACCGGCCGTCGCCCTCGCCGCGCCGGCTCCCGCGCCGTCACCGTCGCCGGGCGACGCCGGGTTCACCTGGGCGGTGCAGCCGTCCGGACCGTCCGGCCCCACCGGCCGCAGCTACTTCGTCCACGACGCCGAACCCGGTCAGGTGATCGAGGACCGGGTGGCGCTGACCAACCTGAGCACGACCGCGATGACCTTCGCGGTGTACGGCGCCGACGCCTTCACCACCGCCGACGGCGGCTTCGCGCTGCAACCGGCCAGCCGTCCGGCGGTGGACGTGGGCGCCTGGACGCAGTTCGCCGAGCGCACCTACCGGGTGCCGGCGGGCGAGCAGGTGATCCTGCCGTTCCGGATCGGCGTACCGGCCAACGCCAGCCCCGGTGACCACGCCGGTGGTGTGGTCGCCTCGATCGCCCGGGTGGCGGAGGGCGGCGGGCAGGTCCGGCTCGACCGTCGCGTGGCCGCCCGGATCTATCTGCGGGTCGCCGGCCCGGTGCGCCCCGGCCTCCAGGTCGAGGCGATGCGGATCGGGTACGACAACCCGGTCAACCCGTTCGGCACCGGCCCGGTCGTGGTCAGCTACCGGCTGCGCAACACCGGCAACACCCGGCTGACCGGCACCACCCAGGTACGCCTGACCGCGCCGTTCGGCATCGGACTGGCCCGCACCGAGCCGGTCACCGTGCCCGAGTTGCTGCCCGGCGCGGCGATCACCGTCACCGAACAGATCAACGGCGTGGTGCCGGCCGGACGGCTGGCCGCAGACGTGGCCGTCGACCCGGCCACCCCGGACCGGATGCTGCCCACCGTGCACCGCACCGCCGCGACCTGGGCCGTGCCCTGGGTCTGGACGGCGGTGCTGCTCGCCGCCGTCGGCGCGCTGCTGGTCAGCCGGGTACGGGCGATCCGGCGTCGCCGGTCGACACCGGCATGAGGTGGCTCGCGTACGGTGCCGTCGCCCTGCTCGCCGGCCTCGCCCTGACCGGCGCCCCGACGCCGGACCCCCGGGTGACGCTGGACCGGGCCGAGGCGAGACCGGGGGAGCAGGTGCTGGTCCGGCTCACCGGTTGGCCCGCCGGCACCGTCGTGATCGAGCTGTGCGACGCGGGTACGCCGCCCCGCTGCGCGGTGGACACCTCGGCCCAGATCCACCTGCCCGGCACCGGTGCCGGTGGGACGCCGCTGACCGTCGCCGCGCCGCCCGACGGCTGCCCCTGCCGAGTGCGGGTGCGCACGATGGAGGGTCGGCCCGCGGCGAGCGCGCCGCTGCGCGTGACCGGCGCGACCCGGCAATCCGGCGGCACATTCCGGCAGACCGGAACCCGCCCCCCGGTCGTCGTCGGGGCACACGTCGAACGCGACGGCGGCTGGCCAGCCCTGTTCGGTGCCTCCGCGCAGCGGACCGTGGTGCTGCGGCTGCGCAACGACGAGCCGGTGCCGGTGGCGGTGGCGCTGTCGTTCACCGTCGGTCGGGGACCGGAGCCGACCGGCTTCGTCGCGTCCCCGGACACGCCGGATCTCGCCGCCGGGGAGGAACGCCTCGTGCGGATCCCGATGACCCTGCCGGCCCCGGCCGTCGGCGACTACCGGATCCACGGCGAGGTGGTCACCTCCGGCGCGGCCCGCCGGGTGGAGGCGACCACCGACCACCAGCCGTGGGGGCTGGCCGGGCTGCTCGGCCTCGCGCTGCTCGTCCCGGTCGCGGCCGAGGTGCGCCGCCGCTGGTCCTCCGGGCGGTGAGTTCGGGCGGGGTGGCCCCGGTGGTGTGAATCCGGGCCGGGCGGCCCCACCGGCGAATCCACCGTCGCCTCTGGCGTCTCGACGACTGTCGTTACACAATGTGGAGCTATGCATCACGGTGAGCAGTCGCCGGGCGCGGTGATCCGGATCCGGCACTGGGACGACCCGGTGGGGCTGGTGACCGAGCGCGACGCGGTCGAGCGGGCCGGCGCGTATCCGACGCTGCGGCTCGGTGCGCCGCTCTTCGGCTACGCGGCGGATCTCGGCGGCGGACGCTGGCGGGTGCACGAGCTGGTCGAGGAGACCCCGCAGGCCGCCCGGGACGCGCTCGCGCACCGGCTGCGCGACCGGATCGCCGAGACCGCCGACGCGGACCTGCTGGCCGAGCTGACCGCAGCGCGTACCGTCCTGGACTGGCAGAAGGTCGACGAGGTGACCGTCGGTGGCCGCCGGCACCGGGTGATCCGCGCGGACACCTTCGCCCGCTTCGGTCCGGACGGGCCGGAGCCGCCCCGGCCGACCGACCCGGACCCGCGCGACGCCGACACTTCGGACGACTTCCTCGGCGGCGCCGACCTGGTCGTCGACCCGGCCGAACCGACCGGCGTGGGCGCGGCGGTGCTGAAGGTCGAGCTGCTGCCGGCCCGCTACCCACGTGCCCAGGTGCCCGCCGACGTGCACGCCGACAGCGTCGCCGCGGTGCGTTCGCACCCCGACGGCGTCCTGCTGCCGACCCGCTTCGCGGTGGCCGAACAGGTCCGGGCCGGGTGGCGGCCGACGAGTCGGGCGGTCGGCACCCCGCAGGAGGCGCGGGACCTGATCACCTTCGAGTTCCGCTGGCTCGTGCCCCGGCTGGCCGATCCGACCGAGGAGGAGGCGGCGGAGTACCGGCGGGCCGCCGACCGGATCGAGGCCACCCGGGCCAACGAAGTGACCGTGCTCGGCCGCCGTTTCCGGATCACCCGGGTCGAGACGCTGCTGCGCTTCTCGGCCGACGGTCCGGAAGGACCCCGCCCCTCCGACCCCGACCCGGAACCGCCCCCCGAGGTCCACTTCGCCCAACTCCGCGCCGAAGGCCGCCTCCCCCACCACCCCCACCACCCCTAACCACCCCGCCCTGCCTCGGCGCGTTGATCAAGAAGTTTCGGTCACGACACCGCGGCGCGCAGGGCTCAAACTTCTTGATCAACCGGCCGGCGGTCGGGAGAGCGGGGACTCCAGGTGCGACGACGTGACCGGCTGAAGCGCTACTGGGACGACCGGGCCGCCGGGTACGACCGGCGGACCGCGTCGGCGGAACGCCGGCTGCTCGGGGCCAGCCGCCGGTGGGTGTGCCGCCGCGCCACCGGGCACACGCTGGAGGTTGCCGTCGGCACCGGCCTCAACCTGCCGCACTACCCGGCCGACGTACGGCTGCGCGGCGTCGACTTCAGTCCCCGGATGGTGCAGGCCGCCGGGCGACGCGCCGCCGACCTCGGGCGTAGCGTCACGTTGGCCGCCGCCGACGCGACCGCGTTGCCCTTCGCCGACGCGCGCTTCGACACCGTGGTCTGCACCTTCGCGCTCTGTTGCGTCCCCGACGAGCAGGCCGCGCTGACCGAGGCGCTGCGGGTGCTGCGGCCCGGCGGCAGTCTGCTGCTCGCCGACCACGTCGCCGCCTCCCACCCGCTGCTGCGCGCCGCGCAGCATGTCGTCGACCTGGTGAGCGTGCCGTTGCAGGGTGAGCACTACACCCGCCGCCCGCTGCGTACCCTGCGGCAGTTCGACGTCGAGGTGCTCGCCGCCGAACGCCTCAGCTACGGCGCGATCGAACGCGTGCACGCCCGCCGGGCCTAGCCGAGCACCGAGGGACCGGCCTCACCAGACTTATACCGTTCGCCCTGTTTTGCCGACTCTCGCCAGGGTACCGCGATGGCATCTGGTCCTCGTGTCCGCAGGAGGTAGTCGCCGATATGGATGCCCGCAGTCCCGCGAAGGTGGTCAAGGACGCGGTGGAGTCCGCCGCCGAGAAGGTCACCGACGCCCTCACGCCGGAAGTGCCCGGCAAACCGGGCAGCGCACCACCGACCGTGGCCGAGCCGACCACACCGCAGGACCCGCTGCCGCCCAAGCCGGAGCAGGGCAGCCCGCAGACCCGTACGCCGACCGGCGCGCGCACCGGTGCGCCGACCACCGCGAACGGTCAGCAGGGCGCCTACCTGACCACGGCACAGGGGGCGCGGCTGCGCGACACGGACCACTCGCTCAAGGCGGGGCCACGTGGACCCACCCTGCTGCAGGACCACCACCTGCGCGAGAAGATCACACACTTCGACCACGAACGCATCCCGGAGCGGGTCGTGCATGCCCGGGGTGCGGGAGCACACGGCGTGTTCACCGCGTACGGCGCGGCCGAGGCCGTGACCCGGGCGGGGTTCCTGCGCAAGGGCCGTGCGACCGACGTGTTCGTCAGGTTCTCCACCGTCCTCGGGTCACGCGGCTCGGCCGACACCGTCCGCGACACCCGGGGCTTCGCGACGAAGTTCTACACCGACGAGGGCACCTTCGACCTCGTCGGCAACAACATGCCGGTCTTCTTCATCCAGGACGCGATCAAGTTCCCGGACATCATCCATGCCGGCAAGCCGCACCCGGACCGGGAGATCCCGCAGGCGCAGAGCGCGCACGACGCGTTCTGGGACTTCGTCTCGTTGCACACCGAGGCGCAGCACCACACCTTGTGGAACATGTCCGACCGGGGCATCCCGCGCTCGTACCGGACCATGGAGGGCTTCGGCGTACACACCTTCCGCCTGGTGAACGAGGCGGGCGAGACGGTGCTGGCGAAGTTCCACTGGAAGCCCAAGCTGGGCGTGCACTCCCTGGTGTGGGAGGAGGCCCAGATGCTTGCCGGCATCGACCCGGACTTCCACCGGCGCGACCTGTACGACGCCATCGAGGCGGGCGCCTTCCCGGAGTGGGAACTCGGTCTCCAGGTCTTCCCGGACACCCCCGAGGAGACGTTCGCCGGCATCGACCTGCTCGACCCGACGAAGATCGTGCCGGAGGAACTCGCCCCGGTGCAGTTGGTCGGCAGCCTGACGCTGAACCGTACGCCGACGAACTTCTTCGCCGAGACCGAGCAGGTCGCCTTCCACGTCGGCCACCTGCCGCCCGGCATCGACGTCACCAACGACCCGCTCTTGCAGGGCCGCCTCTTCTCCTACGTCGACACCCAGCTCACCCGCCTGGGCGGCCCGAACTTCGCACAGATCCCGATCAACCGGCCGCACGCGGCCGTCAACGACATGCTGCGCGACGGCTTCCACCAGCACGCCGTGCACGCCGGGGTGGCACCGTACCGGCCGAACTCGCTCGACGGCGGCAACCCGTTCCCGGCCGGTGACGCCGAGAACGCCTTCCTCGACGTGCCGGTGCGGGTGGCCGAGGCGCCGAAGATCCGGGCCAACCCGGTCTCCTTCGACGACCACTTCAGCCAGGCGCGACTGTTCTGGCTGAGCATGTCCCCGGTGGAGCGGGAGCACATCATCCGCGCCTACACCTTCGAGCTCGGCAAGTGCTACCACCAGGAGATCAAGGAACGGCAGCTCCAGTGCCTGGCCAACGTCGACCCGGTGCTCTGCGCCCAGGTCGCCGCCGGTCTCGGACTGCCCGCGCCGCAGCCGACCGTGCCACTGGCCGACGTCACGCCCAGCCCCGTGCTGTCCCAGGTGGGGAGGCAGTGGCCGGCCGACGGGCGGATGGTCGGCATCGTGGTGGACCCGGAGGCCGACTTCGACACGGTCCGCGACGTCCGTCGGGCGGTCTTCGCCGCCGACATGGTGCCGCTGCTGATCGCCCCACACGGCGGTCTGATCGGTGACCTGCCCGCGCAGCGCAGCTTCGCCACCGGCCGGTCGGTCGAACTCGACGCGCTGCTGATCGCCACCGCCCCGGCCCCGGCCCCGGACGCGCTGCCCGCCCGTGACGCCAAGGCTGGCGCGGCACCCGCGACCGGTCCGGCGGACCCCCGGGTGCTGCTGATGGTCGAGGAGTGCTGGCGGCACGCCAAGGCGATCGGCGCCTGGGGGCCCGGAGTCTCCGTGCTGGAGCAGGCCGGCGTCGCCGGTACGCCCGGCGTCGTCACCGGCGACTCCGGCGAGGACGTCTTCACCGGAGTGCACCGGCTGATGGCCGACCACCGGGTCTGGGAACGGTTCCCCGCCTCGGTCGGCTGACCCACCGACCGGTCCTGCGGGGGGCGGTCCGTCGCACGGCGACGGACCCGCCCCCGCATCCGTGCACTGTCGGTCGCGCCCGTGCACTCACAGCCCTCCCCGGCCCGTCGGGCCAGCGTTAGGTTTCGATCCGACGGAGGGAGGGAGCATGCTCGTGCTGGACACCGGGAACCTGCCGGTCGGCGAGCGCGCCGAGGCGTTCCAGGCCACGGTCAGCGCCAACTGTTCGTCGAGCATGGCGTCGTTCGAGGACCCGGACGCGATCCACGCCCGGATGGCCATCTTCGACTTCGGGCCCGCGAAGGTCTTCACCATCGAGGCGTCGGGCACCACGCTGCGACGTACCCCTCGGATGTCCCGCGCGGAGACCGAGACCTCGATCGTGCTGGCGGTGCCGCTGCGTACCGACAACCACCTGAGCTGGGCACGCGAGGACCGCCAATTCGGGCCGCGCGACCTGATGCTGGTCGACCTGTCGCTGCCGTACGTCTACGGCTGGCAGGGCGGCGGGGCGTCGTATGCGCTGCACGTCGACGTGGACCGGCTCGGCGTACCCCGCGACCTGATCCACGAGGCGGCCCGGACGCTGCCGGGCAGCCCGATGTACGACCTGGTGCGCGACCACGTGATCCGGATGACCACGCAGGCCGACCCGCTCTCCGCCACCGCCGCCTCGGCCGAACTCGGTGCCGCGTCGGTCGAGCTGATGCGGGCGCTGGTGGTCTCCGCCGCCGGCAGTGGTCGCCTGCTGCGCGACACCGTCGAGTCCTCGATGTACGCACGCGTTGCGGCGTACGTCCGCGCGCACCTGCGCGAGCCCGACCTCACCCCGGCCCGGGTCGCCGCCGCCAACGCCATCTCGCTGCGCGCTCTCTACAAGTTGTACGAGGAGAGGGGACAGAGCCTGGAACAGTCGATCATCGAGCAGCGCCTCCAGGGCGCTCGGGCCGACCTGACCGCCTCGCACCGGCGGTACACCTCCATCGCGGCGCTGGCCCGCGCGTGGGGCTTCTCCAGCCCGAGCTTCTTCTCCCACCGTTTCCGGGCGGCCTTCGGGCTGACCCCACGACAACTCGCCGCGACGAGGCCGACCACCCGTGTTCCGGAACCGGCCCGCTCGCGCTGAACCGGTGTGCCGTCAGGCGCAAGAACCGTGCGCCGACACGAAACCCGGCCCGCGCGATCGGTGCGACATTTCTCGCCCAGGCAGCGAAAGGACGGCAGGATGCCCTTCGTCACGACCGCGGACGGCGCGGAGATCTTCTACAAGGACTGGGGTACGGGACGACCCGTCGTGCTCAGCCACGGCTGGCCGCTCAACTCCGACAGTTGGGAGGCGCAGGCCCTGTTCCTCGCCTCGCACGGCTACCGGGTCGTGGCGCACGACCGGCGCGGGCACGGGCGCTCCACCCAGACCTGGCACGGCAACGAGATGGACACGTACGCCGACGACCTCGCCACCCTGGTCGACGCGCTCGACCTGCGCGACGTGACCCTCGTCGGGTTCTCCACCGGCGGGGGAGAGATCACCCGGTACATCGGCCGGCACGGCACCTCCCGAGTGGCCCAGGCGGTGCTGGTCTCCGCCGTACCCCCGCTGATGCTGCGCACCGACGACAACCCGGACGGCGTACCCGGGGAGGTCTTCGACGGCTTGCGGGCCGGGTCGCTGGCGGACCGGTCGCAGCTCTACCGGGACCTCGCCGACGGCCCGTTCTTCGGCAACAACCGGCCCGGGGTGGAGATCTCGGCCGGGATCCGGGACGCGTTCTGGCGGCAGAGCGTGCAGGCCGGGCACCGCAACGCGTACGAGAGCATCGCGGCCTTCTCGGCCACCGACTTCCGGGGCGACCTCGCCCGGTTCGACGTGCCGACGCTGGTCATCCACGGCGACGACGACCAGGTCGTGCCCTTCGACGTCGGCGGCAAGGCGTCCGCCGCCCTGGTCAAGGACGCGACTCTGGTCGTTTACCCGGGCGCGCCGCACGGCATCACCGACACTCACAAGGAGCAGCTCGGCCAGGACCTGCTGGCCTTCCTGAAGGAGTACGACGCATGAGCACGATCGTCCTGGTGCACGGCCTCTGGGTCACCTCGCGCAGTTGGGAACACTGGGTGCCGTACTTCGAGGCGCAGGGGCACACGGTGCTGACGCCGACGTACCCGGGCTTCGAGGTGGAGGTGGAGGCGCTGCGCGCCGACCCGACGCCGATTGCGGCGGTGACCGTCCCGGAGACCGTGTCGCACCTGGAGAAGGTCATCACCGCGCTACCGGAGAAGCCGATCATCATGGGCCACTCCTTCGGCGGCACGCTGACCCAGCTCCTGCTCGACCGGGGACACGGCGCGGCCGGCGTCGTGATCAACTCGGCGCCGCCCGAGGGTATCCGGGTGAACCCGCCCTCGCAGATCAAGTCGCTGTTCCCGATCCTCAACAACCCGGCCAAGCGCCACCGCGCGGCCGGGTTCACCCCGGAGCAGTTCCACTACGCGTTCACCAACACGCTGCCGGAGGACGAGGCCCGCGCCGCCTACGACCGGTACGCGATCGCCGCGCCGGGAAGCTGGGTCTGGTCCTACGGCCTGCTCGCCAACTTCACCCCCGGCAAGCAGGAGACCTGGGTCGACTTCCGTAACGAGGGGCGCGCCCCGTTGCTGTTCATCGCCGGGGGCAAGGACCACATCATGCCGGCCTCGGTGAACCGCTCCAACGCCCACCACTACAAGGCGCCCGGCACCGTCACCGACTTCCACGAGTTCCCCGAGCGCTCACACTGGACGTGTGCGGAGCCCGGCTGGGAGCAGGTCGCCGACTACGCCCTCGACTGGGCCCAGCGCCACGCCGTCTGAGCCGGTGGGCTCCCGCCGGTACGCCGTCGGGAGCCCACGCCGGCTCACCCGGCGACCAGCATGCCGACGTCCACCCCCAGTTCCGGTGCGCAGTGCAGCAGGAACGCGGGCCACACGCTGCCGGTGCGCGCCCAGATCCACCCCAGCGCCAACCCCATCACGGCCGCGAAGAGGCCGCCGGCGACGTTGAAGCCCCAGACGCCGTCGAGGTCGACGAGGATGCCGTGACCGGCGCCGAAGACCACGCTGGTGAGCACGATGCCCCAGCCGACCGGCGCACCGAGCACGACCCAGGGCGTACCGAAGGCCCGGTCGAGCACCGCGAGCATCGCGGCCCGCCAGATCAACTCCTCGGTCAGGTTCGGGATCGTGGCGTTGTAGGCCACCTGCTCGGCGCCCACCGCCGTGGCGGCCGACGGATCCAGCGCGACCGCCAGCGCGGTGAGCCCGACGAAGACCCCGAACACGACGGCGATGGTGAGCAGCGCTGGCCGGGCCGAGCCGGGCGTGATCCTCAGCCGCAGGCCCGCCTCGGCACGCGCCCACCGGTGCAACATGCCGAACAGGATGGCCAGCCAGACCAGGTCGAGCACCTTGCCCTGCCAGTGCCGATCGAGCGCGTCGAACACCGGCAGCGGCGCCATTCGCCCGGAGACGGAGGTGAGCAGCACGAGGTAACCGACCACGGCGACCGCGAGCCAGGTGCCGGGTGCGGCCACGATCCGCCGTACCGCTGTGGTGCCACGCCGGGCCGCCGTGACCGCGAGAAGGACCAGCAGCGTCACGAGCAGCGTGACGACCAGGGCCACGCCCCAGGCCGTCGCCACCGCGACACTGCGGGTGGCCTCAGCCAGCCCGTCGGGAACGATCCATGCGTACGCGACGAAGACCACCACGAGCGGCACCAGCACGGGTACCACCCACCGGCCCGTCTCCGCAGGTCGCACCAGTCGTCCGACGTCCTTCGTGTCCCTCCCCAAGATCCCCATGCGAGCCGACGCTACCCCGCGCCCGCCAGTCGACCCGGCCCGTGCTCAGCCCGTGGTGAGCGGCTCGCCAGTGGTGGACTCCATGGCCTCGGCCCCTGTCGAGCTGACAGCACAGACGGATCAGCCCGCCCCTTGCACCAGTTGCGCCGAAACGTGGGTCGTCGCCGGCTCCAGACCACAACTTCATGGATGCTGCTGCCTCAGCCGGCGTCGAGACAGCAGCATCCATGAAGTTGTTCGCGCAGAGAGCGCGACGTCTGGGCGATCATCGGATCCCGGCCGGCATGCGCAGCGTCCACAGTGGTGCCAAGATCGGGCTATCGCCTCTGTCCGGTCTGGGTCGGTCGGACATGTCTCCAGGAGGTTCCGTGCCGCCCCTGCTGAACCTCATTGCCGGCTGGCTCTGTCTCATCTTCGGTGTGCTGCTCACGGCGCGTGCGGTGAACCTCCTGCGCACCGAGGGTCGGCAGAGTCGGCCGACCTCCCGCACAGACCATATGACCGTGTCCGAGTTGCTGTGGCAGGGCGTGGCAACGACCCTGCTCGGGATCGGCAACCTGCTCGGCGGCCGGTGGGTCTACCTGGCCGGGGCGGCGGTCGCGGTGATCATCGTGATCGGCGTACGGGTCTTCGTGCGCCTACTCCGGGAGCGCGTGCGCCGCACGGGCTGATCAGGTCCGGCACCCCCGCGCGTGGCTGAATCGGAAGAGCGGGAAGGCAGGCCGACCTGTTGTTGGAGATGGATAGACTTCGTTGTTGCGGGCGGCTGGTGCAGCATCCGGTGGTGGGGAGGAACCGATGACACCTAAACCATGTACGGACGGCAGGTTGCGGCACCTGTCCGTGGATCTCAGCCTCATGGGCAGCGGAGACGGGATGAGCGGTTACACGTTGTGCTCGACTCCGGAGCGTCCCGTCGCGGGCGCGGATCAGGAGGCGATGGACACTCAGTACGACGAGTTCCGCACTGACACGTGGGTCGACATCTCCGCTCTGCCCCCGTGTGAGGAGTGCCTGCGGGTGGCAGAGCTGCTGGCCGACCCCGACATGGCGCCCTCGCTGCATCGGAGCCGCCATTTCGACTCGAAGTCCACCGGTCAAGGGATCCGGGACCTCCTGCACACAGACATCGTCACCGGAGCCACGCGCGATCGGCAAGCCGCCGTGCATCTGCTGACCTTCACCACGGTGCCGGACCAGCCCGGTTTCGGTGACCTCGTGGAGGAAATAGATTTGGTGTGGGGTGAGGCTGGCATCGTCTCGATGGGGCAGGTCAGAGACTGGGGGGCAGTCGTCGATTTCGCGGCAGCCGCCGACGTGCCGGATCGTGATCGGCAGATGATCGGCGTGGCCGCCGGTCTCGCCGGTGGGCCACCGGTCGGCCTCGAAGCCGCCGTCAACCTCGTCAAGGATCCGGAGGCGACCCAGCGGGTGATCGAGGCGATCGTGATCGCCGCAGGTCACGGCGACCGGTGGGAGCTGACCGAGAAACAGACCCCGAGCGCCCGCACCTGATCACTGTCTAGCCCGAGCCGAGATGCGCGCCGCCGCTCCCAGCCCCGGCTCGTCGCGCGCTGCTCCGTCCTCAAGATTCGCGTGACACGGAGGCTCGATGGCACGCCGGTACTGGCCATGAGCATCTCGGGCATGCTGGCCATGAAGGAGCAGTACCCGCACCTGCGCAACGGCCGACCATGGCGGCAGAAGGACATCGGCGACATCGGAGTACTCCGGCGGCTGCTGGCTTTCTCGGAGCCGACCGGTGGTCCTCTCTGAGCGGGTCCGAGCAGCACAACGACCCTCCTTTGGGGGCGTCCGCCGGCCGTCTGTTCAGAGCACGAGCGACAGGATTGCCGGGGTCACCAGCAGGGCGATGATGCCGACCCGGACCGGTCGGAGCACACGGGGCACGCAGGCCAACGCGACGGCTGCGTAGCACGTGCCCCAGATCGATGCGTAGACCGCGACTGGCGGCAATCCGGACGGGTCGATGGTCTGCTGATAGAGGCCGAGGGCGAAGCCTCCAGTGGCCAGTCCGCCGATCGTGACTGTCGGCGCCACCCAGGCCGGGCCGGTCAGCGCCAGCAGCACCCAGCTCACCACCACGATCGTCGGCAGCCCGACGACCAGGGTGAGATACAGCAGACCGATCGAGTCCTCGGCGGGCCGGTCCTGCTCATTCAGCGCTCGCCAGGTCGCGCCGATCGTGGTGCCGAACACCGCGCCGAGGAGCGCTGCGATCGCGACCCGCCAGGCCGAAGAGGTGGGCATGGGAGAACCTGCCAGAGGTGAGCGCCGCTGCCGAGGTCGGACCGGCTGATCGGAACGCGGATCGGACGTCGTTCCCCGGTCATCGTACGGTGCGGACCGGGAGGTGGGTTGTCCCCGCATGCGTCACGATGCCGACCGCGCTGCCGAACAGCAGGCCACCCACCGTCGCCCACTCCGAGCCGATGACCGTCTCCAGCAGGGCGTCGAGACCGAGACCGGCCGCGACGCCTGCCGCCAGGCCGGCGGCAAGGGCCCACCAGCGATGGCGTACCCCCTCCGCGTGCAGGTGGAGGACGGGCGACAGCGTGGCCAGGAGGATGGTTGTCGGCGGGTGGTAGGGGATCAGCAGCACCAGGGCGACACCGACGATCGCCCCGACGGCCAGGGCCGACAGGCCGACGGCGACCACGTAGTGCAGGTCGACCGGCTCGGGGCGGATGTCCGGTTGTCGTCGCCAGAACCGCCGCCAGTTGTCGGCGGGAGACCGCCCGGGTGCGTTCCGGGCGGTCTCCGTCGTCGGTGGCGGTTCGCTCATCCGATCTGTAGCGCCTGGTGCAGGCGACGGGCTTCGGTGACCAGCCGGCTGGATCCACCTCGGGCGGCCACCTCGGCGAGGCCGGGGACGTCGAGACGTACCCCGGTGGTGGTGGCGGTCTCGGTGGCCAGGGTCAGCATGTCGATGGTGCCGCGTGGGGTGGTCGGCGCGGAGAGCAGTGCGGGCAGCGTGGCGGCCAGCAGTCGCCACACGGTCAGCGGTGCGCCCGCCTGGGCGGCGTCGCGGAGGGGCTCGACGACCCGCGACAGTTTGACCCGTTCCCCGGTGGCCAGGGTGCCGAGCGCCGTGCCGGTTCCTCCTGCGTCGAGCTGGTCGGCGGCGGCGAGCGTGAGCAGGGCGTCCAGGGTGGCGACGCGGTCGGGCGCGTGCCGGGCGCCGAGGCCGTACGCCATCGCCAGGTCGAGGGCGATACCGCCGGGGCCGGTGGTCTCGGCGAGCAGCGGCAGCACCGCCGTGCCGTCCCGTTGGTCGATGTCGGCGGTGTTGGCGACGAGGGGGAGGACGGAGGCGGCGACGACGCCCCGGTGGCCGGGCAGCAGCGAGGGCCACAGGTTCACCCAGCCGGTGTGCTCCACGCCGATCGAGGACGGGTGCAGGGTGAGCAGCCCGTCGGGGTCGGCGTGGCCGTCGGGCGGGCTCAGCTCGACCAGCAGCCGCTCCGGCGGCATGTACGGGTGGTCCCAGTTGTACTGGCCCTTGCGCTTGCGGCGCAGGGTGCTCTGCCGCATCACCGGTTGTGGCAGTCCACCGTCGCGCAGCCAGGCGGCGAGGCGGTCACCGGCCGGAGTGCCCAACGCCGCCGCCTTTCCGGCGACCGCTTCGTCGGCGTCGGTCGGCAACCGCAGCAACGCCTGGGTCAGATCCCAGTGCCCGGGCGTACGGCCACCGAGCGCGGCGAGCCGTTCCACCAGGGCCAACGGGTCGACGGTGCCGTTGGCGGACGTGGGCAGGGACAACAGTCCGGTGTCGCCGCGGTCGGTGACGTGTGCGCCGATCTCGACGAGCCGGGCGCGCAGCAGCCGGTGCACCGGGGGCACCCGGGGATTCGTGCCGACCAGCTCCGGTGTCGAGGGTTCGCTGCGGCGGACCGCCGCGAGCAGCGCCTGCCATCGGGACCGGGGCTGGGTGGGCTGGTCGACTCCGGCGCTGGTGAACACGTCGACGAGCACCTGGCAGAGGCAGAGCGGATCGTACTGGTGCTCGTTGGCCCACGACCAGTGCCGACGTTCGATCACCGGGTCGAGGGCGGTGCGTACCTTGACGGCGTCGGTGGCGGTGAACCGGACCAGCCCGTCCAGGATCCGTTCCAGCGACGCGCCTTCGTAGCGGGTGCCGAGCAGCGCGGCGACCTCCTCGGCCAGCTCGTCGACGTCGGTGATCGGCTCGGGGGCCGGGGCGGGTGGCGTCGGGGCGGGCAGGTCGTCGCCGCGCGGGCCGGTGACCGCCGCGCCGAGGTCGGGTGGGACCGGCGCGACGCCGTGGCGAGTGGCCAGGGCGGTGGCGCGGTCGCGCAGCTCGACGGCGGGATGCTCGGCACCGAGCGCGATCACCTCGGCGATCTCGGTGGCCCGGTCGGGGTGCTGGCGGGCCAGCTTGTCGAGCCAGGTGAGCTGGGTGCGGACCAGCGCCTTGTCGGGCCGGGTGAGCACCTGGCGGGAGGCGTCGAGGACCGACTCCAACTCCAGGTCGGGCACCTGACGCAGCGCCTTCTGCGCCATGGTGGCGACCGGTGCGGGCGCGTCGGTGAGCAGGCGCAGGTGGTCGGTGGCGCGGGCGGCGATCTCGGCGGTGCTCAGCGCGAGCAGGCCGAGCAGGGTGGTGAAGGCGCGCAGCGCGGTGGGCCGGTCGCCCCGTAGCAGGCGGCCGAGCGCGCCGTCGACGAGTGCCGCCCGGTCGACCACCCCTTCGGCGGCGAGCTGGGTCAGCGCGGTCAGCAGGGCGTGCCGCTTCGGCTCGTCCCAGCTCTTCCAGTGCACGTCGAACATCATCTGGGTGCCGATGCCGTCCACCTCGAACAGCCGGGTCAGCATGGCCGGCAGGAACGGGTCGTCGCGGATCCGGTCCGCCACCGGGGTCGGGGCACCTCGGCGGCCCCGGTCCGGGAACTGCACGGCGCTCAGCCAAAGCTGCACCGAGCGGTCGTCGGTGGGCGGCGGTGACCCCTCGGCCTGCAACAACGCGGCGACGAACAGCCAGCCGTCGACCCAGGTTCGTTGGCCGAACCGCGCGGCCACCCGGTATGCCAGGTCACCGAGCCAGGTGACGCCGCGTTCCTCGGCGACGGCGAGGACGAGCCTTGCGGCCCGGGTGCCGTCCACCGGCACCGAGGCGCGCCCGATGATCGCGGCGGCCTGGGCGGCGGTCGGCAGGCAACCGACGACGGCGACCGCGAGCGCGGTGCCCGGCCCGGAGGTCCACCAGGTCTCCTTGTCCCGCTTCTTGAACCAGGCGGTCAGCTCCACACCGATCTCGCGGCGGCGCGGCTCGGGCAGCCCGACCAGCGCCTCCGCGACCTGCTCGGCGGAGCCGTTGCCGACCAGGTCGAACAGGTCACTGGTGCCGCCTTCGGCCAACTCCCGCCGACGTCGCGGCATGCTCTTGATGATGTCGACCTGCGTGGGACGCCTCACACCCGCTCCTCGACCCGGTTGGTGACCATCATCCGCGCGGCCAGGGCGTGCCGGCACGGCCCCCGTTGCCCCCGGTGCTTGGCCCACCAGGGGCAGGTGCAGGTGAGCGCGCCGTCGGCCAGCAGCCG
This sequence comes from Micromonospora sp. NPDC002389, assembly GCF_040296095.1. Taxonomy (NCBI): domain Bacteria; kingdom Bacillati; phylum Actinomycetota; class Actinomycetes; order Micromonosporales; family Micromonosporaceae; genus Micromonospora; species Micromonospora sp. NPDC002389. The sequence continues at coordinate 186,735 of NZ_JBEOWP010000010.1, forward strand.
GACCCGGTACACCTGGTCGCCGCTGCGGATGGTGGCCGACGCGCCGTCCACCTGCACCGCCCCGGCGTCGAGCAACGCCCGCGCGCCGACCAGCCGGGGGTTGTCACGCTCGGCCCGGCCCGCGTCGTACGGCATGACCCGGTGGAAGTACGCCGCCTCGGAGACGTCGTACCCGACGCGGCCGGCGGTGCCGAGCTGCGCCAACGCGCCCCGGACCCGGTCGGCGTCGATGCCCGCCTCACCGGCCAACCGGTCCACGTCGACGGTGGGGTCCCAGGACAGCAGCGCGGAGATCAGCTCGGCGTCGTCGACCACGTCGTCACCGGCCAGCGCGGTCAGCGCCGCGCCCTCGCCGGAGAAACCACGGTAGGGCTCGGGGGAGAGGGTCAGCGAGAGCCGCAGCGCCCCGGTGTCCAGCTCCCACACGCTGGGCAGCGGAGCGGAACCGGCCTGCACCGTCGGGCCGTACACGCGGAGGGTCTTCGCGAAGCGCAGCATCGGATGCAGCGCGACCAACCGGCTCGGCCCGGCCAGGCAGACCGCCCCGGGGACCGGACGCGAGGTCAACCGCAGCGACCGGCCGGCCGGCACCACCCACAGCACCGAGCGGCTGCCGCCCTTCGGCAGCCGCCGCAGGAACGTGGTGGCCTCGGCCGCCGACAGCTCCGCGCGGGGCTCGAAGCGGGCGGCGAGCACCTGCACCTCGGCGAAGCCACGCAGCCAACGCACCGGCAGCGGGACCTTCTTCTCGACCACCTCGCCGTCCATCGTCGACACGGTCAGGTCGTCGGGACCGACCGACAGGTGCAGCGGGTCCAGCCCGCCGACCCGGGACAGCGCCTCCCGCAGCGGCGTGTTGACGTCCACGTTGGTGGTGCCGTGCTCGATCACGTCACCGTCGAGACCCTCGGGCAGCGCGTCGAGGCGCGCGTACACGCCGCAGCAGCCGGAGAAGGACTCGAAGCGCAGCCGGTCGCGGCTGCCGGTGACCACCGGGTCGAGGCTGGCCGGGTCGACCGGCCGGTGGTAGCGGGTGCGGGCCACCTCGGCCACCGCCAGCAGGCCGACCGCCGCCGCCTGCGGCGTGGTCAGGAAGCCACGGAAGAAGCGGGGATTCGGGGTCGGCCCGCCGCTGGTCTGGAGGGCGAGCGCGCCGCCGCCGAGCGCGGAGGGGGCGAGATACCGGTACGTCTGCACTGCGTTCACGCCGTCGGACGGTAGAGCACGACTGCGACACGACTCGGCGCGCGCCGGTTTCGTCACCGGTGGACGGTACCGTCCGCCCATGTACACGACCCAGGTCACCGCGTACGTCGCGGCACCGCGTCCGGCGGTCTACCGGGCCCTGCTGGACCCCGACGCGGTCGCGGTGTGGCGGACGCCGGACGGCATGACCGGCCGGGTGCACCACTTCGAGGCCCGTGAGGGCGGCGCGTTCCGGGTGTCGTTGACCTACGACGCGGCCGACGCCACGGGCAAGACGGCGGCGCACACCGACACCTACCACGGCCACTTCCGTCGGTTGGTGCCGGACGAGGTGGTGGTGGAGGTCCTGGAGTTCGAGACCGACGATCCCGCGTTGCGCGGTGTCATGACGATGACCACCACGCTCACCGACGCCGACGGCGGCACCGACGTGCACGTGGTGCACGAGGGCGTGCCGGACGCCGTCCCGGCCGCCGACAACGAGACCGGCACCCGGATGGCGCTGGCGAACCTCGCCCGCCTCGTCGAGACGGGCGAGGACCACCGATAGCCGCAGCAGGACCGGGCCGCGCCGTAGCACCGGGCTGAGCGGAACCCGGCGACCACGCAGGACGGCCGGAGGACAACCCGGCCGCCGCGCACCTCGGCCGGGACCGGGCCGGCGGTCAGTGGACCGCGACGGCCAGCGGCTTCGCGTCGGGCTCCGGGGCGTCGAGCTGCGCCGGTCGCACCACGAGGTGCAGCACGACCAGCGCCGACGCCATGCCACCGGCCACCACCACGGCCATCGCCACCGCACCGTTGCCGAGCACCCCGACCATCGGTGCGGCCACCGCACCGACGCCGAACTGCACCGCGCCGAGCAGCGCGGAGGCGGTGCCGGCGGCTTCGCCGTGCCGGGTCAACGCCACGGCCGGGGCGTTCGGCAGGGCCAGGCCGGCGGCGGCGAGCACCACCCACAGCGCCGCGAGCAGCGCCGGCAGGCCACCGAGGCCGGTCGCGGCGAGGCCGAGCAGCACCAGACCGGCGACGGTGCCGACCAGCAGGGCGCTGGCCAGGATCCGTTGCGGCGAGTAGCGCCGCAGCAGGCGTACGTTGGCCTGGGTGGCCGCGATCAGACCGATCGCGCCCGCGCCGAAGGCGAACCCGAACTGCTGCTCGTCGAGGCCGTACTGCTCCTGGAGGACGAACGAGGAACCGCTGACGTAGGCGAAGATCGACGCCATCGCCAGCCCGGCCACGAGCACCAGCCCGACGAAGGGCCGGTCGCGCAGCAACGAACGGTAGAGGCGCGCGGTGGACACCACGCCGCCGCGCTGGCGGCGGGCCGGTGGCAACGTCTCCCGCAGACCGAAGACGGCGACCAGCATCAGCAGGACGCCGAAGACGGCGAGCGCGGCGAACACGCCCTGCCACCGGGTCCAGCGCAGCAGTTCGCTGCCGAGCGTCGGCGCGAGGACCGGCGCGGCCCCCATCACCAGCAGCAGGCGGGACAGCACCTGCGCGAAGGCCGTACCGCTGAACAGGTCGCGGACCACGGCCATGGCGATCACGGCGGCGGCTGCGGCGCCCAGGCCCTGGACGACCCGCAGCGCGCCGAGCACGGCGACGTTCGGGGCGAGCGCGCAGAGCACCGAGGCGACGATGTGCAGCGCGGTGCCGGCGATCAGCGGCTTGCGCCGACCGACGGCGTCGGAGAGCGGGCCGATCAGCAGTTGGCCCAGCGCGAGCCCCACCAGCGTGCCGGTGAGGGTCAACTGGACCGCCGCCGAGCTGGTGGCGAAGTCCTCGGCGATGGCCGGCAGCGCCGGAAGGTACATGTCGATGGTGAGCGGCCCCACCGCGATCAGGGAGCCGAGGACGAGGATGAGCCGTACGCGTTGCCGGGGGCTCATCAGGTCGCCCGGCATCAGCGCGCCCGGCGGCGGGGCGCTCATCGGAGGATCTCCGGCCGGTCCGGACGCTGAGCAGGCAGTGGTGCGACGGTCATATCTGGCTCCAACCCGCAACCGGCGAGCTGATTCCCGGTCGACGTATTGGTAACGCAGCTCACAGCCGGTCGGGCGCGGGTGACCGCCCCGTCGTCGGGTGCGGGCGGACCGTCGGGTGGACGGCCCGCCCGACCGTCACGACAACCCGATCAGCGACCGGTGGACCTGCTGCTGGGAACCCTGCACGAAGAGGTGCACCTGACCGCCGTACAGGGTGGTGCCGGGCGCCGAGGCCAGGTCGACCGGGCCGGTCGCCGCCGACCAGCCCGACCAGGTGCCGGTGTTCAGCGTGTACGCGGCGGTGCGGACCGTGCCGCTGTCGGCGTCGCTGACGTACAGGCGCAGGTCACCGCCGTACACCTGGGCGGCCGGGCCCGACGGGGCACCCGCCGAGCCGGGCACCGTGGACCAGCTCGTCCAGGTGTCGGTGGACAGGTCGTACCGGACAGTGCGCAGGTTGCCGGCCGGGCCACGGACGAACACCCACAGCCAGCCCCCGTAGACCGCGGTGGCCGGCGCGGAGGTCGCGCCCTGCAGACCCGCCGGCGTCGACCAGGCCGACCAGGTGTCGGTGGAGAGGTCGTACCGGGTGGTGCGCAGGGTGCCCGCCGTTCCCCGGACGAAAAGGTGCAGGTATCCGCCGTACACCGCGACGGCCGGCTCCGACGTGACGGCGCCCGACCCGGGCACCGTCGACCAGGCCGACCAGCTCGCGGTCGTCAGCGAGTACCGGGAGGTCCGGATGGTGCCCGCCGGTCCCCGGACGAAGAGGTGCAGGTCACCGCCGTAGAGGATGACCGCCGGTGCGGAGGCCGCCCGGGCCGGGCCCGGCACGGTCCGCCAGCCCGACCATGCCTCGGTCTCCAGGGAGTACCGGTTGTGCACCACGCTGTCGCCGGGGCCCTCGGCGACCAGGTGCACCTCCCCGCCGTAGACGGTGGCCGCCGGCCGGGACAGCACCGGGGTGGTGCCGGGCACGGTCGTCCAGCCCGGGGGTGACGATGGCTGTGCCGGGGCGGCGCCGGCCGGTGCGGCGGACAGCACCGTGCCGACGAGGGTGAGGGCAAGCAGGCGGCTGACCAGCCGCACGCGGCGCATCGATGACATGGCGGACTCCAAGATGGACGGTGGTCGAAGCATACTGCCCTCAGGCGGCTCGGATGAGGTCTGCGGCGCGCCACGCCAGTGCCATCACCGGCGCGTTGAGATAGCCGCTGACCAGGGTCGGCAGCACCGAGGCGTCGACCACGCGCAGACCCGTCACACCCCGGACCCGCAGCTGCGGGTCCACCACGAAGTCGTCGCCGGGACCCATCGCGCAGGTGCCGACCGCGTGGTACCCGCAGTACCCGAGCGCCAGCCCCGCCTGGATGATCTCGTCGTCCTCGCGGACCGCCGGGCCGGGCAGCGTCTCCACCGAGACCCGCTTGGCGATCGGGCCGGTGGCGAAGAGTTCCCGGGCCCGCCGGAAGGCGTCGACCGCCACCCGCCGGTCGTGCGCCGCGTCGAAGTAGCCGGCGACGATCCGGGGCGGTGCCTCCGGGTCGGCGGAGGTGATGGCGAGGCTGCCCTCGCTCTCCGGCCGGGTCACCGTGACCTGCGCCATCAGCCCCGACTCGGCCTCCAGCTCCAACGCGCGTCCGGGCCGCCGGGGCGCCGCCGAGAAGGGCGCGACGAGCAACTGCGCGTCCGGGTGCCGGGCGGTGGGCGTGGAGCGGAGGTACGCGCCGACGTCGTACACCGGCAGGGCCAGCGGACCTCGCCGGGTCAGCAGGTAGCGCAGCAGCTCCCGGCCCTGCCTGAGCGGCCCGCTCAGGCGTGGGTTGTAGCCGACCCGGCCGGTCAGCCGGAACTGGATCGGGGTGGTCCGGTGCTCCCGCATCCCGGCACCGACCCGGGGCCGGTCGAGCAGCACGTCGACCCCGGCCCGGCGCAGCGTGTCGGCCGGGCCGATCCCGGAGACCTGCAACAGGTGCGGGGTGGCGATCGCCCCGGCGGCGAGGACCACCTCCGCCCGGGCCCGGAACTCGACCGGCTGCCCGCCCCGGTGCGCGTGCACCCCGACCGCGCGACCGTTCTCCACGAGGACGCGACGGACCACCGTGTTCACCGCGACGTGCAGGTTGGGCCGGTGCCGGACCGGGTGCAGGAAGGCGTCGGCGGCACTGCTGCGGCGGCCGTCGCGGATGGTGGCCATCAGGTAGCCGATCCGCTCGTCGTCACCGGCGTTCAGGTCGTCCGTCCGGCGCCAGCCGAGTTCCTCCCCGGCCGCGATGGTCTCCTCGCAGACCTCGTCGGTGCCGGTGGCGGTGGACAGTCGCAACGGCCCGCCGACACCACGGACGTCCGAGGCGCCCAGCGGGTTGTCCTCCAGCCGCTTGAAGATCGGCAGCATGGTGTCCCAGCCCCAGCCGGGGTTGCCGAGGCGCTCCAACTCGTCGTAGTCGAGCCGGTCGCCACGGGCGTACACCATGCCGTTGATCGAGCTGGAGCCGCCGACGAGGCGTCCGCGCTGCCAGACCTCCCGCCCGCCGGAGGGCACCTCGGCGGGGTAGTGCCACGCGGTGCGCCGGTCGTCCATCAGCTTGCTGAAGCCCTTGGGGATGCGGACCCACGGGCTGCCGTCCCAGCCGCCGGCCTCGATCACCAGCACCCGGACGCCGGGGTCCTCGGTCAGGCGGTTGGCCAGCACGCAGCCGGCCGAACCCGCGCCGACCACCACGTAGTCGTACTCCGTCATGGGAATCCTCCGGTTCGGCGGCCCGGCAGCGGACTTACCGTATTGCCTCGGTCACGCAAAGGGAAGAAGTTGTCGATACGTACGCGATTTCCGTACGCAGAGTGATCATGCATCGTGGTGAAACCACCGTCGTGGGCCAGGCGTCATGAGGCTGTACGGACCGACACCCGGACCGGTCGGACGGGCTCGGGGCGGTAGCCGGAAGGTGGGAGGCCATGATGGTGACGGGTAGGTGGCTCGCCGGTACGGGCCTGGTGGCGCTGGTCGCCGCCGCAGTGGGGGTGTACGGGGTGGCGTCGGCGTCGGAGAGTGCGCCACCGGCGGTCGCGCCGCTGTCGATGGCCGCGCCGGTCGTCGCGGCGACGTCCCAGCCGACGCCGAAGCCGGCGGTGGAGCCGGTACTCTCCGGCACGCGCCGGGTCACGATCGTCCGGGTCGGCGCGTTCGAGTCCGGGCTGTCGTTGCTCGACGGCGGGCGGCTGGCCGAGGTGGACGACGACCAGGGGCGGCAGGTGTTCGTGCCGACCCCGCTGGGCGGGCAGGAGTTCCTCATCAAGTCGTACTACGGCGGCGGCACCGGGCGGCCGGTCTGCTGGCAGGCGCACAACCCGGGCAACACCCGACCGCTGGTGGTGCGGGGCGCCACCTGCCGGGCCGGTGACCCGCTCCAGCGGTTCGTCGTCACCAGGGCGCAGGGCGGCGGCGCCCGCGAGTTCGTCATCAGCAACAGGTGGGCCTACCTGCGGACCACCGCGCGCAACGGGCTGATCCTGGAGGAGCTGGGCGACGCGTCGCCGTTCGACAGCTTCCGGTTCAACGACACCGGGCCCGCGCCTCGGCAGGGCTGACGTTCGGCGGGGATGCGGCATGACCAGGAGCGACCGGATCGGCTGGAGACCGTGATCGATGCGCGACGCTGACGAGTTCGACGCCTTCTACGCCGCGTCGGCCCAGCGGGTGCTGGGCCACCTCTACGCCATGATCGGCCGTCGGGCCGAGGCGGAGGACGCGGTGGCGGAGGCGTACGCCCGGGCCTGGGACCGGTGGGCGACCGTCCGCGAGTGCGACAGCCCGGAGGCGTGGGTGCGCAGCGTCGCGTACCGGGTGGCGGTGAGCGCCTGGCGCAAGGCGGTCAACCGGCTCACCGCCCACCGGCGTCAGGCCGCCGAGGAACACGTCGAGGGCAGCTCGGTCGACCACGTCGCGATCGTGGCCGCGCTGCGCCGCATCCCCGCAGAACAGCGCCGGGTGGTGGTCCTGCACCATCTGGTGGGCCTCAGCGTGGCGGAGATCGCCACCGAGGCGGGCACCAACGTGAACACCGTCAAGACGCGGCTCGCCCGGGGGCGACGCGCCCTCGCCGCCCATCTGGGCGACGACGAGCGCCAGGTCACCAGCGGAGGGAGGGGACATGACCGCTGACCGCGAGCTGGACGACGCCCTGCGCGGGTTGGCCCGGCACGGCGGGCAGGGCCGGGTCCACGCCGCCGCCGAGATCCGGCGTCGGGGGGACACCCGCCGTCGCCGTCGACACGTCGCAACCGTCACGGTCGGAGTCCTCCTGGTCGCCGCGCTCGGTGCCGGCACCGCCGCCATCCGCCTCGCCGGGCCGCCGCACACCATCCCGGTCGGGCCGGCCGGACCGACCCCGGTCCCGGCCACCGACCCACCCGAGGTCACGCCGGGTCCCGCCGTGATCGATCCCCCCACCGGCTCGTCGAGTCCGCCCACCGCGCCGTCCCGCCCCGGCCCGGACGGCACCCGGCCGTCCGTCACGGACCCGTCCAGCCCCGCCTCGGGCACCTCCGGGTCGCCCTCGGCGGGTGGCGGCGGGGTGCTGTCCGGGCAGCGCCAGGCCACCGTCGTCCGGGTCGACGGGATCGGCGGGGTGTCGCTGCGCGACGAGGGCGGTCTCGGTGAGGTCGACGGGGACGAGGGCCACCAACTGTTCGTCTTCGTGCCGCAGGGCGGCGACACCTATCTGGTCCGGGTCGCCGGGGCGGGCGACACCTGCTGGGAGTCGCGCTCCTCGGGCAGTTCGCCGTTGCGGGTGGTGGGTGCCGCCTGTGACCCGGACGCGCCGAGGCAGCGGTTCTCGATCGTGCGGGACGGCGAGCGGGGCGGCGCGCCCACGTACGCGATCAGCAACCACTCGGCGTTCCTCCAGCACTCGCCGACCCGGGGGCTGATCCTCGAAGAACTGGGCGACGCGTCGTTGACCACCTACTTCCGGCTGGTCGACAACGGGGCCGCGCCGGACTGACGAGGCGACGCCCGACCGGGCGCACCGGGTGCTGATCGGGCAACCCGGGGCGTCAAACGGGCGGTCGTTCTGCGCGGTAAGGGGCTGATGCCCGTTATGCGCTGCCCGTTCGGGCTGGCTTACGGGCAACAAACCCACCAGAATCACCCGCATGTGACCGGAGTCACCTCACCGTCCACGGTGGTACAAAAAGACACACACGCCGACGGGAGGTGCACAGTGGACGCGAACCAGCGCCGCCACCACATCCTCGCCGTCGCGCGCCGGCAGGGCGACGTGGACGTCCGTCACCTCGCCGCCGAGCTGAGCGTCGCGCCGGAGACCATCCGTCGCGACCTGAGCCTGCTGGCGCAGCAGGGCCTGGTCCGCCGGACACACGGCGGCGCCTACCCGATGGAGACCGCCCGCTTCGAGACGACCCTGGAGACCCGGGCCACCCGGATGGTCGTGGAGAAGCGGCGGATCGCCACCGCAGCCGTGGAACATCTCGGCGACGCAGAGTCGATCTTCATCGACGAGGGGTACACCCCGCAGCTCATCGCCGAGGCGCTGCCCACCCACCGGCAACTGACCGTGGTCACCGCCTCGCTGCACACCGCGGCGACACTGGCCGCGTACCCGTCGGTCACGGTGCTGTTGCTCGGCGGCCGGGTGCGCGGACGCACGCTGGCCACCGTCGACCACTGGGCCACCCGGATGCTCGCCGGCTTCGTCATCGACCTGGCCTACGTCGGGGCCAACGGCATCTCCCGCAAGCACGGGCTGACCACACCAGACCCGGCCGTGGCCGCCGTGAAGGCCCAGGTGATGTCGGTGGCCCGGCGGGTGGTGTTCGCCGGGGTGCACACCAAGTTCGGCGGGCACAGCTTCTGCCGGTTCGCCGACGTGGCGGACCTGGACACCGTCGTCACGGACACCGCGCTGCCGGCCTCCGAGGCGCACCGCTACTCACTGCTCGGCCCGGTGGTGCTGCGCGTCTGAGCGCCGGCCGATCGTCCCCTCACCCTCACCTCACCACCACTTCCGGAGGTTCGCTGTGCCCAGAACACGATCTCCGCGCCGATGGCGCGGCACGCTCGCCGTCGGCCTCGCCGTCGCGCTGGTCTCGACCGCCTGCTCCGGAGCCGGCGGCGGATCGTCCGGCGACGGCACGGCCATCACCGTGCTGATGGTCGGCAACCCGCAGATGGAGGACCTGGCCAAGGTCACCGCCGAGAACTTCACCAAGGACACCGGGATCACCGTCCGGTTCACCATCCTGCCCGAGAACGAGCTGCGTGACCGGGTCACCCAGGACGTGGCCACCCAGGGCGGCCAGTACGACGTGGCCACCATCGGCGCGTACGAGGCGCCCATCTGGGCGCAGAACGACTGGCTGCACGAACTCAGCTCGTACGCCGACGGGGACACCGGCTACGACAAGGGCGACCTGCTCGAACCGATGGTCGCCTCGCTCTCCGGCCAGGACGGCAAGCTCTACGCCGCGCCGTTCTACGGCGAGTCGTCGTTCCTGATGTACAACAAGGAACTCTTCGCGGCCAAGAACATCACCATGCCGGAGCGCCCGACCTGGCAGCAGGTCGCCGGGTTCGCCGCCCAGCTCGACGACAAAGATGCCGGAATCTCCGGCATCTGCCTGCGCGGGCTGCCCGGCTGGGGTGAGCTGTTCGCGCCGCTGACCACCGTGGTGAACACGTTCGGCGGCACCTGGTTCGAGAAGGACTGGACGCCGAAGGTCAACGCGCCGGAGTTCACCGAGGCGACGAAGTTCTACGTCGACCTGCTCCGCGCGCACGGTCAGCCGGGCGCCCCGCAGTCCGGGTTCACCGAGTGCCTGAACACGTTCGGCCAGGGCAAGGCGGCCATGTGGTACGACGCCACCTCCGCCGCCGGCACCCTGGAGGACCCCAACTCCAGCACCGTGGCCGGCAAGGTCGGCTACGTGTACGCGCCGGTCGAGAAGACCGACTCGTCCGGCTGGCTGTGGGCCTGGGCGCTGGCCATGCCGAAGACCACCAAGAACGCCGACGCCGCCTGGAAGTTCATCTCCTGGGCGACCGGCAAGGAGTACGAGCGGCTGATCGGCGGCTCGCTCGGCTGGTCCCGGGTGCCGGCCGGCAAACGCCAGTCCACCTACGAGATCGCCGAGTACCGCGAATCCGCGAGCGCCTTCGCCGACATCACGCTGAAGTCCATCCAGGAGGCCGACCCGGTCGACCCGGGCGTGCAGCCCCGGCCCGCGCTCGGGGTGCAGTTCGTCGGCATCCCCGAGTTCGCCGACCTCGGCACCAAGGTCTCCCAGGAGGTATCGGCGGCGATCGCCGGCCAGAGCACCGTCGAACGGGCGCTCGCCGACGGCCAGCGGTTGGCCGAGGAAGCCGCCAGCAAACACCGGTAGCCGCGCGTCGGGGCCGGTCGACCGGCCGGCCCCGACCCTGCCCTGTGAGGCGGATCGATGACCACGACCACCACCACCGGCCCGGACGCGAGCACGCGTCCCGCCGTACGTCCCACCCGGCCGGACCGCAAGCAGCGCTGGGCCCGCCGCGCCCCGCTGCTGCCCGCGCTGGTCTTCGCCATCGTGGTGACCCAGCTCCCGTTCCTGTTCACCCTCTACCTGTCCACCCAGAGCTGGAACGCGTTGCGTCCGGGCAGCCAGGAGTTCATCGGGCTGGCCAACTACGCGACCGTGCTCAGCGACGCGCGGCTGCGGGCCGCCCTGGTCAACACCGTGGTGCTCACCGCCTCGTCGGTGATCGTCTCGGTGCTGCTCGGCCTCGGCCTGGCCCTCCTGCTGGACCGGAAGTTCCCCGGCCGTGGCATCGTGCGGACGCTGCTCATCACCCCGTTCCTGGTGATGCCGATGGCGGCGGCGCTGCTCTGGAAGCACGCCATCTACAACCCGTCGTACGGCCTGATCAACGGCATCTTCGGCGGCAGCACCGACTGGGTGTCGCAGTATCCGATGGTGGCCGTGGTCGCCTCGCTGGTCTGGCAGTGGACCCCGTTCATGATGCTGATCATCCTGGCCGGGTTGCAGGGCCAGTCCCTGGAGACGCTGGAGGCCGCCCGGGTCGACGGCGCCGGACCGTGGCAGACCTTCACCCGGATCACGCTGCCCTACCTGCGGCCCTACCTGGAACTCGGTGCCCTGCTCGGCGCGATCTATCTGGTGCAGACGTTCGACGCGGTCTTCACCATCACCCAGGGTGGCCCCGGGCGGGCCACCACCAACCTGCCGTACGAGATCTACCTGACCACCTTCCGCAAGTTCGAGTACGGCGAGGCCGCCGCGGCCGGTGTGGTGGTGGTGATCGGCACGATCGTCGTCGCCACCTTCGCGCTGCGGCTGCTCTCCAGCCTGTTCCGGATGGAGGACGCGCGATGACGCGTACCGCTGCCCCGGTCCGGCGTGGCCCGGGCTTCACCGGCGCGGTCTGGACCGTGCTGGCCTGGCTCGCCGGACTGTTGTTCTTCCTGCCGGTGGCATGGATGGTGCTGACCGGCTTCAAACGCGAGGTGGACGCCGCCAGCAACCCGCCGACCTGGTTCTTCACCCCGGTGCTCGACGGCTACCGGCAGGTCTTCGACCGGGACCTGATGCCGTACCTGCTCAACTCGTTGATGGCCAGCGTGATGTCGACGCTGCTGGTGCTGCTGCTGGCCACCCCGGCCGCGTACGCGCTGTCCATCCGGCCGGTCGCCAAGTGGCGCGACGTGCTGTTCTTCTTCATCAGCACCAAGATGCTGCCGGTGGTCGCCGCGCTGCTGCCGATCTACCTGCTGGTGCAGAACCTCGGCATGCTGGACAACGTCTGGACCCTGGTCGTGCTCTACACGGCGATGAACCTGCCGCTGGCGGTCTGGATGATGCGGTCGTTCATGCTGGAGGTGCCGACCGCCCTGATCGAGGCGGCGGCGATGGACGGCGCCAGCCTGCTGGTCACCATCCGACGGATCCTGTTGCCGATCGTCGCGCCCGGCCTGGCCGCCACCGCGCTGATCTGCTTCATCTTCAGCTGGAACGAGTTCTTCCTCGCGGTCAACCTCACCGCCACCAGGGCCGGCACCTCGCCGATCTTCCTGGTCGGCTTCGTCACCTCCGAAGGGCTGTTCCTGGCCCGGCTCTGCGCGGCAGCGACGATCGTGTCGTTGCCGGTCGTGCTGGCCGGCTGGATCGCCCAGAAACAACTCGTCCGAGGACTCTCCATGGGGGCGGTCAAGTGAAGGCAGCAGTCATCGTCACGCCGGGTCAGATCAGCGTCGAGTCCGTACCGGACCCCACGCCCGGCCCCCGGGACGTGGTCGTCGAGGTGGCCGGCAGCGGGATCTGCGGCACCGACCTGCACATCATGGACGGCGAGTTCGCGCCCGCGTACCCGATCGTGCCGGGTCACGAGTTCGCCGGCACGGTGGTCGCGGTCGGCGGCGACGTCACCGAGGTCCGGGTCGGCGACCCGGTCGCGGTGGACCCGTCGCTGCACTGCGGCGAGTGCTACCAGTGCCGGCGCGCCCGAGGCAACCTCTGCGAACGGTGGAACGCCATCGGGGTGACCGTCGCCGGGGGCGCGGCCGACTACGCCCTCGCCCCGGTCCGCAACTGCGTGGTGCTGCCCGAGGGCGTCGCACCGGCCGACGCGGCCCTGATCGAGCCGCTGTCCTGCGCGGTACGCGGCTTCGACGTGCTGCCCCGGCGGCTCGCCGACCACTACCTGATCTATGGCGCAGGCACGATGGGCCTGATGATGCTCGAACTCGCCAAACGGTGCGGCGCGGCCACGGTCAGCGTGGTCGACCCGAATCCCGACCGCCTCGCCACCGCCGTCGCGCTGGGCTGTTCGGCGAGCGCGGCGGGCGCGGACGAGCTGGACCGGCCGCGCGGCTGGGACGTGGTGATCGACTGCACCGGCGTGCAGGCGGCGATCGAAGACGGCCTGGGCCGGGTCGCCCCCGCCGGCACGTTCCTCCAGTTCGGTGTCTCCGAGTACGCCACTCGGGTGCCGGTCGAGCCCTACCGCATCTACAACAAGGAGATCACCGTCACCGGCTCGATGGCGGTGCTGCACAGCTTCGAACGCGCCGCCGAACTCTTCGCCGTCGGGGTCCTGGACCCGGCCGTCTTCATCAGCCACCGGTTCCCGCTGGAGAAGTACGCCGACGCGATGGCGCAGTTCCGGGCCGGTGTCGGTCGCAAGATCCAGATCGCCGCCGCGTGAAATGCGCGGCGGCGTCTCCGATCCGGGCCGGGCCTAGCGACCCAGCGCGAACGCCAGCACGATCGTGGCGACCAGCGCCAGCGCGGCCAGCACCGCGAGGGTGATCTTCAGCGCGCTGTACGGGCGCTCGCCGATCACCTCACCGGTGCGGGCGTTGACCAGGATCTGGTACGACCGCCCGGCGTGCAGGTAGGCGGCGACCCAGACCGGCAACAGCATCAGCTTGTACGTCACGTCCGAGTAGCTGGTGTCGACGGAGTCGACGCGCTGTTCGTCGCCACCGATGTCGCGGCGGCAGTCACCCTGGATGACCGGTGCCATCCGGGTCTTCGCCGTGGCCAGCCCCGCCTCCGGCTCGGTGTCGTAACGCAGCGCGTGATAACCGGCCAGGTAGTCCCCGTGGTACGCGACCGCCTCGGTCAGCGGCCACGGGGCCAACCGGTCCAGTTGCTGCTCCGGGAGGTACCGGGTGGCCGGGACCAGCACGTCGTCGAAGTCCCGCCGAACGGTGCCGCCGGCCGGATACCACCGGGTGCGGCGTACCTGCCGGGTCCGCATCTCGGTCTTGCCGTCGACGATCACCGTGTAGCTCTCGGTGACCCAGTAGTGCTGGCCGCGCTGCCCCCGGTACTGCGACACGGTCCGCGCGTCGAACGTCCAGTGCGGCAGGTAGGTGCCCTTGAGCGTCTCCGCCTCGCTGACCTTCTTGAGGCTGTTCGGCGCGAACCAGCGGCTGCGGCACCAGGTGCTCAGCGCCGTCCGCACACCGGTGCGGTCCACCACGAACGGCAGCACCCCCTCGGGGGCGATCAGGCTGCCCGTCGCGTGGTCGGCCACCAGCGGCGCGGTGCAGAACTGGCAGCGCTTCGCCAGCGCGTTGCTCTCGGTCCGGGCACCGCAGCCCGGGCAGACGAAGGTGTACGCGCCGACCTGCGCCACCGGCTTGCGTGCCAGCGTGGCCAACTGGGCGTACGCGTGCTCGCGTACCTCCCGGCCGGCCCCGGCGATCTCCTGCTGGGTGCCGCAGTACGGGCAGCGCAGCACCGCCGCGCCCGGCGCGTACTCCACCCGGGCGCCGCAGCCGCCGCATCCGAACGTCGGCGGGACGGTCGCGCCGCTCATCGCGGCGGCAGCGGCGGCGGAACGCTGGCCAGCACCGAGGCGAGCTCGGGAAGCTGCCCGGCGGGCTGCCACTGTGCCATGCCGGACCGCCAGGCCAGGGTGTCCGGGCCCAGCCTCCCGGCGGCCACCTGGGCGGCCAGCCCACCGAGGTCGAACGGGCCCTGTCGCTGCCCGTCGACGCCGATGAACCACTGGGTCTGGTGCGGCAGCGGCGGTGGCTCGGCGCTCGGCGGTGTGGGGGCGTGCGTCGCCGGGGCCTGCGGTGTGGGCGCGTGCTGCGTCTCGCCGGCCATCGTGCGGGCCATCTGCTGCCCCATCGCCATGCCCATGCCGAGCCCGACACCGGCGCCCGCCTCGCCGCCCGGGTTGCGTGCCGCCTCCTCAAGTGCGGTCGCGGCCTGGAACTGGGTGAACCGGTCCAGATCGCCGACCGCGCCCATGCTGGTGCGCTTGTCCAGCGCCCGCTCGACCTCCGGCGGCACGGAGATGTTCTCGATGACGAAGGTGGGGATCGCGATGCCGACCTCGGCCAGCTCCGCCGTCAGGACCCCGGCCAGCCGCCGGCCGATGGCGTCCTGGTGCGCGGCCAGGTCCAGCAGCGGTACGCCGGCCGTGGCCAGCGCCCCGCCGAGCCGTCCCACGATGAGCTGCCGCAGGTACTCCTGCACCTCCTCGGTGCGGAACTGCGGATCGGTGCCGACCAGCTCCCGCAGCAGACGCTGCGCGTCCACCACCCGGGCCGCGTACGCGCCGAACGCGCGCAGCCGGACCACGCCGAACTCGGCGTCCCGCAGGATCACCGGGTTCTGGGTGCCCCACTTCATCTCGGTGAACTGCCGGGTGTTGACGAAGTACACCTCGGCCTTGAACGGCGAGTTGAAGCCGTACTTCCAGCCCTTGAGGGTGGACAGGATGGGCAGGTTGCGGGTCTCCAGGGTGTAGGTGCCGGGCGGGAAGGCGTCGGCGATCTGCCCCTCGTTGACGAACACCGCCGTCTGCGACTCGCGCACGATCAGCTTGGCGCCCATCTTGATCTCGTTCTGGTATCGGGGGAAGCGCCAGACGATCGTGTCCCGGCTGTCGTCCAGCCACTCCACGATGTCGACGAACTCGCCCCGGAGCCGGTCCATGAGTCCCATCGCGTCCCTCCCTGTCGGCCCACGTGATCATCGTCGTCGCGGGCGACCGTATCAACCGGTGACCACCAGCACCGCCCGGGTGCGGGCCTCGGCCGGATGCCGCGCCGGCCGCGCCTCCGGACGACGGTACCGATCGCCGGTCAGGTGCTCACCGCCGGTTGGCGCGGCGCGTCGACCGGGCGGCGGGGCTTGACCAGGTGGACGACGCCCTGTGCGGCGTCGACCTCGGTCACCGTGTAGCCGGCCCGTTCGTACACCCCGATGTTGCGGGTGCTGCGGTGGCCGGTGCACAGCGCGTGGTGCGTGGTGGTCTCCGGCGCCTGCGACTCGGCGTGGGCGAGCAGCCAGGACCCGATCCCCCGGCCGGCCTCGTCGGGAGCGACCATCAGGCGGCCGACCAGCCAGGCCTCCCCGTCGGCGCGAGCCCGCACCGACCCGACCAGGCGACCGTCGCGGCGCAGGCACCAGATCCGCCAGGTCGACATGGAGGCGCGCAGGTCCGCGAAGGACTCCTGCAACGGCGGCAGGTCGAGGGTGTCGTTGAGGATCGCCTCCTGCACCCAGCAGCAGCGCTGGAGCACGAACAGCTCGGCCAGGTCCTCGTCCCGGACCTCGGCCAGGGTCAGCCCCTCGACCGGCCCGGCGGTGAACTCCGGGGGCGCGGGCGCCCGCAACGGGCGCAGGGCCCGGGCCACCCGGTCGAGTTCGCGCAGCGCGGTGCGCGCACCGTCGGCCAGCGTGGGGGAGTCGACCACCTGCCCGTCGCGGGTGTGCTCGGCGAGGCGTAGCGCGACGGTGGCGCCGATCGGCACCATCCGCAGCGTGGTGACGACCTGCTTGGCCATCTGCACCGCTCGGGTGCCGGCCGAGGTGTTGCCGTAGCTGACGAACGCCACCGGCTTCCACGCCCACTCCTGATAGAGGAAGTCGAAGGCGTTCTTGAGCACCGCCGGCATGCCGAAGTTGTACTCCGGGGTGACCACCACGAACGCGTCGGCGGCGGCGACCCGGCGACTCCACTCGCGGGTGTGCTCGTGCGCGTACTCGCCGCGCGACGGGTGCTCGGGCTCGTCGAACATCGGCAGCCCGACGTCGGCCAGGTCCGCGACCTCGACGTGGGTCCGGTGCCGGGCGGCGTCCGGCGCGGTGGCCCGGACGAACCAGTCGGTGACGGCCGGTCCGAGTCGGCCGGGCCGGGTGCTCGCGACGATGACGAGGACGCGCAGGGGTGCGGACGGAACAGTCGATGACATGTCAACGAACGTACCCGGATTTTCGATGACATGTCAACGACAGGTACGGTGGTGGCATGGCGACACCGTGGCTGAACGCCGACGAGGAGCAGACGTGGCGGGCGTTCCGGCGTCTGCTCGTCACGCTGCCCGCCCGCCTGGACCGGGACCTGGTCCGCGACTCGGGGCTCTCGCCGGCGGACTACGAGGTGCTCAGCACGCTGTCGGAGAAGCCGGACCGCCGCTGGGCGCTCAAGGACCTCGCCGCCAAGATGGAATGGTCCCGCAGCCGGCTCTCCCACCACACCACCCGGATGCAGGCCCGAGGGCTCGTCGCCCGGGAACCCGACCCGCAGGACGCCCGGGGCTGCCTGCTGCGCCTGACCGACGACGGCTTCGGCGTGCTGGAACGCGCCGCACCGCACCACGTGGTGTCGGTACGCGCCCGCTTCCTCGACCACCTCGACGCCGACGAACTGGCGTTGTTGCGTGCCCTCTCCGCCCGCATCGCCGACCTGCCCGACTGAGCGGCGCGCGGCCGGACGTCGACGGGCGCGATCTCGTACTTTCGGTCGGGCCGCCTCCTGCCGGGGACCGGT
Organism: Micromonospora sp. NPDC002389; assembly: GCF_040296095.1. Lineage (NCBI taxonomy): Bacteria > Bacillati > Actinomycetota > Actinomycetes > Micromonosporales > Micromonosporaceae > Micromonospora > Micromonospora sp. NPDC002389. The sequence goes on from NZ_JBEOWP010000010.1 coordinate 204,243, forward strand.
GCGGTCGCGGCCCGCGTGCCGATGAGTCGCCCCCGCCGCGAACGCCACCATGGCGTCATGAAGGCGATCGTTGCGCACCGATACGGCTCACCCGACGTGTTGCGGCTCCAGGAGGTCGACCGGCCGGTCCCGGCCCCCGACGAGCTGCTGGTGCGGGTGCACGCGGCCTCGCTCAACGCGCGGGACTGGCACGTCCTGCGCGGCGACCCCTACCTGGCCCGGCTGGCCGCGCCGCAGATGATGGGGCTGCGCGGGCCCCGGCGCGTGATCCGGGGCACCGACTTCGCGGGCACCGTCGAGGCGGTCGGCGCCGACGTCGACCGGTACCGCCCCGGCGACGAGGTGTACGGCGACACCGGCGACCTGCACGGGGCGTTCGCCGAGTACCTGTGCGTACCCGCCGCGCAGGTCGAGTCGAAACCGGCGAGGCTCAGCTTCGCGCAGGCCGCGGCGCTGCCGCTGGCCGGCAACACGGCCCTGCTCGGGGTACGTGACGTAGGGCGGCTGCGCGACGGGCAGCACCTGCTGGTCAACGGCGCCTCCGGCGGGGTGGGGACGTTCGCCGTCCAGATCGGCAAGGCGCTCGGGGCCACCGTGACGGCGGTCTGCCGGACCCGCAACGTCGACCTGATCCGGTCGCTCGGCGCGGACCACGTGGTCGACTACACCACCCACGACTTCGCCCACGGGGATCGCCGCTACGACGTCGTGCTCGACCTGGTCGGTAACCGTTCGCTGGCCGACCTGCGACGCGCCCTGGTCCCCGGCGGCACGCTGGTGCTCTCCGGCGGCGGGACCTTCCGGGGCCGGCCCGCCCTGGTCGGGCCGATGGCGCTGCTCGTCCGGGCTCAACTGGCGGCCCGTGTCGTCGGTGAGCGGATGGTGCTGCTCACGACGCCGCAGAGCCGTGAGCTGCTGGCCGGGCTGCGCGACCTGGTCGAGGTCGGTCTGGTCGACCCGGTTGTCGACCGCACGTACCCGCTCGCCGAGGTGCCCGAGGCGATGCGCTACCTGGAGGGCGAGCACGCCCGCGCCAAGGTGGTCGTCACCGTCTGAGCGGGACCGGTGCGGTTCAGTCGCGGTGGATCGGGCTGTCCAGCTCGGTCAACGGACGACCCGAGCCGCCCCAGGACTCGGCGACGATCTCGGCGGCGATGGCCACCGCCGTCTCCTCCGGGGTACGCGCACCGAGGTCCAGCCCGATCGGGGAGCGCAGGCGGGCCAGGGTGTCCTCGTCCACCCCCGCCTCGCGCAGCCGACGCATCCGGTCGTCGTGGGTGCGGCGACTGCCCATCGCGCCGATGTAGCGCGCGGGCGTCCGCAGGGCGACCTGGAGCAGCGGGACGTCGAACTTCGGGTCGTGGGTCAGCACGCAGAGCACGGTGCGCTCGTCGACGGTCGTCTCGGCGAGGTACTCGTGCGGCCAGCGCACCACGAGGTCGTCCACGTCGGGGAAGCGCTTCCGGGTGGCGAACACCGGACGGGCGTCGCAGAGCGTGACGTGGTGGCCGAGGAACCGGCCGATCCGCGCGACGGCGGCGGCGTAGTCGATCGCGCCGAACACGATCATCCGGGGCGGCGGCACGTACGACTGGACGAAGACCGACACCTCGTCACGGCGCTGCTCGCCGTGCGTGCCGAGATGGACGGTGCCGGTGCTGCCCTGGGCCAGCATCCCGGCGGCCTGCTGCGCCACCGCGCGGTCCAGGTCGGGGTCGCCGAGGCTGCCGGCAACCCGGTCGGGCCAGACCACGAGCTGGGCGTCCCCGGTCGACGCGGTGGCCACCGGCCGGCCGCCGGTGATCGCCTCCAGGACCGCGTCGGTCTCGGTCAGCGCCGCCTGCGGTTGCACCAGGATCTCGATGGTGCCGCCGCAGGTCAGACCCACCCCGAACGCGTCGTCGTCGCTGACGCCGTAGATCTCGGTCCGTGCCTTGCCGGTCTCGATGGCCTCCCGGCACAGCTCGAAGACCGCGCCCTCGACGCAGCCGCCGGAGACGCTGCCCAGCACCTCACCGTCGGCGTTGACCGCCATGGTGGCCCCGGGCTGCCGGGGCGCCGAGCGCCAGGTGCGGACGACGGTGGCCACGGCGAACGCGACGCCGGCCGTACGCCAGTCCGTCAGTCCGTCCGCGATGTCCCGCATGGCTGCACCATCCGTGGCCACCGGTGTCATCGTCAACCCGACCTAAGCAATTGCTTAGGTCGACGTTGACTTTGTAAACGGCCCCGACCAGATTCTGGCGGGACCGTGGAGGAGCGACATCATGCAGGTTCCGGCACCGTTCGAGTACGAGCGCGCCACCAGTGTGGACCAGGCCATAGGTTTGTTGGAACGGCTGGGCGGGACAGCTCGGCTGATCGCCGGTGGGCACAGCCTGCTGCCGATGATGAAGCTGCGGCTGGCCAATTTCGACTATCTGATCGACATCAACGATCTGCACCCGGAACTCGGTTACATCCGGCCCGGCCGGCACGAATTGCGCATCGGCGCGCTGACCCGGCACCGCGAGTTGTTGGAGTCCGCCGAACTGGCCGCCGCGTTCCCGATCTTCGCCGACGCGGAGCGGGTGATCGCCGACCCGATCGTGCGTAACCGGGGCACTCTGGGCGGCTCGCTCTGCCAGGCGGACCCGTCGGAGGACCTGTCGGCGGTCTGCACCACGCTGGACGCGAGCTGCGTCATCCGAGGCCCCGGCGGTGTCGAGCGGATCGTGTCGATGGAGGAGTTCCACGTCGGACCGTACGAGACGGCGGTCGGCGAGGCCGAGATGCTGATCGAGGTCCGGCTGCCGGTACGCCCCGGCGGCGGCAGCGCGTACGAGAAGGTCGAACGCCGGGCCGGCGACTGGGCCGTGGTCTCGGCCGGCGCGGCGATCTGGCTGGACGGCGGCGTGATCTCTGACGCCCGGGTGGGGCTGGCCGCGGTCGGTCCGAACACCACCGGCATCCCGGAGGTGTCGGCTGCGCTGCGCGGGCAGGAGCCGACCGAGAGCGTGTTCGCGCGGGCCGGCGAGATCGCGGCGAGCCAGTGCGAACCGGTCACCGACCAACGCGGCAGTGCCGACTACAAGCGGCATCTGGCCGCCGAGCTGACCAAGCGGGCCCTGCGCCGGGCCGCCGAGCGGGCGAGGAGCTGAGCATGCAGGTCACCATGACCGTCAACGACGTCGAGGTCACCCGGGAGATCGAGGGTCGGCTGCTGCTCGTGCACTTCCTGCGGGACGTGCTGGGCCTGACCGGCACGCACTGGGGCTGCGACACCAGCAACTGCGGCACCTGCGTGGTCTGGCTGGACGGCGAGCCGGTGAAGTCGTGCACGGTGCTCGCCGCGATGGCCGGCGGCCACGAGGTGCGTACCGTCGAGGGGCTGGCCAAGGGCGCCGAGCTGGACCCGGTGCAGCAGGGCTTCATGCAGTGCCACGGCCTCCAGTGCGGTTTCTGCACGCCGGGCATGATGATGACCGCGCGGGCGCTGCTGAACCGCAACCCCGACCCGAGCGAGCCGGAGATCCGCGAGGCGATCTCGGGCCAGATCTGCCGCTGCACCGGATACTCCACCATCGTCCGGTCCGTGCGCTGGGCCGCCGTGCACGAGCAGGCCGCCGCGGCCAAGGTCGCCGAGTCCACCGAATCACCCGCCGCCGGCGAGATCTCCGACGCCGGCCAGCCTGCCGGGAGCCCCGCATGACGACCGTGCACGAGCCCGTGGACACGTTCCACGACAACGACCAGAAGCCGGTCGGGTACGGCCGGATGCTGCGCAAGGAGGACCCGCGCTTCGTGCGTGGCCGGGGCCGCTACGTCGACGACGTGCAACTGCCCGGCATGCTGCACCTGGCCATCCTGCGGTCGCCGGTGGCGCACGCCCGGATCGTCTCCATCGACACCAGCGCCGCCGAGGCGTCGCCCGGGGTCAAGGCGGTGGTGACCGGGGCGATGCTGGCCGAGCAGAACCTGGCCTGGATGCCGACGCTCTCCAACGACGTGCAGGCGGTGCTCGCCACCGACAAGGTGCGCTTCCAGGGCCAGGAGGTGGCCTTCGTGGTCGCCGAGGACCGGTACGCCGCCCGCGACGCGCTGGAGCTGATCGACGTCGAGTACGACATCCTCGATCCGGTCGTCGACGTGCGCCGCGCGCTGGAGCCGGACGCCCCGGTGATCCGCGACGACCTCGAGGGCAAGGCGAACAACCACTGCTTCGACTGGGAGACCGGCGACGAGGCGGCCACCGAGGCCGCGTTCGCCCGCGCCGACGTGGTGGTCAGCGAGGACATCGTCTACCCCCGGGTGCACCCGGCGCCGATGGAGACCTGCGGCGCGCTCGCCGACTTCGACCCGATCGAGGGCAAGCTGCGGCTCTGGTCCACCACCCAGGCGCCGCACGCGCACCGCACCCTGTACGCCATCGTGGCGGGCATTCCCGAGCACAAGATCCAGGTGATCTCGCCGGACATCGGCGGCGGATTCGGCAACAAGGTGCCGATCTACCCCGGGTACGTCTGCGCCATCGTCGCCTCGATCGTCACCGGCAAGCCGGTGAAGTGGATGGAGGACCGCTCGGAGAACCTGATCAGCACCGGTTTCGCCCGCGACTACATCATGCGCGGCGAGATCGCGGCGACCCGGGACGGCCGGATCCTGGCCATCCGCACCAACGTGCTGGCCGACCACGGCGCCTTCAACGGCACCGCCGCGCCGGTGAAGTACCCGGCCGGGTTCTTCGGCGTCTTCACCGGCAGCTACGACATCGAGGCCGCCTACTGCAAGATGACTGCGGTCTTCACCAACAAGGCCCCCGGCGGTGTCGCGTACGCCTGCTCGTTCCGGATCACCGAGGCCGTGTACCTGGTGGAGCGGATCGTCGACTGCCTCGCCGACGAGCTGGGGATGGACCCGGCCGAGCTGCGGCTGAAGAACTTCATCCAGCCCGAGCAGTTCCCGTACACGACGAAGACCGGCTGGGTCTACGACTCGGGCGACTACGAGCCGACCATGCGGCTGGCCATGGAGATGGCCGGCTACGCCGAGCTGCGCCGCGAGCAGGAGGAGAAGCGTGCCCGGGGCGAGCTGATGGGCATCGGCATCGCCTTCTTCACCGAGGCCGTCGGCGCCGGTCCCCGCAAGAACATGGACATCCTCGGGCTGGGCATGGCCGACGGCTGCGAGCTGCGCGTGCACCCGACCGGCAAGGCCGTGGTCCGGCTCAGCGTGCAGTCGCAGGGGCAGGGCCACGAGACCACGTTCGCGCAGATCATCGCCGAGGAGATCGGCATCCCGCCGGCCGACATCGACGTGGTGCACGGCGACACCGACAACACGCCGTTCGGTCTCGGCACGTACGGCAGCCGGTCCACCCCGGTCTCCGGGGCCGCCGCCGCGCTGGTCGCCCGCAAGGTCCGGGACAAGGCCAAGATCATCGCCTCGGCCATGCTGGAGGTGTCCGTCGCCGACCTGGAGTGGGAGAAGGGCGCCTTCCACGTCAAGGGCGACCCGGGCAAGTCCGTCACGATCCAGGACATCGCCATGCGCGCGCACGGCGCCGGTGACCTGCCCGACGGGATCGAGGGCGGACTGGAGGCGCAGATCTGCTACAACCCGTCGAACCTGACCTACCCGCACGGGGCGTACATCTGCGTGGTGGACATCGACCCGGGCACGGCCCAGGTGACGGTGCGCCGGTTCATCGCGGTCGACGACTGCGGCACCCGGATCAACCCGATGATCATCGAGGGGCAGGTGCACGGCGGCCTGACCGACGGCGTCGGCATGGCGCTGATGGAGATGATCGCCTTCGACGAGGACGGCAACTGCCTCGGCGCGTCCATGATGGACTACCTCATCCCGACCGCGCTGGAGGTGCCCGACTGGGAGACCGGCTACACGGTCACCCCGTCGCCGCACCACCCGATCGGCGCCAAGGGCGTGGGGGAGTCGGCCACCGTCGGCTCGCCACCGGCGATCGTCAACGCGGTCGTGGACGCCCTCAAGCCGTTCGGCGTCCGGCACGCCGACATGCCGCTGACGCCGTCGCGGGTCTGGGACGCCATGCGCGGCCAGGCCCGACCGCCGATCTGAGGAGGCGACGTGTCGACGACGATCACCGAACGCGCCCGCGCGCTGAGCGCCGCCCGGGAACCCTTCGTGCACGCCACCGTGGTCCGCGCGCAGGAACCCACGTCGGCGCGGCCGGGTGACGACGCGGTGATCCTGCCGGACGGGTCGATCGAGGGCTTCGTCGGTGGGGCGTGTGCCGAGAGCTCGGTCCGCGCCGCCGCGCTGGACACCCTGCGCGACGGCAACACCCTGCTGCTGCGCGTGCTGCCGGACGGCACGGACACCTTCCCCGACACCCCGGGTGCGCGGGTGGTGGTGAACCCGTGCCACTCCGGCGGCGCGGTCGAGATCTTCCTCCGGCCGATGCTGCCCGCGGCGGTGCTGGGGGTGGCCGGCACCAGCCCGATCAGCGCCGCCGTGGCGACGCTGGCACGCTTCCTCGACTTCGAGGTGGTCGAGGGCGGTGACTACTCCGGTGCCACCGCCGTCGTGGTGGCCGGTCTCGGCAAGGGCGAGCCGGAGGCGATCCGGGCCGCGCTGGACGCGGGCGTGGGCCACGTCGCGCTGGTCGCCAGCCGTACCCGGGCCGCCGCGCTGCTGGACGAGCTGACCCTGACCGACGACGAACGGGCCCGCGTACACGCGCCGGCCGGGCTGGACATCGGTGCGCGTACCCCGCCGGAGATCGCCCTGGCGATCATGGCCGACGTGGTACGCGCGGTCCGGCGCGACGACCTGCGGCCCCCGGCCGGGGCGCCCGTGGTCCGTCCGCAGCAGGCGGTGGACCCGGTGTGCGGGATGACGGTGACCGTCGGACCGGACACCCCGCACGCCCGGGTGGACGGTGCGGACCACTGGTTCTGCTGCCCCGGATGCCTCGCCCGCTTCACGGGCGGGTAGCCGTGAACGTGACCGGTCTGGTGCTCGCCGCCGGCGCGTCGGTGCGCCTCGGCGAGGCCAAGCAACTGCTGCCGTACCGGGGGCGGACCCTGCTCGACGCCACCCTGGACCTGGCCCGCTCGTGCGGCTTCGGTCAGCTCCTGGTGACCCTCGGCGGCGCGGCGGACCAGGTCCGGGACCGGGTGGACCTGACCGGGTGCGAGGTGGTGGAGAACGCGGCCTTCAGCACCGGCTGCGGCTCGTCGATCAGCACCGCCGTGCGGGCGGTCGACCCGCGCGCCGACGCGCTCGTGCTGCTCCTCGGCGACCAGCCCGGCGTACGCGCCGACGACGTGCGGCGCCTTGCCGCCACGGACACGCCGCTCGGGGTGTGCCGGTATGCCGACGGGCTGGGGCATCCGTTCCGGTTCGGTCGGGCGGTCTTCCCCGACCTGGTCGACCTGCACGGCGACAAGGCCGTCTGGAAGCTGCTGCACTCCGGCCGCCATCCGGTGACCGAACTGCCGGTGGACGGTCCGGTGCCGATCGACGTGGACACCCGCGCCGACTACGAGCGACTGCTGACGGAGCAGGCCCGGTGAAGGACGCACCCGACGTCGCGCGTCGCCTCGACGCCGTCGACTACCTCACCGACGACGGCCTGGCGATGGCGCTGTTCCTGGCCGTACGCCTCGGCAAGCCGTTGTTGCTCGAAGGGGAGCCCGGCGTCGGCAAGACCGCCGCCGCCAAGGCGCTGGCCCGGGCGCTGGACACCACGTTCATCCGGTTGCAGTGCTACGAGGGCCTGACCGCCGGTGAGGCGCTCTACGAGTGGAACTACCAGCGGCAACTGCTCGCCATCCGGCTCGCCGAGGCACAGGGGGCCCGGCTCACCGACGGCGACCTGTTCAGCGCCGAGTTCCTCCAGGAGCGACCGATCCTGCGGGCGGTACGCCACCCGGGGCCGGTGCCGCCGGTGCTGCTGATCGACGAGATCGACCGCGCCGACGACGAGTTCGAGGCGCTGCTGTTCGAGTTCCTCGGCGAGGCCGGCATCACCATCCCGGAACTCGGCACGTTCACCGCGCACACCCCGCCGATCGTCGTGCTCACCTCCAACCGCAGCCGGGAACTGCACGACGCGCTGCGCCGTCGCTGCCTGTACCACTGGATCGAGTTCCCGGCGCCGCAGCGGGCCGCCGAGATCGTCCGCCGGGCGGTACCGACCGCCGGCGAGCCGCTGATCCGCACCGCCACTGAGTTCGTCAGCGCCGTACGCGGCCGGGAACTGGACAAGGCGCCCGGGATGGCCGAGGCCATCGACTGGGTGGCCGCGCTGTCCGTACTCGGTGCCACCGACCTCGCCGGTGACGACGTCCTACAGACCATCGGCACCATCGCCAAGACCCCCGACGACCGCGTCACCGTGGCCGCCGCGCTCGGCACACACCAGGGGTCAGTGCTCGGCACACACCAGGAGAGTCAGTCGTGAAGCTCAGCAATGATTTCGTGGTCAACATCCCGATCGACCGGGCCTGGGCGGTCCTCACCGACCTGGAGGGGATCGCCCCCTGCATGCCGGGCGCCCGTCTCACCGGCGTCGAGGGAGACGTCCACAAGGGCAAGGTGAAGGTCAAGGTGGGCCCGGTCGTCTCCGAGTTCGCCGGCACCGCGCAGTTCGTCGAGAAGGACGACGCCGCGTGCCGCGCGGTGATCGACGCCAAGGGCCGCGACGCCCGCTCGGCGGCGAACGCCGCCGCCGTGGTCACCGCCGCCCTGCGGCCCGACGGCGACCGGACCCTGGTCAGCGTCGACACCGACCTGCGGATCTCGGGCAAGCTGGCCCAGTTCGGCAGCGGCATGATCAAGGAGGTGTCGGGCAAGCTGCTCGCCCAGTTCGTCACCAACCTGGAGGCCAAGCTGGCGGCCGAGGAGGCCGACGCCGCCGCACCGGCCACGGTGGACGCCGCGCCGGTAGCGGCCGACGCCGCGCCCGCCTCGGCCACGTCGCGCCCCGCGCCCGCCCCGACCGGCGCCGCAGCGGCGACCGACGCACAGGCCGCGCCGGCAGCGGGGGAGACCGTCACCGCCGGGGCGCACCCGAACTCGGTGGAGCTCACCCCTGCCGCAGAGGCCGTCGTCACCGAGGCGACCGCCGGCGGCGGGGACCCCCTGCAGACCGCGACCGCTGCCCCCGCCGCCGCGATGATGACCACTGGGGACGCCACGACCACGCGGCAGACCGTGATCGCCGAACCGGCATCGGTACCCACCGCCCCGGTGACCCGGGGCGCCGCCCCGCCGGCCCGTGCGGACGACGACGACGAGGCGCTGGACCTGCTCAGCATCGCCGGTGGGTCGATCACCAAGCGCGTGGTGCCGCTGGTCGTCGGTCTCGTCGTGGTCGGCGCGGTGATCGCCTGGTTGATCGCCCGCAGGTGACCTCCGGGGTGCTGCGCGGCGTCGACCGGGCCGCGTTCGCCGTGGCGCTGGCCGACCGGTTGCGTCGTGCCGGCGTCCCGGCCGGGCTCACCCAGGTCGACGACTTCGTCCGGGCGTTGGTCGCCGCGCCCCCGGCGGACCGTTCGACGCTGTACTGGAGTGCCCGGGTCAGCCTGGTGCGGCGACACGCCGACCTGGCCACCTTCGACGCTGTCTTCGAGGCGGTCTTCGCCGACGCGCCACCGTTGCCGTTGACCCGGGCGGCGACCGGGCCGGGTCGTCGTGACGAGGTGCACGTGCCGGTGCCCGCCGACACCGACAGCGCGGGGTCGGGCGGTGGGCTGCCCTGGGCGACGCTGCCTCCGGCGGTGGCCGAGGCGGAGGAGTCCGACACGGCGCTGCGCCTGCCCGAGCGGCGTCCGGCCGCCCTCGCCGGGCTCGCCGACCGGCCCTTCGAGGACCTCGACGACGAGCAGGTGGCGCTGCTCGGCGAGGTGCTGCGGGCCGCCGTGCGCCGCTGGCCCACCCGGCGTACCCGGCGGCACCGGGTCAGCCCGGCCGGTCGGCGGATCGCGCTGCGGCCGACCGTGGCCCGGGCCCGCCGCACCGGCTGGGAGCCGGTGGAGGTGGTCCGCGAACGACAGGTCCGCCGGCCGCGCCGGGTGGTGCTGCTCTGCGACGTCAGCGAGTCGATGCGGGCCCAGGCGACCGCCTACCTGCATCTGATGCGGGCGTTCGCCATGGTCGCCGACGCCGAGGTGTTCGCGTTCGCGACGAGGTTGACCCGGCTCACCACCGTGCTGCGGCACTCCTCGCCGGTGGCGGCGGTGGACCGGGCCGGTGCGGCGGTGACCGACCGCTTCGGCGGCACCCGGATCGCCACCAACGTGCGTACGCTGCTCGCCTCCCACCACGGCGATCTCGTCCGAGGCGCGGTGGTGGTCATCGGGTCGGACGGCTGGGACAGCGACCCGCCCGACGACCTCGCCGCCGCCATGGCCCGGCTGCACCGTCGGGCGCACCGGGTCGTCTGGCTCAATCCGCGCGCCGGGGTGCCCGGCTTCACCCCCCGGGTGGCCGGCATGGCCGCCGCGCTGCCCTACTGCGACAGGCTGCTGCCGGCCGGCACGTTCCAGGACCTGCTGGACGCCGCCGGTCAGCTCCAGAGCGTGACGTGGACCGCCGGCTTGAAATGACCCATGCTGACGCCCGCGCCCCGCATCATCGCCTGGATGGCACGCGAGGTGGAGGCGAACCGGGACAGCTCCGCCGCGGCCGAGGGCGTGCCCGAGCTGGACAGCAGCAGCGAGTGCCAGCCGTCCTCGACGGGGGTGTGCGGCCCGGCCAGCAGCAGCAGGTCACCGCTGCGGACCTCCGGTGCGACGGTGAACGCCAGCGCGGGCGCGACGCCCTTGCCCCGTTTCGCCTCGCCGAGCGCGGCGGCGTGGCTCTGGAAGATCTGCTGCCGGTCCTCGGGTACGGCGAGTCGGCGCAGCATCGCGGGCACCGCGCCCAACTGGGTGGTGGCCGAGGGGCCGAGCAGCCAGGTCTGCTCGCGCAGTTGGGCCGCTGACGCTCGTACGCCGGCCAGCGGATGGTCCGGTCCGACGACGGTCACGAGCCGGTAGTTCATCACCGGACGGCAGGTGATCGCCGGGTCGACCACCGGCGGCTGCGGCCCGATGGCGATGTCCACGGCGCGGGTCAGCAGCAGCGTCTCGAAGGAACCCGCGTCGCGCACGCTCAGTTCGACGTCGAGGTCGGCGGCACGCCTGGTGAACAGCTTGATCAGGCCGGGCGCGGCGAGTTCGGCGAAGAGGCTGCACGCGGCGACGCGCAGCATCCGGCGTCCCCGCGCCGCAGCGGTCACCTCGACCACCGTGCGGTCCTGCAGGCCGAGCAGTTCCGAGGCGCGGCTGGCCAGCCGCAGCCCGCCGGGCGTGAAGGCGAGCCCGACGGCGGTGCGGGAGAACAACTTGTCGCCGAACTCCTTGCGCAGTTGCGCGATGTGCAGCGAGACGGCCGACTCGGAGACGTCGAGTTGGGCGGCGGCCTGCTTGACCGAGCCCATCCGCACCACCGCGACGTACGCGCGTAGCTGTGCCGGCGTCATCGACGGCGTCCCTCCTCCCACCCCGATCTCACGATCCGGACGGTCCCTCGCAGCGAAACACGATCATGCCCGTTACGCCGCGTCGTCGCCAACTCTCCTGTCGGCCACCATGGTGCCCTGCCGCCGGGGCGGACGGAGGACCCGCCCGCCCCGGCCGCCCACGTCAGAGCCGACAGCCGCCGGAGACCTCGATGTCCTGGGCGGTGATCCAGCGACCGGCGTCGTCCAGCAGCGCGGCGATGGCCACCCCGATGTCGTCCGGTTCGCCGACTCGGCCGAGCGCGGTCCGGGCCGCCAGGTGCGGGATCACCTCCGGGTGTCGGGCGAAGGCGTCGTCGGCGATGCGGGTGCGGGTGGAGCCGGGGGAGACCGAGTTGCGGTGGTCAGCACCCGGGCGAGCCAGTCGGTGCGGGTACGGCGGGCCGTGGTGGAGATGGCCGCCTGCGGCAGGATCGCGTCGAAACCGTGGCAACCGCCCGCCCACACGTGCAGTTCGGCCTGCCCACCGGCGGCCCAGATCCGGCTGGCGTAGTCGACGCTCTCGTCCCGGAAGACCTCGGCCGAGCCGACGTCGACGTAGGTGGTGGGCAGTCCGGACAGGTCGTCGGCGAGCGCCGGTGACACGTACGCGGGCACCGGCCGGTCACCGTCCTCGCCCAGCACGCAACGCCAGCAGAACTCGTTCGACTCGCCGGTCCAGACGTCGGGACCACCGGCGTACTGACGACTGGAGACGGTGTCGTTGCGGTGGTCCAGCATCGGACCGATCAGCATCTGGGCGGCGATCGGCGGGGTGCCGAGGTCACGGGCCATCAGGGTCACCCCGGCGGCCAGGCCACCACCGGCGCTGGCCCCGGCGACGACCAGGCGGGCCGGGTCGATGCCCAGGTCGGCGGCGTGCGTGGCGGTCCAGAGCAGGCCCTGGTAGCAGTCCTCGACCAGCGTCGCGCCGCTGAACTCGGGCGCCAACCGGTAGTCCACCGAGATGACCACGGCACCGAAGCGGTCCAGCCATTCGAGGGGGATGTCGAGTTGGGCGTAGCGGTCGCCCAGGACCATCCCGCCGCCGTGGATCCAGTAGACGCACGGCGCCGGTGTGTCGCCGGTGCTTCCGGCGGGGCGCAGCACGGACAGCGGGATCGGGGTGCCGTCGGCGGCTGGGACGGTGATCTCCTGTCGGTCCACGGACGCGCCGTCGAGCAGGGTTTCCACGGGCGTGGTGGCGTAGGGCCGGATCTGCGCGAGCACGTCGAGGTCGAGTCGGGCGACCAGCGGCAGGTCGGCGAGCAGCGCCCGCAGGTCGGGGTCGAGGTCGGGGCGGGGCAACGTCATGTCGGGTCCTCGGGTCGGCGGGGTGGGTGTCGGCTCAGAGGGCGGCTCTGCCGCCGACCGGCACCTCGTCGGTGTAGGTCGCCTCGGCGGCGAGCAGCGGTTCGAGTCGCGTGACGAGGTCGCGCGCCGGGGAAGCCCCGGTCGACGGTCATGTCGGTGATTCCTCCAGGTGAGCCGCTGTCGTTGGTAGATCGACCAACCCATATAAGCATTGTGGGCAGCGAGGACGGTAGGCAGTTTCTCCCGGCCTCTTGCCTGATCCTCTCGTTGTGGCGAGGATCGGTTTCCTGCTCCAATGGCCCGGTGAGCCTCGACGAGTTACGTGACCTGCTCGACCGTCACGCCCGCCCGGACCAGCACATCGCCATCGACGACCTGCTGATCTCGCGGGTCGACCGGTCGGCGCCGCCGTCGCCGTCGATGTCGGGCACGGTGTTGGCGCTCATCGCCCAGGGCGCGAAACGACTCGCGACCGGCGACCGGGTGTACGAGTACCGCGCCGGGCAGTACCTCGTCGCCTCGGTGGACCTGCCGGTCACCGGCGAGTTCCTCGGGATCGACCCGGACCACCCGGCGCTCGGCGTCGGCCTGGTCCTGCGTCCGGCAGCGGTCGCCGAGGTGCTGCTGCGGGCGACGCCCGGAGACCTGCCGCAGGTCGGCGGCGGCGCGCCGTCCGGCCTGGCCGTCAGCGACGCGCCCCCGGAGCTGCTCGACGCGGCGGTCCGACTGGTCCGCCTGCTCGACCGGCCACGCGACGCGGCGGTGCTGGCGCCACTGGTCAAACAGGAGATCCTCTGGCGGCTGGTGACCGGCGAGCACGGGGCCACCGTGCGGCAGCTCGGTCTCGCCGACAGCAGCCTCAGCCACGTCGCCCGCGCGGTCCGGTGGATCCGGGAGCACTACGCCCGAGCGTTCCGGGTGGAGGATCTCGCCCGGCTCGCCGGCATGAGCGTCTCCGCCTTCTATCGCAACTTCCAGGCGGTCACCGCGATGAGCCCGATCCAGTTCCAGAAGCAGATCCGGTTGCAGGAGGCCCGACTGCTGCTCGCCACCCGCCCCGACGACGTCACCGGCGTCGGCCGTCAGGTCGGCTACGACAGCCCGTCCCAGTTCAGCCGCGAGTACCGCCGCCAGTTCGGCCTGCCGCCCCGCCAGGACGCCGCCCGCCTGCACGGCGAGCTGGGCCGACCCGCTCCGGTGCCCCGTCCGGTCCCCACGCCGGCCGGTCTTCTTCCGTAGGGTGGCGGCATGGCGGTGCCACGGGAGCAGCGGAACGTGTTCGGCGAGGTCGCCGAGGCGTACGAGCGGAGTCGGGCGGACTATCCGGCCGCCCTGCTGGACCTGATCACCGGGTACGCCACCGGCACACCGGCCGAGGTGGTCGAGGTGGGCGCGGGCACCGGCAAGGGCAGCGCGTTGCTGCGTCGTCTCGGCGTACCCCTGACCTGTGTCGAGCCGGACCCGGCGATGGCCGCGCTGCTGGCGCGACGCTTCACCGACGACGACCTGGTGTCGGTGGTGGTCGACCGGTTCGAGGACTGGCGTCCGCCGCCCGGCGGGGTCGACCTGCTGGCCAGCGCGCAGGCGTGGCACTGGGTCGACCACACCCGACGGACCGGCCTGGCCGCCGAGGCACTGACGCCCGACGGGGTGCTCGCGATCTTCGGGCACGAATACGGCTTCGCCGACGCGGAACTGCGCGCCGCGATGGACGCGGTCTACCAGCGCCACGCCCCGGAGATCGCCGACCTGCCCGGACGGCCGGTGCACACCCGGCACCCGGGCGCCTTCGACCCGCAGGAGCTGCGCACGGCACCCGGGTTCACCGACGTCACGCACGAGCGGGTGGTGACCGTGGTGCCGTACGACACCGCGCGCTACCTCACCCTGCTGTCCACCTTCTCGCCGCACCGGATGCTGCCCGAGCAGCAGCGGGTCCGCCTGCACGACGCCCTGGCCGACCTCGTCGACAGCCACGGTGGCGTCGTCGAACACGAGCTGACCACCGGGCTGTGGCTGGCCCGGCGACGCGGCCCGGCGGTGGCCGGCGGTTCTTGACCCTCGAGCAGGTCGAGGGCGCAACCTGGTGCGGTGCGGGACACCGACCCGCCCGGTGCGCCACCCGCCGCTGCGGCCCGCCACCGGTCCCCGACACACCAGGAGGAACAGCCGTGCCGGAGTCCACGACGGACGTGACGGATGACGTGATGGCCGCCATCGGCGTTGCCGTCGAGACGGGCCGCGCCGGGGACCGCGCGGGCGCGCGGGACGCGCTGGAACGGCTCTGGGAGACGATCGGGGTCGACGGGGACGCGCTGCACCGGTGCACCGTCGCGCACTTCCTCGCCGACCTGCAGGACTCGGTCACCGACGAGCTGACCTGGGACCAGCGGGCGCTGGCCGCGATCACCGACCTCAGCGAGGAGCGGGCCCGCCGGTACCACGACTCGCTGCGGGTGCGGGCCTTCCTGCCGTCCCTGCGGCTCAACCTGGCCGACGCCCACCGCAGGGCCGGCGACGCCGCCGAGGCGCGTCGCCACCTGGCGGCGGCGGAGGCGGACCTCGACGCGCTCCCCGACGACGGGTACGGCGCGATGATCCGCTCCGGTGTCGCGCGGGCCCGGCAGGCGCTCGACGCCGGATCGACCGCGCCGCTGACGCCGTGACCCGCGCCGTCGCGCCGGACAGGGCGTTCGGCATCCGGCGCGTCATGCCGCGATCGTGCCGATCATGGTCCATCTGCGCCGGGTGACGACGGGTACGGCAACCTGGAGGCATACCTGAACCGTCGAGTCGCGGGGTGGTGATGTCACGTGAGACGAGTCCTGGTCTTCTCCCGGACCACCGGGTACCGGCACGATTCGATCCCGGCCGGTGTCCGGGCCCTGCGCGAGCTGTGCTCCGACGTGACGGCGACCGAGGACCCGGACGTCTTCGCCGCCGCCGAGTTGGCCGACGTGGGGGCGGTCGTCTTCCTCAACACCAACGGCACGGTGCTCACCGAAGCCGGTCGGGCGGCGCTGGAGGCGTACGTACGTGGGGGCGGAGGGTTCCTCGGCGTGCACTCCGCCGCCGCCACCGAGTACGACTGGCCGTTCTACGGCGAGCTGGTGGGCGCCGCGTTCGACAGGCATCCGCCGGTGCAGCCCGCCACGGTCACGGTGACCGATCCTGATCATTCAGCCACCGCGCATCTGCCGGCCCGCTGGGAGTGGGTCGACGAGTGGTACGACTTCCGGTCGTACCCGCGTGCCCGGATCCTGCTGCGGGTCGACGAGTCCACGTACGACGGTGGCCGCACCGGGGCCGACCATCCGCTGGCCTGGTGCCACGACCGGCTGGGCGGACGGGCGTTCTACACCGCCCTCGGGCACACCGTCGAGGCGTACGCCGACCGGTCGTTCCGTGCCCACCTGGCCGGGGCGCTGCGGTGGGTGACCGCGGCACCCCACCCCGACGACCCCTTGCCGACACCCTCGTGACTCCTCTATAACGATGCAGCAAGGTCGATCTCTGTCCGAAGGGTGCGGCGTGAAGCTACTACGGGTGGGCGCGGTCGGTCAGGAACGTCCCGCCGTACGCGACAGGGACGGTCGGCTTCGGGACCTCTCCGGCCTGGTGACCGAGATCGACGGGAGCTTCCTCGCCGGTGACGGCCCGGCCCGGGTCCGCACCGCGCTCGCCGACGGGCGGCTGCCCGTGCTCGCGGACCCCGCGCCACGGATCGGGGCGCCGATCGCCCGTCCCGGCAAGATCGTGTGTGTCGGGCTCAACTACTCCGACCACGCGGCGGAGACCGGCGCGCGACTGCCGACCGAACCGATCCTGTTCATGAAGGCGCCCAACACCGTGGTCGGCCCGGACGACGAGGTGCTGATCCCGCGCGGCAGCGTCAAGACCGACTGGGAGGTCGAACTCGCCGTCGTCATCGGCCGCACCGCGCGGTATCTGGACAGCGACGACGAGGCGATGGCCTGCGTCGCCGGCTACACCGTCTCCAACGACGTCTCCGAGCGCGAGTTCCAGCTCGAACGCGGCGGCCAGTGGGACAAGGGCAAGTCCTGCGAGACCTTCAACCCGCTCGGTCCGTGGCTGGTCACCGCCGACGAGGTGCCCGACCCGCAGCAGCTCGGTCTGCGGCTGAGCGTCAACGGCACGCGCCGACAGGACGGCAGCACCAAGAACATGATCTTCGGGGTCGCCGAGGTGGTCCGGTACGTCAGCCAGTTCATGGTGCTCGAACCGGGCGACGTGCTCAACACCGGCACCCCGGCCGGCGTGGCGCTGGGGATGCCCGAGCCGAAGCCGTACCTGCGTCCCGGTGACGTGATCGAGGTCGAGGTGGATGGTCTCGGCACCCAGCGGCAGACGGTCGGGCAGGCGTCGTGACCGACGAGTTCACCGGGCTGGCCGTGGTGGTCACCGGCGGCGGCTCGGGCATCGGCCTCGTCACGGCCCGGCTGCTGGCGCAGCGGGGAGCGGCGGTGGCCTGCCTCGACCTGGACCCCTCCGGCGTACCGGCGCCGCTGCTCGGGGTGCGGTGCGACGTCACCGACGCGGCCTCGGTGACCGAGGCGGTGACCGACGCCGCGAGCCGGCTCGGCGGGCTCGACGTGCTGGTCAACAACGCCGGGATCGGCGCACGGGGCACCGTCGAGGCCAACCCGGACGACCAGTGGCACCGGGTGTTCGACGTCAACGTGGTCGGGATCGTCCGGGTCACCCGGGCGGCCCTGCCCCACCTGCGGCGCTCCGCCCACGCCGCGATCGTCAACATCGGCTCGATCGCGGCGAGCACCGGACTGCCCGACCGGGCGCTGTACGGCGCGACGAAGGGTGCCGTGCAGGCGCTGACCCTCGCCATGGCGGCCGACCACGTCGGCGAGGGCATCCGGGTCAACTGTGTGAACCCCGGCACCGTCGACACCCCGTGGGTACGCCGGCTGGTCGACGCCGCCGCCGACCCGTCCGCCGAACTGGCCGCCCTGCGAGCCCGACAACCCACCGGGCGGCTGGTCGCCGCCGACGAGGTGGCCGCCGCCGTCGCGTACCTGGCCGGTCCGTCGGCCGGTGCGACCACCGGGACCGTGCTCGCCGTGGACGGCGGGATGCACTCCCTGCGGCTGCGCGCTGCCGCCGCGACCTGACCACCTGTCGCCGACGGCGACGCCCTCGTGAGGAGGCGGCGATGCGACACCCCCGACTGGGTCGCACGGCGGTGCCGGTGAGCGCGCTCGGCTTCGGCGCGGCCGGGATCGGCAACCTGTACCGCGCGGTGGACGACGAGACGGCACGACGCGCCGTGGACACCGCGTGGCAGCTGGGCGTCCGCTACTACGACACCGCGCCGCACTACGGCCTCGGACTGTCCGAGCGTCGACTGGGCGCCGCGCTGGCCGGGCGTCCCCGCGACGAGTTCACCGTGTCCACGAAGGTCGGCCGGCTGCTGGTGCCCTCGCCCACCACCGCGCACCTGCGCGACGACGCCGGCTTCGACGTGCCCGCCGACCAGGCCCGCCGCTGGGACTTCAGCGCCGACGGGGTGCTCCGGTCGCTGGCGGCCAGTCTGGACCGGCTCGGACTGGACCGGGTCGACGTGGTGCTGCTGCACGATCCGGACGCGCACTGGCGGCAGGCCGTCGCAGAGGCGTACCCGGCGCTGCACGAGCTGCGCGACCAGGGGGTGGTGGGCGCGATCGGGGTCGGCATGAACCAGACCCGGATGCTGGAGCGGTTCGTCGCCGAGACCGACGTGGACGTGGTCATGCTCGCCGGCCGCTACACGCTGCTGGACCAGACGGCGGCCGAGCGGCTGCTGCCCCGGTGCCGGGAACGCGGCGTGTCCGTGCTGGCCGCCGCCGTCTTCAACAGCGGCGTGCTGGCCACCGCCGAGCCGGGCGACACCTACGACTACGGCCCGGTGCCGCCGTCGCTGCGCGACCGGGCGGTCCGCATCGCGCAGGTGTGTCGGCGGCACGGCACGACCCTGCCGCAGGTGGCGATGGCCTTCGTGGCCCGCCACCCGAGCGTCGCGTCGGTGGTCGTCGGGATGCACACCGCCACGCAGGTCGCCGACAACGCGGCCCGCTTCGCCGCACCGGTGCCCGACGCGCTCTGGACCGAGCTGGTCAGCGAGGGGCTGATCCCGGCGGAGGAGCGGCCCCGGGAGCCGTCGGCGTGACCCACACGTCCTCGCCGTCGACCCGGACCCGGACCGGGTCGCGGTGCGGTGCCCGGTCGGCCACGATCGTGAAGTCGACGACCCGGCCGTCCCGCCAGGTGCAGTCGACGCGGTAGCCGCCCCGGGCGCGGAGGCCCCGGAACGCGCCGTCGGCCCACTCCCGGGGCAGCGCCGGCAGCAGGTGGACGACGCCCTGGTGGCTCTGCAGGAGCATCTCGACGACGGCGGCGGTGACGCCGAAGTTGCCGTCGAGCTGCATCGGTGGATGGTCGCAGAGCAGGTTGTCCAGCGTGTTGTAGCGCAGCAGGCCACGGATCATGTGACGGGCCCGCTGCGCCTCGCCGAGGCGGGCGAAGACTGCGGCCCGCCACGGCCACGTCCAGGAACGACGGCTGTCGCCCCGGACGGTGGACTCGTCGAACGGTACGCCGTCGCGCTCGCCGCAGCGGGCGGTGAGCGAGACCAGGGCCGCCGCCGCGAGGTCGGGTGTCGCCGTCGGGGTGATCTGGCGGCCGGGGAAGACCGCGAACAGGTGCGAGGTGTGCCGGTGCACGTCGTCCGGGTCGTCCCGGTCGGTCAGCCACTCCTGGAGCTGACCCCACCGTCCGATCCGGTGCGGCGCGAGCCGGGCACGCAGGTCGGCGACGACGGCCCGGTACTCGGCGTCGACGTCGAGCGACTCGGCGCAGTCCAGGTAGTTGTCGAAGAGGTCGGCGACGATCTGCTGGTCGTACGTCACGCCGTGCTCGCGCGGGCCGTGCTCCGGCGACCAGCCGTCCGGCGCGACGAGCCGACCGTCCCGCTCGATCAGCCGGTCCTGCCAGAACTCGCAGATCTCCCTGATCATCGGGTACGCGGTGTCCCGCAGGAAGGCGTGATCCGGGGTGAAGGCCCAGTGCTCGTAGAGGTGCTGCGCGTACCAGGCGCTGGCGACGGTGTTCCACTCCCAGGCGTTGCCGCCGACGATGCTCTGGCTGGTCCGGGCCGTCCAGCCCCGGGTGTCGGCGCCGAAGGCGTGCCGGGTCGCGACGCGGCTCGGCACCGCCACCTGGCGGACGAACTCGACCAGCGCACGATGGCTGTCGCCGAGGTCGGTCGTCTCGGCCGCCCAGTAGTTCATCTGCACGTTGATGTTCGTGTGGTAGTCGCAGGCCCACGGCGGCCGGTCGCTGTCGTTCCAGAGTCCCTGGAGGTTGGCGGGGAGCCCGCCCGGCCGGGAGGAACTGTGCAGCAGGTAGCGGCCGAGGACGAACATGGTCTGTTCGAGTGCGGTGTCCTCGCCGCCCGCGCGGTAGCGGGCCAACCGGACGTCCGTCGGCAGTGCGAGGAGATCCTCGTCGGACTGTCCCCAGGTGACCGACACACGTCGCGCCATCACCGTGCTGTCGGCGAGGTGCGTCTCGCGCAGCGCCGGGTAGGACCGGTCCGCCGCCGCGTCGAGAGCGGCCTCGACGGTCGGCTCCGGCGCGCTGCCGCGCCACCCGGCCGAGGCGTCCATCCGGTAGTCGGTGCGGGCGTCCAGCAGCAGCGTCATCCAGGTCGCCGCGCGTACCCGCAACCGCCCACCCACGGCGGTGACCACGCCGTCGGTGCCGGCCAGCCGCAGCCCGGCCGCGTACCGCAGGCCGTTGCCCAACCGACCCCGGAAGGCCGCGGTACGCGCGGCGGCGTCCACGGTCGTCGGCGCGCCCTGCGCACTGGTCAGGGCGATGTCGCAGTCCAGTGGGCCGGCGTGCGCGGCCTGGTAGCGCAGCACCAGCACGTCGTCGGCGCGACTGGCGAACGCCTCCCGCCGGACCCGCTGCCCGGCGACGACGAAGCCGGTGGTGTGGATCCCGGACTCCAGGTCGAGCGCCCGGTGGTAGTCGGTGACCAGGTCACCGCCCCGGCCCGCAACGTCGGCGGCGACCGGCCCGCTCGGGAGGACGAAGGTGAGCAGCAGGTCACCGAAGGGGCGGTAACACCCGAAGCCGGTGTCGCTCAGGTCGAAGTCGTCGTCGGGTCGGCCGGCGAGGGCGTTGTCGTAGTCGTTGGCCCCGCCCCACAGGCTCTGCTCGTTGAACTGGATCCGGTCCCGCTCCGGCCCACCGAACAGCATCGCACCGAGTCGACCGTTGCCGATCGGCAACGCCTGGGACTGCCAGTCGGTGGCGGGACGCGCGTACCAGAGGCGGTGGCGGCCCGGCGGACCGTCGGGTGCGCGGGACATCGGCGTGGGTCACCCGGTCGCCGCGAGCGCGTCCCGGATCATCCGGTGCCCCTGCTCCTCGAAACGTTCGTCGCCCACCCGGTACGCCCACCCCGCCGTGCCGATCGCGTCGCGGACCCGGGTCCGGTGCCAGCTTCCCGGCTCGCGCGGATCGGTGCCGTACCCGTCCAGGAACGCCCGCTCCAGCGCCGGGTCGCGGCGGAAGTCCTGCACGGCCAGCCGGCCGAAGTCGGTGTACGCCGGTCGTAGCGCGGCCCGACCGAAGTCGATGATGCTGACCCGGCCCTGGTGGACCAGCCAGTTGCGGGGCTGCCAGTCCCCGTGCGTGGGGACCAGCGTGGCCGGCGGCGTCGGCCAGGCGGCGATCTCGGCGCGCAGCCGCTCCACCGTGGCCGGTGCGATCCGGTGCGGGCCGGCGAGCCAGGCCAGCGCCCGGGCGTTCTCGCGAGCCTCGTAGTCGTCGTCGGTGGCCGTGGTCTGTGCGTGCAGCAGGGCCAGCAACTCGCCCGCCTGCCGGTAGGCGGCCGGATCGTCGACGTGTGCGGTGTCGAGCACCAGTTCGCCGGGGAGATACCGGGTGACGAGCAGCTTGGCCGACTCGTCGCCGTGCACCAGCACCGGCGCGCGGTCCCGACTGGTCCACGGCGTCAGCCAGTGGTGGTGGGCGCGCAGCTCACGTGCGATGTGCCCGTCCTCGGGGCCACCGGCCTTGACGACGTACCGTGCCCCGTCGTGGGCGACCTCCAGCACGGTGGTCGGCAGCAGGTCCCACCCCAGGTCCCGGATCACCGTCGCCTCGGGGAGCCACCGGTCCAGCAGGTCCCGCTGTGCTCGGGAGAGTCGGTCGCGTACGGAGTTCACCGCCGGATCCTACGTGTGGCGGTCCGAACGGGCGGACGCCGGCGGCCGAAACCGGCCACCGGCGTCCGCGCCACGATCCGTCCTACTCGGTCGCCGCCGCACCGATCGCCGCGATGACGCGCGGGCGGAGTTCGGCGGCGCGGATCACCGCGTCGACCGAGCCCACCTCGACCGCCCGGGCGATGTTGTGCACCCGGTCGAACTCCGTGGCCACCTCACCGAGCTTCTCCGCGCGCACCGACGAGCGGAGTTCGTCGAGTTCGGCGGTGAGCGTGGCCCGCTCGGCGCCGGACGCGGACGCCACCCGGGCCTCCAGGTCCCGGACCCGGGGGTCGGCCGCGGTGCGGGCGTCGACGTCGCGGGAGAACACCACGGCGGCGGCCGGGGCGCCACCGAGCACCGAGGCGTACGAGCCCTCCAGCGCCAGCACCGTCATGCGAGGGTTCAGCGCCTTGGAGAAGACCACGAACGCCCCACCGTGGTACCGCGAGATGACGCAGAAGACGATCGGGCCACGGAAGTTCACGATGGCCCGGCCGATCTCGGCGCCGTACTCCAGTTGCAGTTTGCGCATCGACTCCGGCGACCCGTCGAAGCCCGACAGGTTGGCCAGCACCACCAGCGGCCGGTTGCCGCTGGCCGCGTTGATCGCCCGCGCGGCCTTCTTGGAGGAGCGGGGGAACAGCGTGCCCGCCGTGTAGGTGTCCGGGCCGTCGGTGGGCGGGAAGCCCCGGCGCGGCACCGCACGCGACTCGATGCCGAGCAGGCAGACCGGTACGCCGCCGAGGTGGACGTCCTGCACCACCGCGGTCTCCGCGTCGGCCATGCCGGCCCAGCGCTCCAGCACCGGGTGGTCCTGGTCGGACAGCGCCCGCATCACCGTACGGATGTCGAAGGGCTTCTTGCGGTCCGGGTTCGCCACCGGGGAGAAGATCTCGCCGACGGTCGTGAAGTCGCTGCCGGCCACCACGTGCGGGAAGTCGGAGACGTCCCGGTCGACCGGGTCGGTGGTGGTGCCCGGTCGCGGCCCCTGCTCGCCCGGCGCGACGTACGTGTGCTCGTAGTGCGACATCAGCACGTCCCGCGCGGCGGGCAGGTCCGGTGCCCAGTACTGCGCCTGCCCGTTCGGGCCCATCACCCGGTCGTAGCCGCCGATGCCGAAGTTGTCCTCGGCGGACACCCCGCCGGAGAAGTCCAGCGACTGCTTGCCGGTCAGCACCATCGCCGAGTCCGGCGTCATGACCAGCACACCCTTGGTGTGCATGAGCATCGTCGCCTCGGCGTTCCAGTACGGCTGCGCGCCCACGTTGATGCCCGCGACCACGATGTTGATCTCGCCGCCGTCCTGGGTGAACTCCACGATCCGCTTGAGCGCGGCGGCCACCCAGTCCATGTTCTCGGTGCCCGAGGTCATCGAGATCCGGGCACCGGCGGAGAGCGCGTACCACTCCAGCGGAACCTGCATCCGCTCGGCCAGGTCCAGGGCGGCGATCACCCGGCGGCACTCCGGCTCGGAGAGCGCACCAAGCGACTTGGTCGGGTCGCCGAGCAGCACCACCCGGGTCACGCCCTGCGGGTGCCGGGCGGTCGGGGTGGTCACCACACCGGCCACGATCGCCGCGCGGTTGCGGCCCTTCGGCCGGTCCACCGGCACCAGCACGTGCGCGTCGTCCAGGTCGTACTCGACGAAGTCACCGAGCAGGCGGGTCAACTCGTACGGGTAGACGGTGTTGCGGCTGCTCGCCCCCAGCACCTTGAGCCGGTAGTCGTCGAGCGGCTCGACCGGCTCGACCGGCGGTTCGCCCACGGTCAGCTCGGCACCGCCGGTGGCGTCGAAGGAGATCCGTACCGCGATCTTGGTCAGCTCGCCGGTGCGGCGGTTGCGCTGCCGACCGATGAACAGGATCTCCTCCAGCCCGGCGCCGGCCGTGGTCGGGCGGATCCGGGCGGCGAGGTTCTCCATCTCCTCCAGCGTCAGGCTGCTCGGCGGCCAGACGTAGATGACGATCCGGTTGGTGTGGAAGCGCTTCTTCGACGACCGCCGGGACTGCGCCCGGCGGATCGAGTCGAGGCAGGCGGCCACGGTGTCCTCGGTGGTGGGCAGCGCGACCAGCCGACCGTCGTGCTCCCGCAGCTCGGTCAGGTCGCGGATCTGCGCGAACGCCACCAACCGCTCGTCGGACGGGTTCTCCCGGGCCACGCACTGGAAGAGGTAGACCTCCTCGTCCGCCGACGGCAGCCGGGTCAGGTCGAACTTGTGCAGCCGCTCCAACTGCATCCGCTGCGCGATGTGCGGGTGCAGGCCACGGATCAGCCGCTCCTCGGCCATCCCGGCGCTCGACGGGCGGAACGTGAAGTGGTGGTGCATCACCGCGCCGTCGCTGCCGGCGACCGTGGCGGTCAACCGGCGGACCTGCGGCGGCAGCGGGTGCGCGGTGACGACCGCCAGCAGCGCCGCCGCCATCTCGTCGAAGCTCTCCGGCTGGTTCTCCCACGCCAGATAGATGTCGGCGTCGACAGCGGAGCCGTCGGCGGCCAGCTCGGCGAGCCCACGCAGCGCGTCACCCAGCGCGTCGAAGCCGACGGCGGCCGAGACCAGCTCGGAGTCCGCGCGCCCGGCCACCACGAAGCGGCAGCCGGCCGCCTCGCGCCCGGTCACCCCGGTCAGCCCCTTGTTGCCGTAGTAGCGCCGGGTCAGCACCTCGAGCATCACGGTGTTGTCCAGGCGTCCGCGCTGCAACCGCTGGCCGAGCAGTCGGACCAGCGGCTCGGTGCTGCGGACCATCGCGGCGACGCGCTCGGCGCGGTCCGGCGCGTCCGGCTGCGTGTCCAGGTGCCGCAGGTGGCGGCGGACCTCGGCGTAGACCCGGGCCCGGTTGCGGCGCAGCAGCGGCTGGGCGAACCAGGCGAAGGCCACCCCTCGGGCGAGGTCGGCGATCACCGGGTAGCGGACCTGCGTCGCGGCCAGCAGCCGCTCCAGCGCGAGGCCGGTCGGTTCGCGCAGCGCCTCGTCCGGCGGCGGCTCCCGCAGCCAGGTACGCAGCAGCGTCGCAATGACGGTGGCGTCGGCGGCGGCCCGCTGCTGGGCCAGGAAGATCCGGAAGACGGCCCCTTCCAGCGCGGGGGCGCGGTCCAGCTCGGCGACGCCGTAGCGCCCGAGCGCCCGGGCCAGCTTGGCCTGGAAGGCGTCCGGCACACCGGCCCGTTCGACGTCGAGGCTCTGCAGATAGGTGTGGAAGTACTCCCGGGCGCTGTGCACGTGGGCGGCCCCGCCGTCCTCGCCGGTGGGCCGGTTGCGGCTCAGCTCGGCCAGGTCGGCGAAGACGTCGACGAGGTCGAGTTCCTCGGCCAGCGGCCGGTACCCCTCCTCGACGGCGGTCTGCCGCGCGGCCAGGTACTCGTCGAGCACCCGCCCGCCGTCGTGCGGGTCGACGTCGAAGCCGAGCAGCAGGCCGCGCAGGTCCTCGTGACCGCGCCGGACCCGCTGACGGGCCGGGAGCTGGGCGGGCCGGGTGGGCAGGTCCAACTCGACGGCGGCCACCGGGGCCTGCGCCGTCTCGGCCTCCCCGTCGGTCAGCGGCTCCAGCCGCAGCAGTGCCGCACCGGCCGCCACCTGGCTGCCGACCGAGACGGCGCACTCCTTCAGCCGGGCCCGGAACGGCGCCCGCAGCACCGTCTCCATCTTCATCGCTTCCAGCACCAGCACCGGCGCGCCCGCCTCGACCTCGGCGCCGACCGCCAGCGGAGTGGCGACGACGAGCGCCGGCATCGGCGAGCGCAGCACGCCGCCCTCGTCCCGGCTGACCCGGTGCGCCACCCCGTCGACCTCGACCAGGTGCACCGGACCGTGGGTGCCGGTGAGCAGGCGGTGCCGGGCGCCGTTGACGACGATCTGCCCGGTGTGTCGGTCGAAGCGGTCCAGCTCGACGTCGGCGGTGTGCACCGTGTCGCCCGTCTCGATGCCGACCCGGAACCGGTGCGCGCCGGTGCGGGCCACCCGCATCCGGTACGCGACGCCGCGCAGCTTGAGGTCCAACGGCCGGCCGCTGGCGTGCTGTACCTGGGGACGTCCGCCGGAGGCGGTGGCCAGCAGCCGCTGCTGCTCGACGCGCTCCTCCTCCTCGTACGCCTCGATGGCGGCGGCGGCCAGCGCGATGCCGGAGTGCCGGTGCGCCACCAGCCGGCCGGAGCCCCGGACCCGGTCGATCCAGCCGGTGTCCGCGCTGGCGTCGATCACCTCGGGTTGGTCGAGTAGGTCGAGCACGAAGCTCTTGTTGGTCGCGCCGCCCTCGATGATCACCGTGGTGTCCGCCATCGCGCGGCGCAGCCGGCCCAGGGCCTCGTCCCGGTCCCGGCCGTAGGCGATGATCTTCGCGATCATCGAGTCGAAGTCGGCGGGGATGGTGTCGCCCTCGCTGACGCCGGTGTCCACCCGGATGCCCGGGCCGGCCGGCAGGTCCAGCCGCGCGATCCGGCCGGGGGAGGGCGCGAAGTCGCGGTCCGGGTCCTCGGCGTTGAGCCGGGCCTCGATGGCGTGCCCGCGCTCGACCGGCGGCCGGCCGGTGAGCCGCTTGCCCGAGGCCACGTGCAACTGGGCCTTGACCAGGTCGAACCCGGTGGTGGACTCGGTGATCGGGTGCTCCACCTGGAGTCGGGTGTTGACCTCCAGGAAGGCGAACAGCCGGTCGCCGGGGTGATAGAGGAACTCGACGGTCGCCGCGCCCCGGTAGCCGACCGCCACGGCCAGCCGCTCGGCCGACGTCTTCAACTCGGCCGTCTGCTCGGGGCCGAGCACCGGCGACGCCGACTCCTCGATCACCTTCTGGTTGCGGCGCTGCACCGAGCAGTCCCGGACGCCGAGTGCCCAGGCGGTGCCCTGACCGTCGGCGATCACCTGGACCTCGACGTGTCGGGCGCCGGTGACCAGGCGCTCCAGGAACACCACACCGCTACCGAAGGCCCGCGCGGCCTCCTGGCTGGTGCGCTCGTACGCGTCGGCCAGCTCGGCCTCGTCGGTGATCACCCGGATGCCGCGTCCGCCGCCGCCCGCGGTCGCCTTGAGCATCAGCGGGTAGCCGATCTCGGTGGCCGCCGCGCGGGCGGCGTCCAGCGTCTCGACCGCGCCCCGGCTCCACGGCGCGACCGGCACGCCGACCTGCTCGGCGATCAGCTTCGCGCCGATCTTGTCGCCGAGCTGGCGCATCGCGTCCGGGCTGGGCCCGACGAAGGTAACGCCGATCTTCTCGCACAGCTCCGCGAAGGCCGGGTCCTCGGCGACGAAGCCCCAGCCGACCCAGGCGGCGTCCGCGCCGGTCTCCACCAGCGCCCGCTCCAGCGTGGCCAGGTTCAGGTACGGGCGCGCGGCGGCGGGCCCGAGGTCGTACGCGACGTCCGCCTCACGGACGAACGTGGCGGTGCGGTCGACGTCGGTGAACAGGGCCACGGTCTCGATGCGGGCGCCGGTCTCCGCTGCCAGCTCCCGGACCGCGTGGATGAGCCGCATGGCGGCCTCACCACGGTTGACGATGGCGATACGGCTGAACACCCGACGGACCCCTCCGGTAGACCTACGGCGACACGCGTCAGGGCACGGTGGCCCCCGCACAGATCACTGTTCTGCCTACGGGCAACCAGCGCCATGTCGTAACCGCCGAACCCTGGCCAGCCCGAGTTGTGGGAACCCCACAAAACCTTTTGGCGGTCGCCCACGTGGGCAGCGGGTACGGCGCGATCACGGCCGATCGGTTCGTCATCCCGCCGGTGGCCCTTTTCAGCATGCTCTCAGCGCGACCGATTACTCTCTGCTGCTCATGGATGATCTTCCGCATCATAGTCCGAGGCCCCTCGTCGTCCCGGTCGCCCGTACGGCCGTCGACCCGCGACAGGGGCTGACTCGTGTCTGAATGGATCCTGCTCGGAATAGGCCTGTTGCTCACCGTGGGCACCGGCATGTTCGTGGCGTCCGAATTCGCCCTGGTCAATCTGGACCGGGGGGAGCTCGAGGCGCGTCAGTCCCGGGGTGAGAAGCGGCTCGGTCCGACGATCGCCGCCCTCAAGATCACCTCGACGCACCTGTCCAGCGCGCAACTCGGCATCTCGTTGACCACCCTGCTCACCGGTTACACCTTCGAGCCCGCGGTCAGCTCGCTGTTGGCCGAACCGCTCGGCGCGGTCGGCGTACCGGACGGGGCGGTGACCGCCGTCGGCGCGGTCGTCGGCATCCTGCTGGCGACGCTCTTCTCGATGGTGATCGGTGAGCTGGTGCCGAAGAACTTCGCGCTGGCCGTGCCGTTGCAGACGGCGAAGTTCGTGGTGCCGTTCCAGGCGCTGTTCACCACCGTGCTCAAGCCGGTGATCCTGCTGTTCAACAACACCGCCAACGCGGTGATCCGGGCCTTCGGCATCGAGCCGAAGGAGGAGCTGTCCGGTGCCCGCAGCGCCGAGGAGCTCAGCTCGCTGCTGCGCCACTCGGCCCGGGCCGGCGTGCTCGACCCGGACCACGCCACGCTGCTCGACCGCACGCTGCGCTTCTCCGCGCACGACGCGTCCGACGTGATGACGCCGCGGGTCCGGATGACGGCGGTCGACGCCGCCGCCACCGCCGACGAGATCATCGAGCGGGCCACCGCCACCGGCCTGTCCCGGTTCCCGGTGATCGGCCGGGACGTCGACGACATCGTCGGGGTGCTGCACGTCAAGCGCGCCTTCGCGATCCCGCCGGCCGAGCGCGCCGGGGTGCGGGCGCAGGACCTCGTCGTCGAGCCGGCGCGGATCCCCGAGACCATGCACCTCGACGTGCTGCTGCCGACCCTGCGCGGCGGCGGCCTGCAGTTCGCGGTCGTCTACGACGAGCACGGCGGCACCGCCGGGATCGTCACCCTGGAGGACCTGGTCGAGGAGATCATCGGCGATCTGGAGGACGAGCACGACCGGGCCCGCACCGTCATGCGGCGCCGGGGCCGCTCGGTCTACTTCGACGCCTCGCTACGGCCGGACGAGATCTTCGAACGGGCCCGCATCGTGGTCCCCGAGGACGAGGAGTACGACACCGTCGCCGGCTTCGTCACCGCCCACCTCGGCCGGTTCCCCACGGTCGGTGACGAGGTGGCCATCGAGGGCGGTGTGCTCCGGGTCGAACACCTCAACGGCGTGCAGGCCGACCGGCTGCGCTTCGTGCCCACCGAGACCACCGGCGGCTCCGGCGGAGACCGCCGGGTCGACGACCGCCAGGAAGGGGCGATCCGATGAGCGCCTACCTGCCCGGCATCATCTGGCTGTTCATCCTGCTGGTGGTCAACGCGTTCTTCGTCGGCGCCGAGTTCGCGGTGATCTCCGCCCGGCGGTCCCAGATCGAGCCCAAGGCGCAGGCCGGCAGCCGCGCGGCGCAGACCACGCTCTGGGCCATGGAGCACGCCACCCTGATGCTGGCCACCAGTCAGCTCGGTATCACGGTGTGCTCGCTACTCATCCTGAACGTCTCCGAACCGGCGATCCACCACCTGCTGGAGATCCCGCTGGCGAACACCCCGTTGTCGCCCAGCATGGTCTCGGTGCTCGCGTTCGTCGTGGCGCTGGTGCTGGTCACCTTCCTGCACGTGGTGTTCGGTGAGATGGTGCCGAAGAACATCTCGTTCTCGGTGCCGACCCGGGCGGCGCTGATTCTCGCCCCGCCGCTGGTGCTGGTCGCGCGGATCTTCAACCCGATCATCTGGACCCTGAACGGGATCGCCAACGGTGTCCTGAGACTGTTCCGGGTGACCCCGAAGGACGAGGCCACGAGCACGTACACGCTCGACGAGGTGGCCACCATCGTGGCGCAGTCGACCCGCGAGGGAGTGCTCGTCGACGGCAACGGTGCCCTCACCGCGGCCGTCGAGTTCACCGGCAAGACCGTCGGTGACGTGGAGGTGCCGTTGGTGGACCTGGTGATGCTGCCGGCGACGGTGACACCCGCCGCGATCCAGCAGGCGGTGGCCGCGCACGGCTACTCCCGCTACCTGCTCACCACGGACGGGGAGCCCAGCGGGTACCTGCACATCAAGGACGTCATGGACCTGACCGGCGACGCCTGGACCAGCCCGGTCCCGGCCAAGCGGGTCCGCCGGCTCGCGTCGGTGCGGCGCGACAGCGAGTTGGAGGACGCCCTGGCCGCGCTCCGCCGCAGCGGTGCCCACGTGGCCCGGGTCCTCGACTCCGACGGCGGCTCGACCGGCGTCATCTTCCTGGAGGACATCGTCGAGGAGCTCATCGGCGAGGTCCAGGACGTGACCACCCGCTGACCTGACCGGTCTCCCCGGCGCGGAGCACCCGACTGCGCGCCGGGGAGGACCGGCCGTCACCGCGCTCTCACCACCGGCGACCCCGGGAAAACTCAGGGTCGCCGGTGGTCGCTGATGCGTGGTGGCTGCTCACGACCGCCGGGTAGCGTCATCGGGGTGCTCGCCACGAGCACGTCCACGCGCGTCATCCGGGGGGAGCAACCACGTGGAATCCGTCGGTGCCGCCGGTCGAGGGCAGGCCACGGACGAGTTGGCTCCGGTCGTCACGCAGGGTCCCGACCCGGTCACCGCAGAGCGGATCCGGGACGGGCTGTCGGTCGCCGAGGTGGCCGAGCGGGTCGCCGCCGGAGGAGTCAACGACCTGCCGCCGACCACCAGCCGCAGTCTCTGGCAGATCGTCCGGGCCAACCTGTTCACCAGGATCAACGCCATCATCGGCGTGCTGTTCGCCATCATCGTGGTGGTCGGCCCGCTCCAGGACGCCCTCTTCGGCGGCGTGATCATCGCGAACACCCTGATCGGCATCATTCAGGAGGTCCGCGCCAAGCGCACGCTGGACCGGCTGGCGATCGTCGGCGAGGCCCGCCCCCGGGTCCGCCGTGGCGGCCGGACCGTCGACCTGACCTCGTCCGAACTGGTCCTCGACGACGTGATCGAGCTGGGCGCTGGCGACAAGATCGTGGTGGACGGGCGGCTGGCCGCCGTGGACGGCCTGGAGGTCGACGAGTCGCTGCTCACCGGCGAGGCGGACCCGGTGGTCAAGGCACCCGGCGACAACGTGCTCTCCGGCAGCTTCGTGGTGGCCGGCAGTGGCGTCTTCACCGCCACCCGGGTCGGCCGAGACGCGTACGCGGCGCAGATCGCCGAGGAGGCCAAGCGCTTCACGCTCGTCGACTCCGAGCTGCGCAGCGGCATCGACCGGATCCTGCGTTTCGTCACCTGGGCGATCGTCCCCGCCGGCATCGCGCTGATCATCAGCCAGTTGCTGGTCAACCGGGACGACCTGCCCGAGGCGGTCCGCCGGATGGTGGCCGGGCTGGTGCCGATGGTCCCCGAGGGCCTGGTGCTGCTCACCTCGGTCGCCTTCGCGGTCGGCGTGATCCGGCTCGGCAAACGGCAGTGCCTGGTGCAGGAGCTGCCGGCCATCGAGGGCCTGGCCCGGGTCGACGTGGTGTGCCTGGACAAGACCGGCACGCTCACCGAGGCGACGATGGACGTGGCGGAGATCCGGCCGCTGACGCCCGACGTACCGGTGGAGACGGTGCTCGGCGCGCTCGGCCTCGTTGACGAGCGCCCCAACGCCAGCATGCGGGCGATCGTCGAGCGGTGTCCCGCCCCGGCCGGCTGGAGCGTACGCGAGACGGCACCGTTCTCCTCGGCGCGCAAGTGGAGCGGTGCGACGCTCGTCGAGCCGTCCGGCCGCACCGGCACCTGGCTGGTCGGTGCGCCGGAGATGCTGCTCACCGAGCACCCGGCGTTGACCGAGGCGGACACCTACGGCCGGCAGGGCCTGCGGGTGCTGCTGCTCGCCCGATACTCGCGCCCGCTCACCGAGGCGTTGGCGGAACCGACGGCGGTGCCACAGGCCACCGTGCCGGTCGCGCTCGTCGTGCTCCGGCAGCGGGTCCGCCCGGAGGCGTCGGACACCCTGCGCTTCTTCGCCGACCAGGGCGTCGCCGCGAAGGTCATCTCGGGCGACAACGCGGTCTCGGTCGGCGCGGTGGCCCGCAGCGTGGACGTGCCGGGCGCCGCCGAGCCGGTGGACGCCCGGACCCTCTCCACCGACCCGCAGGTGCTGGCGAGCACCGTGGAGACCCACTCCGTGTTCGGTCGGGTCGGCCCGCAGCAGAAGCGCGCCATGGTGGGCGCCCTCCAGTCCCGGGGGCACACCGTGGCCATGACCGGCGACGGCGTCAACGACGTGCTCGCGCTCAAGGACGCCGACATCGGCATCTCGATGGGCTCCGGCAGCGCGGCGGCCCGGGGCGTCTCCCAGATCGTGCTGCTCGACAACAACTTCTCCGCGCTGCCCTCGGTGGTGGCCGAGGGCCGCCGGGTGATCGGCAACATCGAGCGGGTCGCCAACCTCTTCCTGACCAAGACGGTCTACTCGGTGCTGCTCGCGATCATCGTGGTGCTCGCGTCCGTGCCGTACCCGTTCCTGCCCCGGCACCTGACCCTCATCGGGTCGCTCACCATCGGCATCCCGGCGTTCGTGCTGGCGCTGGCGCCGAACGTGGAACGCGCCCGGCCCGACTTCGTCCGCCGGGTGCTGCGGTTCGCGGTCCCGGGCGGCGTCCTCGCCGCCGCCGCCACCATCGGCGCGTACGCGTACGCCCGCGCGCACTACGGCGGCGACCTCGCCGCGGAGACGTCGGTCGCCACGCTGACGCTGTTCGTCGTGGCGCTCTGGGCGTTGTCCATCATCGCCCGGCCGTACACCTGGTGGCGGATCCTGCTGGTGCTGGGCATGGGCCTGGCCTTCGCCACGGTGCTGGTGGTGCCCGCCCTCCAGGAGTTCTTCCAGCTCCGGCTGGTCGGCGTCCAGGCCCCGTTGACCGGAGCCGCCGTCGCCCTCGGCGCGGGCCTGCTGATGGAGGCCGTCTGGGCGGTCACCCGCCGCCGGGCGGCGACACCACCGTCCGCCCCGACCGACTGACCACCCGACCGGGCCGGCCTTCTGCGGAGTCCCGACGACGCGGAGCCCGGCACCCCCCGAGGGGTGCCGGGCTCCGGTGTGGGTGGGCGCTACTTGAGGGTGAAGGTCTGCTTCGGGTTGAACACGCAGATCCAGCTCATCATCGGGGCACCCGCCGAGTGGCCCTCGACGTCCAGGCACCGGTCGGTGTCCCGGTTGAACAGGGAGCGGCGGCCGTTGGACTCGATCCACTCCCACTTCTGCGCGGGGTTGCCGCTGCAGAGGGCGACCTGCACCGGAGTGCCGTCCTTCCGCTCACCCCAGGCGACGTCGAGGCAGAGGCCGTTGGCCCGGACGCTGCCGTCGGACCGGAAGGTCCACCACTGCGACTGCGTCTCCCGGCACCGTTCCAGCTTGGCGCGCACGCCGTCGCTGGTGCCGGCGGTGACGCAGAGCCCGGTCTCCATGCCGACGAGCTGCTTCGCCCCGGACGGACGGGTCGGCGGCTTCGCCACCGGCGTCTCGTCCCGGGTCCGCGACGGCGAGGCGGAGGGGCGCGGCGACGGGCTGTCCGGGTCGGCGTCCGGCGACGACGAGCCGGAGGACTCCGGGGACGGGCTGCCGCTCGTCGACGGGCTGCCGGTCGGGGAGGGGGAGACCGACGGGGCCGGACTCGTCGTGCGTACCTTCACCGCGAGCCGGCTGTCCAACTCGTAGTACTCGGTGTGCTCGCGGACCGTGCGCAGGAACGCCTGGGTCGTACGGTCCAGCTCACCACCGGTCTGCCGCACCGACGCCGGCCCGCCGCGGTACGCGGCCAACGCCAGCAGGTACGGGTCGCCCTCGATGCCGGCGAGTTCGGTCCGCATCGCGCACATCGTGGCGCCCAGCGCCGGGATGGCCACCCGAGGCTCCCAGACCGAGGCGGCGGTCGGGCCGTACTCCTGCCACACATCCGGCAGGAACTGGGCGATGCCGCGCCGGCCGTCCGCGCCGAGCAGGTTCGGGTCGAACCCGGACAACGCCATCACCTGGGCGGCGACCGCTGCGGGCGGCACCTGCGGGCAGATCGTGCCGGCACGGACGACGAGCCGGACGAGGTCGGCCGGGACCGCCTTCGGTGGCTGCCGGTCGGGGCTCGGCCCGGACTCGTCGGACCGGCCGAACGCGGGCAGCCTGTCGTAGTACGCCGAGTAGCCGCTGACCCGGTCGACGTACTCGACCGCCGACGGCGGGATGCCGCCGCTGTCCCGGACGTCGTCGAGCCCGGTGTGGTACGCGGCCAGCGACAGCCGCCACGCGTCCCCGTCGACCCGGGACACCCTGATGTGTCCACTGAGGTCACACATGTGGTGGGCGAGTGCCATCACGTTCGCCGTGGTGTCCGAACGCCGCGCGTTCGGCCACGGTGCCCAGGACCGCCACGCGTCGGAGTCGAGCCCCGCGATGCCCTCGCCGCCGGAGGCGGTACCGGTGGCGGTGGTGCGCATCCCCGACTCGGCCATGAGCTGGCCGGCTAGCCGGGACGGGGTCAGGACGGGACAGGACCGGGCGGCGGCCTGGATCGCGGTCAGGTGTTCGTCGGAGACGGGACGGCCGGTCGGCTCGTCCTTGTCCGACGCCACACCCCAACCGACGGCGGCGGCCACCGCGCACAACGCGGCCAGGCCGGCGATGCCACCGGCGACCGCGCGACGCGAGAACGTGCCCAGCCGGGGCCGGGCGGAGGGGCGTACGGGCTCCACGGGTCTTCCCTTCCGGTGCTGACGTCACCGCCCTCGACGCGTGCGCGGCGCGCTCCGTTCAGCGCGGGCGGCACGATCCCGGTCGGTTTCTCGCCACCCGTCGGGCCCGGTACGCCCACCGCCGCAGCAGGGGCGGCGGGACGTCCCCCGACGGGGACTCCGGGGCGCCCCCGTCCGAAGGGCGGGCCGTGACCCGGCCGGGTCGGTGACCCCGAGGTGATCGGGGACTACCGATGTCCCGATCGGGCTGGCAGGCTCTGGGCACCGTGCGGCGGGGCGGGTCGGGGTCCCCGTCCCCGCGCCACGGCCGACCGGCAACCGCTGCCGGCCGGGACGGCTCGGCCGGAGGGGAACCAGGGGTGCGACGACTGCGGCGGGTCGCCGTCTCGGGTCTCGGCACGTTCGTGCTGACCGTGCTCCTGCCGGCCGGTCCGGCCCAGGCCGCCGCCCCGACGCCGTTCCAGCCAGGGGCGCCGCTGACGCAGGCCGCAGGTGTGTTCGGCGCGGTCATCCTGTTCGCCCTCGCGGTGGCGGTGCTGCGCGGTCGCTCCCGCCCGACCCCGGCACCCGGCCCCGACCCGGCCCCCGACCCGTCGATGTCGGCCGGATCGCCACCGACGATCACCCTGCTGACCCCGTCCGCGTCGGCTGCGGTGCCGACGCTCGCCGATCGCTTCTCGCCGCTGCACACCGGGACGCTGCCGGCCCGCACCGCCGTCCTGTCCCGCCCGAGCGGACCCGCCGCCGCGCCGAGGCCGGGCGCACGTTCCCGGCCGCCGGTCGAGCGGACCGCGCCGGGTCGGTCGACCCTGGTCGACCCGTACGCGCTGACCGCCGAGGTCCGGCTCGACGGCCGGACGGTCACGGTGTCCCTCGACGGTGCCCGCACCGATCGACCCGGCCCGCCGCACACCTGGTACGCCGAGTCCGGGACGTTCTCCTCGGCGACCCTTCCGCTCCTGCTCGGCGAGGCGTCCGGTCGCTGGCTCCAGGTCGACCTGACCCGCTGTCCGGACGCGCTGACCGTCGGCGGTCCGCCGCCGGAGCAGCGGTGGTACGCGTTGCGTCTGGTCCGGCAGGTCATCGACGCCGGTGGTCAGGTCACCGTGGTGGGCGACCTGACCGACGACCGTCTGCCGGCCCAGTGCCACCGGGTCGCGGACGTCTACGACCCACGGCTGCCGTACGCCTCCGGCATCGTGCTCGCCGCCGGGCTGGACCGACGTGCCGTCCAGGTGGCCCGGCAGGTGAGCGTCTGCGGCGGACCCGTGCCGGTCCTGCTCGGTGACGCCGTGCCGACGCGCTGGTCGATCCGGATCAGCCCGACCGGATAGGAACCGACCGGCGACAGCGGGGGAGACCGGCCCGGGCCGGCGTGGCATGCCGGTCCGGGGCGGGTGCCGCGCTACGCCTGCGGTCGGGCGGACTCGCGCAGCGCCCAGGCGACCGCCGCCACCGCCACCGGTGACAGCCAGCCCAGCCCGGCGGCCACGGCCCGTACGGCGCCGAGCAGGTCAGCCGGCTCGTGGTGCCCGTACACCAGGCAGCCCTTGAACGGCGCCCGGAGCATGGTGCTGATCGTGCGGTGCTCGGTGGCGGCGGTCAACGCGATCACCGGCGACCGCCGGGCCAGCGCCCGCACCAGGTCGGTGCCCTCGGGGGCGGTGATCCGATCGTCGAGCAGCGTCACGGTGGGCCGCATCCGGTCGGCGAGTGCCACCGCCTCACCGGCGTCGCCGGTGAGGGCGACCACCCGGATCCGTTCCCCGGTGTCGAGCACGGTACGGATCATCGACCGCTCGCCCGGGTGCGGATGCGCGACCAACACCCTGATCGTCGGCGCGGTCCGACCGACCGCGCGTACCTGCGGACTAGCCATCACGCCGAAGCCGCGCCTGGGCTGATACGGCTGCCATCCGGTCCCCGCTCCCGTCGGTGTCGGGCGGTGCGACGTCACCACCGCCCACACAACGGAGCCGGAGCGCGCCGCGTTCAGCCCGTCACCGATTCGGCGTACCGTCCGGGCCCGACCAGCGCACCACCGCCTCGGTCCGGTTGGTCACGCGCAGCTTGGCGAAGATGTGGTTGAGGTGGTTCTTCACGGTCTTCTCGGTGAGCAGCAGGCGTCGGGCGATCGCCGCGTTCGAGTGTCCGGCGCAGAGCAGTTCGACCACCTCCTGTTCCCGACGGGTGAGTCCGAACTCCTGCCGCATCCGGCGGATCTGCTCGGCCCGGCCCACCGTGTCGCGCTCCCGGTTCGCCTGTTCGCGCAGCACCGCGATGGTCACCGAGGCGCCCCGGGGAGAGAGCCAGCCCTGGCCGGCGGCCACCGCGTGGACGGCGCGCAGCAGCTCCGCCGGGTCGAACTCGCCGTGCACGAGGTAACCGCTGGCACCGCCGCGCAGCATGCCGGCGATCAGCTCGTCGTCGGAGTCGCTCGTCAACACCAGCACCGACGTCTGCTGGGCGAGCTGGTGCACGACGCTGAGCCCGTCGGCGATCGGCATGCGGTGGTCGAGCAGGGTCACGGTCGGCCGTAGCCGGGTGGCCACGGTCACCGCGGTGCGCCCGTCCGGGGCCTCACCGACCACCCGGACGTCCTCCGCGCTGGAGAGGTAGCCACGGATGGCGGTCCGGACGATCGGGTTGTCGTCGACGATCAGCACGTCGATCATCGGGAGGCCACCTGACGGGCGCGGCCGGACTCCGGCACCGGGCCGGACAGTGGCACCCGTGCCACCACCCGGGTGCCCAGCCCGACGCGGGACTCGACGCGCAGGGTGCCACCGACGGCGTGGGCCCGCTCCGCCATGCCGACGATGCCGAAACTGCCCGCGCCGGAGAGGTCGGTCAGATCCCCGGGCATCGGGAAACCCCTGCCGTCGTCGGTGATGGTGAGTTCCACATGTGCCTCCGAGCGGTGGAGTACTACCTGGACCAGCGTCGCCTCTGCGTGCCGGGTCACGTTCTGCAACGCCTCGCTGAGGATCTGGGCGAGTTCGTAGCGGGCTGCCACGGGAGGCTCGACCGCGTGCGCGATCACCTGGACCGGGACGTCACTGCGCGTCGACCAATCCGCGCAGATGCTCCTCACGTTATCCGGGAAGGGCCGGTCCGGCAGGTCGCGGCGCAGGCCGGCGAGCAGGTCACGGGCCTCTCGTACGGCCGCGTCGGCGCCCTCGGAGACGGTGCCGGCGAGTTGCTCGGCCAGGTCCGGTTGCCGACGGAGCAGACCGGGCAGCGCCACCGCGGCGAAGGAGACACCGCGCAGCGTCTTGGCCACCGAGTCGTGCAGCTCCCGGGCGAGCCGGGCCCGTTCCGAGGCGGCGGCGGACCGCTGGGCGGCGGTCACCGTCGTCACCGTCGCCTCGATGTAGCGGGCGAGCGCGGCGGTGGCGACCGCCGCCCCGAACCCGCAGACGATGTTGATCATCGGGAAGGCGAGCATGAACGGCGCGGCGACCGAGGTGCCGGCCACGCCGCCGTCGGCCCGGAGCAGTTGTGTCGCGACGGCGAAGCCGAGCACCGCGTTGACGGTCCAGAGCGGCAGTCCGTGTGTACCCAGCAGCGCGCCGGTGAGGGCGGCGTGGCCGGCCGCGTAGCAGAAGAAGCCGATTCCCCCGCCGCTGACCACCAGCACGCTGATCATCAGGGCGGCGTCCAGCGCGAGGAAGCTCATCCGCCACCGGATCGCGGTCGGCCACTTGCTCAGCACGGTGACCTGCACCGCGGTGGTGGCGGCGATCAACCCGAGCGTGTGCACCGCCGCCCAGGCGTCGTCCACCAACCGCAGTCCCACTCCGACGGCGGCGATGGTCACGACGAGCCGGCCGAGCAGGACTGCCCGACAGAGAGCGGCGTATGCGACGAACCGGCTCATCCGTTGCCGTCAGCTGATGGTGACTTTGTCGATGTCGGGCGCCGACTTGTCACTCCAGAGGCGCACCGCGACCCGTCCGGCCGGGACCGAGGCGTCGAACTGGACGCTGCGCGGCGAGTCCCAGGCCGTGCCGGTGACGGCGAAGGTGTGCTGGCTGGCGTCGTTGATGGAGACTCGCAGCTCCCGTGGCCCGTCCACTGTGTAGTGCACGGTGACGGTCCGGCGACCGGCGGACGGGACGTCGAAGTAGACGGTGAGGTCGCCCAGGTAACGCACCCGGGCGCCGCCGTCGCAGGACGAACAGGTGGCGACCTGGGCGCCACCGCCGAGCGTGTTGCCCGGGGCCTCGGCCTGCACGGTGAGCGGCCGGAACCGCTCGGTCTCGGTGGTCGTGCTGGGGCTCGCGGTCGGGCCGGGGTCCCGGCTCGTCGCGCCGGTCGCCGGTGTTCGCGACGGTTCGGCCTCCGGTGGCGGTGCGGCCGTGCCACCACCGCCCGGGCGCGGTGTCCCGCTCGGGCCCGGGCTCGGCGTCCGCTCCGACTCGGGCGGGACGGCGGGTCCTTCGGGCTGCTGACCGACCACGCTGGGCGGGGCGCTCGGCGGGGCGCTCTGGCTCTGCGTCGAATCCGACCGGCCGTCGTCGGTGGCGAGGATCAGCGGCGGGATCAGCACCGCGGCCAGCACCATGGCGCCGGCCAGGCTGCCGATCCCCGCCCAGAGGGGTACCCGCAGTGATGTCGACTCTGTCGAGGTGCCGAGGAACCGCTGGTCAGGACCGCTACTGTCCGGGGGCGGGTCAGACGGCACCGTGGAACCCCCTGAGTCGGGAGTCAGAAATCGGACGAGGGGCCCGCTTCTCCGTACACACGGCAGCGAATGTACACAACACCTATGTGTACTTGCCTCGGCAAGGGTCGCTGTTAGCTGACCGTGACTTTGTCAATATCGGGGGGTGGCGCGCTGTCGTGGTAGAGCGTTACGGCGGTGCGTCCGGCGGGTATCGACGCGGTGAACCGGAGGCTGCGCGGTGTCACCCAGCTACTGCCGGTGACGGTGAAGGTCTGCGGTGCGCCGCCGTTGACGACCACCTTGAGGTCACGAGTGCCGTCGGCCGTGTAACCCACCGTCACGGTGCGTGTCCCCGCGGCCGCCACGTCCAGATAGACGGTGAGCTGACCGAGGTAACGGACCCGGGCACCACCGTCGCAGGAGTCGCAGTAGGCGACCTCCGCGCCGCCGCTGCGCAGGTTGCCGGGCGCCTCGGCCTGGACCGTGACCGGCCGGAACTGCGCGGCCGGGCTCCGGCTCGGCGTCCTGCTCGGGGTGACCGCAGCGGACGTCGGCAGGATTGACGCCCCCGGCGTCGTGGTCGACGGGACGGGCCCGGCGCTGGTGCGGGTGCGGCCGGGCGACGGCGTGGCCGGGCCGCTGGTGGTGACCGACGGGGTGCTCTCCGGGGAGAGGCTCGGGACCGGTTCGTCCTCCGTGCCCAGAGGGAACAGGGTCGGCGGGTCGGACGGCGGGTCCGCCGGTGCCAGCGACGGCGTCTGGTCCAGCGCGCGGCTGCTCCCCTCCGGCGGCTCCGGCTGCCGGAAGGTGGACCACAGCACGATCACACCGAGACAGGCCAGGGCGGCAGCGCCGATCAACCGCCAGAGTCCGGGACCGGTCGGACCGGGTTGATCATCGCTTGCCGCAGACATGGCCACGACGGTAGACGCCGGGGCGGTGCCCGTTCCTGAGCCGAAAGACCCAGTCGGGCCCAGAGAAGGTCAGGACCGGGTGCCGGCGCCGGCCTGCTGGGCCCTGGACGGCCCTCGCCTGGGTCCTAAGCCTCATCTCCCGGGCCGCCGGGCGTGGTTAGCGTACCGCGACATTCGTCGCCGACGAACGGATCGAGACCTCGGAGGTTCCATGCCAACCCGCGACCTGCCCGCGTCCGGGCCGCGCCGCCGGCCGCGCTGGCGGTACTGGATGGTGGCGGTGACCCTCGCCGTCACCGCCGCGCTCACCTCCTGGACCGCGATGGGGCCGCTGCGGCTGACCGCTGGTGAGGAGACCCCGCTGTCCCAGGGCAAGCCCGCCACTGCCTCGTCCAGTGAGGGCGACCGCTGGTCCGCCGAGCGCGCGGTCGACGGCGACACCAAGTCCCGCTGGTCCAGCACGTTCACCGACCCGCAGTGGCTGGGGGTGAACCTGGGGGCACCGGCCCGGATCGACACCGTGGTTTTGAACTGGGAGTCCGCGTACGCCACCGAGTTCGAGATCCAGGTGTCCCCGGACGGGCTGGCTTGGACCTCGATCTACCGCACCAGCAGCGGCACCGGC
This sequence comes from Micromonospora sp. NPDC002389, assembly GCF_040296095.1. Lineage (NCBI taxonomy): Bacteria > Bacillati > Actinomycetota > Actinomycetes > Micromonosporales > Micromonosporaceae > Micromonospora > Micromonospora sp. NPDC002389. The sequence goes on from NZ_JBEOWP010000010.1 coordinate 245,187, forward strand.
GGCACCCAGCGCCTCGACGTGTCCGGCGAGGGCCAGTACGTGCGGATGTACGGCACGAAGCGGGCCACCGGATACGGCTACTCGCTGTGGGAGTTCCAGGTGTTCGGGGCGTTGACCGGCGCGGGCGCGACCCCCGCCGCCCCGCAGACATCGGGCGCCGCCTCCGGCACGCCCAGCGCGTCGGGCACCCCGGGATCGAGCAGCCCGAGCCAGTCCCACCCGGCCGGCCACGGCAACGGGGCGACCGGCGCGCCGAGCCCCGGCGACTACGTGCTCGCCGAGCGGCCGGTCACCGGTGTGACGCCGTCGACGGCGAACCCGCCCCGCCGCGACCACCGCGAGTTCCAGGCCAACTGCGCGGTCAGCCACCGGCTGGAGGACGACCCGATCGTCTTCTTCAACCGGCCCGGGGCGTCGCACGACCACACCTTCATGGGCAACACCACGACCAACGCGGCGAGCACCATGCAGTCGCTGCCGAGGGGCGCGACCACCTGCCGGGTGCCGGGCGACAAGTCGGGCTACTGGATGCCGACGCTGCTCAACGGCAACACGCCGATCGTGCCGCAGGGCCCGCAGGTCATCTACTACAAGAGCGGCGTACGCGACTACACCAGCGTCCGTCCGTTCCCGCCCGGCCTGCGGTTCCTCGTCGGCAGCCCGATGACCACCGCCGCGCAGTTCGAGTCCTCGCCGGCCTACCAGAAGGGCTGGGAGTGCGGGAACAGCTACGACAACGTGGACTTCCCGGCGAACTGCCCCGCAGGTACCCAGCTCAACGTCCGGATGCAGGCGCCGAGCTGCTGGGACGGGCGGCACCTGGACACCCCCGACCACGTCAGCCACATCGTGTACCCGGTCAACGGTGTCTGCCCGACCAGCCACCCGGTCGCAGTGCCGATGATCGAGTTCAAGATGGCCTGGCCGGTCAGCGGTGACATGTCGCAGGTGCGCCTCTCCAGCGGACGGGGCTACTCGTTCCACTACGACTTCTACAACGTGTGGGACACGCCCACCCTGGCCGCGCTGGTGAAGCACTGCATCAACGCCGGTCGCCAGTGCGACAGCCGGGGCTTCGACCAGTTCGAGCCCGGTGCCGGCGCGGCTCTCGACGAGCAGTACCAGGTGCCCGGCAGCCGTACCGTCCTGAGCCGGTCCGGCTGGACCGCCACCGCCTCGGGCGGCGGCGCGGACACCCCGGCGCGGATGCTCGACGGTGACACCAACACCCGGTGGACCTCCGGTGCGCCGATGACCAACGGACAGTCGTTCACCGTGGACATGCGGTCGGTCCGTACGGTCAGTGGGATCTCGCTGCTCTCCACCGGTGCCGACCACGCCCGGGGCTACCAGGTGTTCCTCTCCACCGACGGGAGGAACTGGGGCAGTCCGGTCGCCAGCGGCAAGGGCTTCACGAACCAGACCCTGGTCGACTTCCCGGCCCGGGACGCCCGCCACGTGCGGGTGGTGCAGACCGGCTCGGCCAGCAACTGGTGGTCGGTGGCGGAGTTCACCGTCTTCTCCGGCTGACCTCTCACCCCGCACGACGAGGCGGCGTGGCCCGGACCGGGCCACGCCGCCTCGCGCTGTCCGGCGCGCACTCCCCGCTGGACGGTTGACTGGTTTTCGTCAATATGATAATTGACCATCTCATTCGGATGGTGGCTCTCCTCCGCGCCGCCGACAGTTGACTCTCGGTGATTTTCCGGCGACGTCTAGCGAAAGCCAGATCCACGTTGGATAATAGCCGGGCGTCAGTCGCCCAGCATTGCCAATTCGGGCTGTGCCGCCGGTGGAGGGACAATTCCGTGAAGCGTGACCAGTCACCTGTGCTACCTGGCGACGGTGCCACGGACTACGCACGTTATATGCGTACGGAGGCGTTGCTCGGGTTGCAGCGGTCCCCGGCGGAGATGATCCACCGCGACGAACTGCTGTTCCAGGTGGTGCACCAGTCCACCGAGCTGTGGCTGAAGCTGGCGGCGGCGGAGCTGGTCGAGTCGGTGGCTCGGGTGGACGCCGGTGAGTTGGTGGCGGCCGAGGCGTTGCTCGGCCGGGCCATCCTCGGTGTCCGGCTGGTCACCGACCAGATGGAGATGCTCCGGTACCTCTCACCAGCGGATTTCCAGGCCATGCAGCCCGCGCTGGGTAACGGCTCCGGTGCCGAGTCGCCGGGATGGCGACAGGTCCAGACCCTCAGCCGGCGGCTCGGCCGGGCCTTCCACGACCATCTCGACGCCCGGGGCCTCGCCCCGTCGTCGCTGCCCGACCTGGACCCGACGGACCCGACGCACCGGTTGGCCGAGGCCATGGTGGAGTGGGACGAACGGGTGTCCTCGTGGCGGGTGCGGCACTACCAGGTGGCGCTGCGGATCGGTGGCCACCCTCCGGCCGGCACTCCGGGCAGCCCGGCGAACATGCTCGCCAAGCTTGTCGGGCACCGATTCTTCCCGGAATTGTGGCAGGTGCGCCTGCACACCCCCGACGCGGAATCCGCCGCTCTGCACTGACGTTTCCTCGGCCCTCGGCCGACCCGATTGCGATCCTCTTCGGAATGTCGAGGTGCGGTTTCGTGCGCGAATTGACGGGCTGGTCGGCGGGCGCCGCCGATCCCGATGAATTTCCCTACGACCAGGTGGTCGACGCATTTCACCGGGTCGGCAAACATTTCGTCGACAAGGAACTGCTCGCCCGGCTGGACGAGGCGCGCGCGAGGGTGACCGGGCACGACGAGTCGGCCCGGCGGCTGCGCGACTTCCTCGACGTCGCGCTGGACAAGTGGGACGGCCGCTACGACTACCGCAGCTACCTCGCGCTGCGGCTGCTCCGGCTGCCCGACGGGACCGACGATCCGCCGCCCGACACCGGGGCCGACGCCCGGCGGGCCCGGGACCGGCTCGTCGTCCGGCTGGTCGCCGACGCGGTCTCCTTCGAACTGTCGGCCGCCGCCAAGGTCACCGGACTGCTGCCGGAGCAGCGCCCGGGGCGGGCGGTGGTGGCCAAGCGTTGCCGGCTCGGTGTCCGCGCCGCCCTGCCCGCCCTGGGCCGCCTCGGCCTGAGCACGACGATCGACGACGCCACGCCCGCGACCGCCGCCACCACGCTGTCCGCCGTCGCCGCCGGCCTGGACACCACCGGCGACCCGTCGCTGCGGCTGAGCATGCTGCCGGTCCACGTCACCCACGACGAATACCTGTTCATCCGGGTGCTCCAGGCCTACGAGTGCGTCTTCGCCGGGGTCGCCGACGAACTCCGGGACGTGGTCGCCGCCCTGGGCACCGGGCCGCCCGCCTCGGCGGTCGACCGACTCGGATACGCCCGCGACCTGCTCGGCACCGCCGGCACGTTGTTCTCGCTGCTGGCCACCATGCAGCCCGCCGCGTTCCAGACGTTCCGGCAGTACACCGAGGGCGCCAGCGCCATCCAGTCCCGGTCCTACAAGCTCGTGGAGTCGCTCTGCCGTACGCCCGCACCGGACCGGCTGGACTCGGTGGCCTACCGGTCCGTGCCGGAGGTCCGCGCCCGGGTGGTGGACGGCCAGCCGACCGTCGACGAGGCGTACCGTCGCGCGGTCCACGAGGGGCGGCTGGACGAACCGTCGCGCCGCCTGCTGGAGGTCGGCATGGGCAGGTTCGCCGAGGCCCTGGCGCAGTGGCGGCGGACCCACTACGGGGTGGCGGTGCGGATGCTGGGCCGCCGTCCCGGCACCGGCTACACCGAGGGCACCCCCTACCTGGCGGCGGTACGCGACCTGCCGGTCTTCGACGCCGTCGGCCCGTACCCGTCTCGTCCGACCGGAGGTCGTCCCGCGTGAACCCCGCCGAACCCCCGCCCGGCGCCGAGACGCCCGGCTGCCTCGACCCGGCCGTGCACGCGGCGCTGCGCGCCGAGTTCCCGCTGCTGGACACCTGCGTCTACCTGAACAACAACTCCACCGGCGCGGTGCCGGCCGGTGCCGAGCGGGTGCTGCACGACTACTGGGACACGCTGCGCACCTGGCGCGACGACGCCTGGCAGGACTGGCACGTCGGCCTCGACCGGTACGCCGACTCGGTGGCCGCCCTGCTCGGCGCGCCACCGAACAGCGTGGTGACCGACGCCAACCTGACTACGTTGCTGGCCCGCCTGGCCTCCTGCTTCGACTACCGTCCGCCCCGCGACCGGGTGGTCGTCACCGACCTGGAGTTCCCGACGGTCCCGTTCGTCTTCCGGGCGTTCGGCCGCTACGGCGCCCGGCTCGACGTGGTCGGCACCGGCGGACCGGACCTCGACCAGGACGCCCTGGAGGCCCGCCTGGACGAGCGGACCCTGTTGGTGTGCGTCCCGCACGCCGCCTTCACCTCCGGCGCCACCGTGGACCTGCCCCGGCTGGTGGCGGCGGCCCACCGGGTCGGCGCGCTGGTGGTGGTGGACGCCTTCCAGACCGTCGGGGTGGTGCCGCTGGACGTCACCGCGCTGGGCGTCGATGCCGTCCTCGGCGGCGCGCACAAGTGGCTCTGCGGAGTCGGCACCGCCTTCCTCTACGTCCGGCCCGACCTGGTGCCGCACCTGGAACCGGCGGCGACCGGCTGGCAGGCCGGCGACCGGGCGTTGACCTTCCGTGTCTCCACCGGCTGGGCACCCGGCGCGCGCCGGTTCGCCGGTGGCACGCCGTACCCGCTGACCTCGCTGGTCTCCCAGGTCGGGCTGGACCTGCTGGCCGGGGTCGGCGTACCGGCGATCCGTCGGCACTCGCTCGCCCTCACCCAGCGGGTCCTGGACCGCGCCGCGCAGGCCGGCATCGCGGTGGTCAGCCCGACCGCCGCGCACCGGCGCGCGGGCGTGGTGTGCCTGGACGTGCCCGACGGCGAGGCGGTCAAGCGACGGCTGGCCGCGCAGCAGCTGATCTGTGGTTGGCGCGGCTACCTGCGGGTCGGTCCGCACGCCTACAACACCCTCGACGAGATCGACGCGTTCATGGACGCGTTGGGCAAGGAGTCGGGTCGATGACCGTCACGCTCTCCCCGCGCGCGTTGATGAGCCTGCTCGCCAACGGGCCCAAGGCGATGGACGTGCTGGAGACGGCGCTCACGCTCGGGCTGCTCGACGAGCTGGAACCCGGTCCGGTCCGGCTCGACGCCCTGGCCGACGGCCTGAAGGTACGCCCGCTGCGGCTGTACAAGTTCCTCGACTGCCTGGAGAGTCTCGGCTTCCTCGTCCGGGAGGAGTCGGGCGACGACATCGGCGCCACCCGCTACCGGTCGGTGCCCGGACTGCGCGCGGCGGTCGAGGCGGTGGTCGGCGCGGACGCGCTCGAACGGGACCGGGACCGCTACCCGTGGCGGCTGCTGCACGGGCGGCTCGCCGACAGCCTGCGGGGCGAGGTCAGCATGGGCGACGACGACTTCGCCTGGCCGCCGAAGACCGACGAACAGACCGCCGACTTCGAACGCAGCATGGCCGTCGGGCTGGGACCGGTGGTCGAGGCGGTCCGGCAGCACGCCGACCGGCTCTGGTCGGGCCGACGTCGGCTGCTGGACGTGGGCGGTGGCGACGGCACCCTGGCCGCGCACGTCCTGGACACCGCGCCGAAGCTGTACGCCGACGTCTACAACCTGCCCGCGGTGGCACCGCTGGTGGACCGCACCCGCGTCGCCCGGGGCCACCCGGACCGGCTCGGTTTCGTCGGCGGTGACTTCCTCACCGAGGAACTGCCCTCCGGCTACGACGCGATGTCCTTCGTCCGGGTGCTGCACGACTGGCCCAACGAGGTGGCCCGGCACCTCGTGACCCAGGCGTACGCGGCCCTGGAACCGGGTGGCCTGCTGCTGATCTGCGAGGAGTTCCGCACCCCCGACCGGCTGGCCATGCAGTTCTTCTGGAGCTACTTCCTGATCGGCGTCGACACCTGCGTGAGCCGGCTGCGTGAGGCCGAGTACTACACCGCGTTGCTCGCCGAAAGCGGCTTCACCGAGGTGACCGTCCTGCCCGGCACCTGGGAGTTGGTGACCGCCCGGAAACCGACCGTGCAGGGCTGACCGTCATCCGTCGGCGTCGGGGTGGGCGATGCATTCCCTCTCGTACGACAATCGGCTTCGCACACCATTTGACGAACGATTCGCGGAATCATCCCCCGCTGCCGGGCGGGCCCGCCGAGGGCGGCCGTGATTGTGCTCACGACCGGCACCCCGCAAGCGCGGGGAAGTGCCTTTGATCTCCCTATGCTGGCCAGGTGATCGCCCGATCCCGTCCGCCCCGCGCGGCGAGGCGGGCAGGTGGCGGGTGCCTTGCGCGAGGCGAGGGAGGAAGTGGCGAGCGATGACCAGCTCCACACGGATCTGGGACGGGCTGTCGATTCCCGCCCCCGGCACCTACCGGCTCGATCCGGCGCACAAGCGGATCGGGTTCCTCGCCCGACACATGATGGTCAGCCCGGTGCGGGGCGAGTTCCGGGACGCCACCGCGCAGATTGTCGTGGCCGATGATCCGCTTGGATCGACGATCGAGGCGACCATTCAAGCGGGCAGTATCGATACGGGGAGTACGGATCGGGACACGCACCTGCGCAGCGCCGATTTCCTCGATGTGGAGACGTTTCCCACCCTCGAGTACCGCAGTACCGGAATTGCGCGACTGGAGAAGACCGATCCGATCTTCTACTGGGCGAAGCTCAGGAACCACCGCCTCGGCCGACGACCTGCCCCGGAGGAGTCGGCCCGGCAGGCGAGCCCGGCGACCGCCCGGTTCGTGCTCGCCGGTGAGTTGACCGTCAAGGGGATCACCCGCCCCGTCGACCTCCAGGTCGAGTTCGGCGGTGCCCGGCGCGACCCGTACGGGCAGGACATCTTCGGTTTCAGCGCGACGGCCGAGATCGACCGCGAGGACTACGGCCTGGTCTGGAACGTGGTCCTGGAGAGCGGTGGGGTGCTGGTCGGCAAGAGCGTCCGCATCGAGATCGCCGGTGAGGCGATCCGGCAGGCGTAGCCTTCACGCCGCGTTCACCGCAGATTGACGGTGGATACGCATCCATTGATCGCGATGTCTGCGACAATCCGTCTGTCCCTGCCATCCCGTCAGGTGGGACCCCCGCCCACCGTGGCAGGTGACAGTCAGGAGTCGCCCAGTGGCTCACATCCGTACCGCCGCCCTCGGCGCGGTGGCCGCCGTCGCCCTGTCCCTCGTCGTGGCCCCGTCGCCGGCCGGCGCCACCCCGCCCAACATCCCGTCACACAGCACGGCGGTGAGCCGGCTCGGCGCGCTCACCGTGGCCGCCGAGTCGCACCAGTCCAGCTACAGCCGGGACCTCTTCCCGCACTGGATCACCATCACCGGCACCTGCAACACCCGGGAGCAGGTCCTCAAGCGGGACGGCAGCAACGTGGTCGTCGACGCCAACTGCTATCCGACCTCCGGGTCCTGGTACAGCCCGTACGACGGGGTGACCCGGACGAACCCGGCCGACATCTCCATCGACCACGTCGTGCCGCTGGCCGAGGCGTGGCGCTCCGGGGCCTGGTCCTGGACCACCGCCCGGCGACAGACCTACGCCAACGACCTGGGCGGTCCGGAGTTGTGGGCGGTCACCGGCAGCGTCAACTCGTCGAAGGGCGACCGGGACCCGGCGGCGTGGAAGCCGCCGCGAGCGGCCTTCCACTGCACCTATGCGCGCGCCTGGATCCAGGTGAAGTGGTACTACGGCCTCTCCGTCGACAGCGCCGAGAAGTCCGCGCTGGCCGGCATGCTCAACACCTGCTGACCTGGATGTAAGGAAGGGACCCCTACTAACGCCTCGTGTATAGGAAGGGTCCCTTCCTTGCATCCGAACGGTCGCTTCGCGGTCAGAAACTGAATCCCGTTACCATTACTGCTGATCCACGGAGGGGGGCGGGGTGCAGGGCGTACTCACCGGTTTCGCCGTCATCGCCACCGTGATCGCGATCGGCTACCTGGTGGGGCGCATCGGGTTGCTGGGGCCGGAGGGGCCTGCCGTACTCTCCCGGGTCTCGTTCTTCGTCGCGACGCCCGCGCTGCTCTTCGAGACCGTCTCCCGCGCCGACGTGTCCACCGTCTTCTCGTCGGCCCTGCTCGTCACGCTGATCAGCACCACCGTCGTCGTGGCGATCTTCGCGGCCGTCGCGATGCTGTGGTGGCGACGATCAGCGGCCGAGGCGACGATCGGCGCCCTCGCCGCCTCGTACGTCAACGCGGGCAACATCGGCATCCCGATCGCGGTCTACGTGCTCGGTGACGCCGCGCTCGTCGCGCCGGTGCTGATGTTCCAGGTGGTCGTGATGGCGCCCCTGGCGTTCGCGGTGCTGGAGTCGTCGGCGGTGCGGGAGTCGTCGGCGGCGCGCGAGCGTCGGTCGGTGGTCCGGGCGGCGGTCCGGCCACTGCTGAACCCGATCACCGTCGCCTGCGGCCTGGGGGTGGCCGTGAGCGTCGCCGGCTGGTCGCCGCCGGAACCGGTGATGCGGCCGGTGGAACTGGTCGCCGCGATGGCGGTGCCCGCCGCACTGCTGGCCTACGGTCTGTCCCTGCGTGGGGCTGCGCCGCCCGGCTCCGGCGACACCGCGTGGGACGTCCGGCTCGCCGTGGTGCTCAAGACGCTGGTCCACCCGGCGGTCGCCTACCTGGTGGCCCGCTACGGCCTTGGGCTGTCCGCGCCGCTGGTGCTGGCCTGCACGGTCACTGCGGCCCTGCCCGCGGCGCAGAACGTCTTCGTGTATGCCGTCCGCTACGGCCGGGGCGTCGTGCTGGCCCGCGACGCGATCCTCCTGTCGACCGCGGCCGCCGTCCCCGTGCTGATCGCGGTGGCGCTGCTCGCCGGCTGACCCGCCGGCCCGGCCCCGAAAGCAATTCGCATCCTTTTCGACGTCCCACCCCAGGGGGCGTGTCGGTCGGAGCGCGCGCGGAGACGCCTCACTGGCCGCTCATGGGGGCGGCCGGGAGGCCTTGCCGAAATGGTTTTCGGGGCGCACGCTGTCGGCGGACAGTGATATCTGTCGATCACCTGTCGGGTCGACACACACCGCGTCGACCTCGCGCCGGTGCCGCTTCCGCCGGTGCCGGCACACCACCCGCCCCCGTCCCGTCCCCGTCGACTGGAGACCGCGATGCGACGACGACCCGTTGTCCGCACCCTGGCCGCCGGCTGCGCCGCCGCGCTGGCCGCGACCCTGGCCCTCACCGCACCCGCCACGGCCGCCAACCCCGTCATCACCACCGTCTACACCGCCGACCCCGCACCACTCGTGGTCGGCAACACGCTGTACGTCTACGCCGGGCGCGACGAGGCACCGGTGGGCACCAACAACTTCGTCATGCGCGAGTGGCACGTGCTCTCCACCACCGACGCGGCGAACTGGACCCACCACGGCGCCCGGGCCGGCATCGGCACCTTCGGCTGGGCCGGCGCCGACGCCTGGGCCAGCGAGGTGGAGCACCGCAACGGCCGGTACTACTGGTACACCTCGGTCAACGGCAACGGCCCCGGCTGGATGAACATCGGCGTGGCGGTGGCCGACAGCCCGCTCGGCCCGTTCACCGACGCCAAGGGCGGGCCGCTGATCAGCGACAGCACCCCGAACTCCTCGCCGCTGAACATCGACCCCACCGTCTTCGTCGACGACGACGGCCAGGCGTATCTGTACTGGGGCGGCTACTGGGGAGCCCGGGCGGTCCGGCTGGCCAGCAACATGATCGACACGGTGGGCTCGGTGGTCACCCCGCAGGGGCTGACCCACTTCTGGGAGGCCCCGTTCTTGTTCAAGCGCAACGGCCTCTATTACATGATCTACGCGGCGAACGACACCCAGGGCTGCGTCACCTCGTCGAGCTACGCCTGCCAGCGCTACGCCACCGCCACCAACCCGATGGGCCCGTGGACCCACCGGGGCGTCGTTCTCGGCCAAGTCTCCTCGACCACCAACCACGCGGGCGTGGCCCAGCTCAACGGCCAGTGGTACATGGTGTACCACAACGCCAACGCACCCGGCGGCGGCAACTTCCGACGCTCGGTCGCGGTGGACCGGATGTACTTCAACGCCGACGGCACCATCCAGCCGGTGGTGCAGACCACCACCGGGCCACCGCCCAACCCCGGCGGCGTCGCGCCGCCGACCGGCACCAACCTGGCCCCCGACGCCACCGCCTCCACCTCGCACGTCTCCGCCTGGGAGAGCCTGGCCGCGATCAACAACGGCGGGGTACCGGCCGGTTCCGCCGACCGCAGCAACCTGGCCTACGGCAACTGGCCCCAGCAGGGCACCCAGTGGATCGAGTACCGCTGGCCGACCGCGCAGAACATCAACCGCACCGCCACCTACTGGTTCGACGACAACCAGGGCCTCGACCTGCCCGCCTCCTGTCAGGTGCAGTACTGGAACGGCAGCGCGTACGTCGACGTGCCGAACCAGTCGACCTGCCCGGTGGCCGGTGACACCTACAACGTCACCACGTTCAGCCCGGTCAGCACCACACGGCTCCGGCTGAACATCACCTCCCGTACCGGCTCCTCCACCGGAGTCCTGGAATGGATGGCGTTCCAGTCATGAACAGAACCCAGCCCGTACGCGCGAGCCTGGCCGCGATCGTCACCGCGACCCTGATGGCCGGCACCCTGGTGGTCACCGGCGGGCCGGCGCTCGCCGACCAGACCATCGGCTATCCCACCTTCTCCGGGCCGGCCGTGCCGGCCCCGCCGGTCGGCTACGCCACCGGCAACACCATGCGGGCCATCTACGACGCCGAGAGCACCGGCACCGACTTCTGGATCGACCGGCTGCTGGCCCGCCCGGGCAACGACCCGGCCGGCCCCTGGCTGATGACCCGGGGACGCGGCCTGTTCATGTACACCCACAACCCATCGGTGATCGGCTTCGGCGGCAACACCGCCTACTGGGACAACATCAGCAGCCAGGGCGCCTACACCGTCACGGTCGGCTCGGGCACCCTCACCGAGCAGGTGGCGCAGCGCTGGCAGGCGCCCAGCCACTGGCGCAGCGTGCACACCGGCGGCTCGCTGCGCGTCGACGTCACCAAGTTCATCACCCGGCAGAACGTCGCGGTGACCAACCTGACCGTCACCAACACCGGCTCGACCAGCAGCACCGTGCCACTGCGGGTCACCTCCCCGTACGCCACCACGGGCAGCGGCAGCGAGCTGACCGGCAGCCGGCAGGTGAAGAACAACCTCACCACCATCCGGCCCCGGCTCTCCGCCGACGGGTTCACCGTCAGCAGCGGCGGCCTGAGCCGGTCGGTGACCCTCGCCGCCGGGCAGAGCGTCACCACGAAGGTGCAGTTGGGCGTGCTCACCGACGAGATCCCCGAGTCGTCGACCGAGTACACCAGTTACCGCACCGCCACCCCGGCCAGCGCGTTCGCCACCCACGTACGCGAGTACCACCGCTGGTGGGCGGAGAACGTGCCCTACATCGACGTGCCCGACCCGGCGATCAAGAAGAACATCTACTACCGCTGGTGGCTGATGCGCTTCAACCACCTGGACGTCGAACTCCCCGGCCAGGACTTCCAGTTCCCCACCTCGATCGAAGGGGTGACCGGCTACAACAACGCCATCGTGCTGACCCAGCCGATGCACGTCGACGACCTGAAGTACCTCCGCGACCCGACCTACTCGTACGGGCCGTGGCTGTCGGTCGGGCAGTCCTCGGCCAACGGCCGGTACGTGGACAACCCCGGTGACCCGGAGAACTGGTCGAACAGCTACACCCAGTACCTGTCCGAGGCGGGCTGGCGGGCGTACCAACTGCACGGCGGGCAGCCGGCGATGCTGCACAACTTCGCCCGCTACGCCGAGATGGACGTCAAGGGCCAACTTGCCACCTACGACACCAACAACAACGGGGTGATCGAGTACGACTGGGGTGCGATGACCGGCAACGACGCCGACGCGGTGTCGTTCCACTGGCGCTCCGGCAACCTGGACCGGGCCGAGGGCGCGTACGTCTACAGCAACGCCCTGGCCGCCGCCCAGGCGTACACGGCGCTCGGCAACACGGCCAAGGCCACCGAGATGCAGACCTTGGCCAACCGGGTCCGGGACGGCATCGTCAACGTGCTGTGGAACCCGAGCCGACGACTGCTGGAACACCGGCACGTCGCCATCAACACCCACGTGCCGTGGAAGGAGATCAACAACTACTACCCGTACGCCGTCGGGCTGATGCCGAACACCGCCACCTACCGGGAGGCGCTGCGGCTGTTCGACGACCCGGCCGAGTACCCGATCTTCCCCTTCTACACCGCCAACCAGCGGGACAAGGCCGCTGCGGCGGCGGCCGGCAACCCCGGCAGCAACAACTTCTCCACCATCAACTCCACCGTGCAGTTCCGGCTCTACTCCTCGGTGCTGCGCAACTACCCCAACCAGTGGATGACCGCCGAGCACTACAAGAAGCTGCTCTACTGGAACGTCTGGGCGCAGTACGTCAACGGCAACACCCAGTGGCCGGACGCCAACGAGTTCTGGTCCAACTGGAACGGCTCGTCGATCACCTACCGTTCCTGGATCCACCACAACATCCTGGGCAGCAGCAACTGGACGGTCGTCGAGGACGTCGCCGGGCTGCGCCCGCGCAACGACACCACCATCGAGCTGCACCCGATCCCGATCGGCTGGTCCCACTTCGCGGTCAACAACCTGCGCTACCGCAACGCCGACCTCAGCGTGGTGTGGGACGACCCGGCCGACGGGATCACCCGCTATCCGGGTGTCCCGCAGGGCTACTCGATCTATCTCAACGGCAACCGGGTGGCCACCGTGGACCGGCTGACCCAGGTGCTCTACAACCCGGCGACCGGGGCGGTCACCCTGCCGGCGGGTGGCACCACCACCTTCAGCGCCGCGTTCGCCGGGCTGCAACTGCCGCAGAACGTCAACCACACCGGTGCCCGGATGGTGGACATGTTCGCCAAGGCCGGCGTCGACCTGACCTCGACCACGCCGAACCTGGCCCAGGGCGCGACGACGTCGGCGTCGTACACGGCCTCGGGCACCTCCACCGGCGCGGCGGTCGACGGGTTCCCCACCAACGCGCCGATCTGGGGCAGCTCCGGGTCGTCGAACGCCACCGACTGGTACGAGGTCACCTTCGGCCAGACCCGGACCGTCGACGACGCCTGGCTGTACTTCCGGGACGACCGGGCCGGCAACCGCTACCGCGCACCGGCGTCCTACCAGGTCCAGTACCACAACGGCAGCACCTGGGTCGACGTCGCGAGCCAGGTGAGGACCCCGGCGGCGGCACGGGCCAACCACAACCGGGTCCGGTTCACCCCGGTCAGCACCCAGCGGATCCGGGTGCAGCTCACCCACGCCTCCGGCTTCCGCACCGGGCTGACCGAGCTGAAGCTGTACGCCCGGGGCGGTGGCCCGCCGCCGTCGGGCAACCTGGCCGGCGCGGCGACGCCGTCGGCGTCGTACACCTCGTCCTGGGAATCGGTGGCCGCGCTCAACGACGGCATCGACCCGCCGTCGTCGAACGACACCGCCAACCCGCGCTGGGGCACCTGGCCCGAGCAGGGACAGCAGTGGGCGGAGCTGACCTGGCCCGCCGCGCAGACCCTGAGCGCGGCGGAGGTGTACTTCTTCGACGACAACGGGGGAGTGCGGCTGCCGGCGTCGTGGCGGTTGCAGTACTGGACCGGCACCGCGTACGCCGACGTGCCGGGAGCCGCCGCGTACCCGATCGCGCTCCACCAGTACAACCGGGTCACGTTCCCGGCGGTGAGCACGGCCCGGTTGCGGGTGGTGTTGGAGAGCGGCGCCGGCTCGGTCGGACTGTTGGAGATCAAGGCGACCGGATGAACGGTCGATGACCGACGCGGCGGGCGGGTGCGACACCCGCCCGCCGCAGGGCGGGGGCCACTCGCGCTACGAGATGGAGGCGTACGCGAGCTGAACCACCACCGGTGACACGGCCGACCCGGTCCGTCGCGCCGGCCATGGCCGCGCCGATCGCCGCACCGCTGTCGTGACGGGCGTCACCCGCACCGCTGTCACGTCACAGCACGGTCGCCACGTCGCCTCGGTGAATCCCTCGGCCTAGGAGGCGAGCATGAAGGTTGTCGTGGTGGGCGCCGGATACGCCGGCACGCTCGCAGCGAATCGGCTGGCGAAAAAGTTCCGCGAGGCACAGGTCACCGTCGTCAACCCGCGGTCCGACTTCGTCGAGCGGGTACGGCTGCACCAGCAGCTCGCCGGGACCGGACGGGCCGCGACACCGCTGTCGGACATGTTGCGCGAGGGCATCCACTCCCGGCTGGCCACTGTGCACACGATCGGCGACGGCAGTGTGACTCTCGACCCGGGCAAGACCTTGGACTTCGACTACCTCATCCTGGCCGTGGGCAGCACCACCCGCGCGCTGGAGGGCACGATCCCGATCGGCACCTGGGAGGGGGCCGAGCAAGCCCGTGCCGCACTGGCGGGACTGCCCGCGGGCAGCACGGTCACCGTCGTCGGTGCCGGTCTGACCGGCATCGAGACCGCTTCCGAGGTGGCGTGTGCCCGCTCCGATCTGCGGGTGCGGCTGGTCGGGCAGAGCCTGGCACCGACCTTCTCGCCCGGGGCGCAGCGGCGGATCCACGCCGGGCTGGAGCGTCTGCACGTGTCGGTGCTGCGCGACACCGTGGAGGCGGTTCTCCCGGCTGCGGGTGAGGGGAGCGCGGGCACGGTGCGGCTGCGGTCCGGCGAGGAGTTCAGTTCGGACCTCACGCTGTGGGCCGTGCTCGGTGCCGTCCCCGACCTCGCCGCCCGCAGCGGTCTGCGCGTCGACGACGAAGGGCGAGCCGTGGTCGACGCGTACCTGCGCAGCGTGAGCGACCCGCGCGTCTTCGCCGTCGGTGACTGCGCCGCGATCGCCGGCTCGCGTCCGGCCTGCCAGACGGCCGGACCGCAGGGTGCACACGCGGCGGACACCCTGGTCCGGCTGGTGAAGGGCCGCGATCCCGAGCCCTACTCGCAGGGGTACACCGGCACGGCCCTGAGTATCGGGCGACGGGACGCGGTGATCCAGTTGACCCACCAGGACGACAGCCCCACCCGCTTCTACCTCACGAGCCGTCTCGCCGTGGTGGGCAAAGAGCTCGGGGCCCGTACGGCGAAACACTGCGCACGCACCGCTACCATCGCGTGGCGGTCTGGTCCGGAGTGACCGGCCGACCGACCCGGATCGCCAGCCGGTCGAGGTAGCGCACCTGAAGCGCGACCAGCGCGACCAGGAACAGCAGCAGCATCGGCAGCGGGAGCAGCGTGCCGAGGGCCAGCTCGTCGGTGGGAACCCGGCCGGTGGTGCCCTGCGCCATCGCCGTGACGGCTGCGGTCCGGGTGCCCGGGGTCTGTCCCACGATCCACGGCCACAGCAGTTGCCCGGAGCTGACCAGCCAGGTCACCAGACCGGCCAGCAGCACCATCGGTACGGCCGGGGCGAGCATGGTGCGACCGAACCCGCCGCCGGCCCGCCAGCGGGGCTCCAACCCACGGAACAGCAGCGTGAACAGGAACAACACCGGGATGCTGACCCAGCCGGGCGGCATCGCACCCAGGAAGGTGTTGACCTGGTCGAAATCACGGGTACGCAGGTAGGACTCGATGGCGAGCGGCCCGGTGCCGACGAACAGCCACGGCGCGAACGGCAGCAGGAGCAGCTCACTGAACCGGCCCAGTGGGCGCAGCCCGCCGATGGCGAAGCCGCCGGCCACCGCGACGGTGATCGTGACCAGCGTGGTGACCAGGGTCGGTAGCCAGGTCCAGATGAGCAGCTCGGGCAGGCCGGTGGCCGACACCGGGCCGAGGTCGTTGGTGAACCGGAAGCTGCGCCGCAGCCACGGCCACGCCACCCACAGCATCAGGCCGACGGCGACCACACCCACCACGGCCAGGCCGATCCGGGCCGGGCCGCTGCCGCCGCTCGTCGGGCCGCTGCTTCCGCTCGTCGGGGCTTCCGGCGAGGTGGACGCCGGCCAGGCCGGTGCGGCGGTCGCGTCGGACGCCGGCCAGGCCGGTGCGGCGGTCGCTGCCGGCGTGGACGGGGTGCGGCTGCCGGCGTCCGCGTCGGCGAGCTCGATCCGGGCGCGGGTGACCAGCAGCAGCGTCGTCGCGGCCAGGCCCAGCACGGCCAGGACGGCGAGCAGCAGCACCGCGTCGGCGGAACCACGGCCGATGTCCATCCGGGCCAGGGACTGCACCACGATGGTCGTCAGCGGGAACTGGGCGTGGTTGCTGGCGGCCAGCAGCGGTGCCACGAAGCTCTGCACCGTGGCCGCGACGATCCCGAGCACCAGCAGACCGGCCACGGTCGCCGCAGCGGGCAGCGCGTCGGCCGGGCGGCGACGGCCGCGCAGCGTGGCGAGGAAGGCGGTGGTGGCGACGGCGACGACCAGCCCGGCGCTGCCGACGGCGGTCAGTTCCACGAGCGTCGCGTACGGGCGGTCCACGGCCTGTCCGGGTTCGATGCGGTCGAGACGCCAGCCGAGCAGCAGCGCCACCGGGGCGTACCCGGCGACCGGCACGGCCAGCAGGGCGCGGGCCGCGAGCCGGGGCCCGCGACCGGCCCGGTCGGCGAGCAGGGCCAGCAGCGGGGCGACCAGCAGGGCCAGCACGAGCGGCACGAGCGTCAACAGCAGCGCCATCCGGTACTCGCCGACGACGCCCTGCTCGAAGCGCTGTCGATAGTGCTCGGCGCCGACGTCGGTCGTCGGCCCGAGCATGGTGTCCCGGGTCGTCGACCGCGCGATCGCCAGCCCGGTGGGTAGCAGATAGGACCAGAGCAGGGCGAGGAAGGCGGGAGTTAGCAGCACGAGCCCGAGGCCGACGCGGGCACCAGTGCCTAGCCGGTCGGAGGGCTTCGTCACGGAGAGTACCGGGCTGGTCATGGTGCTCCTCGCCTCGTCGGATCCCTGGCCGGGCCCGACGATAGGCGCAACGATCAAGCCGGGCCACCGGAGCGAAGATGTTTCGTCCGCACGGCCGACCACCGGTGCCGATGCGGCGGGCCGGCCGGCCGATCCGCAGGTGGCGGCGGAGCATGAGTCGGCCGGGCGCCGTCGAGTCGACGACGCCCGGCCGGCGGGTTCAGCAGAGGCCGTTGCAGCCACTCGGGTTCGGCGGCGGCGCACCGATCCAGGGCTGGGAGAGGCCGGGTACGTGCTCCGGCTGCGCCCCGCTGATCCGGGGCTCGGAGAAGACCGTGTTGTACGCGTTGGCGGTGTCGTCGACGTAGATGATCCCGCTCAGCTTGTTCTCCGGGATGGTGCCGTTGGCGTACGGCGGCGTCCAGTCGCGGACCGGCGTGATGTTCGCGCCGAGGAAGCGGGTGATGCCGTCGGCGCCGGTCAGCACCGAGATCACGTCGCCGGAGTAGTCGGGGTTGACGTACCCGTGGTCGCCCTCCGGGTCGCCGTGGCCACTGCCGTCGTCACCCCCGTCGTCGCCGCCGTGCTCGCCGCCGGAGTTGTCGTCGTCGGAGTCGTAGTGGCTGTTGATGCCGTCCCCGCAGTTGCCGCTCGCGTCGCAGGTGGTGATGGTCTGGTTGCCGGAGGAGTGCGTCGAGCTGTTGTAGGTGACGCTCTCCACCTTGATGGTGCCGATCTCCTTACCGTCCTCGTTGTAGACGTGCAGGGTCGTCTCCGAGTGGGTGTCCGACTGGCCGTTCTTGGTGTGGCTCTTGGTGGTGGTCTCACTGATCAGGCGGCCGTGCGGGTCGAAGACCAGGACGGTCTGCTCGGTGTAGAGGTCGCCCGGCTCGCCGCGCTCCTCGTACTGGGTGAAGATGGTGTTGCCCTTGGATCCGTCGGCGTTGACGTGTTCCCGCACCGACCCGCCCGGCACCAGGTCGACGTCGTCGCGCGACCCGTCGGCGTAGTGCAGCCGGTAGTCGTGGTCGCCGAACCACGGCTTCTCGGTCTTCACGACCCCGCCGTACGCGGCCGGGCTGTGCGTCGTCTCGCCCGGCTCGTACTCGGCGAACATCGACTCGAACGGCGTGATCAGCGGGTTGCCCGGCTCACCGACGGCCTGCGACCGGGTGCCCCGGCCGATCGCCACGCCGTCGCGCTGCACCGAGAGCTTGAGCGCGTCGAACTGCTTGAGGTCGACGCCCAGCCGGGTGTAGGCGTCCTGCCGCACCGGAAGCGCGAAGACCCCGAGGCTCGGCAGGTTGGTGGTCGTCTCCCGGAGTTTGATCAGCTCCGCTGGGAACGCGATGAAGCTGCCCCGCCCGTACCCGAAGGACGGCAGTTTGTTCACCGAGGCCAGTTCCGCGGCCACCTCAAGGCTGGGCCGGCTCGCCGGGTCCCACGGGTCGGTGCCCGCCGCCACCTCGTCGGCGTCGCTGAAGCCGTCCCTGTCGCTGTCGACCACCCGCCAGGACAGGTAGCAGCCGGTCGGGTCGCAGATCCGGGCGTACGACAGGCGCGTGCGCTCGGATGGCTCGACGGCGGAGGCGGCGGTGCTGCTGGCGGTCACCGCCAGCGGTATGGCGAGCAGCGGAGCGACGACCATCGCCACTCTCTTGCGGTTACGAAGGATCATGGGCGGTACGGTCGCACCCGCCGGGCCGCTCTCCAGCCGCTGAGTCAGCAATCAGTCGCCGGGTCACGGCACCCTGGGAGGATCCCCAGCTAGGGTGTGGCTGCTGCGCTGGTACGACGAAGGTGACGGACGTGGACATCGACCGGTGCGGCCATCGGCCGGAGGACGCCGACCGACTGCTGGCCGCCGCCGACCGGGCCGCCGACCCGGTGACCGCCGCCCGGCTGGTGGCGGAGGCGTTCGTCGCGGTCTCCCGGACCGCCGACCCGACCGTCCTGCCGCCGATCATCCGGCGGTTGGCACGGCTACGGACCCACCCGCCGCGTCCCGAGATCGAGTTCCTGCACCACGCCGTCGGCTGCGCGGTGGGCGCCCGAACCGGGCGGCGGGTCGCGCCCCGGGAGACCGACGACGCGTTGCGCCTCTTCGCCAGCGCCGGCCTGCACGACGATCCGCTCCTCGTGGAGTGCGCGATGATCGCCACGTTGAGCGCGTTGCGACCCGACCAGGTGCGCCCGAGGTTCGCCGCCCTCGTCGAGCGGTGGGTGTCCGGCGAGGAGGCGACCGACCCGGCGCGGCGGGCCCGGTTCACCACCATGCTCGGGATGGGTGACGCGTGGTCCGGTGACCTGCTGCGCGGCCGGGCGACGCTGCGCCGCGCCCAGGCGTACGCGGTCGAGGCCGGGCGGCTCGACCTCCAGGCCGAGATCGTGTCGTGGCTGGCCAAGTGCGAGGCGCTCTGCGGTGACCTGGCGCAGGCGCGGCGCTGTCTGGACGAGGCGCGGGTGCTGGCGGCCCGCTCGGGGTCGGCCTGGGTCGGGTTCCACATCGCCGAGTGCGCCGCCGCGCTGCACCTGGCCTCGGGCGACGTCGAGGCGTGGGTCGGCGTCGTGGGGCGACTGGTCGACTCGGCGGTCGGCAGCAGCTCCGGGCTGGTCTTCGAGCACCGGTGGGAACTCGCCACCCACCACGCGCTGGGCGGGGACGCCGCCGCCGCGCACGCCGTACTCGCCGCCATCGCGGACCCGCCGTTGGACTGGCCGGGTGCGCCGGCCCTACCGGCCTGGCGGGCCTGGATCGCCGACCCGGCGGACCCGGCGGCGATGGGCTGGCTGGAACAGGCGCTCGCCGGGCTCAACCGGCCGGTGGAGCGGCTCTCCCGGGCCCGGCTGGCCTGGCTGCTCGGCGCCCAGCACGCGCGCCTCGGCCGGCGGGTCGACGCGATCCGGCTGCTCGAACTGGCCAGCAGCGAGTACGCGGCGACAGGTGCGGCGGGCCTGCTCGCCCGCGTCGCCGTGGACCTGGACGCGGTCACCGCCGGCCCGGTCGGTACGCCGTGGCCGTCGGCGGCGGGGCCGTCGACCGGGCGCGGCCGACCGGCCGGTGCCGAGGCGGAGGTCCGGTTGACCGCGATGGAGACCAGAGTGGCCGGTGCCGTCGCCGACGGACTGAGCAACCAGGAGGCGGCCCGGCGGCTGTCGGTGTCGGCCAAGACGGTCGAGTTCCACCTCGGCAACATCTATCGCAAGCTCGGCGTCCGCAACCGCACCGAACTCGCCCGGCACCTGTCGCGCTGAGCCGTGGCCGGTCAGCGAGCGCCGAAAGGAAGGGTCCCCGGCTAACGCCTCGTGTAGAGCAGGGGACCCCTCCTAACGCACCGTCCGGTGTGCGGAATCCTCAAGGTTTCCTCAACCGGGCAGGTCAAAATCCATCGATCCTCTCCGGCGCCGCTAGTTTCACCGCAACCGATGGACGTGCGTGACACGCCACAAGCAGGAGGAGGGGAGATGCGACGCACACGACTGCGCCTCGCGCTCTTCGCGCTGCCCGCCCTGGTGGGCGGAGTTCTCATGGCGGCGGCATCACCCGTGCCGGTGGGCGCGGTGCCCGCCGGCACGGGTGGTCCGACCGACACCCGAGGGTCCCATCCCGACGAACCCGACCACGTCGACCACGTCCGCATCCAGTTGACCGGCGCCGACATGTTGGACAAGGTGGTCGCCGCCGGATTCGACCTCGAACACGGCCTCACCCGGGTGCCGGACGGCATCGAGGGCGAGGCGGCGGTGACCGCCGAGGAGCGCGCCGCGCTGGAGGCGATGGGCGTGCGGATCCTCGCCGACGACGAGGGCTTCGAGTGGAGCGACGAGGCCGACGGTGGCCTGCCGGCCGTCGCGGCCCGCACCCTGGCGGCGGCCGGGGAGGACAACGCGGTCCGGATCGCCCGCGCCGACTGGTTCACCACCAAGGGCCAGGGCTTCCTGTACGTCGAGGCGCGCACCACGCAGGGCCAGCAGACCACGCCGATCGTCGGGATGCAGGTGGAGAACGACACGGGCAAGGGCACCGAGTTCGGCTTCGCCCGGACGATGAGCCGGTTCGTCGACTCCGGGCAGTACATGTTCCACCGGAACCTGTTCAAACTCGACACCCGCCCGGACCAGATCCGGGTGACCAGTTCGACCGGCGGCGTGGTCACCGGTCCGGTCTCGAACTGGCTTGAGGACGGTGCCCCGCCGCTGACCGCGAACCCCGGCTACCGGTCGGACTTCGTCGACGGCTACCAGCACCCGCAGCAGCTCTTCGCCCGGGCCAAGGAGATCGCCCGCGAGTACCCGCAGATCGCTGAGATCGTCTATCTGCCGCACCGCACGAACGGCTACCAGCGCAAGGCACAGGCCACGATCGGCGGCACCGGACAGTCCGCGGTCGTGGTCAGCACGGCGGCCTGGGGGCACGAGGGCGGCAACGACGTCACCGTCGAGTTCGCGCACCGGTCGGGGGAGAACCTCCCGCTCACCGTCGAGGTGACCGGCACGGCGGTCCGCGTCCTGCTGGGCACCGACGCCACCGGTGCCGCGGCGAGCACGGCCGCCGAGGTGGCGCAGGCGTTGCGTACCCGGTCGCAGGGGCTGATCGACCGGGCGCACCCGTACCGCAGCAACGCCGGAACCGGCGTCGTGGCGGCGACCACCGGCCCGGTGGCGCTGACCGACTTCCTCGACCAGAAGCGGGTCGGCGCGCCGGAGGGTGAGGTGCCGCGCGGCCCCGCCACCATCCCGGTGCTGCGGATCGGCAAGCACCGCGACGGCCGCAACCCGGGCGTGCTGATCCAGGCGCAGGACCACGCCCGCGAGTGGGTGCCGCCGACGACCACGCTGGAGACGGCCGAACGGCTGGTGCACAACTACCGCACCGACAAGGAGACCAAGAAGATCGTCGACAACACCGACGTCTTCCTGATCCTCTCCAACAACCCGGACGGCGCGAACTACAGCTTCTACAACTTCGCCTCGCAGCGCCGCAACATGACCAACCACTGCGCGGACGACAACGCCGACCCGGCCCGCCGCAACGCCTGGGGCGTGGACCTGAACCGCAACTACCGGGTCGGTTCGGGCCACGACGGGTACGCGGGCGGCTCGACCAGTTGCGTCAGCGACACGTTCCAGGGGCCGGAGAAGCTGTCCGAGCCCGAGTCGAAGAACGTCATCTGGCTCGTCGAGACGTACTCGAACATCAAGTTCATGATGTCCGTGCACTCCAACGGTGGCCAGTTGTTCTGGCAGCCCGGCGCGTACATCGCGAACGGGCGGATCACCACGCCCCGCCCGCCGCTGGGTGACGAGGCGTTCTACTGGCAGTCGGCGGCGCGGATCCTGTCGCAGGTGAAGGCGCACCGGCAGACCGTGGTGACGCCGCAGAACGTGGGCGGTTCCTCGGACGTCCTCTACTCCTCGGCGGGCAACGTCCGGGAGGACCTGTACCACACGTACGGCATCTACTCGTTCGGCTGGGAGGTCGGCGGCTCGATCTACAACCCGGCCACCGGCAACTGGCAGGGCGGCTCGTTCCAGCCGCCGTGGGTGGGCAACCCCGAGCTGGTCAGCGGGCACGCCGAGACGATGGAGTACGCCAACGGGATCATGGAGATGTTCCGGATCGCGGCGGACTGGGGCAAGGACAAGAAGAAGCCGACCTCCACGCTCGTGCCCGGCGGCGGCCGGTACGCGGGCCCGGTCGACGTCCGGTTCGAGACCAGCGAACCGGCCACCATCTACTACACGACCGACGGCAGCCGCCCCACCCTGGACTCGCCGCGCTACCAGGCGACCGAGTTCCGGGAGCCGGGCCAGGTGTTCCGCGTGACCGAGACGACCACGTTCCACTGGTTCTCGGTCGACACGGCGGGCAACGTCGAGAAGGGCTACGACCCGACGAAGAACGACAAGCGCAACAACTTCCGCAAGGCGACGGTCACCATCACCCGGTAGCCGGTCTTCGGTGACGCCTCGTCGGTGCGGGTCGCTCCGCGCCGACGGGGCGTCGTCGTGCGCGCGTCGACGTGGACCGTCGCCGACGCGCGTCGGGAACACCGCACCGGGTACGCCCACGGGCGACCCGGACCGCGCCTGCGGACGGCAGACGATGCGGGCCGCCGAACCCAGCATGGGAGACGACGTCAGCGCGCCCGGTCCGGGCGCCCGTCGTGCCAGGAGGTGCCCGTCGTGACCCGTACCCGACTGACCTGGATCGTGCTCGTCGCGCTCGTGTGGGCGGCGATGATGTCCTTCGGCGGCGTCGCCGCCGAGACGGTCATGCTCTACCCCAACATCTTCGACGACGCCCCGGCGTCGCTGCTGCGCGCCCGCGAGTTCCTGGTGGTCAGCGGCCCGAGCGACTACTTCCCGCCGCTGGGCGCCTCGGTGATCCTCGGCAGTCTCGCCGCCACGGTGCTCACCTGGCGCGACCGGCGGCTGCGCTGGTGGGTGGCATCCGCGACCGCGGTCTTCGTGGTCTGCGAGTTCCTCTTCTCAGCGGTCTTCTTCTGGCCGCGCAACGAGATCATGTTCGTGGACCCGGTGGGCACCCACTCGCCGGAGTACCTGCGTCAGGTCGCCGCCGAGTTCGTCGCCGGGCACCGGGTACGACTCGCCGGTGGCGCGGTCACGGCGGCGCTGGCCTTCACCGCGCTACTACGTTTCGCCCGCGACACCGGCCGCGCGAGTAGTGACCACAGGGCGGTCCGGGCCGTCTCCTGACGTCCTGCGGGCAGGGATCGGCAGGTCAGCACCGTGGTGGGCTCGACGGCACGTGCTAGGAAGTAGGCGTGAATCGTGATCGTCTTTCTGCCGTGCCGCCGGTCCCGGTGACTACGCATGGCTGAGCGCAGACTCCGGACCGGCCTCGCGTTCGTGCTCGGTCTGACCGTGTTGTCCGGATGCGCCGTCAACAAGGGCAGCGCCCTGGCCGCCGACTTCGAGGCCGACTGGGCCGGCACGCCCGACGTGGCGAGCGTCCACGCCACCGAGGAGAACACCCTGCCCTTCTTCGGCTCGACGACCGGCACCCTGACCGTGCAGGAGGGCACCTCTGCCGACCGGGTGAGCGAGATGGCGGGCGAACTACGGCAGTACGTCGCCGGCCGCGACGACGTCACGGGCAAGATCGCCGCCGCCGACATCACCTTCACCGTGGTCCCGGACAACGCCCGCACCGACGAGGTGGTGTCGTTGTGGCGGTCGATGAGCACCGACCCCCAGGTGACGTCGGCCCACATCTCGCGCCCGTCCCGGGCCGACGTCAACCGGTGGCGGATCGTCGGCACCGCGCCCAACGTGGTCGGCGCGATCGAACTCTTCGACGACCTGACCACCGGCGGCGGCCGACACGGCACGCTGACCGGCGTCACGACGGTACTCATCGCCACCGACCGCACCGTCGAGCCGGCCGTCTCCGTCGAGACCGGTGCGGACGGGGCAGTCCCGGTGGAGGCGATCGCCGCGTTCCGGGCGGTCGTCGGCAGGTATCCGATGGTCCGTGCAACCCTGCGGGTCGACCGGGTCAGCATCGTCCTGACGCGGCCCGAGGACCGGTCGGCCGCCGAGGACGTGGCCAGGGCCCTGGCACCGAACCTCGGCACCGTCGAGGTGACCAGCCAGAACCGCTGAACCACGGCGGCCGGACCCAGGCGGGGAACGGTTCACACCGAAGAAGCCACTGCTTCGATCCCAGTATCGCCCGCAAGTCCCCATGTGCCCCCTGTCCGCAGAACGCGCGAACGGGGGGCCTTGTCATTCCTGAAGATCCGCGCAACTTCAGCGATACTGCTGTCTCCGAGGGCGCCTGAGGCAGCAGTATCCGTGAAGTTGCGCCTCAGGGAGCCGAGCCCCCGGATGCTTCACCTGCGGTGGTCCGCCTACGGGCCCTCGTATCGGCATGACAGGTTTGCCAAGTTGACTTCTGCCCATCTGCCAGAAGGCACCGGCACTACCGAGGTGGCAGACGTCGGCATACCGTCGGACGGCGTTTCAAGCTAGGGGTCACAGCAGCCTTTGGCCCGGGGGTGTGGCGAAGGTCGGAAGGCTCGCCTGGCGGTTGCGGTACCAACCGTCGTGGTGGGGCGTGTTCAGGCGGTGGGCGGGGGTACCGTCGACTGTGGTGGTCTGCTGGCCGTAGTGGCTGGTGGTCCGCTGCCCAGACCGCTACCTGGGAGACGATGATGAGCGATTCCGCGACCTTTGGTGCGCGCCTTCGGATGTATCGCGAGCGTGCGGGGAAGACTCGGCCCGTGCTCGGCGGGTTGGTGGGGCGTAGCGCGGAGTGGGTCAAGGCTCTGGAGAATGGTCGGCTGCTGCCGCCCCGTCTGCCCATGCTGCTGCGCCTGGCCGAGGTGCTCGACATTTCCGATCTTGCGGATCTGACCGGTGATCAGTCGTTGCCGGTGGCGTCGGTGACCAGGGCGGGGCATTCCGAGGTCGGCAAGGTGGCTGCGGTGATGCAGCGGGCGTCGGTGCCGGTGGGCGCGGTGACGCCGGTTGTCGTGATGCGTGATCTGGTGGATCAGGCGTGGGCATTGTGGCATCGGTCGACGACCGAGCGTTCGGCGGTGGCGGCGGTGCTTCCGGGGTTGCTGACGGATGCCCAGCGGAGTGCCCGGATGCTCGGTGGCGGGGACCGTCGGCTGGCGTTCGTGGAGCTGGCGCGGGTGTATCACCTGGTGCAGTTGTACCTGGCGCACCAGCCGTTGCCGGAGTTGGTGTGGCTGGCTGCCGACCGGGCGATGTCGGCTGCCCAGGACGCTGACGACCCGGCGGCGATGGCGGTGGCGGCCTGGTACTACGCGCACGTCTATCGGGGCGCGAACCAGGTGGACGCCGCCGAGCAAGTGCTGGTCGAGGCGGCGGGTCTGGTCGATCCGGCGGCGGGTGGCGAGCAGTTGGCGCGGTGGGGGCAGGTGCAGCTCGGTATCGCGTTGGGTCACAGCAAGGCTGGCCGGGCCGGTCGTGCCTGGCGGGCGTGGGATGGTGCCGACTCGGCCGCGAGTCGGCTCGGCGGTGGGTACGTCCATCCGTGGCTGATGTTCGGATCGGCGGCGTGTGCGGCGTACGCGGTCACCATCGAGACGGACCTGTGTCGCACGGGTGAGGCGGTGCGACGGGCCGACGCCACCGACTATCGGGCGTTGCCCTCGCAGACTCGCCGGGCTGCCGCGCTGATCGATGCCGCTCGGGCGCACATGTTGGACCGTGGGGAGGTCGCGGCGGTGCACCTGCTCGGCCGGGCACTGCGGGAGAGCGTCGACACGGTGCGACACAACCCGTACGCCCGCACCGTCGCCCTGGAACTGTCGAACCGGCTGGGCACGGTCGGTGAGGACGCCCGAGAGTTGGCCCTCGTCATCGGCACGTCAAGGCCGTCTTGACGTTGTGGGCCGGGTGGCGACCTGCTCCCGGAGGCGGGTCGATGGTGGACGGGATGGCGAGTTGGGCTGAGCGCAGGGTCTAGCGTCTCGGCCTCTCGCTCCTGACGGTGCCTAGCGTGTCAGGATTTCTCACGTGAAGCTTGATGATCTCGCGCGTCAGGTCAATGCCAGGTCTCGTCTTACCGGAGAATTCGTACTGCGTTCCGGACGGGTAGCGAACGAGTACTTCGACAAATACCAGTTCGAGGCAGATCCGATCCTGCTCGATGCTCTCGCCGAGCAGATGGTCGCCCTGGTGCCCGCCGAAACCGAGGTGCTTGCTGGTTTGGAGATGGGGGGCATCGCCGTCGTAACGGCACTCGGTCGACGCACTGGCCTGCCCTGCGCGTTCGTGCGCAAGACAGCGAAACCGTACGGCACGGCTCGGCTGGCCGAGGGGGCAGAGGTGGCTGGACGCAGGGTGCTCGTTGTCGAAGACGTGGTGACCTCTGGCGGGCAGGTGGTTCTCTCGGCCAGGGATCTGCGAAGCCTCGGAGCACATGTCGACGCTGCCGTCTGCGTGATCGACCGCCAGGAGGGCGGAACTGAGGCACTTGCGGTAGAGGGCATCACACTGCGAGCGCTGCTCACCCGCGCCGACCTCGGGGCACACAGGGGGTAACAAGACACCGTGAAACGTCCTCAAGCAGTGCCTCGATAGCAAGCGATTTCGCCGGCAGGACAACGACGGTGAGGGGTCCTCGTCGTGCGGCGTGTCGGGGTACCGTCCGACGAGGTGGTGACCGGTTACGGTCGCCTGGCCTCTTGAGCTTGGAGCGGCGCTATGGCCCCGTCCGTCGACCCGCGCTTCGGTGTAGTCCTGCGCGAGTTTCGGGAGCGGCGCGGTCTGTCGCTTCGTGCCCTCGGGCAACTCGCCCATCGGAGTAAGAGCCATCTGCACGAGTTGGAGGCGGGGCTCAAGGCTCCGACTGTCGACACGGCTCGTCACCTGGACCGCGTTCTCGACGCGGGGGGTGTGCTTGCTCGGTTGGTGGAGGCGCCGATCGACCACGCGGCTGAGGCTGGCGAGTTGCGGGCGAGAGTGGTCGCCAGTGATGTCAGCGGAGACGTGCTCGATCGGATCGAGCAGGGCGTCGACGATCTTGCCAGTCTCTATCCGACGATGGCCCCGGCGGATCTTCTGCCGTTGGTGCGGCGGCATCTCGCCTACGTCGGGCGGTTGTTGGACGGGCGGGTCACGCTTGCTCACCAGCGGCGGCTGCTGGTTGCCGGTGGCTGGTTGGCGGTGCTGCGGGCGACCGTGCACATCGACCTGCGGCAGAGGACCGCTGCGGCTGCCCACTTGCGAGCCGCCCGTGATCTCGCCGAACATGCGGAGCATCGCGAGATCCAGGCATGGTGTCTCGAAACCCGCGCCTGGGACGTGCTGACTCAAGGTGACTACCGGACGGCGCTAGATCTTTCCCGTCAAGCACAGCGGATCGCTCCGAAGGGGAGTTCTGCCCGCATCCAGGCGACTGCTCAGGAGGCTCGTGCGTGGGCTCGAATCGGGGATGTCGGTGCGACCCGACGAGCGTTGGACCGGGTGGAGCGGCTGACGGCGAATCTGCCTGTTCCTGAGCGAGCCGAGCACCACTATCGCTACGACCCGGCCAAGGCCGCCGCGTACACGGCCACGACTTTGGCTTGGGCGGGGGACCCCGGTGCCGAGCAGGTAGCGCGGGCGGTGCTGGCGGTTCTGGATCCGTCCGGCGATGGGGGAGCGCGACCTCGCCGGTCCGCGTCGGCCCGACTCGACCTCGGTCTTGCCCTGGTCGCTGCCGGTCAGCCGGATGAGGCGGTGGCTCTGGGGGCACAGGCGGTGGCGTCCGGACGGGTGGTGCCGTCGAACTGGTGGCGGGCTGCGGAATTGCTGGCCAAGGTGGAGCAGTCGGGGACACCAGAGGCGGCGACGTTGCGTGAGGCGTGCATCGAATACGCACCGGGGCGACGACCAGCAGCGGACAGCACACGTAGTTAGCGGACGCTCACCCTCTGGCTCGGTGAGCGCATCCGGCGTGACGCTGGACCTCACTGAAACCGGGCGCGGACGAGGCACATCAGCAGGTGCCCCTCCACGTCCTGAGAACGGAGGACCGGCCACATGACGGTGAACATCGGACTCCTTCGGCGAGTTGTCAGCCGGTTCTTCCCGTCGTCGCCCTCGGCGGCTCCCGGCATCGGAGAACGCATCCAGGCGATTGAGCAAGAGGCCGCCCGACGACGGTTGTTGGACCTCGCGCGAGGCACACCACAGCACCCGGCGTCGGGTGGGAACGCCTTGTGGTCGAAGCGGCGCATCTCGTACGACGAGTATCTGTCGGCTACGGCACTGACCCTCGCCCGCCGGCATCGGCCGGTCTGGTGTCAACGCCGGTTGAACTTTGACCCCTCTGTTCCGGCCGAATGTTGACCCCCTCGCTGGTTGTTGATGTTCAGTCGTTGGTCTTGGTGGCTG
>NZ_JBEOWP010000011.1:0-258424 GCF_040296095.1 Micromonospora sp. NPDC002389
ATTTTAAAATAAAATCCCCCAATAATAAACACCCCCCAGCTGCGGCCACCCCCCCGCCCCCCCCCACGCCCCGACGTACGCGCTGGTCACCCGGCGACCGGCTCGCCCTCCTCGGCGCCCCGGGCCTGCTCGGGCTTGACCGAACGCAACAGCACGCTGGCCACGTCGACCACCTCGACCTGGTCGCCGGCGCCCTTGCCGTTGACTCCGTCACTCAACATCGTCGAGCAGAACGGACAGCCGACCGCGACGGTCCTCGCGCCGGTGGACATGGCCTCCTCGACCCGATCCACATTGATCCGCTTGCCGATCCGCTCCTCCATCCACATGCGCGCGCCACCGGCGCCGCAGCAGAAGGAGCGCTCGCTGTTGCGCGGCATCTCGACCAGGCCGTCGTCCCCGCCGACGGCGCTGCCCAGCACCTCGCGCGGCGGGGTGAAGACCCGGTTGTGCCGGCCCAGGTAGCACGGGTCGTGGTAGGTGACACCACCGTCGACCGGCTGCACCGGGGTCAGCTTGCCGGTGGCGACCAGGTGCGCCAGCAACTGGGTGTGGTGCACCACCTCGAACTCGCCGCCGAGCTGGCCGTACTCGTTGCCCAGGGTGTTGAAGCAGTGCGGACAGGTCGCCACGATCTTCCGCTTGGCCTTCTCGCGGCCCTCGAACGCCTCGTTGAGCGTCTCCACGTTCTGCTGGGCGAGCATCTGGAAGACGAACTCGTTGCCGATTCGGCGGGCCGGGTCGCCGGAGCAGGTCTCGCCCTCACCGAGGATGGCGAACGAGACGCCCGCCTCGTTCAGCAGCGTGGCGACCGCCCGGGTGGTCTTCTTCGCCCGGTCCTCGAACGCACCGGCACAGCCCACCCAGAAGAGGTACTCGAAGTCCTCGACCTCGCCGACCCGGGGCACCTCGAAGTCGAGGCCCTTGGTCCAGTCCTCCCGGGTGTTCTGCGGCGCGCCCCAGGGGTTGCCCTTGTTCTCCAGGTTGCGCAGCATCACGCCGGCCTCGGAGGGGAAGTTCGACTCGATCAGCACCTGGTAGCGGCGCATGTCGACGATGTGGTCGACGTGCTCGATGTCCACCGGGCACTGCTCCACACAGGCGCCGCAGGTGGTGCACGACCAGAGCACGTCCGGGTCGATCACGCCGCCCGCCTCGGCGTCACCGATCAGCGGCTTCTCCGCCTCGGCGAGCGCCAGCACGTCGACGTGGGCGAGCTGCGCTGCGGTGGCCTTCTCCTCGCCGGTGAGGTCCTTGCCGCCGCCGGCCAGCAGATAGGGCGCCTTGGCGTACGCGTGGTCGCGCAGGCTGAGTACCAGCAGCTTCGGCGACAGCGGCTTGCCGGTGTTCCACGCCGGGCACTGCGACTGGCACCGGCCGCACTCGGTGCAGGTGCTGAAGTCCAGCAGGCCCTTCCAGGTGAACTGCTCGACGTGCGCGACGCCGAACTGATCCTTCTCCGGATCAGCCTCCTCGAAGTCGAGCGGCTTGCCCTCGCTCGTCATCGGCCGCAGCGGCCCGAGGCCGGAGCCGGACGCACCCGGCTTCCGCTTGAAGTAGATGTTCGGGAAGGCCAGGAAGCGGTGCCAGGCGACGCCCATGGTCACGTTCAGCGAGATCACGATGAGCCAGGTCATCGAGATCGCGATCTTGATGAGGGCGGCGACGCTGACCCCGGACTCCCAGTCCGGCAGCACCGAGCCGACCGCGTGACTCAGCGGGGTGGCCCAGGTCGGGTACTCGAAGTGGTCGGTGGCGACCTTGAAGCCACGGATCAGGAAGCCCATGACCAGGACGGCGAGGACGACGGCCTCGACGAAGTAGCCCTGCCACATGGTGGAGCCGGTGAACCGGGACCGGCGTCCGGCCTGACTCGGCCGGTTGGCCACCCGGATCGCGATCAGCACCACGATGCCGACGACACCGAGGATGCCGATCCACTCGGTGACCAGCCCATAGAGCGCCCAGCCACCGATCAGCGGCAACCCGGCGGTCGGCGACACCACCTCGAAGTACGCCTCAAGCACCAGCAGCGACAGCACGAGGAAGCCGACCATCACGAACCAGTGCGCGGCACCGACCACGCTCCAGCGGAGCATCCGGGTGTGCCCGGCCGTCTCCGCGAGCATGGTCTTCGTACGCGCGGCGTGGTCACCGGAGCGGGACGGGTCGGGCTGACCCAGCCGGATCACGGCGAACATCTTCGAGACCGCACGCACCGCAAGCCACACCGCCACGGCGGTGATGGCGGCCGCGAGGATCGTGGTGACGATCTGGACGCTGCCCATCGAGTTGGCCTCCCGGTCTGCTGCCTGTCGAGCGGCTCGGCGACCGGGGTCGGGGTGCGGTTGGTCACCCCAGGGTGCCGCACCTCGACCCGGATCGGTCGATGACCTCGGTCCACTCGGTCATGCGATGCAGCTTACGCGCAAGGTTACTCAACAGTAACGTGAGACTTCTCGCACCTGGGCCACGCCGCCCTGCGCACACCTTAGGAGGCCGCCGCCGAATCCGCTCGGGCGGGGCCTGCGCAGGTGGCCGTTGAGCAGGGAATCAGCGCCAGCGGGAGAGCAGGATCAGGGAGGCGACCATCGCGCCGAAGCCGACCGCGAGGTTCCAGTACCCCAGCTCCATGACCGGGTACTCCTGCTCGGACAGGTAGTAGACCACCAGCCAGGCGATGCCGAAGGCGATCAACGACACGGCCGTGGCGGGTAGCCAGACCGGGCTCGGCTTACGGGACGCCGATGTCGTCGTCGGGCGTACATCCGTGGGTGGGGTGTACACCTTCTTCTTGCGGACCTGAGACTTGGGCACGACGCTCTCCAGAGGGGTTACGACCTCGTCCGGCCTGACAACCGGGCGCGAGGGCGACGGTCCATGGCCAATAATGTTCGACAGCTAGCGTAGTCCGGAAGGCCCGTCCAATCCACGGATGAGGCCAGACCGATGCCCGGCATCGGCGAATCGGACGGGCGGGCGACCGTCGCTCCGCCGCACCCCACGGGTGCCGGAGCCGGAGGACAAGGGGGAACGGCCGTGGAGTACACGTCCGGCGCAGCGTCGTGGCAGAAGGCGCTGCGACGACTCGTCGCCGGGTTGCTGCCCCGCCGGCCGCGTCAGCGCCGTCCGGGCTGGTCGATCGGGGTACCGCTGATCGCCGCCGCGGCCGGCCTGCTCTTCACCACCACCGCCACCACCGCAGGCGGCACGAACCTGCGCGAGGACCGACGCCCCCAGCTCACCGAACTCATCGAGGACCGCCGCGCCCAGGTGGCGGCGAACGAGGAGCGCGCCGCGACGCTGCGCAAGGAGGTCGAGAGCCGTACGGCCGACCTCGCCGACTCGGACGGGCCGATCAGGGAGCAGCAGGAGCGCGGCACCGCCAGCCTCGCCACCGCCGGTTTCACCGAGCTGACCGGCTCGGGGATGACCGTCGTGCTCGACGACGCGCCCCGGCTCAACAACCTGCCCGACGGGGCCACCAACGACGACCTGGTCGTACACCAGGGTGACGTCCAGGCAGTGGTGAACGCGTTGTGGGCCGGTGGCGCCGAGGCCATGTCAATCATGAACGTCCGCGTCCTGGCGACCAGCGCGGTACGCTGCGTGGGTAACACCCTGCTGCTGCACGGCCGGGTGTACTCCCCTCCATTCAAGATCGTAGCAATTGGCGACCCTGCCGCGTTGCAGCAGGCTCTCGCCGCTTCCGAGGGAGTCCGGTGGTTCAGGGACGCGGTCGACAACTACCAGCTCGGCTACCAGGAGCTTCCCGGCACCGTCACCGTGCCCGCGTTCGAGGACTCCACCACCCTGCGGTCGGCGACGGTGCCGCAGTGAGCGCGCGGTGAGCCCGCACCCCGACGGCCGGCACCGCGACCAGGCCGACGAACAAACCGCCTTCCTGCCCAAGATCGAGCGGCCGGACCCGGCCACGCCGGACAGCCGCCACCCGGCCACGCCCGACAACCGTCGCGCCCCCACGACCGACACCCGCTCGTCGGCCGGGCCCGAGCGCCGTCCGCCGGTCTCGCCCGACACCCGGCCACCGGTCTCGCCCGACAATCGGCCGTCGGGGCCACCCGACACCCGGTCCGGGGAGCCCACCGGCCCGGCCGGTCGCTGGAACACCACGCCCGGCCGGTGGGACACCTCCGCCCCGGCGGGCAGTGGACCGGACCCTCGCTTCGGCGCAACGGCTCGCCAGGGTGACTCCGGAGCACCCGGTCGCACGGACGCCGCAACGAGCCAGGAGCGGTCGCCGGGTCGGTGGGGCCCGTCGCCGAGCGTGCCGCCGGTCGACGGACCCGGTCGACGGCAGAGCCCAGCCGGTGCCGGGCAGTGGAACGGCGTACCCCTGCCCTCCAGCGAGCCGGACATACCCGTCGAGCCGACCCCGTGGCGCGGGGCCTTCGAGGCTCGACGCCCCGCCGCGCCCGACGGCACCGCCCCCGGCGGTCCGGGGCCGCAGGCGAGCGGCCCGGGTACCTCCTCGGCCTGGTCCGGCGGGCAGCAGCCACGCCACTCGCCGCCCGGCGGCGCTCCGGCACGACCGGCGACCGGGCCGACCTGGCCGGACGCCGGGTCACCGCCGCACGGGGCCAGGTCCACGCACCCGGACGTTCCCGGCCTGTCCCCTGCGGGAAGCGGATCCGCACCCTCCGGGGCCGGCCAAGCCCGGCCGGACGCCAGCTCGGTGCGACCGGCCACCCCGCAGCCCGGTTACCCGCCCGCCCAGACTCCGCCTGCCGGACCGGGACAGCCGCCGTACGCCCGGCACGGTCGCGACCCGGCACAGGCGCGGCACGGTGCGCAGCCCGGGCAGGTCCCGCCGTCGGGGCCCGCCCGCCAGCAGCCCACCGCCCCGCAACACCCGGCACCGCAGCACCACCCGGCACCGCAGCACCACCCGACGTCGCAGCACCAACCGACGCCGCAGCACCCGACGCCGCAGCCCACGGGCCCGCAGCCGCCCCCAGCTTGGCGGACGGATAACCGGGACGGTCGCGACGCCCCGCCCTCGGGGCAGCCCACCGAGCAGAGCTGGTCGGGTGAAGGGCCGACGGCACTGATGCCGGCGATCGGCGGCCCGGTCCGCTCCGCCGCCTCCCCGACCGGCGGCACGCCCCCGTCGTCGCCGACCGGCGGGGCTGCCACGCCCTCTGCGACCGGCGGCACGCCCTCGTCGCCGACGCGCGGTGCCTCGGCATCGTCGCCGACCGGCAGCACCCCCGCAGCGTCGCCGACCGGCAGCACCCCGGCGTTGTCGCCGAGCGGCGGGGCCTCCGCCGGCTCCCGGTCGGACGGTCGGCCGCCGGCCGACCCGGGTGCCACCGCCCTCATCCCCGCGATCACCGGCCCCCGGCCGAGCACCCCGCCCGCGATGGACTCCACCGCCCTGATGGGGGCCGTGCCCCGACCGCCGAAGACCGACGACCCCGCTGACGGTGCCGGCCCGGGTGCCGAGCCTCCCAAGCCGCGACGGGGTGACCGGGTGGTGCAGCTCCGGCCGCACCAGACCGGTGAGGGCTACAAGAGCGTCTACTCCGAGCTGACCCGGCCGTCCGCGTGGTCCCGGGTCCGCACCGGCCTGCGGTTCAGCGGGGAGCTGCTGATCACCTTCGGCCTGGTGGTGCTCCTCTTCGCCGGCTACGAGATCTGGGGCAAGTCGGCGATCGTCGACGCGCACCAGGGCGAGCTGAGCCAGCAGCTCGCGCAGGCATGGGGGCCCGAGGGCGACCCGACGGTGGCCCCGTCGGCCAGTGCCTCGCCGTCCGCGTCCCCGAAACCACCGGTCAACGGCAAGCCGATCGCCGGGCTCTACATCCCCAAGTTCGACAAGGAGTGGATCGTCGTCGAGGGTGTCCGCCAGGAGGACATCCGGTACGCGCCGGGCCACTACCCGGACAGCGCCCTGCCCGGTCAGGTCGGCAACTTCTCCGTGGCCGGGCACCGCAACCGGGCCACCTTCTGGCGACTGGACGAGCTGCGCGACGGTGACGCCATCGTGGTCGAGGGCCGCAACGAGTGGTACGTCTACCAGGTCACCGAGAACCACATCGTGAAGCCGTCCCAGGTGGAGGTGGTCGCGCCCGTACCGGGGCGGCCGGGGGTCCGGCCGTCCAAGCGGATGCTGACTCTGACCACCTGCAATCCCAAGTTCGACAACTACGAGCGGTTGATCGTCCACGCCGAGTTGACCCGTACGCAGCCGAAGGCCGAGGGGCGCCCGGCGGAGCTGGGAGCCTGACGATGTACGGCTGGATCTGGCGCAAGCTGCCCTTCGGGTTGCCCGGCAAACTCGTCGGCAGCCTGCTGCTCGCCACCACCATGGTGGCGCTGCTCTGGTACGTGGTCTTCCCCTGGGCCGGGCCGCTGCTCCCGTTCACCGGGGAGGACGTCCAGGTCACCCAGCAGGACGACGGTCCCGGCGTACCCGGCAGCGACGTGGTGCCCGGCGAGGACCCGCTGGACGACGCCCCGCCCGGTGACGAGCACGACCTGCCGTACGACACCGACCGGAACAACACCCCGCCGCCGAACGAAGACGAGTGAGGCCGATGCGCGTCCTGGTGATCGACAACTACGACTCGTTCGTCTTCAACCTGGTGCAGTACCTCGGCCAGCTCGGCGTCGAGTGCGAGGTGCGGCGCAACGACGAGATCGACGTGGCGGAGGTGGGCCGGGTCGGTGCCGACGGCATCCTGCTCTCGCCCGGACCGGGCAGTCCCGACCGGGCCGGCATCTGCCTCGACGTGATCCGCCGGTACGCGGGCGAGATCCCGATCTTCGGCGTCTGCCTCGGTCATCAGGCGATCGGCGAGGCGTACGGGGCCACCGTCGCCCGCGCCCCGGAGCTGCTGCACGGCAAGACCTCGGAGGTACGCCACGACTCGGTCGGCGTACTCGCCGGACTGCCCGACCCGTTCACCGCGACCCGCTACCACTCCCTCGCCGTCCTGCCCGAGACGCTGCCGGCGGAGCTGGAGGTGACCGGTCGGACGGAGTCCGGCGTGGTGATGGCGATGCGGCACCGGACGCTGCCGATCGAGGGCGTGCAGTTCCACCCGGAGTCGGTGCTCACCGAGGGCGGCCACCTGATGCTGGCGAACTGGCTGGCCGGCTGCGGCTACCGGGAGGCGCTGGACCGTGCCCCTGCGCTGGCCGCCGAGGTCGACACCCGCCGCCGCGCCGCCTTCGCCACCACCTGACACCGATCCGCCCGACACAGCGAAACGGTCACCGACGAAGCGCGTCCGTGACGCTCGGGTCGGCGGGCGAGCTGACCGCAGGTGGTCGGCGGCGAACCGCGTCCAGGACCGCCTTGCCGCTGGCCAGGTAGTCACGGGCCGCCTTCTGCGCCAGCAGGCTCGATCCGCAGCCGGTGCAGCGGGCGACGACCCCGTCGGTGTCGATGCCGAGGTGTCGGCAGAGCGTCACGGCACGGTCCAGGTGGTAGGACTGCGTGACGATCAGGGCCCGCTCGATCCCGTAGACGTCCCGTGCCCGCAGGCAACTGTCGTACGTGTCGAGGCCGTGCGGGTCGGTGACGACGCGCTGCGGGTCGACACCGAGCGGCCCGGTCAGGTGCTCGGCCATCGCCGCCGGCTCGTCCCCGGACGTTCCGCCGCCGTCACCCGACACCAGCACCACCCGGGCCCGCCCGCTCTGCACCAGCTCGGCGGCGGTCTCCAGGCGTCCGGCGAGCCGGATGCCGGGTCGCTGTCCGTTCTCGGTGACCGCCGTGCCCAGGACGATCACCACGTCGGCGCTCGGCGCGTCGGCCTCGGTAAAGACGTGTCCGCGCGCGGACACCGTCGTCCAGAGCCACGGCACGCTCACCAGCAGCAGTGCGACGGCGACGAGGGCGGCGACCCGGATCAGGCGGCGCCGCCACCGCACCGGGGCGGCGGCCGGGGCCGGGTCGGTCACTCGCCGGGGAACCGGAACGGCGGGAAGCCCGGCGTCGGCATGACCTGGCCGCCGCCACCGCCACCGCTGCCACCACCGTCGTCGTCCTCATCCGGCGGCGGGGTGGTCGGCGGGGTACCGGTCGGCGGCGTCTGCGACGGCTCCGGGTCCTCTTCCTCCTCCTCGACGGAGATGGTGATCGTCACCCGGCTGCCCTTGGTGCGCTGGCTGTTGGCGTTCGGGTCCTGGTTGAGCACCCGACCGGCCTGGTCCGCAGGCACCGCACGACCGGTCTGGACCCGGACCTCGAAGCCCGCGTCCCGCAGCCTCTTCCGCGCTTCGTCCTCGGTGAGGTTCGCGACGTCAGGCACCCGGACCACGTTGCCCCTGGAGACGGTGAGAGTGACCTTGGTCCCCTCCTCCACCCGCTCGCCCGCGCCCGGATCGATCGCCAACACCTGGCCCTCGGGCGCGGCGTTGTCGTCCTGCTTGACCTCCACGTCGAGCTTCAGATCCTCAAGCTGCTGCTCGGCGAACTCACGGGTGCCACCGACCACGGACGGGATGGTCACCACCGGCTTCCCGTCGCAGATCTGCACGGTCACCGTGCTGTTCGGCTCCACCCGCTCGCCTGCGGCCGGGGTCTGGCTGACCACGGCGCCCTTCGTGCAGTCGGAGGCGAGGACGGGGTCGCCGAGCGCCGCGTTGAGCCCGTTCTGCTCGATCTGGGCGAACGCGTCCTGCTGGCTGAGCCCGGTGAGGGTGGGCACCGGGGTTTCCTCGTCGTCGCGCTGGTTCAGCAGCAGCGCGGCGACCAACGCGATCACCGCGAGCACGCCGAGCGCGGCGAACATGGCGATCAGCCAGGACGAGGCGCGCCGCTGGCGCGGGTCGCCGACCCGGGCGGGGATCTGTCGCGTCTGGGTGGCACCTGCCGCACCCGACGAGTAGCCCGGGGACGGGGCCATCGCCACGGTCTCGTCCTCGCGCAGCACCGGCGTCGCCATCACCGGGCGACCGGCCGCCGCCCGGAGCATGTCGGCACGCATCTCGCCGGCGCTCTGGTAACGGTTGAGCGGGTTCTTGGACAGCGCCTTGAGCACGATCGCGTCGACCGCCGGGTTGACGTCCGGGTTCAGGTCGCTCGGCGTCGGCGGAGTCTCCCGCACGTGCTGGTACGCGACGCTGACCGGGCTGTCGCCGACGAACGGCGGGTGGCCGCAGACCAGCTCGAAGAGGACGCAGCCGGCGGCGTACACGTCGGAGCGGGCGTCCACGGCCTCGCCGCGCGCCTGCTCGGGAGAGAGGTACTGGGCGGTGCCGATGACCGCGCTGGTCTGCGTCATCGTGGTGGCACCGCTGGCCAGGGCCCGAGCGATACCGAAGTCCATCACCTTGACCTGGCCGGTCTGGGTGAGCATCACGTTGCCGGGCTTGATGTCGCGGTGGATGATGCCGTGCCGGTGGCTGAACTCCAGCGCCGCGCAGATGTCGGCGGAGATCTCCAGCGCCCGACGGGGCTGTAGCCGGCCCTCGGCGCCGAGCACCTCCTTGAGGGTCCGCCCGTTGACGAACTCCATCACGATGAACGGCAGGGTTTCGCCGGTCGGCGCCTGTTCCTCACCCGTGTCGTAGACCGCGACGATGGCCGGGTGGTTGAGCGAGGCGGCGTTCTGCGCCTCCCGCCGGAAACGCATCTGGAAGGTGGCGTCCCGAGCCAGGTCGGTCCGGAGCATCTTGATCGCGACGTCCCGACCGAGACGCAGGTCGCGACCGCGATGCACCTCGGCCATGCCGCCATATCCGAGCAGCTCGCCGACCTGGTACCTGCCACCGAGCAGGCGGGCCTGCGCTGTCATCGCGTCCGTCGTCCTTCACTCGTCGTCGTCTCGTGGCTGCCCGCGCGGGGCTGATCCAGTCGACGGTACGCCGTACCGGCCGGATCGTCTCGTCCGTCGTGCCAGGGCACGACGGACGACACCGTTTGCACGGGAACCCCGACCGGCAGGTCGGCGCTCTGGTTCATCCGCAGGCTGTAGGAAATCACGCCGGAACAGAGCAGGACCAGTACGCCCAGCATCACTGCCAGAAACAGGACTCCGGAGCGCGACCGCCCGGGCACCTGCTGTGGCGGGGCCGGTCGTGGCTGGTAGCCGGGCGGCGCGGCGGCGGCATGCGGGTAGTTGTTGGGTGGTGGCATCGGTCGACCCGCCGGCATCGCCGGCACGGCCGGAGCGACAGTCGTGGGGCGCAGTGGTTGCGCCGCCGGGGGGCGGGCCGCCATCGGCGACACCGGCGGCCGGTGGTTCACGGCCGGTCGGTGCCCGGGAGGTGTCGAGTGCGGTGCCGCCGGAGGACGGGGCGGCTGCGGCGTCGGCACCTGGGCGCGTCCCGGAGCCGGCGATGCGGGGGCGGCCGAGATCGGGTTGGCGTTCTGCCCACCCGCACGCGCCTGCTGGGACAGCGCCGTCTTGAGCTGCCGGGCCACCCCGGCCAGCGCGGCGGCGCTCTGCCAGCGATCCTTCGGGTCCTTCGCCATGGCCCGCTCCACCAGGGCGCAGACCTGCGGCGGGATGTCGGACGGCAACTGTCGCGGGGTCTCCCGCACGTGCCGCATGGCGATGTCGAGCGGGTTGTCGCCCTCAAAGGGCCGGCGGCCGGCGAGACACTGGTACGCGACCACGCCGAGGGCGTACACGTCCGAGGCGGGGGTGGCGACCTGGCCGGTGGCCTGCTCGGGCGAGATGTACGAGGCGGTGCCGAGCACCGAACCGGCGGCGGTGAGCTGGCCGACGAGTTCCGAGCGGGCGATGCCGAAGTCGGTCAGCACCAGCGTGCCGTTCGGCCGGACCAGCAGGTTGCCGGGCTTCACGTCCCGGTGCACGATCCCCTTGAGGTGGGCCGCGTGCAGCGCGTCGGCGGCCTGCGCCACCAACGCCATCGTCCGGGCCGGGGTGAGTCGACCGACCCGGCTCAGCGTGGCCGAGAGCGGGTCGCCCTCCACGTACTCCATCACCAGGAAGGCGATCTGCTGGTCGTTGCCGAAGTCGTAGACGTCGACCACACCCGGGTGGTTGATCGTCGCCATGGTGCGGGCCTCGCCCCGGAACCGCTCGGCGAAACCGGGCTCGTCCAGCAGCGCCGGGAGCAGGCTCTTCACCGCGACGGTACGGCCGAGCACCTGGTCCAGGCCACGCCAGACGTCGCCCATGCCACCGCTGGCGATGCGCTCGTCGAGACGGTAGCGGTTACCGAGCTGAACTCCCGGACTGAGCATGTCAACGCCCCCCACGGTCGGCGATGACGGCGCGCATGATCTGCCCGGAGATCCGGGCCGCCTCTGCGCTGCCGCCGCTGCCGGCCTCTTCGAGCAGCACGCAGACCGCCGAGACCGGTTCCCCGTTGGAGTCGATGGCGAAACCGATGAACCAGCCGTGGTCGGGCCGGTCGGGCGCCGACTGGGCGGTACCCGTCTTGCCGCCCACGGTGTAGCCGTTGATCCGTGCGGAACGGGCGGTGCCGTTCTCCACCACGCTGACCATCATGTCCCGCAGGTCGGCGGCGACCTCACGGCTGACCGGGCGGCGCAGTTCACGCGGCTGGGCCGGGTCGTAGACGGTGGTGCGGTCCGGTCCGAGGAGCTGGCGTACCAGGTAGGGCCGCATCTGGCTGCCCTGGTTGGCGACCGCTGCGGCGATCATCGCCCCTTCCAGGGGGCTCATCCGCACGTCGCGCTGCCCGATGGAGGACTGGGCCAGCGCCGCCGGGTCGGCCCCGCCGTCGGGGTTCTGCATGTCGCCGGTACGGCTGGCCGCCACCGCCTGGCCGCCCTCGCCGAGCCGGCCGACGGTCAGGTCCTCCTGCTCGAACCCGAACTGCCGGGCCTTCTCCTTGATCACGTCCGGACCGAGCTGCACACCGAGCTTGGCGAAACCGGTGTTGCAGGAGTCGGTGACCGCCTTCATCAGGGTGACCTGGGACTGCGGGCAGATCGACGGCACCGCGTTGGTGATCGCCTCGCCGGAGGTCGGCGGGGTGTAGCTGGGCCCGGCCGGGATGTTGGTGTCCTTGCCGATCCCGTTCTCCAGCGCGGCGGCGGCCACCACCATCTTGAACGTGGAGCCCGGCGGCAGCACCTCGGCCAGCGCCCGGTTGCGCAGCGGACGCTGCGGGTCCTGCTCCAGCTCGTTGTACGCCTTGGTCGCCTCGCTGGTGTTGTGGCTGGCCAGCGGGTTCGGGTCGAAGCTGGGCATGGAGACCAGCGCCTGCACCGCCCCGGTCTTCGGGTCGATGGCGATCGCCGCGCCCTTCTTCACCCCCCGGTTGTTGTTGCGCATCTGGTCGTACGCGACGTCCTGGGCACCCTTGGAGAGGGTGAGCAGCACGTTTCCGCCGGCGGTGCGGTCGCCGGTGAACATGTCCTTGATCCGGTTGGCGATGAGCTGGTCGCTGGTGCCGGCGAGGAAGTCGTTCTCGGAGCGCTCGATCCCGGTGTCACCGAGGTTGACCGGCTTGTAGCCGAGCACGTGGGCGTACTTCGCCCCGCCCGGATAGGTCCGCAGGAACTTCAGCTCGCCCTCGGTCTCCTTGCTGACCGCCAGGGCGGTGCCGCCCGCCTCGATGTTGCCGCGACGGCGCTCGTACTCGGCGACCTGGACCCGGCCGTTGTAGTCGCTGGTGCGGTACTCGTCGGCCTTGTACGCCTGGATCCAGTTCAGGTTGGCGAAGAGCAGGGCGAACAGGACGATGACGACGACGCCGACCCGGCGCAGGGGTGCGTTCACGGCTTGATCACCTCCGTGGGGGCACCGTGCAGTTGCTCGGGCGGCCCGCCGGACGGACGGTTCACCTTGCCGCCGACCCCGGTCACCGGGCGGCGCCCGGCGTCGGAGACCCGCAGCAGCACCGCGACCAGCAGCCAGTTCGCCATCAGCGAGGAGCCACCGGCGGAGAGGAACGGGGTGGTCTGACCGGTCAGCGGGATGAGCCCGCTGATGCCGCCGACGATCACGAAGACCTGGAGCGCGAGGGTGAAGGCCAGGCCACCGGCGAGCAGCTTGCCGAAGGAGTCGCGGACGGCGATGGCGGCCCGCAGCCCGCGCTCCACGATCAGCAGATAGATCACCAGCAGCGCGGAGAGACCGAACAGGCCGATCTCCTCACCGATGCCGGCGAAGATGAAGTCGTTCTGCACCTCCGGCAGCAGCAGCGGTTGACCGCCGCCCGGTCCGGCGCCGAACATCCCGCCGGTGCCGAGCGCGAGCAGCCCCTGCACCAACTGGTAGCCGGAGTCGTACGGCTCGGCGAACGGGTCGAGCCAGATCTCCGCCCGCACGTAGAAGTTCGCGAACGGTCCACCGAACTGCTCCCCGAGCACGTACGCGAGGTAGGCACCGCCGAAGAAGAGGACCAGACCGATGAGCAGCCAACTGACCCGTTCGGTGGCGATGTACACCGTCGCCACGAACATGCCGAAGTAGAGCAGCGAGGTGCCGAGGTCCTTCTCGAAGATCAGGACCAGCAGGCTGATCACCCAGACCACCAGCACCGGGCCCAGGTCGCGACCGCGTGGGAAGTCGATGCCGAGGAACCGGTGGCTGGCCAGCGAGAGCACCTCGCGCTTGCGGACCAGGTAGTAGGCGAAGAAGACCAGCAGGGCGAGCTTGGCGAACTCACCGGGCTGGATGGAGAAGCTGCCGATCCGGACCCAGAGCTTGGCACCGTTGATCTCGGAGATGCTGGCCGGCAGCACGGCCGGCAGCATGACCAGCACGATGCCGGCCAGGCCCAGGGTGTACGCGTACCGGGAGATCGAGCGGTGGTCGCGCATGATGGCCAGCAGCCCGGCGGCGAGGATCACCGAGACCAGCGTCCAGGCCAACTGCCGCCCGCCGGTGCCAGCGAAGGTGGCCATGTCGACCCGGTCCTCGGGGGCCGCCCGGGCCAGGTCCAGCCGGTGCAGGAAGCCGACGCCGAGCCCGTTGAGCAGGGCCACCGCCGGCAGCAGGGCCGGGTCGGCGAAGGGTGCCAGGAACCGGATCACCAGGTGCATGCCGAGGAACACCGCGGTGAGCGCGGCGGCCGGCACCCAGAAGGTCGGGGTGACCGTGTCGAGCACGTTCGCCTCGACCATCGCCCCGTACGCCGCGACCAGGGCCATCGCCAGCAACAGCAGCGACAGCTCGGCGTTACGCCGGGACCGGGCCTGGCGTACGCCGGAACGCTCGCCCGCACTGGCGGGCGAGGTTGCCGGGGTGGCCGCTGCGGTCACGATCGTCCTCGGTTCGAGTGCCGGTGCCTACTCGGGCGACCGGCAGGCCGCCGGGTCGACGGTGGGCGAGAAGGTGTCGGGCGGGGCGTCGGGCGTACCGGTGGGCAGGATCGCCGCCCCGTTGTCGGACGGGCGTACCGGTGGGGTCGCGGAGGCGCCCGTGGGGGAGACCGACACGCTGCCGACCGGGCTCGGCGAGCCGCTCGGCGCTTGCGGTGCCGGCGAGGGTGCGCCCGCGTCGGGAGTCGGACTCGGGGTCGGGCTCGTGGTGGGCGGGCAGATCGGCTTGAGGTTGACGTTGGTGGGGCTGTCCACCGTCAGCTCGGCCAGCCGGCGTTCCGCGTCCGGCTCGCTCTTGGCCGGAATGCCCTGCTTGACCTGCTCCTGCGCGGCGAGGGTGAGATCGTCGAGCTGGGCGCTGCTCTCGGAGTGGACCGTGGAGAGGTCCATCCCGGCGATCTGGCCCTGGATGCCACGGAACACGGCCACCTGGCCGTCCTGCGTGGCGCCGACGTAGTACTGCCGCTGGGTGTAGGTGTACCCGCCGTAGAGGCTGCCGCCGAGGATCACCGCCAGGGCGGTCGTCATCGCCAGCGCGCGCAGCGGGCGACGACGGGCCTCCGGCTCGTCGTCGGCGTTGCCGGCGGGCTCCTCCGGAACGGCCGGGCGGGGGGCGGAGAGCGCCGAGGCCCGGGCGGCCGGGGTGGAGACGTCGGCAGAGGTCGCCATGCCACGGTCGCGGGCCGCCGCACCGCCGACGATCGGCGCCGCCTCGACGATGTCCCGGTCGGTGGCGTCCGCGATGATCACCGTGATGTTGTCCGGTCCGCCGCCGCGCAGGGCGAGTTGCACGAGTCGCTCGACGCACTGCTGCGGATCGGTGTACTCGCGCATGGTCTCGGCGATCGTCTCCGCACTGACCACGCCGGAGAGTCCGTCGGAGCAGATCAGGTAGCGGTCACCGGTGAGCACCTGGCGCACGGAGTACTCGGGGTCGATGTCCCGGCCGTCCAGGGCCCGGGTGAGCAGCGAGCGCTGGGGGTGACTGCTCGCCTCCTCCGGGCTGATCCGGCCTTCGTCGACGAGCATCTGGACGTAGGTGTCGTCCTTGGTGATCTGCGCGAACTCGCCGTCGCGCAGGAGATAGGCCCGCGAGTCGCCGATGTGGACCATGCCCAGCTTGCTGCCGGAGAAGAGGGTCGCGGTGAGCGTGGTGCCCATCCCCTCCAGCTGTGGGTTGGCCTCCACGGTGTCGCGGAGCTGCTGGTTGGCGGTGCTCACGGCGGAACGCAACGCGTCGACGAGGGCGTCACCGGGGACGTCCTCGTCGAGCGGCGCCATGGCACCGATGACGATGTTGCTGGCGACGTCACCGGCGGCCATGCCGCCCATGCCGTCGGCGACGG
Organism: Micromonospora sp. NPDC002389; assembly: GCF_040296095.1. Classification (NCBI taxonomy): domain Bacteria; kingdom Bacillati; phylum Actinomycetota; class Actinomycetes; order Micromonosporales; family Micromonosporaceae; genus Micromonospora; species Micromonospora sp. NPDC002389. The sequence continues at coordinate 15,589 of NZ_JBEOWP010000011.1, forward strand.
CGAGAAGCCGCGGTCCGGCGTAGACGGAGTCCTGGTTACCGTCACGGATCAGACCGCGGTCGCTGTGGGCCGCATAGCGCAGGGTCAGAGTCATGGCCGTAATTCGAGAGAGGTGCGGCCGATCCGGATCGGCACGCCGAGGGGAACGGGGGTCGGTCCGGTGACCTTAGCGCGATCGAGGTACGTCCCGTTAGTCGAGCCGAGATCCTCGACGAACCACTGCCCGTCGCGCGGTACGAGTCGGGCGTGTCGCGCGGAGGCGTAGTCGTCGGTGATGACGAGGGTGGAGTCCTCGGCCCGACCGATGGTTATCTGCGCCTCGCCCAGCGTGATCCGGGTGCCGGCCAGTTGTCCCGCGGTCACCACGAGCTGGTGTGCCGCCCGTCCCCGCTTCACCTTCGCCGGCTTCGCCGTCGCCTGACCGGTCGAGGCGCCGACCGCCCGGGGTGCGGCCACCAGCCGACCCGAACGGGCCCCCGCGAACAGGTCCCGACGGATGACGCCGACCACCGTGAACACGAAGATCCACAACAGGACGAGGAATCCGAACCGGGCGACGGTGATGACGAGTTCCGGCAAGGCGGGTCAGCCGTCCACGCGGAAGGTCAGGGTGGTCGTGCCGAGCTGGATCATGTCGCCGGGGTTCAGCGCCACGGCGGAGACCCGCTGGCCGTTGACCATCGTGCCGTTGGTCGAGCCGAGATCGGTCAGCACGACCTGGCCGCCGTCGAAGTCCAGCCGGGCGTGTCGCCGGGAGATGCCGACGTCGGGCAGACGCAGGTTGGCCTGGTCGCCCCGACCGATCACGGTCGAGCCCATCTGGAGCGGGTAGGTGCGGCCGTCACCGGAGACCAGCCGGACGTTGCGGCCACCACCGTGCCCCTGCGGGGGGCCGTAGCCGCCGCCCTGGTCGTACGAGGGGTATCCGGGCGGGCCGGCGTCGTACCCGCCGCCGGGCGCCGAGACCGGGGCGACCTCGCCCCCGGTGTAGACCTCGGCGGTGACCCGGAACATGCCGGTGTCCAGCCCTTCACCGCGCTCGATCTCGACGATCACGTCGCCGTAGACCGTCCAGGCCTGCTCGCCGATGAACTCCGCCTGCGACTGGGCCAACTCCTGGGCCAGCGCGGCGGCGTACGGCGCCAGCCGACTGTGGTCGTAGGGCGAGAGATCGATCACGTAGCGGTTCGGCACCAAGGTGCGCCCACCGGCCAGGATGGCCTTGTGCGCCTCGGCCTCCCGCTGCATGGCGTTGAGGATCTCCACGGGGTGCACGACCCCCTTGAAGACCTTGGCGAAGGCCCCTTCGACCAGGCCTTCCAGACGCTTCTCGAAGCGTTGCAGCACGCTCACCGGCTCCTCCTCGAGTCCCGAGGACATGATGGTATCCGTCCAGAGCGCACGCAGCTCACACGCCGCTCGGCCCGCAGGCCACGGCCCGTTCGGACGGCCTCGGATCGTCGTGCTACTCTTTCGTCCGCCACGAACGGTAACCGCTGGAAGCAGCGAATGCCATTCGCGGTCACGACCGAGGGTCACGTAGCATTGCCGAGGTCCGCCGGAGACGGTGGAGCCGGCCAGGGCTACGCTGTCCGAGGTCATGCCACGGGGAAGTGGCGGAATGGCAGACGCGCACGGTTCAGGTCCGTGTGCCCGAAAGGGCGTGGGGGTTCAACTCCCCCCTTCCCCACCACAGACGAGGGCTCCGCGGCGACGCGGGGCCCTCGCTCCGTATCGAGGCGTACCAAACGTCACGCTATGCTCCGATGGTTTCTGCCTCCGACGCACCAGGAGTGGCATGTGAGTGTCGCATTCGTGACCGGTTCGGGCGGGCTGATCGGCTCCGAGGCGGTCCGGCACTTCGCCGGCCTCGGTCTCGACGTCGTCGGCATCGACAACGACATGCGGCAGGAGTTCTTCGGCGAGGAGGCGTCCACCGCGTGGAACGTCCGCCGGCTGACCGACGAGCTGGGTGAGAGGTACTCGCACCACAGCATCGACATCCGCGACCGCAGCGCGCTCGGCGCGCTCTTCAAGCGGTACGGCCGGGATGTCGCCGTGGTCATCCACACGGCCGCGCAGCCCTCGCACGACTGGGCGGTGCGTGACCCGTTCACCGACTTCGACGTGAACGCCGCCGGCACCCTGAACGTCCTGCAGAGCGTCCGGGAACACTGCGTGGAGGCGCCGGTCATCCACTGCTCGACGAACAAGGTCTACGGCGACCGGCCGAACAGCCTGCCCCTGGTCGAGCGGGAGACCCGGTGGGAGATCGAGCCGGGCCACCCGTACGAGCAGGGCATCCGCGAGGACATGTCGATCGACGCCTGCCTGCACTCCATCTTCGGCGCCTCCAAGGTCGCCGCCGACGTGATGGTGCAGGAGTACGGCCGCTACTTCGACATGAGGACCGCCTGCTTCCGGGGCGGGACGCTGACCGGCCCGGCCCACTCGGCCACCGAACTGCACGGCTTCCTGGCGTACGTGATGCGCTGCAACATGGAGCGCCGGACGTACAAGATCTACGGCTACCAGGGCAAGCAGGTGCGGGACGCGATCCACAGCTCGGACGTGGTCTCCGCGTTCGAGGCGTTCTTCCGCAACCCGCGCTCGGCGGCGGTGTACAACCTCGGCGGCGGCCGGCACTCCAACACCTCGATGCGGGAGGCGTTCACCGAGGCCGAGCGGATCACCGGGCAAGAGATGATCTCGGAGTACGTCGAGGCAAACCGGGTCGGCGACCACAAGTGGTGGATCGGCTCCAACGAGGCGTTCCAGGCCGACTACCCGGACTGGAAGCAGGTCTACGACGTACCCATGATCATGCGTGAGATCTACGAGGCCAACGTGGACAAGTGGGTGCCGGGAGCATGACCAAGAAGAACGTCCTCGGCGTGCTCGTCGACGCCACGAACTACGCCGAGGCGACCGAGCGGGTGGTGGCCGCCGCGCAGGAACGTCGTCCGATGGCGTTGACCGCGCTGGCCGTGCACGGCGTGATGACCGGTGTGCTGGACCCGCCGCACAACGCCCGGCTCAACTCGTTCGACGTGGTGACCCCGGACGGCCAGCCGGTGCGCTGGGCGTTGAACCTGCTGCACGGCGCCGGCCTCACCGACCGGGTGTACGGGCCGCTGCTGACCCTGCACGTGCTCTCCCGCTTCGCCGACGAGGGCCTGCCGGTCTACCTGTACGGCTCGACCGACGAGACGCTGGCCCGGCTGATCCCGGAGCTGGAGCGGATGTTCCCGGCGCTGAAGATCGCCGGGGTGGAGGCGTCGAAGTTCCGCGCCGTGCAGCCGGGCGAGGACGTCGAGATCGCCGACCGGATCAAGGCCAGCGGCGCCCGGCTCGTCCTGGTCGGGCTCGGCTGCCCGCGCCAGGAGGTCTTCACGTACGCGATGCGTCCGCTGCTGGACATGCCGATGATGGCGGTCGGCGCGGCCTTCGACTACCACGCCGGGCTGCTGCGCCAGCCGCCGCCGTGGATGCAGCGGGCCGGGCTGGAGTGGTTCTGGCGGCTCGGGCTGGAGCCGAAGCGGCTCTGGCGCCGCTACGTGATCCTCAACCCGGCGTACCTCGGCCGGCTGTTCGCGCAGAAGACCGGGCTGTGGAAGGCGCGGCCGCCGGCCCCGGCCACCGAGCGTCCGAGCACGTTCGCGGTCTGACCCGACACGACACCGGGCCCCTGGCGTACCGCCGGGGGCCCGGTGCCGTTGCGGGCGTCAGAGGGTCAACGTCCAGGTGTTGAGGTAGCCGGTGTCTCCGCTGTAGACGTCCCGCACCTGAAGTCGCCAGGTGCCGTTCGCCGCCTCGCTGGAGAGGTTCACCGTGTAGGTGGCGTTCACGTTGGCCGTGCCGTCGAGGATGCTGCTGTTCTTCAGGCGGTAGGACGAGCCGTCCGGGGCGAGCAGGTCGACGACCAGGTCACCACGGTAGGTGTGCACGATGTTCACCGCGACGGTCGAGGTCGACGCCGCGTTCCGGTTGCACCCGGCGATCGTGATCGAGCTGGTCACCGCCGAGCCGGCGTCCGGGATCGCCACGTCGGTGCCGTTGGTGCCCGTGCAGCCGCCGCTGCCGCTGCCGGTCACCGTCAGCGAGTACGTCGCGGTCTTGCTGCCGGACGCGGCGCTGCCGGTCACCGTCACCGGGTACGTGCCGGCGGGGGTGCTGGCCGAGGTGGTGACGGTCAGCGTCGACGACCCGCCGGAGGTGACGGTGGCCGGGCTGAACGAGGCGGTGGCCCCGGACGGCAGGCCGCTCGCCGAGAGGCTGACCGACTGCGCCGACCCGTTGGTGGTGGCGGTGGCCACGCTCGCGGTCACCGAGCCGCCGGGCGCGGTGGAGCCGGAGGTCGGCGACACCGAGACCGAGAAGTCGTTGGTCGGCGGCGGGGTGTCGCCGTTGACCACGTACAGCAGTTGGTTGGGGGTCCCGGTGCCCACGTTGGTGACCACGTTCGGGGTGGAGTTGGCCACCAGGTAGTCCCGGACCTGCTGCGGGGTCCACGACGGGTTGGCCGACAGCACCAGCGCGGCGACGCCGGCCACGTGCGGTGAGGCCATCGACGTACCGCTGATGGTGTTGGTCGCGGTGTCGTTGGTGTACCAGCCCGACGTGATGTTCACGCCCGGCGCGAGGATGTCCACGCAGGTGCCGAAGTTGGAGAAGCTCGCGGCGGCGTCGTTGTTCTGGGTGGCACCGACGGTGATCGCCGGAGCGGCCCGGGCCGGCGAGTAGTTGCAGGCGTTCTGCCGCTGGCCGAGCGCGTTGCCGTTGCCGGCGGCCACCGCGTAGGTGATGCCGGCGTTGATCGAGTTGATCACCGCGTTGTCGACCGAGGTGTTCGCCCCGCCGCCCAGGCTCATGTTGGCCACGGCCGGCTTGACCGCGTTCGCGGTGACCCAGTCGATGCCGGCGATGACTCCGGCGTTGGTGCCGCTGCCCTGGCAGTTCAGTACCTTGACCGCCACCAGCCGGGTGGCCTTGGCGACGCCGTACGCGGTGCCGCCGACCGTACCGGCGACGTGGGTGCCGTGGCCGTTGCAGTCGGTGTTGTTGGTGTCGACGGTGTTGGTGCCCCAGGTCGCCCGGCCACCGAAATCCGAGTGGGTCGTCCGGATACCGGTGTCGATGACGTACGAGGTGACGTTCGAGGCGGTGTTCGGGTAGGTGTAGGAGCTGTTCAGCGGCAGGTTCCGCTGGTCGATCCGGTCCAGACCCCAGGACGGGGGGTTCGCCTGGGTGCCGCTGATCGTGACGGTGTGGTTCTGCTCGACGTACGCCACCGCCGGGTCGGCGGCGATCCGCGCTGCGGCCTTGGCGCTGACCCGGAGTTCCGCGCCGCGTACCGCCGTGGTGTAGGTGCGGGCCGTGCTGCCGCCGTGTCGACGCAGCAGTCGGTCCACCGACGACCCGACGGCGCTGCGGCCCACCTCGGCGTCCTTGAACACGACGATGTAGCTTCCCTCGACGGCGGTGGCACCGCCGGCGCTCCTGATCGTGCCGACCGGCTCGGCCGCCATGGCCGGGGTGGCCGTGGCGACCATGGCCAGCGCGGCCAGGCCGACGAGTACGGACCTGTGTGGAAGAGCCATCTTCCTACCTCCCTCCGACCGGCACCGATCGTCTACCCGCTCGTGGCAGGTTGATCGATGAATGCCGATCAAGGTGAGAGTAGTGGCGCGCCCGGAGGCAGATAAACATGCCGGATCTCCCATCACGCCGGTGCGATGGCCCCCTACGGGGACCGGGTACGGGACGAACGGGGGGCCGGCCCGGATTCGCGGGCGCGGAAATCGGGCAAGTCTGATGGGCATGCAGAGCCATCTCGCCCTCCTGCTCCCGGTCGCCACCATCTGGTGGGTCGCCGGATACCTCGCGGACGGGCTGCCCCGGATGACCCACGCCCGCCGGCTGCGCCGACACACCGGCTGGTTGCTCGGCCTGACCGGGGCAGGGCTCGCCCTGACGGTGGCGCTGCCGATCGCCGGACTGAGCACTCCCGGGGCCACCCTGGCCGACCGGGCCGCGAGCGGACTGACGCTGGCCGCCGTCCCCGCCGCCGTGGTGGCGATCTGCACGGTCCGCCGGGTACGCCGGCTGCTGGCCGGAGCCAGCACGCTCGCCACGGCTCCCCGAACCCCGGCCCCGCACGGGTTGCGAGCCGCCGCCGCCCACCCGCTGATCGGGCTGCCGTTGCAGGTGACCGGGCTGGCGCTGCTGCCGGCCCTGATCGCGGCGAGCGGTGCCGGTCAGATCCTCGGGCCCGATGCCGCCGGACCGGCGGTCACCGTGGGGGCGTTGGGCGTCGCGGCCATCGGCGTACGCCATGCGCTGCGGCACAACCGACTCGCCGAGTTGGCCATGCCGGAGCGGGCGGCGACCTCAGCGCAGCCGGCCCGAGCCCTGCACGTATAGCAGTTCCAGGATCGCCCGGGTCGCCTCGAACCAGCGGTCCAGCCAGCCGGGTGGCGGCACGCTGCCGCGCGGCGGCAACTCCATCATCAGCCCGTGCATGAGCGGGTGGTCCACCAGGGAGGGATTCTCCGTCATCGGCCATCCCGGCGGCGGGAACGACCCCTCGGTGAGCGGGTTCGGGTCCAGGGACGGCGGGGCGTGCTGCGACTGCGCCGCCTCGCCCCGGACGTCCCGCCCGCCGCGTTCACCGTCCGGCGGCACCTCGCTCAACATGCTGTCCCGGCGGGCGCCGCGGTACTGACCGCCGAACCGCTCTGCCTTCGCGGGACCGTTGCTGATGTTCTCTGATCCGATACTTGTCATCGCGTCTCGCCTGTCTCGTTCGGTTACCCGCCCTGCCGGGAGGATGTCGACCAGCGCGTACCGACAGGTACAACGAGACACGGTCGATGTGGCGACGGCAGCCCTCGGGACGGACGGCGGGCGGACGGCGTGACGACGGTCCCCGTCCGGCCGAGCCGGACGGGGACCGTCCACACCGCTTACCGCCAGTCAGCTCCGGCCGAACGCGCCGTCCCTGGTGCCGGCGACGAAGGCGTGCCAGTGCCCCGGGGCGAAGACGAGGGCCGGACCGGCCTTGTCCTTCGAATCCCGGACGCCGACCGCCCCGGTCACGTACGCCACCTCCACGCAGTTGTCACAGTTCGGGCCGCTCTTCGAGCTCTTGAACCATGTCGCCTGCGTCAGGTCCACGGAGAATCCCTGCGTCGCCACTTCCACAACGGCTCCTCTGCCAGTCTCGCGATGTACTCGACGGACTCCTCCGGACGTCGGGCCGCTGCTCGAATGTGATCGAAGATGAAGCTGTACTTCTGTAGCTCGTCGCTCTTCTCCAGGAAGAGCCCACCCGTGGCGTTCTCCGCGTACACGACATCCGGATCACCGGGTTCGGGGAAGCTGAGGATCGTGAAGGTGCCGTCCATGCCGGCGTGCGCTCCCACCTCGAACGGCAGGACCTGGAGCGTCACGTTCGGCAGCTGGGCCACCTCCGCCAATCGTTTGAGCTGGTCACGCATGACCGTGTCCCCGCCAACCGGACGGCTCAGCACCGCCTCATCGAGCACCACCCACAGATCGACCGGATCATCCTGGGTCAACAACGACTGACGGCCGAGTCGGACACGCACTCGTTGCTGTACCTGTTCGGGAGTGAAGTCCGGACGGGCAGCCTTGATCATCGCGCTGGCGTAGTCCTCGGTCTCCAGCAGTCCGGGTATCACCTGCTGCTCGTACGCGCGGATCGAGCTGGCCGCCGCCTCCAGGCCGACGAACGCGCCGACCAGCACCGTGCTGTACGGGTGCCACCAGCCCTTCTGTCGCGCCTCGCGGGCGATCTGCACCAGCTCGTCGCTCTCGGCGCCGACCACACCGTAGATCCGGAGCATGTCCCGCACGTCGCGGGGCGTGGCGGAGGTGTGGCCGGTCTCGATGCGGGAGACCTTCGACGCCGAGCACTCCAACTGCTCGGCGACCGCTTCTATGGTGATGCCGGCGGCCTCGCGTTGGCGGCGCAGTTCCGCGCCGAGCCGGCGCCGCCGGATGGTCGGACTGCGGCGCTCGCTCACCCGATGTCACCTCTCGCCTCGACGCGCCGCTGGTTCGACACCCGCCTCGGGCGCGACCGTCGGGGCTGGCGAGCGTTCGCGGCGTTGGGGTGGTGCCGGTCGTCGGCCGGCCGCGGCGGCGAGACCGTTCCTCAGTGTGCCGCTCGGGTGGTCGCGCGTTCAAGCGCCGTTTCGTGCGAGCCGCTCACTTATTGGCAAAAGTCTACGTGCAACTTGCATGCAGCACCTCTCTGATGCACTCTGTCCGTATGACCTGGGTTACGCACCGTCTCCACGTCGTCTCCCCCCGTGATCTCCACGGCGGAGGCGCGGACGGGGTGTATCTCCGACCGTCGGCCACGGGCCCGAGTTCCCCGCGCGGGAGCCGGCCGCCCACCTCCGGCGGCGGCTCCGGCGACACCACCTGAGCCCGCACCGGTCGAGCGGCGCGCCACCAGCGTTACCGGCACCGACCAACGCCCGCGCCACGAACCGGCGCACGAGACACGACCTCGTCGCCGGAGCCGCATCTCCCCCTGTTCGCCCCCGCCGGCCTTCCCCGTCGGCCAACCCTCTCAGGAGCCCATGTGCTTCCCCGCTCCGGTGACGTACTGCACGTGACTCGCGCGGCGAGTGTCCAGTTCCGCAGCAAGCCCATTCAGTTCCGGGTGATCCGGGTACTCGACCGACCCACCTACGACGGTTGGATCTGGCTCGAAGGCTACGAGTTGAACGCGGCGGGGGACGCGGTCAACCGGCGTTCGATCTTCGTCCAGCGGGCGGGTCTGGAGCAGATCCAGCCCGCTCCGCAGCCTCGTCCGCACACCGTCCGCTCGGCCCGTCGGCCGGTCGCCCGAACTCCGGTCCGGGTCGGCTGAGCATCACGAACAGCCGCCGTGGGGGCATGCCGACGCCATAGAATCGGTATGCCCACCCCGGCAAAGTCTCCATCCCGCGCGTCCCGGGCCCCGAACCTGGGATGGCCATGGTCAATCTGCCCACGCGACGGCCCCATCGGTCCCGCATCACCTACGCCTTCGGAGTCCTGGCGCTACTCGGCGCCGCCACCACCATGCTGGTGCTGGTCCGGGACCCCGCCCTCTCGTCCACCCGGTTGGCCGAGCCGGTCCCGGCACCCGAGATCACCGTCGTGCAGACCGAGCCGGTCGGCCCGTACGGCGTGACCGGCGGCTGGGACGGTTTCGGCACGACCGACCAGCCGGGCGGCGACCCGGCCGCCGCGTACGGTGGCTCCGCGTCGGTCGACGACCCGCACCGGGAGACGGCCCCGACGGCCCACGCCACCCGTACGGATCCCCGCCAGGAACTCAGCCGCTCGCTGTTCTGGTCCGGCGTGTTCGGGTTGGCGATCTCGCTGGCCGGGCTGGGACTGGTCGGCACCAGACGACGGATGTGGTGACCGGCCCTCAGGCGGTCGGGCTGGCCGTGGCGGTCGGCTCAGTGGTCGGCGCACCGGTCGTCGGCGAGGGGCTCGGGCTCGCGGTGGCCACCACCAGCCTGATCTCGTCGCCCGCCTCGACCAGTTCACCCGCACCGGGCTCGGTGGCGATCACCGTTCCCGGCGGCTGGTCCGACGGCCGGTACTCCACCTCGTAACCGAGATCGAGCTGGTCCAGCAGCGCCCGCGCCGCCGCCTCGGAGAGCCCGGTCAGCGGCGGCACCGGAAGCTGTGCGGGGGCAGCGCTGGTGGTCGGCGGTGGCGACGGTGACCGGGTCGTCGGCGACGGTGACGCGGTGGTCGGCGACGCCTGCGTCGTCGGCTGCGGGGACGGTGGCGTCGCCCCGTCCTCGTCCAGCGCCTGCCTCACCAGCCACAGGCCCAGACCGAGCAGGCCGAGCAGGAGCAGCAGGACGACACCCCAGAGAATCGGCAACCACCAGCGCCGGCTCCCCTGGTCGTCGGGATACCAGTCGCCACCGGCCGGCTCACCCTCGAAACCCGGCCGGACCGACGGCACCTCCGCCCGCCCCGACCACGCCGCCGAGCCGGACCGCTGCGTCGGGGGCAATGGCGCGGTCGCGTCCGCCGGTGCGGGCTCCCCGGGCGTACGCCCCAACGGCGCGGTCGCGTCGGGTGCGGTGTCACCGGGCGTACGGTCCAGCGGAGCGGTCTCGTCGGGACGTCCGGTGGCCGGCGGAATCGGGCGGGTCCGGTCGTCCGACTCGTCCCCGGGCGGCTGCTGGCGGTCGTCGCTCATCGCACGTCCTTTCCGCCGGTCCGGCGGGCGGCATGGCCCTCGACGGTCAACCTAACGGTTCGTCGGGCCATCGGCCGGCATCAGCGTGTCGGACGCGCGTCACTACGGCTGGTCGCTGGACTCCGGGCTCGGGGTCGTGCCGCACCAGATCTGGACCACGTCGTTCCATCGCCCGACGGAGCCGGCGGTCGGGTTCTGGGCGGTGACCGTGCCGGACCTACCGGTGGGGTACCGCGGATAGAAGCCGTCGTCGGTGAGTTCGTCCCGTGCCTCACCACACGAGTCACCGATCAGGTCCGGTACCGAACTCTCCGGTGCGGCGCCGGCCACGGTGACCTTCACGGTGGTCCCCCGCTTCACCGGTGAACCGCCGGCCGGCTCGGTGCTGCGCACGCTGGAACTGTCGCCGGTGCCGAAGACGAACTGCCAGCCCAGCCCTCGGTCCCGTAGCTCCTCCCGGGCCTCCTCGAAGTCCATGCCGACGAGTTCCGGCACCGTCAGGCCGGTGCGGTTCGGCGCGGGCCGGGCGGACTGGCTGGTCGCCGTCGTCGTCGGCCGCTCGCGCGGTGTCGGCGAACCTTCGGAGGTCGGGGCCCGGCTGCCGCTCGCGTCGAGCGTCGGGCCGCGCGACGACTTCTGGTCGCCGGCCAGCACCCATCCGCCGGTCGCCCCGATGACGGCGAGGAGTGCCGCCGCGAGGCCGCCGCCGATCACCACCTTCGCGCGGTCCGGGCCGGCGCCGGAGCGCACCTCGTCCCGGTCCGTGGATCCGTCCGTCATCTCCGCCCACCGCCCTATCACCGACGACCGTAGTCGCCGACGCCAAGCACTGTCCGTCACCGTTGCCGCCTGGTGCCGCACACGACTCGCCGCACCGACCACAGGACGTTACGCTGCCCGGCATGGCCAGACAGGGCTGGGGAGGATCGATCGCCACCGCGGCCGGCGTGGCAGCCGGCGCCGGGGCCGCCCAACTGGGCTTCGGATACGGCCTGGGCATTCTCAACTGGGCACCGACCGAGGCGACCGCCGGCACCGCGGCCTGGGTGGCGAGCCTGATCTGGGCCACCTGGATCGCCGCCACCTCGACGATCTTCGGCGCGGTCTGCGCGCAACGCCTACGCGACCGCCGCACCGGCCCGCACCCCGCATCCGGTCCGACCATCGCACCCCCCGACGCCGGTACGCCCACCGGCTCCGTCCCGTCGGCCGCCACCGCTCCGCAGACCGAGACGGTCGGGGCCGACACCGCTCGGACCGACACCGTCCGGTCCGACGACGTTCGATCCCATGCCGCCGGGTCGAGGGAGGTCGGTGACGGCGGTGGCCTCTGGTGGATCGCCCTGGCCGGTGCCGCCGGGCTGGGCGCACTGATCACCGTGCTGCTGGTCGCCGTGCCGGCACGGGTGGCGGAGGTGCCGGACACCCCGTCCCCACGGAACATGGCCGCCGGCTACGCCGCGATCGGCGTACTGGTCGGAGTGCTGGTGGCGGTCTGGGCGCTGCGGTGCCGGGCCGCCGCCACCAACGTCATCGCCACCGCCGGTTGGCTCTGGCTGCTCGCCGTGGTCGCCGTCGTCGACTCGGTGCTCGCCGGTCGCGGACTCACCACCGCCCAGCTCGGCATCTGGCAACTCAGCTCGGACAACCCCCAGTTCTGGGTCCGCGACTACTTCTACTGGCCCGGGGCGGTCCTCTCGCTCGGCTCGGCGCTGCTGATCGGCGCGCTGGCCGCCCGCCACGGCGTACGCCCGGCCGACCGGCGGGTCGGCGCCACCGCCTCCGGTGCCGCCGGACCGCTGCTGGTGGCCGTCGCCTACTTCCTGGCCGTGCCGAGGCTGACCGCGATCAGCCCGGACCAGGTGTCGGCCCACCTGATCGCCCCGTACGCGGTGATCGTCGGCATCGGCGGGTCGGTCCTGGTCGCGGCGCTCGCCCAGCGGGCCGCCCGACGCAGGCAGGAGCTGCCGCCCACCGGCGACGCGCCCCGGGTGCCCCGGCAACGCGTGGCGGCCGACGACGCGGCTACCGCACCGGTGGCCGACGACAGCGGCGCGCGCACCCGTACGGCGCCCGGCTCGACCGCAGTCGACCCGACCTCGCCCGACTCGGCGGCGACGGCGGTCGACGGGCCGGTGGGAGCCGACGACAAGGAACCCGCGCGCGCCGCGACCCGGAGCACCAGCCCGGCCCGGCGGCGGCTCGGCGCCAGGAGCGGCCCGGACAGCGGGCGGAGTGGGTCGGCCGGTGACGACGGTGCACCCGCCACTCCGGCCGGTGCACCGGCCCCCGACGGGGCGTCGACGTCGCCCACCTCTGCCACCACGCCGTCGGACGGCGGCTCGTCCGGCACCGACACCCCACCCGAGGGAACCGGTCGACGGGGCCGCCGCAGCCGCTGACCCCGGCCGTGCGCGCCGAGGTGCTCGGCGCCGTCGCGAGGGTCAGTCGATGGGCCAGGTGTGCACCGGCTCGTTGGTGCGCTGCAACTCGGCGTAGCGCTGAAGCATGTGGTGCAGGGCGGCGGTCCGGTCCAGGCCGTGTTGCCGCTCGGCGGCCCACACCGCTGCGGTCTGCCAGACCGCACCGTTGCGTCCGGTACGGCAGCGCTGCTCGATGATGCCGAGCAGGCGGTCCCGCTCCGCCGGGGACACCCCGAACCCGTCGAGCCCGGCGGCGGCGATCGGCAGCAGGACGTCCAGCACCAGCGTGGTGACCGGCACCTCACCGAGCCGTGGCCAGTGCAGCACGGCGTCCATGCCCCGTCGGGCGGCGGCGTGGAAGTTCTCCTCGGCGGAGCTGAAGGTGAGCTGGCTCCAGATCGGCCGGTCGGCCTCGGCCAGGCCACGGGCCAGCCCGAAGTAGAAGGCCGCGTTGGCCAGCATGTCGACCACGGTCGGCCCGGCGGGCAGCACCCGGTTCTCCACCCGCAGGTGCGGGCGGCCGTCCATGATGTCGTAGACCGGCCGGTTCCACCGGTAGACGGTGCCGTTGTGCAGGCGCAACTCCGCAAGCTCCGGTACGCCGCCCGCGTGCAGCACCTCCACCGGGTCCTCGGTCTCGCAGATCGGCAGCAGCGGCGGGAAGTAGCGGACGTTCTCCTCGAACAGGTCGAAGATGGACGTGATCCAGCGTTCCCCGAACCAGACCCGGGGCCGTACGCCCTGCGCCTTCAGCTCGTCCGGCCGGGTGTCGGTGGCCTGCTCGAACAGGGCGATCCGGGTCTCCGCCCAGAGTTGCCGGCCGTAGAGGAAGGGTGAGTTCGCACCCACCGCCACCTGCACTCCGGCGGTGGCCTGGGAGGCGTTCCAGTAGTCGGCGAAGCTGTCCGGCGCGACCTGGAGGTGGAACTGGAGGCTGGTGCAGGCGGCCTCCGGCGCGATCGAGTCGGTGTGCGTACGCAGGCGCTCGACGCCGCGGATGTCGAGTTCGATGTCCTCGCCCCGGGCACCGACGATCTGGTCGTTGAGGACTCGGTACCGCTCGTTGGTGGAGAGGTTGTCGGCGACCAGGTGGCGCTCGGTCAGCGTGGGCAGGATGCCGACCAGGACGATCCGGGTGTCCGAGCGGGCCGCCCGCTCGTTCGCCCGGTCCAGGCTGCCGCGCAGGTCACGCTCGTAGTCGGCGAACCCGCCGTTGGAGATGAGCCGGGGGTTGGCGTTCAACTCCAGGTTGAACTGGCCCAGCTCGGTCTGAAACAACGGATCGGCGATGGCGGCGAGGATCTCCTCGTTGCGCATCGCCGGCTCGGCGAGCGGGTCGACCAGGTTGAGCTCGATCTCCAGCCCGGTCATCGGCCGGTCGGCGTCGAACCCGAAGTCGTCCAGCATCAACGCGAAGACGTCCAGGCAGCGGCGGACCTTCTGGCGGTACCGGATCCGATCCTCACGGGAGAAGGCGGCTCGGTCGACGTCCCTGCCCATGTTTCCTCCCGGCGCGCGACGCGACGGAACGGTGCCGTTCCGCAGCGCAGTGTGAACCATACTCGGTGAAAGCGCCGAACCGGATGGCCCGAAGATCGGTCCATTGCCGCAGTCCACCCGCCTTGCGGGTGGGTCGGACCCATCGACGGGGCGGGTGAGCCGCTCCCGCGGGCATTCCTACCCGGCCGGGTCCGTCGCGCCACCCACCCCCCTGCTAACAACCTGTGACAAACCGCACCGCGACCGTCACCGGAACGCCGACGGGCCCGCGCGGTCGGCGCGGGCCCGTCGGCGTACGGGGACGATCAGGACTGGCGAATGCCCTCGCCCTCGATCTCGATCTTGACCTTCTTGCCGACCAGCACGCCGCCGGACTCCAGGGCGACGTTCCAGGTCAGACCGAAGTCCTCCCGGTCGATCTCGGTGCTCGCCGAGAAGCCGAAGATGTCCTGGCCGAACGGGCTGCGGCCGACGCCCTCGAACTCGACCTTCAGCTCCACCGGACGCGTCACGCCCTTGATGGTCAGCTCACCGTCGAGCACGAACTCGTTGCCCTCGTGCGACTTCACGCCGGTGCTGCGGTACTCCAGGGTGGGGAACTGCTCGGCGTCGAGGAACTCCGGGCTGCGCAGGTGCGCGTCCCGGTCGGCCTGCGCGGTGTTGATGCTGGCGGCCTGGATGGTGGCGCTGACCGTGGACCCCAGGGGCTCCTCGGCGATGGTGATGGTGGCGGCGGCGTCGGCGAACTCACCGCGAACCTTGCTTACCATCATGTGCCGGGCGACGAAGCCCACGCGCTTGTGCGCCGCGTCCAGCAGGTAGGTGCCGGCCGCCGGGATGGTGAGGCCGTTCCACTCGCGGGTAACCGGCTCGGTGCTGCTGGTCATGAGAGACTGCCCTCCGGAAGAGATTGTTTAGTAGCCCAACGACTGCGACAGCAACTATAGTCGTAGCAATATTCCGTGTGTCAAGTACTGATAGGATGGGCCGGTGAACCCGAACGTGTTCGACGACCCTCGGATCACCGCTGTCGGCCTCCTCTTCGAGGTGCACGCGGGCCTCTCCGCCCGCTTCGCCACGCAACTCGACGAGCACGGGCTGTCAGCGGTCGAGTTCGAGGTGCTGACCCGGCTCACCCGCTCGCCCGGCAACCAGCTGCGGATGACCGACCTCGCCGCGCAGACGTCGCTCTCCACCAGCGGCGTCACCCGGGTCGTGGACCGGATGGAACGCGACGGCCTGATCACCCGACGCGCCTGCCCCTCCGACCGACGCAGCTCGTACGCCGTGGTGACCCCCGCCGGCCTGCGCCGGCTCGACGAGAGCCTGCCCGGCCACCTTCAACTCATCGAGGACTGGTTCACCGGGCAACTCGACCCGGCGGCGCTGAACGCACTGCTGGACGGCCTGCGGCAGATTCGCGACGCCGTCCATCCCTGCGCGACCGCCGGCAGCAGCGACACCGCCCCGGACGAGGAATCGACCCGGAAAACACCTGATTCGTCCCCGTGCTGAGCGGTGCGACACCTCGCCCGGACGCACCGGTCCGACCTTCGGTGCCGGTCCGCACACCCGAGCGTGACCGCACCGGCAGAAGGACCGGCAGAACCAGGCGAGCAACCGGCGATATCACCACAAAGCAGACAGACCTCGCGGTGGTCGCTCGCTAATCTCGCTGCAGCGGGGGCGCATTGGGGGGAATCGGCGCGGGCGATGAGCGAGGGGTGGTAACAGGGGGCTTCCTCGCCCGCGCCACCCCAGTTTCCGCCGCCGGTCGGCCGGGCCACGAGCCCGGCCCGCCGTGCTTTCCGGCACCGTCCGCGCCGGTCCGGCTCACCGCCGACGCCCGACGGCCGACCGACAACGCGTACAACAGCTCCTGTTCCTGCGACAGCAGCCGGACGCCGCCCGCGCGGCAGGCGAGGTCCAGTCGATCGAGCACCTCCGGATCCGCCGTGCTCGCCGCGAGGCCGACCAGCGCCTCGACCACCCGACGCCGGTCCCGGTCCTCCCCGTTCATCTCGGCCGCGGCGGCGAACCACTCCACCGCGACCTCCCGGTCCCCCCGGTGCCGGGCCAGGTGTCCCTCGATCAGCGCGCCAGTCCCGTCCAACGGCCGCAGTTCGACGAGCACCTCGGCGGCCTCGGCCGCACGGCCGCCCTGCGCGAGCGCCAGACCCAGCGTGCCCAGCACCCGGCGGCGGTGCCGGGGCACCCCCAGGTCGGCCAGGGCCGCCAGGACCCGCCGGGCCTCGTCGACCGCGTCGACGTACCGGCCCTCCAGGCGGAACACCTCCGCGACGGTGCCCCGGGCCAGTACCCGCAACCGCTGCTCCCCGCACTGCCCACCGAGCCGGTCCACGGTGGCCAGTCGACGCCGCGCGGCAGCGAGGTCGGCCACCCGCATCTCGTGCCAGGCCAGGTGGTGCTGCGCGATCGCCATCTGCCGGAGCAGGCCGGCCTCGGTCGCCACCGCCAGCACCGCTTCCGCCTGCTCCCGGGCCTGTCCCGGCCGGCCCGTCGCGGACAGCAGCGCACCCAGCACGTTCCGCGCCTCCAACTCGCCCGGCACGTCACCGAGACGCCGGAACGCCGCCAGCGCGGCCTGCGCCGTCGGCAACTCCTCACCCGCCGCGCCGTGCTCACCGGCGAGCATCGCGACGCCGAGCGACGCCCACGCCCGCAACGCCGGATCGGCATCGGCGGTACGCGGATCGGCGAGCAGCCGCAGCAGCCACTGCCGCCCCAGGACGTCCCGACCCCGCAGCCGCCACCAGCGGGACAGCGCCGCCGCCAGGCGCAGTGCGGTCAGCGGATCGTCCACCGCCGCGTACGCCAGCGCCGAGCTGATGTCGCCGGTGACCTCGTCCAGCCGGTGCGCCGCGACGGTCGCACCGGCACCGCTGAGCGCCGGGACGGTCCGCTCCACCAACCGGGTCACCACCCGGGCGTGCCGGCGACGGATCGCGGTCGACTCACCGGCACCGGACGCCTGCTCGACCGCGTAGTCACGGACGGCGTCGACCAGCCGGAACCGGAACGGTCCGGTGCCGCGTACGCTCAGCAGCCCCAGATCGAGGAAGCGGTTCAGCATCGGCACCGGATCGGCGCCGGCCACCGTGCCCGCGAGCATCTCCTCGGCCATCTCGACCGACCAGCGGTTGCCGAACGCGGCCAGCCGACGCAACGCGGCCCGCTCCTCGTCGGCCAGCAACCGGTAGCTGGTGGCCACCGCGTCGCGGAGGGTCTCCGCCACGGCCGCCCGCACGTCGTCTCCCCGGCCCGGGCCCGCCTCCCACCCGCCGCGTGCCGCGCCCGAGGTGTCCAGGTCCAGCACCCGGTCGCCGTACCGGTCGAGCAGCTCGGTGAGGTCGAGCAGGCGCCCGCGCGCGGCCATCAACTCGATCGCCAGCGGCAGTCCGCCCAGTCGCCGGACCAGCGACGCCAGCGCCGGCAACTCGGCATCGGACGGCGGCTCCGGGCGTACCTGGGCCAGCCGCGCGGTGAACAACGCGACCGCCGGATAGGTGGCCAGCGCCCCGGGGTCGGTCCCGCCCGGCGGCGGTACGTCCAGCGGCGACACCGGACGGACCCGTTCCCCGGGCAGCCCGACCGGATGCCGGCCGGTGACCAGCACCCGCAGCGAGGGCACCCCGCCGACGAGCCGGTGCAGGGTGGCGGCCACCGGTCCCGGCGCGCGTTCCGCCGCGTCCACCAGCAGTACCGCCCGCCGGTCACCGAGCCGGGCGGCCAGTTCGGTGATCCGGGCGGCACCGAACACCGTCACCGAGGCGGCCAGCACGTCGGTGACGTCGGACCCGGCACCGATCAGCACCCCGGCCACGCCACCCGGATGGGCCGGTGCGACGGCGTGCACCGCCGCCAACGCCAGCGCCGTCTTGCCGACCCCGGCCAGCCCCACCAGGCTGATCACCCGGGGGCCACGCGGATCGGTCAACAACGCGGTCACCTCGGCCACGTCCTGTTCCCGGCCGATCAGGTCCGGCGCAGGCGGCAGGCCCAGTGCCGAACCCGGGTGGGACGGCGCGCTCGCGTTACCCGTCCCCCGCGCGGCGGTCAGGAACGCGGCGCGGGCGTCGCCGGTCAGGTCGAGCGCTCCGGCGAGCAGCTCGACGGTGGTGCGCTGCGGGCGTACGGATCGTCCCCGTTCCAGGTCACGAACCGTCCGGATGCCGACGCCGGCGCGTACCGCCAGCTCGGCCTGGGTGAGGCCGGCGGCCAGGCGGTGCGACCGCAACAGTTCCGGGAGACCGGCGTGCGTGGCCGGCCCGACCCGACGATCATGACCCGGAGGCATGGCCACGGACACTACGGGCCACACCCGACACTGGACACGGGATCGTCGGCCACCCGACCCCACCACGAAGAAACCCGACAGCGGCCGACCGGGCGACAGCACTGGACGATCAGCCATTGATCGAGGTAACCAGCGACGGTCACAATGCCGCCCATGTCCCGCGACAGGTTGCCGGGCGACCTCGACACCCGACAGGCCCGCTGGTTGCTGGCCCGATATGCCGGACTACTCGGCCATCAGCCGCAGGCTGGCCGCCGAAGTGGCGTACCGGTGGCCCGGCGTACCCACCCGGAACTCTCCGGCCTGGTGGCGGAGACCGCCGATCGGCTGGGTACCCCGATGCCCGACCGGGTGCTGCTCACCGGCACCCCGACGGTGGACCTGGCCGTCGCACACCGGCGCCGACACCTGCTGATCGGCCTACCACTGCTCGACTGCCTCGGCGCGACCGAGCTGCGGGCGTTGGTCGGCCACCGGCTGGCTCTGCTCCGCCACCGCCACTGCGGTCTGGTCGTCGGCCTGCTGCACCTCTGGGCCGAGGCGGTGCGCGCCGAGACGTACGAGGAGGGCCGGGACCTGCACCGGGTCGCCGAGTTCCGGCGTACGCTGGCCGGCTTCGCCGCCGAGGTGCAGCGCGACGCCGACGAGGCCGCCGTGCTCGCGGCGGGCGCCGATGCGGCGGCACGGGCGTTCGCGCTGGCGGACGCCGTCGCGCAGGGGTACACCGACTTCCTGGAGAGCACGGCGCTGCCCGAGCACCGATGGTGGCGGCCGGCCGAGGTGGGGATCAGCGACGTGGACGACGGGTGGCGGCACCTGCTGCGACACGGGACGCCCGACGTCGAGTGGGGTGAGGACGAGGCGCAGGTGCTCGCCACCCTGCATCCCCGGCTCGCCGACGCGCTACGTGCCCTCGGCAGGACGCCACCGCCGGTGGTGCCGACCGCCCATCCCGTGCCGGTGGCCCCGCTGTCCGGGCGGGAGCGCCGCCGGCTGGCCCGACGGCTGTTGAACATCCCCTACCCGCGCTACATCCGCTGGCACACCTTCGCCGACTCCCCGCCGCGCTGGTGGCTGCGCCGGGCCGCCGGGGAGGCCGGTTCGGTCCGGGCCGACGTGGCCGCGGTGCTGGGCCGACCGCCCGTCGACGACGTCGAGGCCATCGAGGTGATCCGGACCCGCCCCCGGGAGGTGCTGGCCGCCGCCATGCACGTGCCGGTGGGCGAGCTGTCGGACGATCCGGGCGACTGCGAGTGGGACGAACCGCCCACCGCGTCGGTATGGCTGGTCGAGGAGAACCTGCTGCGCCGTGGCTGGCGGTTGGCACATCCGGCGGTCCGGGGTGTCCTGATCGGGCCGGCGGGCGAACAGGTCGACGCCCGTGACCTGATCGCCCGTGCCGAACGGGACGCGGCGGACCGGTCAACCCTGCGTCGCCTCCTGACGTCGGGCTGACCGGACCCCGAGGCCGCGCTCACCGCCTCGGGTCGGGCGGGAGCCGGAGCGGGCTCACATCCCCAGGTCGCGAGCGATGATCATGCGTTGCACCTCGGAGGTGCCCTCGCCGATCTCCAGGATCTTGGAGTCCCGCCAGAAGCGGGCCACCGGGTACTCGTTCATGAAGCCGTAGCCGCCGTGGATCTGGGTCGCCTCCCGGGCGTTGTCCACCGCGACGGTGCTGGCGTGCAGCTTGGCGATCGCGGCCTGCCGCTTGAACGGCTCACCGGCCAGCATCCGCGCCGCCGCGTCGTAGTACGCCAGGCGAGCGGTGTACGCCCGCAGCTCCATATCGGCGATCTTGAACTGGATCGCCTGGTAGTTGCCGATCGGCTGGCCGAAGGCGTGCCGCTCGGCGGCGTACTTCACCGACTCGTCGATGCAGCCCTGGGCGAGCCCGACGGCCAGCGCGGCGATCGCGATCCGCCCCTCGTCCAGGATCCGCAGGAACTGGGCGAAGCCGCGCCCGCGCTCGCCGAGCAGGTTCTCCGCCGGCACCCGGCAGTCGTCGAAGGTCAGCTCGTGGGTGTCCGAGGCGTTCCAGCCCACCTTCGAGTAGCCCGGCGCCACGGTGAAGCCCGGCGTACCGCTCGGCACGATGATGGTGGAGAGTTCCTTCGCGCCGTCCGGGCGGGTGCCGGTGACGGCGGTGACGGTGACCAGCGCGGTGATGTCGGTGCCGGAGTTCGTGATGAACGCCTTCGAGCCGTTGATCACCCACTCGCCGGTCGTCTCGTCCAGCACCGCCCGGGTCTCGGTGCCTCCGGCGTCCGAGCCGAAACCCGGCTCGGTGAGCCCGAAGCCGGCCAGCGCCTCACCGCTGAGCAGCTTCGGCAGCCACTGCGCCTTCTGCTCGGCGGTGCCGAACCGGTAGATCGGCATCGCGCCCAGGGAGACCGCCGCCTCCAGGGTGATCGCCACGCTGGAGTCGACCCGGGCGATCTCCTCCAGGGCCAGGCAGAGCGCGAAGTAGTCGCCGCCCATGCCGCCGTACTCCTCGGAGAAGGGCAGGCCGAACAGGCCCATCTTGCCCATCTGCCGGACCACCTCGTACGGGAAGGTGTGCTGCTCGTAGTGCTCGGCGATGACCGGCGCGACCCCCTCGCGGGCGAATTCCCGCACGCTCTCGCGCAGCGCCTCGTGTTCCTCGGTGAGCCGGAAGTCCATCGGGTTCCTCCTGTGCGGACGTGCCCGCCGGGCGCTCGTGACGCCGGGGCGGTGCCGGTGCTGACTGGTGCCGGGTGAGCTGTCAGACGGGGGTGACGCCGTGCCGACGGCGGGAGAAGTGCCGCTCCTTGCTCCGGGCGGCGGTGAACCGGCGGACCAGTTCGGCGCGGAGCTGATGCGGTTCCACGATCGCGTCGACCACCAGCTCGCTCGCCAGCCGCACGATGTCGATGTCCCGCTCGTACTCCTCGCGCTTCGCGGCGACGAAGGCGGCCCGCTCGGCCTCGTCCTCGATCGCGGCGATCTTGTTGGCGTAGACGGCGTTCACCGCGGCCTCGGCCCCCATCACCGCGATCTTCGCGGTGGGCAGGGCGATCGTGGCGTCCGGCTCGAAGCCCGGCCCGGCCATGGCATAGAGCCCGGCACCGTACGCCTTGCGGACCACCACGCAGATCTTGGGTACGGTCGCCTCGGAGATCGCGGTGATCATCTTTGCGCCGTGCCGAATGATGCCCTGCTTCTCCACCGCGCTGCCGACCATGAAGCCGGGTACGTCGCTCAGGAACAGCAGCGGCACGTTGAACGCGTCGCAGAGCTGCACGAAACGGGTCGCCTTGTCGGCCGAGTCGACGAAGAGCACGCCGCCCTTGAACATCGAGTTGTTGCCGACCACACCGACGACCTCGCCGTTCAGCCGACCGAAGCCGATGGTCAGCTCCTTGGCCCAGAGCGCCTGGATCTCGAAGAAGGAGCCGTCGTCGAGCAGGCCCTTGACGTACCGCCGCATGTCGAACGCCTGGCGTTCGCTCGCCGGCACCAGCGCGGCCAGGTCCGCCTTCTCGGGCGCCTCGACGGCCTCGGCGGCCGGGGGACGCTGCGTCCAGTTCGCCGGCAGATAGGACAGGTAGCGCTTGACCACGTCGAGCGCCTCGGCCTCGGACTTGCAGAGGAAGTGCCCCACACCGGACTCGGCACAGTGCACCTTGGCCCCGCCCATCGCCTCCAGCGTGGTCTTCTCGCCGGTGACCATCTCGACCATGCGGTCGGAGCCGAGATACATGCTGGCGTTGCCGTCCACCATCGCCACCACGTCGCAGAACGCCGGAATGTAGGCACCGCCCGCCGCGCTCGGCCCGAACAGCGCGCAGACCTGCGGGATCGAGCCGGAGGCGCGTACCTGGTTCCAGAAGATCTTGCCTGCGCCGCGCCGGCCAGGGAACAGGTCGACCTGGTCGGTGATCCGGGCGCCGGCCGAGTCGACCAGATAGACCATCGGCACGCCGGTGTCGTACGCCCGCTCGATGGTTCGGATGATCTTCTCGACGGTCCGCGCGCCCCAACTGCCGGCCTTGACCGTCGAGTCGTTGGCCATCAGGCAGACCTGGCGGCCGTCGATGGTGGCGGTGCCGGTGACCACGCCGTCGGCCGGCAGGCCGTCGGCGAGCGCGTTCGCGTAGAGCCCGTCCTCGACGAACGACCCCTCGTCCACCAGCAGTGCGACCCGTTCCCGGGCGAACATCTTGCCCTTGGCCGCGTTCGCCGCGTGGTACTTCTCCGCGCCACCGGCGCGGACCCGCTTGCGTAGCTGCTCCAGAGCCTCACCGTCGAGCGTCACGCCGCCCCCTCGCCGCCATACCCGACACCGGCACTCCGGCACGGGTCAACCAGCCTGAACGATCGTTAGGCTAACGCATCGAGGGGGGCACCGGCGACCTGGCGGCCACCGGCACACGGTGAAGCGTCACCGACCGTCGTCACCAGCCGAAGGCGGCTCCGGTGCCCGGTCGGGCCGGCCCAACTCCGCGACGTGGGTCGGGTCGAGCACCCGGGCGAGGAAGGCTCGGGTCCGCTCGTGTCGGGGGGCTCCGAGCACCTCCTGCGGCGGGCCCTGTTCGACCACCACCCCACCGTCCATGAACACCACCCGGTCGGCGACCTCCCGGGCGAACGCCATCTCGTGGGTCACCACCATCATCGTCATACCGTCCTCGGCCAGCTTCCGCATCACGGTGAGCACGTCGCCGACCAACTCCGGATCGAGGGCGGAGGTCGGTTCGTCGAAGAGCATCAGCTCCGGGTCCATGGACAACGACCGGGCGATCGCCGCCCGCTGCTGCTGCCCACCGGAGAGCTGCGCCGGGAACGCGTCGGCCTTGTCGGTCAGACCGACCCGCGCGAGGTTGCCCCGCGCGATCCGCTCGGCCTCCGCGCGGCCGCGTCGCAGCACCCGACGCTGGGCGATGGTGAGGTTGTCCAGCACGGTCAGGTGCGGGAAGAGATTGAACGACTGGAACACCATGCCGATGCCCCGGCGGACCGTGTCGATCTCGACGTCGGGATCGGTCATCTCGACGTCGCCGACCCAGATCCGGCCGGAGGTCGGTTCCTCCAACAGGTTCACGCACCGGAGCAGAGTCGACTTGCCGGAACCGGACGGCCCGATGACACAGACGACCTCGCCGTGACCGACCTCGACGTCGATACCGCGAAGCACCTCCAGCAAACCGAACGACTTGTGCAGATCGCTGATCCGTACGGCGGGCCGGGCCTGATCATTCGACATTCCGGATCACCGGGCTTTCGCGTAACGGAGTTCGAGACGCCGTACGAGCTGGGACAACGGCAACGTGATGATCAGATAAGTGAAGCCGGCGACCAACAACGGAGTGGCGTTCACCCGGTCGTTGAGCGCGTCCCGGCCGAATTTCGTGATCTCGATGGTCTGCGCGGTCACGCCGAGCACGTAGGCGAGCGACGAATCCTTGGTGAGCAGGATGAGTTCGTTCGTCAACGGTGGGATCACGATCCGGAACGCCTGCGGGATGACGATGGCGCGCATCGCGGTGAAGTGCGACATGCCGAGCGTACGGGCCGCCTCCATCTGCCCCTTGGGAACCGCCTGGATACCGGCGCGAATGGTCTCGGCCATGTACGCCGCAGCGGTCAACCCGAGACCGATCGCGATCGAGCCGAACACCCCGCCGGGAATCTCCCGCTCCGGAAAGGCGATCGGGATGCCGTACCCGACCAGGAAGAGCACCAGCAGCGCGGGCAGCCCCCGGAACAGCTCGATGTACGCGGTCGCGACCCAGCGGTACGGCGCCACCCGGGACAACCGCATCAACGCCAGCAGCGTGCCGAACACGAGACCGAAGGCGAACGCGCCCAACGTATAGAGGATCGTGTTCCGCAACGCGACCGTGATGATCGTCGGGAACATCGACTTGATGATGTCGACGCGGAAGAAGGCGTCGGCGAGCCTGCCCCAGTCGGCGCTGCCGATCACCAGCGCGACGACCGCCACGAAGGCCAGGTACTGGAGCCAGAGGGACAGTCGCTCGCGCTGGCGACGACGCAGCTTCACGGCCGTGGGCCGATCCACTTCTCGTAGACCCGGTCGTAGGTGCCGTCCTGCTTGGCCCGGTCGAGCACCTCGTTGATGGTCTTGAGCAGCTCGGGGTTGTTGTCCTTGCGGACCGAGAAGCCGTACTGCTCACCGGTGTCGAACTCGGCCGCCACCTCGAACCCGCCCGGGTTCTCCTTGATGTACTCGGTCCAGACCGGCAGGTCGTTGATGGCCGCCTCGACCTGCCCGTTGGCGAGGGCCTGCTGCTCGGCGGCCAGGTCCTCGAACTCGACGAGTTCGAGACCCTTCTCCGCCGCGAGCCCACGGGCGTAGTCGCGGCCGGTGGTGGCGGCCTGGACCGCGACCTTCTTGCCGCGCAGGTCGTCCAGCGACTTGTACGGCTTACCGGTCTTGACCAGCATCGCCTGGGTCGCGTCGAAATAGGGCGCGGAGAAGTCCATCACCTTCTGCCGCTCCTCGGTGATCGTCATTCCGGCGGCGGCCACGTCGCACTTGCCGGTGTTCAGGTCCTGGCCGGACTTGATCCCCTCGAACGGCGTGTCGACGATCCGTTGTTCCACGCCGAGTTCCTGGGCGACCAGGTCGATCATGTCGACGTCGAAGCCGATCACCTCGCCGGCCGCGTCCTTGGATTGGAAGGGCGGATACGGCAGATGTGTGCAAACGGTCAGCTTGCCCTTTTCGATGAGTTTGACGCCGCTGGCCTGGACCTCGCTCTTGTCCTCCTTGGCGCATCCCGCCGTCACGACGAGAGCGGCCACCGCCACTACCAGGCAAACCTTTCGGACCGGGCTCTGCACAGTCACGCGGTGTCCCTTCGGTTCGTCCCCGCTGGCCGGAAGCCACGGCCGTGAGAGCGCACGGTACCTGATCCAGATGTCCGCTGACAGACGTCCGAGGATCGGTTTTCCGTCTCGTGGGACGCAGCGGGCGGAAGGGGCATCTCATCGCCGTCGGACAATTTCCCCGAAGCCTCCCACCTGCCCTTTCTACCCCTGGTGAGACGTACACCTGTCAATGCGTTGACAGGTGCGCGAGGCCGCCGTTAGGGTCCGATCCGGGTCAATGGAGACCTACCACTCGCGCCGTCGGCAGACACCGCCGGCCGCGCGGAAGCACACCTCGGGGGAGGTGCCCTCAATGGCATCCTCAGCTGCGCTTTGACGATTCTCGGAATGGAGCGCGTCCACCGCGATCCCGCTGAGGTCGGCGCTCTCCTCACAGGACCCACCCGGCCACGTCCGATCCACCGGACCGTGGTCGACCTCGTCGACGAGGCCGTACGGCGTCACCCGGACGCCGAGGCGGTCGTCCATCCCACCGGCGCGCTGACCTACCGGGACGTCGACCGACTGGCCGACGCGGTCGCCGCCGACCTGCTCGCCCACGGCGCACGCCGGGGAGACTTCGTCGCCCTGCTGCTCGACGACCGCGTCGAACAACTCGTCGCGATGCTCGGCACCATGCGGTCGGGCGCCGCCTTCGTGCCGTTCGACCGCGCCTGGCCGGCCCAGCGGCAGCAACGAATGCTCGACGACCTCGCTCCCCGGGCGGTCGTCGGCACGCCACCGCCGTCCACCGGCCGGCCGGTGATCGACGTAGGGACGGAACCGGACGCGGTCGCCGGACCCGTCGTTGCGGCCCGGCCCCGCCCCGACGACCCGATCTACGCGTTCTTCACCAGCGGCTCCACCGGCCTGCCCAAGTGCGCGGTCAACCTGCACCGGGGCCTGGTGAACCGCTTCCTGTCGATGACCGAGAGGTTCGCCGCCGACGGCGCCGTGGTGCTCCAGAACTCCGCGCACACCTTCGACTCGTCGATCTGGCAACTGCTGTGGCCGCTGACCCGTGGCGCCACCGTCGTCATCCCCGACCGCACCGGCATCCTCGACTTCGACGCCACGCTGGCGCAGATCCACCGGCACCGGGTCACCATGACCGACTTCGTGCCGAGCATCTTCGACCTGCTCGTCGAGCGCCTGCGGAGCCGGCCGCAGGACCGGCACCTGCTCTCGTCGATGCGGCAGGTCTTCATCGGCGGCGAGGCCGCCAAGCCGCCGGCCGTGCAGGCGTTCCGGCGGATGTTCCCGGACGTGCGGGTGACCAACACCTACGGGCCCACCGAAGCCTCGATCGGCTCGGTCTTCCACGCCGTCGGCGACGACGACCGTCAGGTCATCCCGCTCGGCCTGCCGCTGCCCAACACGGCCGTGCTGCTCCTGGACGAACACGGCGCGCCCACCCCGCGCGGCGAGGTCGGCCAGATCCATCTCGCGGGAGTGTGTCTCGGCGCGGGCTACCACGGCGACGGCGCCCGCACCCGCCAGGTCTTCGTGCCGAACCGGTACGCCGGGGTCCCCGGTGACCTGCTCTACCGGACCGGCGACTTCGGCTGGGTACGCCACGACGGACTGCTGATGTTCACCGGGCGACGGGACGCCCAGGTCCAGATCGCCGGGGTACGCGTCGACCTCGGCGAGATCGAGTGCACCATCGCCACGCTGCCCGGCCTGCGGCAGGTGAAGGTGCTCGTGGACGAGACCGGTGCCACGGCCACGCTGGTTTGCTTCTATTCGGCGGACGGGGAGGTCGGCGAGGAGACGCTGCGCGAGCACGCCCGCGCCGGTCTGCCCGGTGAGCTGGTGCCGGGCCGGTTCGTGCGTCTCGACAGCCTGCCGCTGCTCACCAACGGCAAGGTGGACCAGCAGCGCCTGCGCGGGCACCTCGCCGACGGTCCGGTGGGCACCGGCAAGCCCGGCCCGGCGTACCCGGCGGGGAGCGTCGAGGCGCGGATCGCCCAGATCTGGGCCCGGGTGCTCGGCTTCGCCGCGTACGACGAGGACTTCTACTGCCTCGGTGGGACCTCGCTCGGCGCCGCCCGACTCGCGGTCGACCTGGAGCGGACGTTCGGGGTGCGGCTCGCCGCCCGCGACCTGGTCCGGGCCTCCACCGTCGCGGCCCAGGCGGAGCTGGTCCGGGGCGGCCGGTCGCTGCCGGCGACCACCGCCGTGCCGCCCGAGTTGGCCCGGGACGCCCGGCTCGGCGACCTGGGCACCGCACCGCCGCGACCGGCAGAGGACCCCGGCACGATCCTCCTGCTCGGGGCGACCGGCTTCGTCGGCGCACAGGTGCTCGCGGCGCTGCTGGCCCACGGCGGCCGGCCGGTGGTCTGCCTGGTCCGGGCCGCTGACGACCAGGCCGCCTCGCGTCGGGTGGCCGCCGCGCTGGCTGCGACCGGCGGCGGGTCGGCGGCGACGCACCGATGGTCCGCGCTCGCCGGTGACCTGGCCCGACCGCAGCTCGGTCTCTCCGGTGACGACTGGCGACGGCTGAGCCGAGAGGTCGGCACGATCGTGGACGCGGCGGGCCGGGTGGACACCCTCCGCGACTACCTCGATC
The DNA here is from genome assembly GCF_040296095.1 of Micromonospora sp. NPDC002389. Taxonomy (NCBI): domain Bacteria; kingdom Bacillati; phylum Actinomycetota; class Actinomycetes; order Micromonosporales; family Micromonosporaceae; genus Micromonospora; species Micromonospora sp. NPDC002389. Next base: position 43,506 of record NZ_JBEOWP010000011.1, read on the forward strand.
TGCGCGACACCAACGTGCACGGGCTGCGGACGCTCGTCGACCTCGCCGGCACGCAGCTCCGCAAACGGCTCGTCACGCTCTCCACCACCACGGTCCGGAGCACCCCCGGTACGCCGTTGGCCGAGTCGTTCCTCGCGCTCACCTCGGCACCGCCGGTCGACGGCTACAGCCAGTCCAAGTGGGTCGCCGAGCAGCTCGTCCGGGGCGCCGCCGCGCAGGGCGTACCCGGCACCGTCGTCCGACTCGGGGAGGTGGCGGCGCACTCCCGCACCGGCCACGCCAACCCGCGCTCGTCGGTGACGATGATCCTGCGGCTCTGCCTGCGGCTCGGCGTACGCCCGTCGACCGGGCTGCGGGTGGACTGGACGCCGGTCGACGTGGTGGCCCGGATGGTGGCCGCGCTCGCCGACCCGCACCACCCCACGCCCGCCGAGGGCGTGCTGAACGTGGTGGCACCCGCCTCCGTGGCCGTGGCCGACCTGTTGGCCCGGCTACGCGTCGAGGACCGACCACTGCCGGAGATCCGCTACGACGAGTTCCTCGACCGGGCCGCCGACGCGGTCGGCGACGACGAGGTGGCACGCTGCCTCGCCGTCCTGCGTCCCCGCACCGCAGCGGAGACCGAGCCACTGGCCGAGGTGGTCCACGACGCCCTGGTCGGCACCGAGACACCCCTGGCCACCCGGCTGGCGCGGGGACTCGGCCTCGACTGGGGCACCAGCCGGGACAGGGAGATCGACGTGATGATCGACCGTCTCAACCGGACGTACCACGCAGCGGTGGGCCGTCCTCATCTGTCCAGCGGGACAGCTCAGTGAACCGCGACCAACGGGTCCAGGAGACGCCATGAAGGTCAATCTCTACTACGCTCCCTACCCCTCGCAGATCTTCCAGGGCGAGAGCGAGCCGATCAACACCGAACGGCCGCACAACCCGAAGAGCGCACTGACCACGATCGCCGCCGGGCTGCGGGCGTACGCGCCGCACTTCGGCTACTCCTGCGACATCGAGATCGTCGATCTCCAGCTCGGCGGGCAGCGGGTGAAGTACAAGTCGCTCCCGTACGGCCCGCGGATCATGGACTGCTACCGGTACGGCACCCCGTTCGAGGAGGCCGACGAGAAGATCCGCGCGGCGGACGTGCACGGCATCACCTGCAACTTCACCAACAGCGCGCAGATCGTGGCCGACCTGGCGCTGCACATCAAGCGGATCAATCCCAAGGCGATCGTCGTGGTGGGCGGCGTCGACTGCACCGCCCGCCCGCAGTACTACCTGGCCCGGGGCGCCGACGCGGTGGTACGCGGGGAGGGTGAGCTGACCTTCGCGCGGCTGGTGGACGCGGTCTACCGCAAGCAGGACCTGTCCACGGTGCCGAACATCTCGCTGCCGGGTCGACTGATCCCCAGCAAGGTCGACTCGTCCGAGACCGTGCCGATGGACTCGATCGAGCCGATGGCGCTGGACCTCATCCCCGACCTGTCCATCTATGACGACACCGCCGAGGGCCCGCCGCCGGAGGGCGTGCAGGGCAACTTCATCTGCTGGGAGACCTCCCGGGGATGCGCGTGGCGGTGCTCGTTCTGCACCGCGCCGTCCCGGGGCGGCTACCGCTACATGAGCCTGCCGATGATGGAGAAGCACCTCCGGGTCTTCCAGGAGTACGGCATCAAGACGATCGTCTGGCAGGAGGACAACCCGCTCTCCCGGATCCAGCAGAACGGCGCCGGCCGCTACCTGTACGACTCCGGGCGCGAGGACGTCCTCGCCATGTTCCGGATGTTCCGCGAGTACGGCTTCGCCTGGGAGTTCGCCAACGGCATCGAGTTCGGCAAGTTCATGCAGAACGGCAGCTTCGACCACGAACTCGCCGACGCGCTGCTGGGCAGCGAGACCGTCGACGGCCGGTGGATCGGCTGCTACCGGGTGCAGATCCCGCTGGACAACATGAACGTCAAGAAGCGCCGGTTCCCCAAGCTGCTCGGCTTCGACGAGCAGGTGAACGTGCTGGCCACCATGCTCACCGACCACGGCGTCGGCCACCAGACGTACGACCTGTTCATCGGTTACCCGGAGCACGACCGCGAGGGCATCGACATCTTCACCGACTACTGCATGCGGTTGAAGGAGGAGCTGACCTCGGTCGGCAAGGGCAAGTACAAGCCGTACTTCAACGTGTTCAACCTGTCGCTGCTGCCGGGCGCCCGCGACTGGGTGACCCTGCGCTCGCTGCTCCAGTTCGACATCGACGAGAACCCCGAGGTGATCGGGATCTTCCTGTCGGCCATCAACACCGACCACTTCACGTACTGGGACATCTATCAGAAGCGTCTCGAAATGACGAACATGCTCAACGATCGCGAGATGCACCGTCTCTACGACGGCATCTACGCGGGTTGACGGGAGGTCCGGCCATGCGCGTCACCCTCTTCTACGCCCCGTACCCGGGGCAGTCGTTCCGGGACGAGGAGACCACGATCAGCCCGGTTCGGGTACGCAACCCCAAGAGCGCTCTCGTCACGTTGGCCGCCGGGGCACGGGCCTACCTGCGGGAGTGGGGTGTCGACGCGGAGTTCCGGATCGTCGACACCCAGGTCGACGCCGGTGAGCCCGAGCACTACGCCTCGTTCGCGTACGGGCCCCGCACCATCGACTGCATCCGCTACGGCGGCGCCTTCGAGAACTACGCCGACGAGGCCCGGGCCGCCGACGTCATCGGCATCTCGAACAACTTCACCAACTCGGCCCGGGTGGTGACCGACTTCGCCAAGTTCCTCAAGAAAGCCAACCCGGACGCGCTGATCGTGGGCGGCGGGATGGACGTCACCGCCCGGCCCGAGTGGTACCTCGCCAACGGCTTCGACGTGGTGATCCAGCTCGAAGGCGAGCAGACCTTCGCCCGGGTGGTCCAGGCCCGGGCCACCGGCAAGCCGATCGAGAAGTCGGTGCTGAGCCGCCGGGTCGGCGACGGCATCGTCATCATGGGCGGCCCCCAGCTCAACCTGGCCGAGCTGCCGCCGATGGCACTGGACCTGATCGACGACCTGTCCATCTATGACGACACCGGCGAGGGCCAGCCGCCGATGACGGTACGGGCGCCGTTCACCTGCTTCGAGACCTCGCGCGGTTGTTACCGGACCTGCTCGTTCTGCGCGACCCCCATGCGCGGGCACTACCGCTACATGAAGCCGGACGTGGTGCGTCGGCACTTCGACCACTTCCGGTCGGTCGGCATCTCGAACATCCTCTTCCAGGAGGACAACACGCTCTCCCGGATCCAGCGGTCCGGCCGGGGCACGCTGCTGCACGACTCCGGCCGCGAGGACACGCTGGAGATCTTCCGGATCGCCCGGGAGTACGAGTTCTCCTGGGAGTTCGCCAACGGGCTCGAATTCGGCAAGTTCCTGGACCTGGGCGAGGTGGACCGGGAACTGATGGAGACGCTGTTCTGGAACGACACCAGCGGCGACCGGTGGGTCGGTTGTTATCGGGTCCAGATTCCGTTGGAATACCTCGGTGACGAGCCCACCCAGAAGTTCCGTAAGCTGCGTCCGTTCCAGGAGCAGATGCGGATCATCACGTCCATGCTGGACCTGGGCGTCCGATATCTGACGTTCAACATGCTGATCGGGCACGACGACGATGACCAATCGATGATCGACATGTATCTGGACCGGTGCCTCGAACTCAAGGACCGGCTGGTCGAGGCCAGTCCCGAGGCGACCAACTACTTCAACGTGTTCAACCGGACGCTGCTGCCCGGTACCGCCGACTTCCGCAAGAAGGCGGACCGGCTCGCCTTCGACATCGAACAGAACCCGGAGGTGATCAGCGTCTACCTCTCGCCGATGCCGTCCAAGCACCTGTCCTACTACGAGTTGTTCGAGCAGCGGCTCCGGCTCACCGAGGCGCTGAACGGGTCGCTGATCGACCAGTACGACGGGATCTACCGGCCGCGGGCCGGTGCCGACGCCACCCCGGTGGCCTGATTGGACGCCCGTGTCGCTGGTTGACGCCGTCGGGCGGTACGTCGAACTCTGGCGTACCCCCGGCGTACCCAGGGTGATGCTGCCCGCGATGCTCGCCCGGCTGCCGGTGGCGATCGAGCCACTCGCGATCTTCCTGCACGTCAGTGAGAAGACCGGGTCCTACTCGGCCGGCGCGACCGCGCTCGCCCTGTTCTCCGGTGCCCTGGCGGTCGCCTGGCCGGTGCACGGCCGGCTGATCGACCGCCACGGGCTGCGCCGGGTGCTGCCGGTGCTGGCGTTGCTGCACGCGGTGGCACTGGTCGGGTTCGTCGCCGCGAACCAGGGGCCCGGCTGGATGCTGATCTCGTCCGTGGTGCCGGTGGCGCTCACCATGGCACCGGTCGGCTCGACCGTCCGGGCGGCCTGGGCCCTGATCCTGCCGCCCGGGCCGAAGCTGAACACCGCCAACGCCCTGGAAGCGGTGCTGATCGAAGTGTTCTTCGTGATCGGGCCGGCGGCGACCGGCCTGTTCACCGGTGTCTTCAGCGCGCTCGCCACCACCCTGCTCGCCGGCGGCATGCTGGTGGTCGGCTCGCTGCTCTACGCCAGCGCCCCGGCCGTCGCCACGCTGCGCAAGCCGGACGGGTCGGCGGAGTCCGACGCGACGACCGGCGATGCCCCTGGGCGTACCCGAGGGCCGTGGCGGATCCCCGGCGTGGTGGCGATCCTGGTCGCCGCCGGTGCCGCCGCCGCGGCCTTCGCCGTCCTTGAGGTCGCGGTGCCGGCCACCGTGTCGGCGCTGGGCAGCACGGCGGCCACCGGCGTGGCGCTGCTGTCGCTACCCCCGGCGGCCAGCGTCCTCGGCGGGCTGGTCTACGGCGCCCGGCAGCACACCCGCCGACCGGTGCACCGCTACCTCGTGCTGCTGGCGGTGGCGCTGGCCTGCATGATCCCGCTGGTCTTCGCCACCTCGATCCCGGTGCTCGCGGTCTGCCTGTTCCTCGCCGGCCTGCCGTTGGCGGCGCTGAGCGCCGAGGAGTTCGGGTTGCTCGGCACGCTGGTGCCCAAGACGGTGATCAACGAGTCGTTCGCGCTGGCGGCGACGATGATGGCGGTCGGCAGTGCGGTGGGCACCCTGGTGGCCGGTGCGGTCCTGGGTTGGTTTGGCCCCGCCGAGGCGCGTCTGCTGTCCCCGGTGGCCGCGCTCGTCGCGTTCGCGGCCATCTTGTGGGTGCGGGATACGCTGAGTCGCGTCGATGCCCCGGCCAGCGTCGGCAGCGCATCGTGACCGGCTGAGCCACCAGTCGCCGGGCACCACCGGGCCGGAATCCGCAGCAGCAGCGAGGGGGACGCGTGTCTGGTTTCGGGGGGAGCGACTACTACGGCGTCCGCAGGTGGGAGATGTCCACCGAGGACGCGCTGGACCGGGCCTGGGTCGGTGTCGACGACGTCGACCTGGTGATCGTCACCGACCCGGCCCGAGACCGGTGGGCGGATCTGACGGCGTCAGGTTTCCGACTCAAGCCACGCTGGGTGACCTGGGGACGGCGTACCCCGGAGCGGACGGCGGACTTCCTGGCCGCCCTGCCGAAGGCGGAACGGCAGAACGTCCGCCACGCGCTGCGGTACGTCGAGGCGGAGGGGCTCGACGTACAGGTGCACGACCGGATCGACCCGGACCTGTTCGGCGAGTTCCTCGTCGTCTACGACGCGCAGATCGCCACCATGCCGTACGGCCTGCCGGCGGCGCACGCGGTCGCCGCCACCGAGACCGGGCTCGCCGACTTCGTGCTGGTCACCGCCCGGTCCGCCGGTGAGCTGGTCGGCGCGGTGATGTGCCGCGTCACGCCCGAGGCGCTGCGGGTCGCCTACTCGGCCGCCCGGCCGCAGGCCCGACGCGGGATGATCAGCCGCGCGCTCTACGTGGCCGCGTTCGAGGAGAGCGCCCGACGCGGCCTCCCGTGGATCTCGCTCGGCACCGACCCGACCCTGTACGGCCACATCGCGCAGGCGGGGCTGTTCAGCTTCAAGAGCCGCCTCGGTTTCGTACCGGTCCCGCTGCACCACCTCGACCCGGACGACGACGGCTGCGACGAGGCCGAGCTGGTGCTGCGTACCGACCGGCTCGCCGATCCGGTGCTGAGCCTCTGCTACGCCCGACCGCCCGACCGGGCGGCCACCTGGGCGGACCCGCTGCCGATGCGGCTGGACGTGCTGAGCCCCGCCGACGGGCTGGACCTGCGTCCCTATCGGGCGTCGTTCGTGACCGAGGTGGTCGCGGCACCGCCGCACGGTGTCCCCGGCCACGGCGTCGACCCGGCCACCGCCGACACCGACGAGACCATCGTGATCGTCGACCCGTTCTCCACCGGCGCGCTCCTGGCACCCGAGTTCGCCCGGCACGGTCGGCGCTGCGTGGCCGTCCTCACCGGCACGATCAACGAGCGCTACGCCGCCGGGCTGCGCCGGGAGCACTTCGTCGACGTGCTGACCGCGTCCGGCGACGATCCGGCGGCCCTCCGGCAGCTCGCCGACCGGCTCGCCCCGATGCGACCGGGCCACGTGATCCCGGGCTGCGAGTGGGGCGTCGACCTGGCCGACGACCTCGCCGCCGAGCTGGGGCTGCCGGGCAACTCCCGGACCGAGGACCGCCCCCGGCGGCAGAAGCCGGCGATGATGGCCGCCGCCGCCCGCGCCGGCCTGCGGGTGCCACTCGGCACCCAGGTCCGCAGCATCGAGGAACTCGACGACTGGTTGGCCGCCACGCGGGTGCTCCCGGTCGTGGTCAAGCCCGCCGCCAGCGCCGGTTCCGAAGGGGTGCACTTCTGCGCGGACGGCACCGAGGCCCGGTCGGCGGCGGGCAAACTGCTCGGCTCGGCCAACGCGATGGCCCAGGTCAACGACTCGCTGCTGGTGCAGGAGCAGTTGGTCGGCCAGCAGTACTTCGTCAACAGCGTGAGCCTCGATGGTCGGCACCACGTCCACGAGATCTGGCGCGACGACCGGATCTTCGTCGACGGGCGGCCGGTGTACGACCGGCAGGTCCTGCTGGATGGCACGGGTGAGATCCAGGACCAGGTACGCGTCTTCGTCGAACGGGTGCTGGACGCGCTCGGCGTGCACGACGGCCCGGCACACACCGAACTCTTCGTCGACGACCGGGGACCGGTGCTGATCGAGTCCGGTGCCCGTCTCGAAGGAGGCGTCACGCCGGACGGGCCGGCGCAGGCGACCGGGGAGAGCCAGCTCTCGCTGACCGTCGAGCGGTACGCCGCACCGGAACGCTTCCGCCGCCGGCTCGGCGCCGGATACCGCCGCCACCGGGCCCTGATGGTGGTCTGCCTGGTGGCCCCGTACGACGGTCTGATCGCCGACGGTGCCGCCGACCGCCTCGCCGAGATCCCCTCGGTGCTGTGCGGGTCGGCGTTGAATCTGCTGCCGGACACGCCGGTGCACCGGACCGTCGACCTGTTCACCTCGCCCGGCCATCTCTATCTGATCTCCGACGACCCGAGCCGTTTGGAGGAGGATTACCAGCGTATTCGTGCCCTCGAACAGGACCGCCTCTACAAGCACAGGTAGGGGCCGATCTTCGTTGAGTGGACGGATATCCTGTGCGCTGATCTCCTGAATGAGGAACAGATGGACGAGTTCACCTATCGCGACGGCACGCTGCACTGTGAAGGGGTCCCGCTGACCTCGGTGGCCGAGCGTTTCGGCACACCCACCTACGTCTATTCGGCGAGCACCCTGATCGATCACTACCGTCGCTTCGCGAAGGCGTTCGACGCGGTCAACCCGCTGGTCTGTTTCTCGGCGAAGGCGCTGAGCAACGTGCACCTGCTCCGGCTGCTCGGTCGGGAGGGCGCCGGTGTCGACGCGGTCAGCGGCGGCGAACTGCACCGGGCGATGCTGGCGGGCGTCGACCCGGAGCGCACCGTGCTCGCCGGGGTCGGCAAGTCGGAGGCCGAGCTGCGCGAGGCGGTCGTCCGCAACATCCGCTGCATCAACGTCGAGTCCGAGGCCGAGGTCGAGCTGCTGTCCCGGATCGCCCGCCAGGAGGGCAAGCGTCCCCGGCTGGCGATCCGGGTCAACCCGGACGTGGCACCGGACGAGCGGACCCCGGCACGGACGACCACCGGCACGCGGGGCGGCAAGTTCGGCGTGGACATCGACCGTGCCGCCGCGCTGTTCGCGCACGCCGCCGCCGACGAGGCGCTGCGCATCGAGGGCTTCCACGTCCACCTGGGCAGCCCGATCTTCGACCCGCAGGTGTACGCCACCGCCCTCGACCGGCTGATGGCCCTGGTGGCCCAGCTCGAACAGGCCGGGCACCGCATCACCACGCTCAACCTGGGCGGCGGTTTCCCCGCCGAGTACGTCGACCGCACCGCGCCGAGCTGGGACGACTTCGCCGAGGCGATCATTCCCCGGCTGACCGGGTTCGCCCGCCTCGGCGGTCAGGTGATCTTCGAGCCGGGTCGGACCATCGCCGCCAACGCCGGTGTGCTGGTCAGCACCGTCCGCTACCTCAAGCAGGCCGGCGAGCGGCAGCTCGTGGTGCTCGACGCGGGCATGACGCACCTGGCCCGGGCCGCGATGTACGACAGCTACCACTTCATGTGGCCGGTCCAGCCTCCGGCGGACGCCACGCCGGTCTCCCGGGACGTGTCCGGCCTGGCCGGGCTGACCTCGTACGACGTGGTGGGGCCGATCTGCGAGTCCAGCGACTACCTGGCGCGGGGTCGTTCGCTGCCCGAGCTGGAGCCCGGTGCGCACTTCGCGATCTTCACCGCCGGGGCGTACGGCATGACGATGACCAGCAACTACAACAGTCAGCAGCGGCCCGCCGAGGTGCTGGTGCACGGCGACCAGGTGACGTTGATCCGCCGTCGGGAGACCTACGACGACCTGGTGGCCCTGGAACTGTTCGACGACGGCGACAGCCAGGGGAGTTGATGGACGACCTGTCGGTCACCACCCGACGTTCGGTCACCGAGATCGGCGAGGACGTGTGGAACGGTCTCGCCGCCGGTGACGGCTTCTACCTCGGCTACCCGTGGGTGGCCTGGTCGGAGACCGACAGGTCGTTCGACACCACCTACCTCGTCGTGCAGGACGCGGCCGGCACCACGCTGGCGGCGGTCGCCACCTACCTCTGGCACGGCGCGAGTGTGCCGTCGATGAACCTGGCCTACAGCCCGAGCCACATGGCCGAGGAGAACCTCGGGCGGCCGCTGTCGCCCGAGGAGCACGCGGCCTTCCTGCCGGTGCTGCTGGTGGGCTCACGGGCCGGCTACCACGGCGCGGTCGCGATCGCCGACGACCTCACCGCCGACCGGCGGGACGCCGTGCTGACCGCCCTCTTCACCGAGGTGGAGGCGCTGGCCGCGCGGCTCGGCGCGGCCAGCGTCGCGCTGCTCTACACACCGGTGGCGAACGTCGCCGCGTACCAGGCCGCGTGGACGCAGGCGGTCGGCCCGAACGGTCCGCCGCCGGTGGCCGCGCCGCTGTCGGCCGAGGCGGTGCTGCCGGTGCCCGTCGGCGAGGGCTCCGCCGGGGCAGCCGGACGCCGCGAGTGGCGACGGGAACGCCGCCGGTACGAGGCCACCGTGGACCGGGTCGAGACGGTGCCGCTCTCCGCCTGCGTGGACGTGATCGCCCCGCTGCTCGGCGCGACGCAACGCAAGTACGGCGGCCCCGACACGGACGCCGACATGCACGCCTACTTCGCCTCGCAGGTGCCCGCGCTCGACGCGTACAGCCACGTGCTCCTGGAGTACGCGGGCGACACCGTGGTCGGGTTCAGCCTCAACTACCTGTGGCCCGACGGCGTGTACGTCCGCGCCGCCGGGTTCGCCGAGGGGGCGGCGCCCTACTCGTACTTCAACCTCAGCATGTACCGACCACGGGAGCTGGCGGCGGAACGCGGCCTGGGCCTGGTGCACCTCGGTGCCGGCACGTACGGCGCCAAACGCGCGCGGGGCGCCGAACCGCGCTGGACGGCTGGTCTGGTCCGACCGCCGGTCGGCGTCTCCGCCGAGATCGTGCGTTCCTTCGCGTCGCCCGGCTCGGACCATCAGCAGGCGGTACGCGTGTGGGGCGACGGCACACCCCCTCAACCCCCTCGGGCACCGGAGAGGTGACACATGCGCTACCGCAGGTTCGGCCGACTGGGCTGGCAGGTCAGTGAGGTCTCGTACGGCATGTGGGGCGTCGGCGGCGGTCTGCACGGCTGGACCGGCGTCGAGGACGACGAGAAGATCGCCGCTCTCCAGCGGGCCGTGGACCTGGGCTGCAACTTCTTCGACACGGCCTGGGTGTACGGGCGCGGGCACAGCGAGCGGGTGCTGGGCGAGCTGGTACGCGCCAACCCGGACACCCGGCTGTACGTCGCCACCAAGGTGCCGCCGAAGGACATGCGCTGGCCGTCGACCCGCGAGTCCACCCTGGACGAGGTGTTCCCGCCGGAGCACATCGAGGAGTACGTCCACACGAGTCTCGGCAACCTCGGCCTGGACACCATCGACCTGTTGCAGTTGCACGTCTGGGAGGACTCCTGGGCGGACGACCCGCGCTGGCAGCGGACCCTCACCGGGCTGCGTGAGCAGGGCCTGATCGGCGGCATCGGCATCTCGGTGAACCGCTGGGAGTCCTGGAACGGCGTACGGGCGCTGGCCACCGGGCTGATCGACGCGGTCCAGGTGATCTACAACATCTTCGACCAGGCTCCCGAGGACGACCTGTTCCCGGCGGCGGCGGAACACGACGTGGCGGTCATCGCCCGGGTGCCGTTCGACGAGGGCACGTTGACCGGCACGTTGACGACGGAGACGACCTGGCCGGAGGGGGACTGGCGCAACTCGTACTTCGTGCCGGAGAACCTCGCCGCCAGCGTCGAGCGGGCCGAGGAGTTGCGCAAGGACCTGCCGTCCGGGATGCCGATGCCGGAGGCGGCGCTGCGGTTCATCCTCGCCGAACCCCGGGTCGCCACCGTCATCCCCGGGATGCGGCGGGTCGCCCACGTCGACCGCAACCTCGCGGTGAGCGACGGGCAGCCGCTCGACCCGGCGCTGCTGGAGACCCTGCGTGGCCACCGCTGGTCACGCCAGCCGACCTGGTGGTCCCAGTAGCCAAGCCGCCGTCGGTCGGGTCAGGACGGGGACGGGGTCAGCCGGGTACGCGGGCCGGCGCGCAGCACGCCGGAGGGCAGGCGTCGACCGGTCAGCTCCTCGGCCAGTTCGGCCACCTCGATCAGGGCGTCCAGGTCGATGCCGGTGTCGATGCCCATGTCGTGCAGCATGTGCACCGCCTCCTCGGTGGCCAGGTTGCCGCTGGCACCGGGCGCGTAGGGGCAGCCGCCCAGCCCACCCACGCTGGCGTCGAACTCGGTGACACCCAGTTCCAGGGCGGTCAGCAGGTTGGCCAGTGCGGTGCCCCGGGTGTTGTGGAAGTGCAGCAGCACCGGCACGTCCGCGTTGCGGTCGCGTACGGCGGTGAGCAGGTCACGGACCCGTCGGGGCGTACCCATGCCGGTGGTGTCGCCGAACGCGACGCGGTCGGCGCCGTCGCGGACCACGCGGTCGACGATGGCGGCGACGCGGGCCGGGTCGACGTCCCCCTCGTAGGGGCAGCCGAAGCTGGTCGCGATGATCACCTCTGCGGTGGCTCCGGCCTGGTGCAGCAGGTCGATCAGCTCGGCGATGTCGTCCAACGACTCGTCGGTGCCCCGGTTGACGTTGCGGCGGTTGTGCGTGTCGCTGGCCGAGACGACCACCTCGATCTCGGTGAAGCCGGCGGCCAGGGCGCGCTGCGCCCCCTTCGAGTTGGGCACCAGCGCCGAGTAGCGAACCCCGTCGACCTTCGCCGCCCGCCGCCACACCTCGTCGGCGTCGGCCATCTGCGGGATCGCCCGGGGGTGCACGAACGACACCGCCTCGATCCGCCGTACCCCGGTGCGGGAGAGGGCGTCGAGCAGCCGCACCTTGGCCTCGGTCGGGATCGGGTCCTCGTTCTGCAACCCGTCGCGCGGCCCGACCTCGCGGATCGAGACGGACTTCGGCAGCTCCGCCATCACGGCATCACCTCACTGTGACACTCACTTGTCGCTGACCGTCCAAGTGTGTCACGTCGGGCGGTGACCGCAACGGTCCCGAGGCGCAAGCCGCAACGGGCACCTCGGGACCGGCGGGGTCAGCGCATCCGGGAGACGATGCCGGTGTCGTAGTCGCCGGAGACGAACTCCGGGTTCTCCAGCAACTCGGCGAAGAACGGCAGGTTGTTCTTGGGACCGGCCAGCTCGAATCCGGCCACCGCCGCGCGGGCGCGGTCGATCGCCTCGGCCCGGGTGGGCGCGTCGACCACGAGCTTGGCCATCAGGCTGTCGTAGAACGGGGTCACGGTGTTGCCGGCGACGTAGCCGGAGTCGACGCGTACTCCGGCACCGGTCGGCTCGACCCAGGTCTTGACCACGCCCGGGCCGGGCAGGAAACGCTTCGGGTCCTCGGCGTTGATCCGCAGCTCGATGGCGTGCCCGCGCGGCGTCAACGCGTCCGGGTCGAAGGTCGGCGCCAACCCGGCGGCCACCCGGAGCTGCTCCTCGACCAGGTCCAGGCCGTAGACCAGCTCGGTGACCGGGTGCTCCACCTGAAGCCGGGTGTTCATCTCCAAGAAGAAAAATTCTTCGGAGGCGGGGCTATCCCCTCTGAGATCCCGCTGACGCGGGACCAGCAAGCATTCCACCGTGCCCGCGTTGCGGTACTTCACCGCCTCGCCGGCCCGGACCGCCGCCGCCAGCAGGCGGGTACGCAGCTCCGGCGTAACCGCCGGTGACGGCGACTCCTCGACCAGCTTCTGGTTGCGGCGCTGCACCGAGCACTCGCGTTCGCCCAACGCCACCACCCGGCCGTCGGCCAGCCCGAGGATCTGCACCTCGACGTGACGTACCCGGGGGAAGTAGCGCTCGATCAGCACCGAGCCGTCGCCGAACATCCGCTCGGCGAACGCGCGCACCTTGTCGTACTCGGTGTCCAGCGCAGCCTCGTCGGCGGCCACGCCCATACCCATGCCACCACCGCCCGCGGCGGCCTTCACCATCACCGGATAGCCGATCTCGGCCGCCGCGGCGCGCGCCGCAGGCAGGTCCGCCGCCGGTTCGGTGGTGCCGGGTGCCACCGGTACGCCGGCCGCTGCCATCAGGTTCCGCGCATTGATCTTGTCGCCCATCGCGCTGATCGCGTCCGCGTCCGGTCCGACCCAGATCAGACCGGCCGCCTCGACCGCGCGGGCGAAGTCGGCGTTCTCCGACAGGAAGCCGTAGCCGGGGTGGATCGCCTGCGCACCGGTCGACTCGGCGGCGGCGAGAACGGCCTCGGCGTTGCGGTAGCTCTGCGCCGGGTTGGCCGGTCCGACACAGATCGCCTGGTCGGCCTCGGTGACGAACGGCAGATCGGTGTCGGCCTCCGAGTGCACCGCGATCGCGCGTACCCCGAGCCGCTTGGCGGTACGGATGATCCGGCGGGCTATCTCACCTCGGTTGGCGACCAGCAACGACTCGATCATGCTTCCTCCGCGTTCCATTTTGTGGGACGCGGGCAAGCCAACCACGCCAGCCCGGATGTAAGGAAGGGTCCCCTGCTAACGCCTGCGGTATAGCAGGGGTCCCCTCCTAACATCTAGGCCGGAGAAGGGTGCGGGGTGGTGGTGCGCGAGGGTGCGGGTCAGGCCGGGTCGGTCGGGGCGAGCAGGGCGGCCAGGGTCGCGGCACGCAGCAGCTCGGCCCGGCGGCGACGGTCGACCTCGCCACCGAGGAACGGGGTGGAGTTCATCAGACCGAAGGCGGCGTGCGCCAACACCCGCGCCTCGCCGGCCGGCAGGCCCGGGTGCAGCGCGGTCAGCACGATGACCCACTCCTCGACATAGAGGCGCTGGAGTCGCCGGATGCGCCGCCGAGGCTCCTCGGGCAACCGGTCCAGCTCGTGCAGGTGCAACGCGATGACGGCCGGGTTGGCCAACGCGAAGTCGACGTGGAAGTCGATCAGCGACTCCAGGACCGCCCGAGGGTCGCCGGGATGCGCGGCGGACCGCTGCCGACCGCCCTCCAGCAGGCCCTCGCTCACCGGCACCAGCGCGGCGACCAGCATCGCCTCCTTGCCGGCGAAGTGGTGGTAAAGCGCCGGGCCGGTCACCCCGGCGGCCGCGCCGATGTCGTCCATCGACACGCCGTGGTAGCCGCGGGAGGCGAAGAGCCCCACCGCGATCTCCAGAATCTCGTCTTTGCGGGACCGGCGCCGCCCCGACCCCGTGGCCCCGCTGCTCCCGCCCCGGGCCTGCTGCTCCACCGTCACCGGGTCAGCGTAGACCCACCGGGAAAGAGACGTGGGCCCTTGGTTACCCGCCAGTCCGATTGCCGGGAAAGGCCCACGAATCCCCAGGTCGTCAGTGGTCGTGATCCAGGTCGTGCTGCTTGCGCAGGTCGGTCGCCTCCGCCGAGCGACCCAGCTCGTCCAGCGCGCGGGCGAGCAGCCAGGCGGCCTGGGCCGTCGGCCTCGACCCGGTCGGCAGACCGCCCAGGACCTCGCGCAGCACCGGCTCCGCCTCGGCCGGTCGGCCCTGCCGCAGCAGCAACTCGCCGGTGAGGATCTCCACTTGTGCCGCCTCGCCGAACGCCTCCACGGACCGCAGTCGGTGTGCGACCCCGGCCAGCCGGTCCAGCGCCTCGTCCTCCCGGTCGTCCGCGGCCAGGACCCGCGCCGCCGTCTCGGCGGCCAGCGACACCTCGTAGATCACCGGCGGCTCGTCGGCGGCTCCGGCGGTCAGCTCACCGGCGAGCCGGTCGGTCGTCTCGACCGCACGCAACGCACTGGCCGTCTCAGCGGCCCAGAGGTACGCCGAGGCCTCCCGGCGACGGGCCCGCAGCTCGTCGAGGTGTTGGCCGGCGAGCTGGTACGCCGAGGCGGCCGCCGCGAACTTCTGTCCCGCCGCCGCGTCCCGGTCGGCCTGGTAGAGGATGTCCCCGGCGTCTTCGAGCACCTGCGCCCGATGCGGGAGATTGTCCGGCCCGTCGAGGTTCTCGGCGAGCCGGTCCAGCAGAGCCAGCGCCGCGTCGATCTCGCCCAGCCCCTGGTAGATACCGGCCAGCATGTGTCGGGCCGCATCGGCGTCCGCCTGGTGACCGAGTCGGTCCAGACCGGTCACTGCCTCCTCGGCCACCTCGGCCGCCTCGCCGAGCCGCCCGGCCACCCGGTACGCGGTAGCCAACTCCCAGCGCAGGTAGGCGTCACCGGCCTCGCCCCGCTCAACGCAGAGCGCCACCGCCTCGGCGAAGTCCTCCACCGCCTCGTCGGCGCGCTGTGCCGCGATCAGCGCCCGGGCACGGGTCACCCGCGCCGGCAGGAGCAGCGCGTCCCCGGCGTGGGCCAGTGCCTCGTCGCACGCGGCGACCGCCTGTGCCGGATCCTGCGCGACGCGGGCGTGCGCCAGGGCGGCGGTGGCGATCAGCTCCGGGACCCCTGCCTCCTGGGCGAGCCGATGGGCCTGCTCCGCGCCGGCCCGGAAGGCGTCCTCGTCGTCGAGCTGTTCGAGGATGTGTGCCCGGTGCAACGCGATCCGGGCCGCCAGGAACGGGTCTCCCGCGCCGTCGGCCGCCTGCTCCGAGGCGGCCAGCGCCTCCGGCCAGCGGGCCTGCTGCGCCAGCACCACGGCCAGCCGATCGTGCGCGGCGGCCCGCTGCCGGGCGTCACCGTGCTCGTCGAGGAAGCCGGCGGCGGTGTGCGCCAATGCGTACGCCTCCTCGTCCGGCTCCTCGCCCTGCGCCAGCAGCGCACCGAGGCGGCTGGCGACGACCTGGGCGCGAGCCGGGTCGGACAACTCCTCGTACGCCGCCATGGCCGTCCGGTTGGCCGTCACCGCGCCGGTCACGTCCCCGGCGTCGACCAGCTCGGCGGCGCGCAGTTCGCCCCGGAGGGCACGCTCGCGCGGCGACAGCTCCGCCTCGCCGAAGCGTTCCTCGAAGGCGGCCAAAACGGCACGCATGCCGACGCGGTCGTGGGCCGACCACCGCTGCTCCGCCAGCGCCAGCAGCTCGCCCGCGTCCGCCTCGGCGGGTACGACGAACTCCGCCGACCGGCGCGGCTCGGGGACCGTGACCTCGCGCGGCGCGTCAGCCTCGGAGGCCGCCTCGGTGGCGGTGGCGGTGCGGGTGGTGGACACCGGTCGACGCCGCAGGCTCGCCGAGAGGGGCAGGTGGTCGCCGACCGGCGTCACGGCCAGTCGGTGGGCGATGCCCTCGGACTGGGTGCTGTTGCCGTTGCGGGTGTCGAACCGGGCGGCGATGCCGGTCGCCGTCTCGGCCAGCTCGGCGGCGAGCGCACCCAGCGGCACCTCGGCGGCCGGTCGCTCCCCGAAGGCGCGGCGGTGCACGGTCAGCGCCTGGTCGTCCACCTGGCGCAGCGCGGCGGCGGCCGACGCGGCGAACTGCATCGCGGCGCCCGGCGAGGGGGCCCGGTCCAGCCAGTCCAGGTGCCGCTCGACGATCTCCAGCGCCCGCGCCTCGTTGCCGGTCAACGTGCAGAACTCGATGTGCTCGCTGACGTCCCACAGGTCGGCGATGCTGCCCCGGTGCCGGCGGTACGCCTCCCGGTGCGCGTTGCGCGCCTCGTCGCGCCGACCGCTGTGCAGGTATGCCGGCAGCAACGCGGTGAGGATCCCCTGCGGCTGCTCGGTGCAGCTCAGCCGCCCGCTCAACACCGGCTCGGCCAGCGCCACGGCCTCGTCGTGGCGGCCGGTGCGGGTCAGGTGGTTGACCTGCGTGGTCGGGTCACAGCCTGCGCAGTCGGAGAGCTGGTCGCGGGGCGTGGTCAGCCACTTGCGGTACCACTCCTCGGCCTGCTCCCGGTCGCCGAGGTGGTCGGCGACCCGGTAGCGGTACTTGTACACGGCCTGGAGGCTGTGCCCGCCCTCGCGGTAGCGCCGCTCCATGTCGTCGAGCACCGCGTGGGTGCGGTCCAACGGCACCTCGGGGAAGCTCAGCATCCCGCTGACCATGTGCTTGAAGTGCCAGAGCAGGTGCTGTGCGTACCGCTGGTGGTAGGGCTGCGGGTCCTTGTCGAACTCGGCCAGGCACCAGGCGAAGACGACGAACGACTTGGCCGGTTCGCCGCCGTAGATGTACGTGGTGATGCCCTGGATGCGGACCGCGAAGGCGAGGTGCCGGTCGTCAGCGGCGTCCGCTCGACGCAGCAACTGTTCCAGTGCGGCGATCTGCCCGATGCCGTACGGCATCTCGCCGGTCTGGTGCAGCATCCGCCACAGGTCCTCGTCGGCCACGACGTCTCACTCCTGTCCAGGGACGGCCCGACCCAGCAGGCCGAGGAAGGAACTGTTGAGCAGTGCGGCGTCCGCCGCACGGATGGGGTGGTGCCCGAGCAGCAGCGCCTGCCCGTAGAGCGCCTCGACGGCGAGCCCGACCAGCTCCGGGTCACCGAGTGCGGTGATCCGGCGTACCAGCGGGTTGCGGTGGTTGAGCACGAGCTGCGGTCGGTCCGCCGGGGCGGAGGCGGCCAACGCGTCGAGTACGCCACCCCACAGCTCGTCGGCCTTGTCCCGGCTGGCAGCGAGCTGGTCGGTGAACGCGGCCGAGCGGCTGAGCAGGTAGAGCGCCGGGAGCGAGGCCGGATCGTAGGCGCGGATCAGCACCTCGCAACCGAGCCGTTCCAGGGCCCGGCCGGCGGCGGTGAGGAACGGCCGCAGCGCCAACTCGACGTGCGGTTCGAGGGCGTGGAACCGGGTGGTCAGGTCGCTCGGTTCGAGCCGTTCGATGAGCACCGTACGGTCCACCGTGGGCAGTCGCTCGATCAGCTCGCTGTCGTACGTGTAGCCGCCGTTGACCACGGCCAGGTCCTGCGCGGCGGCGACGGCCGCGAGCTGACGGAACTCGTCCAGGCTGGCGGCGTACCGGACCAGGCCGTAGCGCTGCCGGAACTCGGCCAGGGTGAGCGTGCCGACGTTGGTGTCCATCGGCCACCACTGGTCGACCAGGGTGAGCATCTCGTCGTCGTGCAGGGCGAGCGCCTTGACGCCGAGGTGGTGCACCTGGAGGAACTCGGCCAGCCGGTGCGGCTGGTGCTTGGCGAGCCGGACCAGCCAGCCACGGATCTGTGCGCCGAGCGACTCGCGGGTGCTGGTGAGCAGGGAGTCCTCGTAGAGCGCCTCGCGGCTGGCGGTGGGCCGAAGCTCGCTGGTGTCGACCACGCAGTGCGCGAAGAAGGCCCAGTCCGGCAGCAGGCCGTCGGCGTGCTCGGTGAGCAGCATCCGCTTGAGGTAGACCCGGTGGCCGGCCCGGGCGGCCGGGTTCACGGCCGTGGGCAGGATGAACGCCACCCCGGTCAGCCCGGCCTCCGGCACCCGCAGCGGCACCACGTCGAACGGGTCGACGCCGAGCGTCTCGCGGGCGTACGCGATCAGGGCGGCCCGGTCCACGGTCGCGCCGGGGCTGGTCGCCCAGGGCGGTTCCCCGGCGGTGGTCACCACGCTGCCGACCCGGACGGTCACCGGCAGCAGACTGCCGTAGAGGCGGGCCAGCTCGGTGACGGTGGAGGTGGCGTACCACTGGTCGGCGTCCTGACGCGGCACCAGGGTGACCGTGGTGCCGACCTCGGCGCGCGCCTCCTGCGGCGGGGCCAGGCGCACCGCGTAGCGACCGTCGGCGTAGCCGGTCCAGAGCACGGTGGGGTGGTCGCCGTTGCGGGTGACCACCCGGATCTCGTCGGCGACGAGGAAGCAGGAGAGCAGCCCGATGCCGAACTGGCCGAGGAACTCGTGGCGGGAGAAGCCCAGCTCGTCCCGTTTGGAGCTGCGGCCGATGGTGGCCAGCAACTCGTGCACCTGCGCCTCGGTCAGCCCGACGCCGGTGTCGTGCACCCGCAGGGTGCCGTCGCCGGTCAGCTCGGGCGGCTCGATCCGGACCAGGGACGGCGCGTCCGGCTCGGCGGCCCGACGCGCGGTGATCGCGTCCACCGCGTTCTGCATCAGCTCGCGGACGTAGACCCGTGGGCTGCCGTAAAGGTGATGACTGAGCAGGTCGACCACGCCACGCAGGTCAACCTGGAAGGTACGGTCCACGCCTTGTCCGCTCCCCGCTCCCGGATGTCGGCGCCCACCGTACCGGTGCGGGCCGACATCCGCGTGCCCGATTCCTCAGCGAGACCTCGCCGGGTGGGCCACCTTATCGGACGCGCGTTGGCTGAGCCCGGAGAGCCGCAGGGCGACCCGTCGACGGACCGGTGGCAGCGCCGAGAACAGGCGCAACAGCGCGTCCCGGGCGGGATGTCCGGCGGACGGCACGATGGCGAGCCGGGTCAGCCGGTCGGCGAAGCCGGCCACCTCGTGGGCGAGCGGGCGACGCCGGGCCGCGTACCCGTCCAGGAGGGCGTCCGGCGACTGCCGGACGCCCTGAGTCGATCAAGGGGTTCTGGTCAGGATCGGACGGTGAGGCCCCCAAAACTTCTTGATCATCTCGACGGGTGGGGCGTTTGGCGGTCGGGGTGTCGCCGGACCCGCTGGGCGTCGACACCTGGCCTGCTCACCTCGGGTCGGGGCCCTTCACGACGGGAGCCCGGACCAGGTTGCCCCACTCGGTCCACGAGCCGTCGTAGTTGCGCACATGCGGGTACCCCAGCAGGTGCCGCAGCACGAACCAGGTGTGGCTGGACCGCTCGCCGATCCGGCAGTACGCGATCACGTCGTCGTCCGGGCTCAACCCGAGCTGGTCGGCGTAGATCGTCCGCAGCTCGTCGGCCGACTTGAAGGTGCCGTCGTCGTTGGCGGCCGACTTCCACGGCTTGCTCACCGCACCCGGGATGTGCCCGCCGCGCAGCGCGCCCTCCTGCGGGTAGTCCGGCATGTGCAGCATCTCGCCGGTGTACTCACCCGGCGACCGCACGTCCACCAGCGGCCGGTCGGCGGCGACGTGCGCCGACACGTCCTCCCGGAACGCGCGCACCGGCGCGTCGTCGCGCTGCGGCACCGGGTACTCCGCCCTCGGCCGGACCGGCTTGTCCCGGGTCAGCTCCCGCCCCTCGGCGATCCACTTCTGCCGACCGCCGTCGAGCAACCGCACGTCCCGGTGACCGAAGAGGGTGAAGACCCAGAGGGCGTACGCGGCCCACCAGTTGAAGTTGTCGCCGTAGAAGACGACCGTGTCGTCCCGGCCGATGCCCTTGGCCGCACACAACTCGGCGAACCGCTCGGCGTCCAGGTAGTCGCGGGTCACCTGGTCGTTCAGCTCCAGGTGCCAGTCGACCTTCACGGCACCGGGAATGTGGCCGGTGTCGTAGAGCAGCACGTCCTCGTCGGACTCGACCACGACGAGACCGTCGTTGCCGATCTGCTCCGCCAGCCATTCGGTGGTCACCAGTCGCTGCGGGTCCGCGTACGACTGGAGTCGGGGATCGGGATCACTGGGCACAGACATGAGCCCCAAGGTACGCCGAGCAGCCGCGTCCGCGTGGGGTTGTGTGTAAGGAGGGGTCCCCTGCTAACGCCTCCGGTATAGCAGGGGACCCCTCCTAACAAAGATCAGCGGATGCCAGCCGATCCCCGCCCGTCGGGCAGATGTTGGTGCGGCGAGTCTGCGTGCCCTGGCTCAGGGCTTGATGACGTTCCAGTTCTGGTGCTCACCGAAGTTCCTGGGAAGGGTGTAGACCTCGCCCAGGTCCTTGTCCGGGTGCCCCGACTGGTGCCAGTTGCTGTCCAGCAGACGGTTGGTGGCCCGATTCGCGAACGTGAGGTGGTGGGCGTCGACAGCCTTCCACTGCTGGTGGTGGTTACGGATGTTGCAGGGCAGCGTGTACACCTTGCCGGCGCCGTTGCTGTCCAGGCACCGGGCGGTCGCCAGGTTCGACAACACGAAGTGGTTCGCGTCGACGTAGACGACCAGCCACACCTGGTTGTTGTTGCCCCGCACACAGCTCTTGGCATAGACGCTGTCCCCACGGGTGTCCAGGCACTTGAAGGTGGCCCGGTTCCGCACCTTCAAGAGTGCGGACCCCGCGGGGGACGACGCTGCCGTGAACCCCGGTCCGGCCGCCGCCGCAGGCGCCCCCACGACCGCGGTGCCGGTTGCGGCGAGGCATGCCGACATCGCGAGGGCGCTGACGCCCCGGATCAGCACGGACCTGACCGACTTGATGATCTTCAACAGTTCTCCTCGGGTCAACGGCGGAGACTGGACGCCTCCGCTCGTCGCACCTGCACCGACGATCGGAACGGCACTCGGGTTCAGCTGACCGGGAGTCCTTCTCGAAGGGTCATCGTGCGGTCACCAGCCGCCTTCAAATCCGCTCGCCCGACCTCTCGACGATCCATGAAGCGGCTGGGCAGAGCCGGGATCAACCGTCCGAGCGATCGGCCCGGTCGGCGAGGATCAACGGACTGAGGGCGGGGCGTTTCGCGGTGCGGGTGTCGCCGGAGGAGCGGCCGGTGAGGCGGCGCTTGAGCCAGGGCGCCAGGTGTTGACCGGCCCAGCGCAGGTCGGCGGTACGGGCGGCCAGCCACGGGCTCGGCGTCGGCCTCGCCGGCACGAGCAGCCACTCCTCGTCACAGCCGACGCCCAGCGCGTCGAGCACCTGGGCGGCGACCCGGCGGTGACCGACCGGCGACAGGTGCAGCCGGTCGGTGCTCCAGAGCAGCGGGTTGAGGTACGTGTCGTCGGCGTACAGGTCGACCAGGATCGCGCCGTGCCGCTCGGCGGTCTCCCCGACGGCGCGGTTGAGCAGCTCGACCCGGGGTGCGATCAGCCGCTGCCCCGGCAGTCGGGCCATCACGTCGGCGAACCGGAACAGCACCACGTCGGAACCGCCCGAACGCAGATCGCGGACGACCTCGTCGAAGCGGCCGACCAGCGCGGCCGGGTCGAAGTTGCGGCGCAGCACGTCGTTGCCGCCGGCGGCGAAGCTGATCAGGTCGGGCTTCATCGCCAGCGCGGACGGCACCTGTTCGGCCACCACGTGCGGGAAGAGTCGGCCACGGATGGCCAGGTTGGCGTACCGGAACTCGGGCCCGGCCTCGGCGGCCAGCCGGGTGGCCACCAGGTCGGCCCACCCCCGGAAGGTGCCGTCCGGGTACGCGTCGTCCAGGCCCTCGGTGAAGCTGTCCCCGACCGCGACGTAACTGCGCCAGCGCACTGCTCACTCCTCGAAGCTGCGGGTAAGGCTGCCGGTGTAAGGCTGCCGGTAAGGAAGGGCACCTTATTAACGCCTGCGGTATAGCAGGGGACCCCTCCTAACAC
The DNA here is from genome assembly GCF_040296095.1 of Micromonospora sp. NPDC002389. NCBI lineage: Bacteria > Bacillati > Actinomycetota > Actinomycetes > Micromonosporales > Micromonosporaceae > Micromonospora > Micromonospora sp. NPDC002389. The sequence goes on from NZ_JBEOWP010000011.1 coordinate 65,760, forward strand.
CTGGGAGTCTGGCACCGGTCGCATTCACCGGTCTGCCCCGCGTTCGCCGAACGTGGCAGACGTCATCCATCCGGCGACGCGGCGGGCAGGCGGCAGCGGCCGGTGCAGGCGCGCGGCGGGTCGACCGCCGAGCGACGGTACGGCCCCCATGCCACGAACCGGGCAAACAGCTCAGGCGGTGTCGGGCCGCCGTCCGGGTCGAGCCGGAACAAATCGTGTGTCGCCTCGAAGTACAGCCCGGACAGATAGACGGCCAGGTCGAGCCAGCGATTGTCGTACTCGACACGGAGCAACAACCGCGCCTCAGCGCAGGGCCACGAGTGCCCGCAGGCCCGACACAACCAGAGCGGGCGCAGCGGCAGATGCTGCGGGCCGGACATCGGGTGCTGCCGGGGCCGCGCGGCCGCCGGGCCACGACGCGGCACCGGGTACGACTTCGGGTGGGACATCTCGACCTCCGCCTCCGGATGACACCGCCCCACGGCTTGTCGGGCGGAAAGGGTCGCCGACCACGGCACCGGGGTTGCCGAACGTCGGGTGGCCCGTCGACACCACGGCCTCGGGCAGCCGGACATCGGTGGAGCCGCCGACACCACGGCCTCGGGCAGCCGGACGTCGGGTGGGGCCGCCCCGGCACGGGGGAGGTGCCGGGACGGCCCCGGTGCAGTCCCACCCCGTCCCCGGTGGATGGGAGCAGGACCGCCGGGTGACAGTCTGCTGACCGGACGACTACTGTCGGAAGGCATCGACACCGGCCGTGGCGATGGTGACGCCGGGCCGGGCATCCATCCGAGCGGCCGAGAATTCGTGGAGGCAGTGTGGAATCCGAGCCGACCGCCGAACTGATCCGGGCACAGTTGCGCAGGCTGCGACTCTCCGCCGATCTGACCCAGGAGGATTTCGGCAAGTTGGTGCACTTCTCCGGCTCGCAGGTCTCCGCGATCGAGCTGGGGCAACGCCCGTTCGACCGGCTCTTCCTCAAGCGGGCCGACGAGGTACTGAAGAGCGACGGCCTGTTGTCAGGGCTACTGCGCATCGCCGAGCTGCACGGCCAGCCGAACTGGCTACGCCCCTGGCTGGACGCCGAGCGCAACGCGCGGCAGTTGCGCTGCTACCACCCGACGCTGATCCCCGGCCTGCTCCAGACCGAGCATTACGCCCGAGCGGTGATCCAGTCCGACGACATGCTCAGCGACGAAGAGGTCGAACGGCGGTTGGCGGTACGGATGGATCGGCAGGCGACCCTCGCCCAGCCGAGCCCACCGGCCCTCATTGCGGTGATCGAGGAGACCACCCTGCGCCGAGCTGACGAGAGCTTCCGGAGCATCATGGCTCAACAGATCGGCCACCTGCTCGAATACGTCAAGCGCGGCGGTGTGCTAGTGCACCTCATTCCTGCCGAGGCAACCGTCCATGTCGGACATGCCGGACCGATCACTTTGGCCCGAGGGGTCGAGGGCGAATGGCTGGGGCACCTGGAGAACCAGGTCGGCGGCACGACCATCGACCGGGACGAGCAGATCGATACCCTGCTGGTGAGGTGGGAAGGCGTCCGCAGCGTCGCCCTTCCCAAGGGACAGTCCGAAGTCCTGATGAAGGAAGTGATGGAGTCATGGTCCACGATCTGACCGGCGCAGACTGGCGCAAGTCCTCCCGCAGCGCGAGCGGCGAGTGCGTCGAGGTCGCCGCCAACCTGCCCGGCATCGTCGGTGTGCGCGACAGCAAAGACGCCACCGGCCCGGCACTCGTCTTCACTCCCTCCGCCTGGCACGCTTTCGTCACCGAGGCCAAGCGCCCCTGACCCGGACGCCCCTGACCTAGACGGCAACGACCGCGCCGCAGGTCAACAACGCCAGCACGGCTGGACCGGCAGGGATCAGGTCAGCGACGTCACCTGCATGATCGCGTCGGCGAACTCCCGTGGCGCTTCCTGCGGCAGGTTGTGCCCGATGCCGCCGCTGATCGCGCGGTGCTCGTACGGGCCGGTGAACTGCTTGGCATACACCTGCGGTTCCAGGTGGGGTGCGCCGTTGGCGTCGCCTTCGAGGCTGATGGTGGGCACCGTGACGGCGGGCTTGTCGGCCAGTCGGTCCTCCAGGTCGGCGTACTGCGGCTCGCCGCCGGCCAGGCCCATCCGCCAGCGGTAGTTGTGGATCACGATGTCGACGTGGTCGGGATTGTCGAGGGAGGCCGCGCTCCGGTCGAACGTCGCGTCGTCGAAGTGCCACCGCGGGGACGCCGTCCGCCAGATCAGTTTGGCGAAGTCCCGCAGGTTGCGGGCGTACCCCTGACGGCCCCGGTCGGTGGCGAAGTAGAACTGGTACCACCAGGCGTGCTCGGCCTCGGGGGGCAAGGGTGCCTTGCCCGACTCCTGGCCGTCGATCAGGTAGCCGCTGACCGCGACCAGACCGGTGCAGCGGTCCGGCCAGAGGGCGGCCAGGATGTCGGCGGTGCGGGCGCCCCAGTCGAATCCGGCCACCGTCGCCCGCCGGACGTCGAGGGCGTCCAGGAACGCGACCGCGTCGCAGGCCATGGCCGCCGGTGCGCCGTTGCGGACGGCGTCGGGCGAGCGGAAGCGCGTCGTGCCGTAGCCGCGCAGGTGCGGCACGAGCACCCGGTGACCGGCGTCGGTGAGCAGCGGCACCACGTCGGCGAAGCTGTGGATGTCGTACGGCCAACCGTGCAGCAGCAGGACGACCGGCCCGTCCGGCGGTCCGGCGTCGACGTAGCCCACGTTCAGGACACCCGCGTCGATCTGCCGCACGTCGTCGAACAACGCCCCGCTCCTCGCCCTCGATCACCGACCGGTTCCCCCGGACGGTAGGACGGGACGGAAGGCGAGGACGACGGTTCCGGCAAGGACGGCGGCAGCCGCTGCGGCGCTGGCTAGAATTCCGCGTCGCCGCTGCCGCGCAGCAGGTCGAGCAGCCCGTGACCGTCCTCGACCCAGGCGTCCGGCGCCAGCTCGGGCGCGTCGGGCTCGCGGTCGGTGCGCGGCGAACGCATCAGGACCGCCGCCCCGACACCGGCCCGCCGGGCGCAGGCCACGTCCCGGTGCAGGCTGTCACCGACGAACCAACACCGATCCACCGGTACGCCGATGGCGTCGGCGGCCAGCTCGGCGAAGCGCGGGTTCGGCTTCCGCAGCCCCGTCTCGTCGCTGTAGAACTCGGCGACGAACCGGCCGGACAGCCCGGCGGTGGCCAGGAAGTCGCGGTGGGCGGCACCGCAGAACGCGTTGCTGACCACGGCCATCGGCACTCCCGCCTCGGCAGCCGCCGCCAACGCCTCGGGGATGCCGGGCCGCACCTGCCACTCGGTGCGCCACGTCGACGCGTACGCCAGCGGGGTGGCCTGTCGCGCGACGGCGGCTCGGGCCGGTTCGGGCCAGGTGTGGGTGACGAAGTCCGCCCACACCCGGTCGTGCGTCAGCTCGACCGGCTCGGCCGAGACGCCGGTCTCGTCCCGCCACCGCGAGTATGCCCGCGCGCCCTCGGTCAGGTCGGCCGCGATCCGCTCGTCCGGCAGGGCACCGTCGATCACCTCGGACATCCGCCGGACGACCTCCGGCGCCGCCCACCCGTTCCCCGGCGCGTCCGCCAGCACACCCCCGAAATCCAGCAACAGTCCGCCCGGCGCCCGCATCATGCCCCCATCCTCGCCCACACCTTCACCGGGCGACGGGCCGGTCCGTCACCCACCGCTTCAGGGGCGTACCCGGCTCAGCGCCCAGGCGACGAGGCCGGTCACCACGCCCACGATGACGCCGGTGAAGACGCTGCTGATGGTGGCGAAGAACCGGATGACGACCGTCTGGGCAACCGGGGCGAGATCGGTCAGGTTGCCGCCGAGCCTCGGCGGTTCGTCGAAGGCGACGTCCCAGAGGAGTTGGTGGGTGACCGCCAGCAGGACGCCGTAGCAGAGGCCGACCGCGAGCAGGGTCAGGAACGGGTTGGGTACCCGCCGCACCAGCGCCACCGTGATCCAGACGACCGGCGGTACGACCACCAGCACCAGGTTGACGAAGGTGCGTTCGTGCACCAGGCCCAGGTCGTGCAGCACCACCCGGGGCAGTCCGAGCAGCGCCAACCCGACCAGGGCGAGCAGTGGCAGGCCGAGCCCGGAGCGGTGCGAGGTAGTGGTCATGCCGGCAACGCTAGGGACGACCGGGCCGCCCGCCATCCGCACGCGGACCCGATCGCGGTACGTCGGGAGGCGACCCCGGACGTCGCCTCCCGACGACTCCGGAGCCCCCCGTCCGCGCCGTACGCTGGGCCGGTGAGCGGTCAGCCGAGCCAACCTCCGGTACGCCGGGTCCGGCCCTGGCTCACCGACGTACTCCTCGGCGTGGGCGTCACCGCCGTCGTCTCGGTGGTCATCACCGCCAACGAGGGTGGCCGTCAGGAGCCGGACCGGATCGCGTACCTGTGGGCGGTCGGTCTCGGCGCGCTGATGCTGGCCCGCCGCCGCTACCCGGTGGTGGTGCTCGCCGTCACGGTGCTCGGCCTGTTCGCCTACTACGCCGCCGGCTACCCGGCGGTCGGTCTGGCCGTGCCGGTGGCCGCCGCTCTCTTCTCCGCCGCCGAGCAGGGCCGCCTCGCCGCCTCGATCAGCGCCGCCGTGGTGGTGGTCGTGGTCTCGGTGGTGGTCCGCCTCGCCGAGGGGCAGAACTTCTCCTTCGTCGTCGGCTACGAACTGGCCGGTCACGTCCTGCTGATGGGCGCGGCGATCGCGCTCGGCGACAGCCTGCGGTCCCGGCGGACCGCGCAGACCGACGCGCGACGGATCGCCGAGTTGACCGAGGAGCGTTACCGGCAGGAGGCGGACGCCCGGGTGCAGGGTGAGCGGATCGCGATCGCCCGGGACCTGCACGACTCGCTCGGCCACACCACCTCGGTGATCGCGTTGCACGCCGACGTGGCCCGGGAGGCGCTGGGCCGCGACGAGGAGGCCACGCGGTCGGCCCTGGAGCTGATCCGCGCCACCGCCCGCCGGAGCATGGACGACCTGCGGCGAACGGTGGCGCTGCTGCGCCGGGACGACGACCCGCCCCGGACGGTCGTGTCGCTGGCGCACCTGGACGCGGTGACCGGGGCGGCCGGTGCCGCCGGGTTCGACGTCGACGTGCAGGTCCGGGTGCACTCCGCGCTGCCGGCACCGGTGGAGGCCGCCGCGTACCGGATCGTCCAGGAGGCGGTCACCAACGTGGTCCGACACTCGGCGGGCAGCCGGGTGGAGATCCGCATCGCGCAGGACGACCGGCAGGTCACGGTGTCGGTCACCGACTCCGGCGCCGACCGGCCGACCACCGACCGGGCGACCGACGGGGGGAACGGCATCGCCGGGATGCGGGAGCGGGCCCAGAGCCTCGGCGGGTCGCTCACCGCCGAGCACCAGGCCACCGGTTTCGCCGTACGGGCCGAACTGCCGTTGGCGGGTACGACATGACGACCGTGCTCGTGGTCGACGACCAGGACCTGGTCCGGGCCGGAATCCGCACGCTGCTGGAGTCCGACGCGCAGATCAGCGTCGTCGGGGAGGCCGCCGACGGCCGCACCGGCCTGCACCTGGCCCGCCGGCTGCGGCCGGACGTGGTGCTGATGGACATCCGGATGCCGATCCTGGACGGGTTGGCGGCCACCGCCGCGATCCGCGCCGACGAGACGCTGACCGGGACCCGCGTGCTGATCCTCACCACCTTCGACGACGACGAGGACATCGTCGAGGCGGTCCGGCTCGGAGCCGCCGGGTACCTGCTCAAGGACACCGGCTCGGACGACCTGCGGCGAGCGGTGCACACCGCAGCGGCCGGTGGGAACCTACTCTCGCCCACCGTCACCCGCCGGGTGATGGAACAACTCGCCGCCGTTCCCCGGTTGCCGCCGCCGGACCCTCGGCTGGCCGTGCTCACCGAGCGGGAACGGGCCGTGCTGGCCCGCGTCGGTCTGGGCGAGAGCAACGACGAGATCGGTCGCGCGCTGTTCATCAGCCCCGCCACCGCCCGCACGTACGTGAGCCGTCTGCTGGCCAAGCTGGACGCCCGGGACCGGACCGCGTTGGCCGTCATCGCCCACCGGGCCGGGCTCGCCGACCCCGACCGCGACTAATCGGATCGCCGTCCCGCACCTTCGGTCGTACGCTGCGGCAATGCTGCTGCGCATGTCGACCACGCTGATCCGGACACTGCGCGAGGACCCGGCCGACGCGGAGGTGCCGAGCCACCGGCTGCTGCTGCGCGCCGGTTACCTGCGCCGCGCCGCTCCGGGCGGGTACACCTGGCTGCCGCTGGGCAAGCTGGTGCTGGACCGGGTCGCCGAGATCGTCCGGGCCGAGATGACCGCGATCGGCGACCAGGAAGTGCACTTCCCGGCGCTGCTGCCGGCCGAGCCGTACCGCACCAGCGGACGGTGGACCGAGTACGGCGACGACATCTTCACGCTGGCCGACCGGCGTGGCGCCGAGCACCTGCTCGCCCCCACCCACGAGGAGTTGGCCGCGCTGCTGGTGAAGGACCTGTTCACCTCCTACCGCGACTTCCCGGTCACGTTGTTCCAGATCCAGACCAAGTTCCGCGACGAGGCCCGGCCCCGTGCCGGACTACTGCGCGGACGCGAGTTCCTGATGAAGGACGCGTACTCCTTCGACCTGGACGAGGCGGGGCTACGCGCGGCGTACGACCGGCACCGGGACGCGTACCGGCGGGTCTTCGACCGGCTGGGCCTGGAGTACACGGTGGTGCACGCGACATCGGGCGCGATGGGCGGTTCCGCCTCGGAGGAGTTCCTGGCCATCGCGCCGGTCGGCGAGGACACCTTCGTGGGCTGCACGGACTGCCATTACGCGGCCAACACCGAGGCGGTGACGACGCCCGCCCCGGCAGCCGGTGACCCGCTGGCCCGGCCGCCCGTCGAGGTGCACGACACCCCGGAGACGCCCACCATCGCCAGCCTGGTCGCACTGGCCAACGAACGCCGACTCGCCGGACGCGACGACTGGACCGCCGCCGACACCCTCAAGAACGTCGTGCTGACCGTACGCCGACCCGGCGTCGACGAGACCGAACTGCTCGTCGTCGGGGTGCCCGGTGACCGCGAGGTGGACCTCAAGCGGCTGGCCGCAGTGCTGGCACCGGCCACCGTGGACGTCTTCGACGCCTGGGACGAGCGCCCCGACCTGGTCCGGGGCTACATCGGGCCGCAGGTCTTCGACAAACTCGGCATCCGCTATCTGGTCGACCCCCGGGTGGTGCCCGGCACCGCCTGGCTGACCGGGGCGAACGAGCCGGGACGGCACGCCACGAACGTGGTCTGTGGCCGCGACTTCACGCCGAACGGCACCGTCGAGGCCGCCGACGTCCGACTCGGCGACCCCTGCCCCGCCTGCGTCGGCGGGAGCCTCACCATGCGTCGGGGCATCGAGATCGGGCACATCTTCCAGCTCGGCCGCCGCTACACCGACGCCTTCGCGGTCGACGTCCTCGGGCCGCAGGGCAAGCCGGTACGCCCCACCATGGGCTGCTACGGCATCGGGGTGTCCCGGGCGGTGGCCGCGATCGCCGAACAGCACCACGACGACCGGGGACTGGTCTGGCCGGCGGCGATCGCCCCCTGCGACGTACACCTGGTGGCGGCCGGCAAGGGTCCGCAGGTCGAGGTGGCGCTCGACCTCGGCGCCCGACTGGCCGCCGCCGGCCTGCGGGTGCTGGTGGACGACCGGGCCGGAGTCTCCGCCGGGGTGAAGTTCACCGACGCCGAACTCATCGGTATCCCGCGCACCGTCGTGGTCGGCCGACGCCTGGCCGACGGGTACGTCGAGGTGCGTGACCGGTCCACCGGAGAACGTGCCGAGATCCCGGTGGAGAACGTGACGGACCATCTCGTCGAGGAGTTGGCGCGAAACGTGGTGTAGCGGTCACGTAACGGGGTACGGCATCCCGATCGGCAGATGGTGTTCTGGAGGCTCTCATGACCGAGTATCGGGTCGTCGATGTGATGACCAAGCAGGTGATCTACCTGTCGGCGGAGACCACACTGGACGAGGCCGCCCGGGTGATGCGGGACGCCGACATCGGCGACGTGGTGGTGACCGACGGCGCCGAACTGGCCGGCATCCTCACCGACCGCGACATCGTGGTCCGGGCGGTGGCGGAGAACGCCAGTGCGACGACCGCCACCATCGGCTCGATCCTCACCCGCGAAGTCGTGATGATCGAGCAGTTCTGCACCGCCGCGAAGGCCGCCGCCCTGATGCGCGAGCGCGGTATCCGCCGCATCCTCGTCTGCGACCACGAACGCAAGCTGGTCGGCATCGTCTCCCTAGGCGACCTGGCGATGCAGCTCGACCCCACCTCCGCCCTCAGCGAGATCAGCGAACAGGCCCCCCAGGTGTAGGGACAGGTGTAAGGAAGGGCCCCTTCTTAACGCCTACGGTAGAGAAGGGGTCCCCTATTAACACCCACCGCGCACCGCGAGCCGCACCGCGCACCGCGCACCGCGCACCGAGCGCAACACGCGCACCGCAACCATGCGCGACCGCGCTCACCGCACCGCAAAGCCACCGTGGTCGCGGCCGTACTCCGGCCGCGGCCGCAGCGCCGAGCACGCCGCCGGTAGCCTGGCGGAATGCCCGAGATGCCGAGCAAGCTGGCGGAGATCGTCGACGAGTTCGCCTCCGCACCCCGTGAGGTGGTGCTGGAGATGCTGCTGGAGTACTCCGACGCGGTGCCGCCGCTGCCCGCCGACCAGACCGGCCATGAGGGCATGGAGCAGGTGCCGGAGTGTCAGACGTCGTTCTTCCTGCGCGCCGAGGTGACGCCCGAGGGCACCGTCCGCACCCTGTTCGACTGCCCGCCGGAAGCGCCCACCACCCGCGCGTTCGCCGGCATTCTCGCCGAAGGGCTGGCCGGCGCGAGCCCGGAGCAGGTGCTCGCCGTCCCGGACGACCTGTACCAGCGGATGGGTCTGGCGCAGGCGATCAGCCCGCTGCGGGTACGCGGCGGCAATGCCATTCTTGCTCGACTGAAGCGCCAGGTCCGCGAACAGGTCGATTGATCGGCACCGACAGGCCCCGGAGCAGGCCCGGGGCACGCGCGACAGACCCCCGCGACTCGCGCGACAGGCCCGGGGCACGCTAAGGCCCCGGGCGCAACTGTCGACGCGATCTCCCGCCAGCTTCTCGCGGGCGGATGTCCACGTCGAGAGAGCAGGTCCGGCCGGAAGCGGGTCGGCTGTCTTCACGTGGCAGACGCGGGAGCGGACTGACCATCTCGATGCGGCAGACGCGGGAGCGGGCCGGATCACTCACCGGCAGGTCCGGGACCAGGCCGATTGGTTCTGGAGCAGGCCGACTGAATCATCCGAGAGCAGCAGACGGGCTGACTCTGCCGGCACAGCCGGGAACAGATCGGCGTACCGGCGGGTTGTCTCCGGGCATGGAGATCGACATCTACGCCGACGTGGTCTGCCCCTGGTGCTGGATCGGCCTGCGTCGCCTGGAGGAGGCCCTCGCCTCGTACGACGGTGAGGTCACCGTCCAGCATCGCCCCTTCCAGCTCGACCCGTCCCCGGTGACCGAGCCGGTGCCGCTGCTCGACGCGTTGGCCGCCAAGTTCGGCGGTCCGGAGCGGGCCCAGCAGATGGCCGCGCAGGTCACCGAGATCGGTGCGAGCGTCGGGCTGGAGCTGAACTTCTCGCAGGCGATCGCGGCAAACACGTTCCAGGCGCACCGGCTGATCGACTGGGCGTCCGAGCGGGGTCGCGGCACCGAGACGGTGAACGCCCTACACAAGGCCCACTTCACCGACGGCGTCGACATCGGCGACCGGAAGGCGCTCGCCGAGATCGCCGCCGGTGTCGGGCTGGACGGCGCGGAGGCCCGCCGCTTCCTCGACTCCGAGGAGGGCGTCGCCACGCTCGACGCGGAGCTGACCGAGGCACGGCAGCTCGGCATCACCAGCGTGCCGACCTTCGTGTTCGCCGGGAAGTACGGAGTCTCCGGCGCCCAGGAACCGGCCACCCTGCTCGCCGCACTCAACGAGGTCGCGGAGCGTGAGGCCGCCGGCTCCTGACCCATCGACGGCGGCGATGTTTCACGTGCAACCACATCGACGCCGCTCGACGGTCAGACCGGCTTGGCCAGGTCCTCCATCACCCGCGCACCGGGCAACGCGGCCAACGCCGGGCCCGGCAGGGCGATCTTGCTGTGCCGCACCCCCGACCCGATGATCACGTACGGTGCGGCCACCACTCGGGCGTCGACCAGGATCGGCCACTCCGGCGGCAACCCGATCGGGGTGATACCGCCGTACTCCATGCCGGTCGACTCGACCGCGTCGGCCATCGGGGCGAAGCTCGCCTTGCGTACGTCCAGCGCGCGCCGGGCCACCCCGTTTACGTCGGCCCGGGTGGTGGCCAGCACCACGCAGGCCGCGTACCGGACGATGCCCTCCCGCTTGCCCGCGACCACCACGCAGTTGGCCGACTCGTCCAGCCCCACCTGGTACGCGTCGCAGAAGGCGGCGGTGTCGGCGAGTTCGGCGTCGATCGACGCGACCAACACCGCGTCGACGTCCACCGGCGCGTCGGCGGGCCACTGCGCCAGCGCGGTGGCGACCGGCGCGGCCAACAGGTCGGGGCGACCACGGGCGGGCTCGGTGTGCAAAGTTCCCATCACGGGTGCGATCGTCGCATCCGGGACGGGTGCGATGGTCACCGAGGCCCCCGGCGTGCGCCACGGTCACCCCGCGCGCCGGGTCGGCGGCCAGCCGTGGAGCGACCGGCAACAGGACACGCCAGTCCCATCGCCGGTCAGCCGTTGGTGAGGAAGCCGTGCTCCTGGAGCATCGCCCGGTCCCGGGCGACGGCCATCTCCTCCGCCCGCTCTGCCTGCACGCGGCGCGCCTCGATGTCCTCCAGAGCGTGTCGGACCGCGAGCCGGATCACCCCGTAGAGGAAGACGAAGCCGCAGACGTACAGAAGGCAGGTGACGACGAACGTGAGCATGAGTCGACGGTAGGGCGAACGTGAACGAGAACGAGCGTCATCTTGTCGTCGTTCCCCCGTACGTGTCGGCCAGGTAGTCCGCCCAGGTCCGCCGACCCGTCGGGTGGGCCTCGGTGACCAGTCCACCGTCGCGCAGCTCGCGACCGAGACTGCCGGGGAACCGCACCGGCAGCATCGGTCGGCGGGACTTCCGCGCCTGCCGCCAGGTGCGTACCGCGTCGTCGAACCGCAGCACCTCGGGGCCGCCGTACTCCACGATGCCGTCGCGCGGACCGGCGCGCAGCAGCTCGATCAGCTTGTCCGCCACCTCACCGGGATCGACCGGCTGGGCCACCACCGCCCGGTCGGCGATCACCGGGCCGAGCTTGCTCGACTTCTGCAGCAGCTCGTCGAGGAACTGCGGGAACTGGGTGGCCCGCAGCACCGTCCACGGCACCCCACCGGCGGCCACCACCTGCTCGGCGGCGAGCTTGTGCCGGTAGTACACGTACGGCACGCGGTCCACGCCCACGATCGAGATGTAGATCAGGTGGGCTACGCCCGCCTCGGCCGCCGCGGTGACCAGCCGGCGGGTGCCGAGCACGTCGATCTCGTGGGTACGCCGGGTCGGTGAGGACGCCAGGTGCAGGATCGCGTCCACCCCGGCCACCGCCGCCGCGACGCCCGCGCCGGTCGCCAGGTCCGCCACCACCCACTCGACACCCGATCCGGTACGCGCCCGCCGGCTGGTGGCCCGCACCTGGAACCCCTGGGCGACCAGCCGGGGCAGCACCGCCCCGCCGAGTCGGCCGCCCGCTCCGGTGACCAGTACCCGCATGTCAACCTCCTTCATCGACTACCGGGACGACGGGTCGAGGACGATGTGGCGTGACAGTCGTGGGCCACCTCACCGGACTAGGTCCAGCACGGTGAGTACGACGAAGAACGCGATCACCGCCTCGCTGACCAGCCAGGCGTGGCCGTTTGCCCAGTCCCGGATCCGGGGCAGCACCGCCGCCGCCCGACGACCGAGCAGCAGCAACGCCAGCAGCGGCAGAGCCAGCAGCGTCAGGGTGAGCAGCATGAACGGCAGCAGGTGCCACCACGGCAGGCCCTGCCGGGCGGCACTGGCGCCGACCGTGAGCATGGTCAGGTCATCGGCCGGCATGGCCAGGAAGAGCAACAGGCCGACTCGGAGCGCATACCGGCCGGTGGCGTGTTGGAGCCGGCCCATCCAGGCGGGCGGCCCGGAGTGGCGCCGCAGGAACACCACCGCCGCCAGGACGGCCAGCAGCACCAGGACGAGCCAGTCGACGATCCGTTCGAACCGGCCGTCACGGTCGTCGACGCTGATCCGGAACAGGTGGGTGACCAGCCAGGCCAGTGTCGTACCGCCGCTGACCACGATGGCCGCGCCGGCGAGGTAGCCCAGCGAGGCGACCCGTGGCCGGTCGGAGGAGGCGAAGAAGACCGCCGCCACCAACTGGGTCCCGGCGACCATGACCACGGCCAGCGGCAGGAGAGTCAGGAAGTTCATCGCGTGCCCATCCTCCCGGCTGCCTCCGCCCCGCACTCCGGATTCGGCGGATGCGCACGCCCGCCGAGGTCAGGCCACCGGGATCAGGCCGAGGGACCAGGCCACGCAGGTCACGCCGCCGACCAGGGCCGACGCGACCAACGCCACGGCGGTGGCGCCGCGCTGCTGACCCCCGATGTGCAGCAGTGCGGCGCTCACCCCCGCCCCGCACGCCCAGCCGATCCGCGTCACGGACCGGACGGGTCACGCGGCGACCGCACCGACCCGTCGACGCCGGGCTCCGCCTCGAAGGCCAGCAACGAGACCAGGGCGACGCTGCCCACCGTCATCGCCCGCAGCCGAGCGGCGAAGATCGTCTCCGCCGACGCCAGGCCCGAAGCCGAGGCGGTGGCGGTGGCGGTCACCGAACACCCGCAGCGCAGGACGGGACCTCGACGGAGCTCCGGTACGGGACGATCGACATGACCCGATCCTGCGACCTCAAGCCATGTTCAGGTCAAGGGTGACGCGGCTTACTCTCAGGCCGACTCCAGCGCCTCCCCTATGCCTTTGGCCAGGCCCGACAGGTGCTGATCGGCCAGCAGATGCCCGGCGGTGATCACCAGCGCCAACGGCCACTCGATCACCTGAAGTGCGGTCAGCACCCCGATTCCCGCGTAGTAGGCGAGCTTGTCCGGCGGCGGTACGGCCACCATGCCGAGCCACGGGATCTCCACCCGGTGGGTGAACGCCCGCAGCGTCTCCTGCGTCCCGCTGAGTTCTCGTGTCAACGCACTCATCTCGGCCTCCCCGTGGACGACGACGCCTCCCGTGGACGACGACGCCCACCCCGGATTCCACCGCCGAGGCGGTCCATGCCCGCCGAGGCGAGAAACTTCCCCGTCCCGACGGGCATAAGGGACGCCCGGCCGGGAAGCCAGGCCGCCGGGCCCGACCGGTAGGAGGCGAGATGCGGCGACCCGTATCCGTACCGCCGCTGGTCGGCGACGCCACGCGCGGCGTCGGCGCCGCCGCGACCCGGCTGGCCCGGGCCATCGGGCTGTCCAGCCGCCGGGTGTGGTCCCGGCCGGGACGCCACCACATCGAGGTGCACGGCGTCTGCCAGGACGGCGGCGACACGCTGGCCCGGCAGGTCGAGTCGGCCCTGGAACGGATGCCCGCCGTGCTCTGGGCCCGGGTCAACGCCCCCTCCGGACGGGTGGTCGTCGCCGTCGACACACCGGGCCCGAAGGTACGCGAGCTGATCGCCACCATCTCCCGGGTCGAACGCACCTGCCCACACGAGCCCGACCCGGAGATCCCGCCCCCGCACCCACCCGAGGAGGGGCCGCGTACCGCCCGTACCCTCGGCGCGCTCGCCTCCGACGCGCTCGGCCTGACCATCTCCGCGGCCACCCGGATCCTGCCCGTGACCCCGGTGCCCGCCGAGGTCTCCGGTCTGCTCAGCGCCATCGACCTGCACCCGAAGCTGCACGCCCTCGCCGGTCTGGGCCTGCGCCGCGACCCCCGCGCCGAGGTCATCTTCCCGCTCGCCGAAGCGGTGGTGCAGGGCCTCACCGGCGGCTGGACGGGCATCGTGCTGGACGGCGCCCAGCGCATCGTGCAGTGGGGCGAGGGGCTCGCCCAACTGCACGCCTGGGAGAAGGCCGAACCCGGCCTCACCGGAGAGCCGGACCGGGCCGTGGCCCGCTCGCCGGTCGGCGACCGTCCCTGCCCGAAACCGGACGGCGCCCCGGAGCGGTACGTCACCCGGATGCTCGGCACCGGCGCGGCGGCGTTCGCCGCCGCCACACCCGTCGTCGGTCCGAAACGCGCCGCCGCGCTGGGGCTCTCCACACTGCCCAAGGCACCCGGCAGCGGCCGTGAGGGGTACGCCGCCCAACTCGGCCGCATCCTCGCCCGGCGGGGCGTCATCGCAATGGACCGGAGCGTGCTGCGCGAACTCGACCGGATCGACACGCTGGTCCTCGACGCCCGGGTGCTCGGCTCGGACCGGGGCGTTCTGGCCGACCTGGCCCCGCTGCCCGGCGCCGACACCTCCCAAGTTGCGGCACGGGCGTTCGCCCTGTTCGAACCGGCCGCCCCGACCGACGTACGCCGACTCGACGGGTGGCGACTCGGCCCTCTCGACCACCTCGACGCCCACGATCCCGGCGACACCGACGACAGCCGCCGACTGCGCGAACGCGGCGGCACGTTGCTCGGCCTGGCGCAGGGCGACACCCTGGCGTCCGTCCTGCGGGTGGAACCGGAACCCGCGCCCGGCGTCGACACCCTGCCCGCCGTCGCCCGACAGTCCGGCCTGCGGCTCGTCGTGGCCGGCGACGACACCGAGCGGTACGCCTCCGCCGACGCGCTGCTGCCCGGCGACGACCGGCTGGCCGAATCGGTCCGCACCCTGCAACGCGAGGGAGCGGTGGTGATGGTCGTCTCCGGCGACCGCGCGGCGCTCGCTGCGGCGGACTGCGGACTGGGCGTCGCCGACCCGGAGGCCACCCCGCCCTGGGGCGCACACCTGCTGGTCGGCACCGACCTACGATCGGTCGCACTGATCATCGAGGCGGCCGGGGTGGCCCGCCGGATGACCGCCCAGAACATGCGCATCGGGCTGGCCGGCAGCGGCCTCGGCGCACTCGCGGCTTTCACCGCCGACCCCGCGCTGCTGCCCGGCCGTTCCCTCGCCTCGGTCAACGGCGCGGCGGCACTGGCCTTCGCGCACGGCATGTGGCGCGCCGGCCGACTCTCCGCCCGCACCGAATCGGCGGCCCCGGCCATCACCGCCTGGCACCTGATGCCGGTCCCGACCGTCCTCGACCAGCTCGGCACCGGACGCGGCGGCCTGACCGAGACCGAGGCCGAACGCCGACGCGCCGCCGGACCGGGCGAGACCTCCGGCCCCGGTGGTCTGCTACGGGCCTTCGTGGACGAACTGGCCAACCCGCTCACACCGGTGCTCGCCGCCGGAGCGGTCCTCTCCGCAAGCTTCGGCTCACTCGTCGACGCCGCCCTGGTCGGTGGCGTGGTCGGCGCGTCCGCGCTGGTCGGCGCGGTGCACCAGCGCAACACCGAGAAGTCGCTGGCCGCGCTGCTGTCCCGCTCGGCGGTCACCGCCCGGGTCTGCCGGGACGGCACGGAACGGGTGATCCCGGCCGAGGACCTCGTGCCCGGAGACGTGATCGTGCTCGAATCCGGCGACGCCGTACCCGCCGACTGCCGGGTGCTGGACAGCGTCGGGCTGGAGACCGACGAGTCCTCCCTGACCGGCGAGTCGCTGCCGGTCGCCAAGACCGACCAGCCGGTGGTGGCCGCCGCCGTCGCCGACCGCCGGTCGATGCTCTACGAGGGCACCACCATCGCCGCCGGACGCGGCGTCGCCGTGGTGGTCGCCACCGGCACCGACACCGAGGCCGGGCGCAGCCTCGCCCTCGCCCGCCAGGCCCCGCCCGCCAGCGGCGTCGAGGCCCGGCTCGGACGACTGACCCGGGCCGCGGTCCCCCTGGCCGCCGGGTCGGCCGTGGCCGTCGTCGGTGCCGGGCTGCTGCGCGGCGTACCCCTGGCGCAGACCGCCGCCACCGCCGCGAACCTGGCCGTCGCCTCCGTACCGGAGGGTCTGCCGTTCCTGGTCAGCGCCGCCCAACTGGCCGCCGCGCGGCGGCTCGCCGAACACGGCGCGTTGGTCCGCAACCCACGCACCATCGAGGCGCTCGGCCGGGTCGACGTTCTCTGCTTCGACAAGACCGGCACCCTCACTGAGGGACACCTGCTGCTGGCGGGCGTCGGCGACGCCGACGGGTACGCCCCGGCCGACCGACTCGACGACCGGCTCCGGCGGATCCTCGCCACCGCCCTGCGCGCCACCCCCGCCGCCGACGATCCCGAGGAACTGTCCATGCAGACCGACCGCGCGGTGCTGCGCGGTGCGACCTCCGCCGACATCCGCGAGCAGTACGCGGCCCCGGGCTGGCGCGCGATCGGCGGCCTGCCGTTCGAGCCGTCCCGGGGCTACCACGCCACCGTAGGCGAGACCGAGGGGCGGATGCTGCTCAGCGTCAAGGGCGCGCCGGAGCGCGTACTGCCCCGATGTGCCGCCCGCCGCACCGACGGCCGCGACGAACCGCTCGACGACGCAGGCCGGGCCGACCTGCACCACCTGCTCGGTGAGCGCGCCGGAGCCGGACACCGCATCCTGGCCGTCGCCGAATGCGTGGTCAGCGATCCCGACCTCACCGACGACGACGTACGCGGCCTGGTCTTCACCGGCTTCCTGGCGATCGCCGACGGGGTACGCGACAGCGCCGCCCCCGCCGTCCGCCGGATCCGGCAGGCCGGCGTGCACACCATCATGATC
This sequence comes from Micromonospora sp. NPDC002389, assembly GCF_040296095.1. Lineage (NCBI taxonomy): Bacteria > Bacillati > Actinomycetota > Actinomycetes > Micromonosporales > Micromonosporaceae > Micromonospora > Micromonospora sp. NPDC002389. The sequence continues at coordinate 82,624 of NZ_JBEOWP010000011.1, forward strand.
ACCGGTGACCATCCGGCGACCGCCGAGGCCATCGCCGCCACCATCAGCGCGGGCGATGCCCAGCGGGTGGTCACCGCCACCGAACTCGACACCCTCGACGACGACGCCCTCGCCGCCCGGCTCGCTGCCACCGACGTGGTCGCCCGCTGCACCCCCGCACACAAGGTCCGGATCATCCAGGCGTTGCAGAAGTGCGGCCGGACCGTCGCGATGACCGGCGACGGCGCCAACGACGCACCCGCCATCCGGCTGGCCGACGTGGGCATCGCCCTCGGCCAACGGGGCACCCCGGCCGCCCGCGCCGCCGCCGACCTGGTGGTCACCGACGACCGGCTGGAGACCATCATCGCCACCCTGGTCGAAGGCCGGGCGATGTGGTCATCGGTCCGCCACGCGCTGAGCATCCTGGTCGGCGGCAACCTCGGCGAGATCGCGTTCAGCGTGCTGACCGCCGCCGCCACCGGTCAGGCCGCCCTCAACGGACGCCAGCTACTGCTGGTCAACCTGCTCACCGACATGGCACCCGCACTGGCCATCGCCGTCCGTCCACCCGGCGACGGCGACCACACCGACGGCCTGCTCCGTGAGGGCCCCGACAGTTCCCTCGGCGAGACCATGACCCGAGAGATCGGGCTACGCGCCGCCGCCACCACCCTCGGCGCCACCGCCGGCTGGACGCTCGCCCGCTACACCGGCAGCCGCCGACGCGCCGGCACCGTCGCCCTGGTCTCGCTGGTCGGCACCCAGCTCGGCCAGACCGTACTGGCCGGTGGCACCAGCCCGTCCGTACTCGCCTCCACCGCCGCCTCGGTCGGCGTGCTGGCCGTCGTGGTGCAGACCCCCGGCGTGAGTCAGTTCTTCGGGTGCACCCCGCTCGGACCGGTCGGCTGGACCATCGCGACCGGCTCCGCGCTCGGCGCCACCTTCGCCAACGGCGCCCTCACCAAGCTGGTCGCCCGCCTACCCCAGACCGACGGCGCTCACGCTCAGAGCGACGGCGCGCGGACCGACGGCACGCAGGTCAACGGTGCACAGACTGACGGCGCACAGGCCGACGGTGCGCCCGTCGACGGCGCACAGGCCGACGGTGCGCCCGCCGACGGTGCGTCACCGAGCGCGGCGTCGTCGGACGGTCGGGCCGCGCGGGTCGGTCCCGGGCCGCAGGAGTCGTGACCGTCAGCCTGCGGAATGCCAGGTCGCGGCGGCGCGACGCAGCCGGTCGTTGATCGCCCGCCCCACGCCGCTCTCCGGCACCGGCTCGGCGACGATCTCGGTGACCCCGGCGGCGTCCAACCGGTGCAGTGCCTCGAAGAGCCGCGCCGCCGCCTCGGTCAGGTCACCGACGGTCGAGAGCACCTCCACCGCCGCCCAAGCCTCCACCGGCCGGTCCCGGAACGCCAGGTACCCGCGCCGAAGCCCGTCCTCGGCAGGCAACGCCCCCGCGTCCCGCAGACGCAGCGGCGTACGCGGCGCGTAGTGCGCGGCCAACGTCCCCGGCGCGACCGGCTGCCCCGAACTACCCTGTCGCACCGTCACCGGGCCGGTGACCTTCTCCAACTCCTCGACCGGCAGCGCGCCCAGACGCAACACCACCGGACGGTCCCCACGGGCGTCCACGATCGTCGACTCGATCCCGCACCGGGTCGGCCCGCCGTCGAGCACCACCTCCACCGCGCCGCCCAGCCCGCGTACCACGTGCTCCGCCCGGGTCGGACTGAGCTGCCCGAACCGGTTGGCGCTCGGCGCCGCCACCGGCACCCCCGCCGTGGCGATCAGCCGCCGCGCGTACTCGTTGTCCGGCACCCGTACCGCCATCGTCGCCAACCCGGAGGTGACGATCGGCGGGATCGCCTCCGGCCGGTCCACGATCAACGTCAACGGCCCCGGCCAGAAGCGGTCCGCCAGCGCCGCCACGCCCGCCGGAACCGCCCCGACCAACGCCTCCAGGTCAGCGGCGTCGGCAAGATGGGTGATCAACGGATCGAAGCTCGGCCGCGCCTTCGCCTCGAAGATCCGGGCCGCCGCCCGCGCGTCCAACGCGTTCGCCCCCAGGCCGTAGACGGTCTCGGTGGGAAAGGCCACCAGCCCGCCGGTACGCAGCACCGAGGCGGCCTCGGTCAGGTCACCCTCGGCGGGCAGGACACGCGGAGATCCAGTGCTCACACCGTCGACGCTAGCCTGCGTTCGACGCCCCACCCCACATGCCCCGACTCACCCCGAGAAATCGGCGACGTACGCCGCGAGCGGCACCGCCCCTGGTCCCGTACCGCCGACCGTGGCATCGCCCCCGAGGTCCTGCTCGGCGTACTCGCCCGCCTCCCCTACGGCGGTCGTGACGACCCACATCGGATGGGTGAAGTGCACCGCCAGGAAACGCCATGCCGCCCGGTTCAGATCCGGCTGCCGAGAGTTGGGCGTTGCACCAGCTGGCACGCAGCCCCGCACGCCGTCTTGTACAATTTATTGTACGTAACGCTGGGAGGCAGCATGCGAACCGTTCCTTACTCGGAAGTCAGGCAGAATCTGGCCAAGATGCTCGACCATGTCGTGGACGACGCCGAGGAAATAGTGGTCACCCGCTCCGGCCGGGAGGCCGCGGTCATCATCTCGCTGCGCGAGTACGAGTCGTTGAAGGAGACGGCCTACCTGATGGCCAGCCCCGCCAACGCGCGCCGGCTGAATGAAGCCGTCGAAGAGCTGCGCAGCGGGGGTGGGGAGATGCGCGACCTGATTGACCCTGACGCCAGCTCAGGCGAGGCATCGGCAGCGTGAAGGTTCAATTCGCCGGCCGAGGCTGGGAGGATTACCTGACCTGGCAACGAGATCGTCAGATGCTGAAACGAGTGAACGCCCTGATCGAGGACATCCGACGCAACGGCCACCAGGGCATCGGCAAACCGGAGCAGCTCCGCGGCAACTGGGCGGGATTCTGGTCGAGACGCATCGACCAGGAACACCGCCTCGTATACCGGATCCTGGACGACACAGTGCAGATCGCACAGTGCCGCTACCACTACGAATGAGGTAACCCGGCCATCCGCCGAGGAATACCGCCCTGCGGCGGTCCGATACAACGACGGCGGCAGCAGCGCCTCCCGCCCCTGAGGGCTCCAGGTCCTCCACCGAAACCAGCACGGCGGACGGCCAGCCGTGCACCGTGACCGTCACTCGCTCGTGGTGGCCGCGCACCCGCCTCACCAGCTCAGCAGGCTGGTTCCTAAAGTTGTTGGGGCGTCTGCCATTCCTTCAGATGCCACGCCGACGGTTCGCATGGCGATCACATCCCGCCCCCAAACCGGCAGGTCAGGAAGGTGAGTGGAGCCCAGGGGACTCGAACCCCTAACCCCTGCCTTGCAAAGGCAGTGCTCTGCCAGTTGAGCTAGGGCCCCGTACGCGGGCTGGGGTGCCCGCCGGTCGGAACGGCGACGGTCAGCGCAGGTCCGGGGAGGTGGTGGCCTCGTGCCACAGGGCGCGCTCGTCGTTCGCTTCCTTGATCTTCTTGGCCACCACGGCGGCCACACCGACGACGCCGGCCAGGATCAACAGCTTCTTGAACATGGGGCCTGCCCCTTACGCTCGACGCACCGTCGGACCATTGCGGTGGGGCTAGCTGGAATCGAACCAGCGACCTCAGAGTTATCAGCTCTGCGCTCTAACCGACTGAGCTATAGCCCCGCGTAGCGACGAGCAAGGTTAACCCATCCGCTCACGCCGCCCCAAATCGGGGGTGCGCCCTCAGGACTGCCCGACACCGTCGTCCTCGAACCTACCCGAACGCCGCTGGCCAGCCCACCGAGATACCTGGGACGCCCCGAAGGGGCCGGAAACGGCGACCGGGCCGGCCGCGGGAAGCGGCCGGCCCGGAGGCGATGTCCCTGAGGTGTCAGTCGCGCTCGGCGAGCGTCAGCTCGATGCCGCCGACCAGGTCGGCGCAGACGTTGTAGACGAACGCACCGAGCGTGGCCAGCGCGGTGAACAGGACGACGTTGACCAGACCGATCAGCGCCGAACTGAAGATCACGCCGCGCGCGGTGATCTGGAAGCCGCTGGTGCCCTGCCCACCACCCGCGTTGACCAGGTCACCGAGGCTGTCGTTCACGCTGGCGAAGACGCCCATCGCGTCCAGCGCGAGGTAGAGCACCGACGTCGCGACCACGATGACGATGAACAGCACCACCGACACCGCGAACGCGAACTTCATCACGGACCAGGGGTCGATCCGCTTGAGGTTCAGTCGGGCCCGGCGCGGTCCGCGCGACGCGGCCGAGCTGACCGAGGTACGCGCGGCGCGTACCGCCTCGCCCACCCGCGCGGCACCGACGGCCGACGAGCCGACTCCCGGAGGCAGACCGCCCCCGTTCGTCGGGCGACCCGTGCCGAGCGGGCGAGTGGTGTCCGGCCTCGCCCCGAGGCCGGAGATCCGGGGCTGGGTGCCTGTCGTCCCGGTGCTCGCCGCCGGCAGCACGCCGGTGGTGCCCGGCGCGGACTGACCCGGGCGAGGCCCGGTCGTCGACGCGGTCGACGGCTTGCCGGCGGCGCTGGCGGCAGCTGTCGGTGTGCCCGGGGAGCCGGCGGCCTCGGTGCCCGGCTTGTCGCCGGACGCCTCGGCGTCCTTCTCGTCTGTGGGCTTGTCGGGCGGCGGAGCCATACCGGGGGCCCGAGTGAACTTCGGGGCAGGCGCGTCGGCCGGGACGGTCGCCCGGCCCACGGCCGCGCGGCCGGTTGCTGGCGTGCCGGTCTTCGCGGCGTCCTCGTCGACCGGGTTGGCCGAGGTCCCCGTGTTCCCCGACTTCGCCTGTGTCTCCGTCATTCAACTAGTCCTGTTCGTCAGGCTCGTCGGCATTGCGAGCAATCGCCACGATAGTCACGCCATCCGGGAGGTCCATCAGCTTGACCCCCATTGTGTTCCGGTCGCGTGTACGGCGTACAGGCTTCACCGGAGTCCGGATAACGCCACCGTTGCTAGTGATGGCAAACAGCTCGTCGTCCGGGTCGATCACCACAGCGCCGACCAGACCACCGCGCCGTTCGGTGATCTTCGCAGTCAGTACGCCCTTACCTCCCCGGCCCTGGACCGGGTATTCCTCGATCGGGGTACGTTTCGCGTATCCCCCGTTCGTGGCGACGAGCACGTCCAGACCCTCGCGGACGACCTCCATGGCCAGCAACTCGTCCTCGTCGCTGAAGCGCATGCCGATCACACCCGACGTGGCCCGACCCATCGGCCGCAGGGCCTCGTCGGTCGCGTTGAAGCGGATCGCCTGGGCGTTCTTGGAGACCAACAGCAGGTCCTCGCCGGGGTCGACCAGCGCAGCACCGACCAGCTCGTCCTCATCGCGCAGGTTGATCGCGATGATTCCGCCGGACCGGTTGGAGTCGAACTCCTCAAGCCGCGTCTTCTTCACCAGGCCGTTCTTCGTCGCCAGGACCAGGTAGGGCGCCACCTGGTAATTCGGGATCTCAATGATCTGTGCGATCTGCTCGTCCGGTTGGAACGCGAGCAGATTGGCCACGTGCTGGCCCTTGGCCACCCTACTGGCCTCCGGAAGCTCGTACGCCTTGGCCCGGTACACCCGCCCCTTGTTGGTGAAGAACAGCATCCAGTCGTGCGTCGAGCAGACGAAGAAGTGACTGACGATGTCGTCCTGCCGCAGCGTGGCACCGCTGACACCCTTGCCGCCGCGCCGCTGCGAGCGGTAGAGATCCACCTTCGTCCGCTTGGCGTACCCGGTGCGGGTGATGGTCACCACCACGTCCTCCCGGGCGATGAGGTCCTCCATCGAGACCTCGCCGTCGAACGGGATGATCTGGGTACGCCGATCGTCGCCCCACTTCGCGACGATCTCGCCCAGCTCCTCCGAGACGATCCGCCGCTGCCGCTCCGGCTTGGCCAGGATGTCCTTGAGGTCGGCGATCTCGACTTCCAGCTTGGCCAGGTCGTCGAGGATCCGCTGCCGCTCCAGCGCGGCGAGCCGGCGAAGCTGCATGTCCAGGATCGCGGTCGCCTGGATCTCGTCGATCTCCAGCAGCCGGATCAGGCCCTGCCGGGCGTCCTCGACCGTGGGCGAACGCCGGATCAGGGCGATCACCTCGTCCAGGGCGTCCAACGCCTTGGAGAGACCGCGCAGGATATGCGCCCGCTCCTCGGCCTTGCGCAGCCGGAAGGCCGTCCGTCGCCGGATCACCTCGATCTGGTGCTCGACGTAGTAGCGGATGAACTGCGCCAGGTTCAGCGTGCGCGGCACCCCGTCGACCAGCGCCAACATGTTCGCGCCGAAGGTCTCCTGGAGCTGGGTGTGCTTGTAGAGGTTGTTCAGCACGACCTTCGCGACCGCGTCGCGCTTGAGCACCAGCACGATCCGCATGCCGGTACGCCCGGAGGACTCGTCGCGGATGTCGGCGATCCCGCCGAGCTTGCCCTCCTTGATCAGCTCGGCGATCCGCTCGGCCAGGTTGTCCGGGTTCACCTGGTACGGCAGCTCGCTGACCACCAGCGCCGGCCGGCCGCGCTTGTCCTCCTCGACCTCCACCACCGCGCGCATCCGGATCGAACCCCGACCGGTGCGGTACGCGTCCTGGATGGCGGACTGGCCGACGATCAGACCGTGGGTGGGGAAGTCCGGACCCTTGACGATCTCCAACAGCGCCTCAAGCGTGGTGGCCTCGTCCGCCTCCGGGTTCTCCAGGCACCACTGCACCGCCGCGCCGATCTCCCGCAGGTTGTGCGGCGGGATCTTGGTCGCCATGCCGACCGCGATGCCCTCGGAGCCGTTGATCAGCAGGTTCGGGATCCGCGACGGCAGGATGGTGGGCTCCTTGGCCCGGCCGTCGTAGTTGTCCTGCAGGTCGACGGTGTCCTCGTCGATGTCCCGCAGCATCTCCATGGCGAGCGGGTCGAGCTTGCACTCGGTGTTGTGGCTGACGAACCCGTCGGAGACGAACGAGTGGTCGTCGGTGTCCACCCGGATGCTGTAGACCGGTTGCACACCCGCGTCGGTGACCCCGGCCACCTCGGCGTAGTAGAAGCGACCGTCCACCAACGGCTCGACCACGTCGAGCACCTCGGATTCGGTGATCCGGGCGGCGATCTCGTCGCGATCGCGCTCCCAGCGCTCGATCCGGTCCACGTTGTGCCGGCGCAGCCAGTCCCGCTCGGTCCAGCGGCTGGCGCCGTGCTCGCGGATGAAGTCACCGACCAGCGGTACGTGGTCGCTGGAGAGCGCCGTGCTGCTCGCCGGGACCGAGGCCAGCTCCGACTCCAGCTTGGCCTGCTTGCGGCCGAGGAAGCCGACCTGGGCGGCGAAGATCCGCGCGTCCCGGCGGTTGGTCACCACGACCTTGATCTCACCGTTGTCGTACCGGCACTGGCGGCTGACGACGCCGAACTCCAGCAGCAACTGCTGCACCTCGCGGGCGAGCCGCTCGCTGCGCGTGGAGTACGAGATCTGGATGGTGTTGCGCGGCAGCAGCGAGGAGGAGCCGTCCCCCTCGAAGAGGGCCTGGAGGAAGGCCCGCTTGATCGCGGCCGGCCCCTGCCAGACGAACTCCGGCACGAACTTGTCGGCGCTACGCGCACCGACCAACTCACCGAGGATCGAGCCCGAGAAGTCGGAAGTCCAGCCACGGAGCTTGTGCAGCGTCTTGCCGGTAATGGTCGTCTCGGTGCCGACCCGACGTCGACCGCCCACGGCAAGGTCGTAAGCGGCCAGGACGCGGACGAAGAACTCCCGATCGCAGTTGTCGAAGCCGACACGATCACCAGATGTCCAGCCCTCGCTGACGAAGGCACCCGCGAGGACGGCGGCCTCGACGTGCTCCAGCATCGGGTAGCCGATCTCGTCCGGCACGCTGCGCTGGAGCACCACTCGGTCACCGGGGGAGATCTCGGCGAGCAGCTTCCAGAGCAGCGTCGGTACGCCGGCCACGTCCACCAGGCAGAGCACCGGGTGGTTGTGGGTGCCGGTCAGCTCGTACCCCTCGCGGGTGCGCAGCCGCAGCGTCGGGTGCTCGCCGGAGTGGAAGAACGCCGAGGCGCGGACCAGGTCGCCGTTGCGGTCGCGGACCTTGAGGTCGATGTCGGTCTCGCTGCTCGACGCTGCGGCCGGCACCACGTCGCCGATCCGCACGCTGCCACCAGCGGTACGAATACGGACATCTGCGGTGATGCAGTACCTCATGGCAGCAGCCGGGTCGTTTCCGGGCGAACCGAAGTTGCCGTTGCCGTCCACCAGCGGGTAGCGCAGCGACCAGGGCTGGGCCATCCGGACCAGGGCGTCGTAGATGGCCGAGTCCCCGTGCGGGTGGAACTGGCCCATCACGTCGCCGACGACGCGCGAACACTTGACGTAACCACGGTCCGGTCGGTAGCCCGAGTCGAACATGGCGTAGAGGATCTTGCGGTGGACCGGCTTGAGCCCGTCCCGGACGTCCGGCAGCGCCCGCCCGACGATGACGCTCATCGCGTAGTCGAGGTAGGAGCGCTGCATCTCCACCTCGAGCCCGACCGGCTCGATGCGGTCGTGGGCGACCACGGCAGCCGGCGCCTCGGGGACCTCGGGCTCGTTCGGTGTGGACTCGGGGGAATCGGTCACTGTTAACCCTTATCAGACTGAGAGTCGTTTTTGTGCCTGTGGATAACTGCTGTGGATAGCGGCCAAGTTGTGGATAACTCTGTGGATCGGCCTGCCGGACCGGAGTTCCGGTCCGGCAGGCGCGCCCGTCAGATGTCCAGGAAGCGGACGTCCTTGGCGTTGCGCTGGATGAACGAGCGGCGCGCCTCGACGTCCTCGCCCATCAGCACGCTGAACAGCTCGTCGGCGGTGGCGGCGTCGTCCAGGGTGACCTGACGCAGCGTCCGGGTCGCCGGGTTCATCGTGGTCTCCCACAGCTCCGGGTAGTTCATCTCGCCGAGGCCCTTGAACCGCTGGATGTCGTCCGGCTTGGCGTTCGCCTTCTTCTGCTGACGCAGCGCGATCAGCCCGTCGCGCTCCCGGTCGGAGTACGCGTACTGCGCGTCGTCGCCCTTCTTGTTCCACTTGATCTTGTAAAGCGGAGGGGCGGCGAGGTAGACGTGACCGAGCTCGACCAGCGGCCGCATGAAGCGGAACAGCAGGGTGAGCAGCAGCGTCTGGATGTGCTGACCGTCGACGTCGGCGTCGGCCATCAGCACGATCTTGTGGTAGCGCAGCTTCTCGATGTCGAAGTCGTCGTGGATGCCGGTGCCCAGCGCGGTGATCAGCGCCTGCACCTCGTTGTTCTTGAGCACCCGGTCGATCCGGGCCTTCTCCACGTTGAGGATCTTGCCGCGGATCGGCAGGATCGCCTGGGTACGCGGGTCACGGCCCTGCTTGGCCGAGCCGCCCGCCGAGTCGCCCTCGACGATGAACACCTCGGACTCGCGCGGGTCGGTCGACTGGCAGTCGGCCAGCTTGCCCGGCATCGAGCCGGACTCCAGCAGTGACTTGCGTCGGGCCAGCTTGCGCGCCTGCTGCGCGGCGATCCGGGCGCGGGCGGCCTGGGACGCCTTGGTGATGATGATCTTCGCCTCGGCCGGGTTGCGGTCCAGCCAGTCGACCAGCCGGTCGTTGCAGACCCGCTGGACGAAGCTCTTCACCGGGGTGTTGCCGAGCTTGGTCTTGGTCTGACCCTCGAACTGCGGGTTGGTCAGCTTGACCGAGATGATCGCCGCGAGGCCCTCGCGGATGTCCTCACCGGAGAGCTTCTCGTCGCCCTTGAGCAGCTTCTTGTCCGCGCCGTAGCGGTTGACCACGCTGGTCAGCGCGGCCCGGAAGCCCTCCTCGTGGGTGCCGCCCTCGTGGGTGTTGATGTTGTTGGCGAAGGTGTAGACCGACTCGCCGTACGACTCGTTCCACTGCATTGCGATCTCGAGCGACATGCCCTCTTCCTCGGCACCGAACTCGATCACCGTCTTGTGCATCGGGCTCTTGGAGGCGTTGAGGTGCCGGACGAAGTCGGCGATGCCGCCCTCGTACTGGAAGGTCACCTCGCGGAGCTTGCCCTCCTCGCCCTCGGCGACCCGCTCGTCGAGCAAGTGGATCTTGAGGCCACGGGTCAGGAAGGCCATCTCCTGGAGGCGGCGGTAGATCGTCTGGAAGTCGAAGTCGACCGTCTCGAAAACGTCGGGGTCGGGCCAGAAGGAGACCGCCGAGCCGGTGGTGTCGGTCGGCTCGCCCTTCTCCAGCGTGGTGGGCTTGGAGTGGTGGTACTGCTGCCGCCAGACGAAGCCGTCCTTGTGGATCTCCACCGCCATCTTGGTGGAGAGGGCGTTGACGACCGAGACGCCGACGCCGTGCAGACCACCGGAGACCGCGTACGCCTTGCCGTCGAACTTGCCGCCGGCGTGCAGCACGGTCAGCGCCACCTCGACGCCCGGCTTCTTCAGTTTGGGGTGCAGGTCGACCGGGAAGCCGCGCCCGTTGTCGGTGACCCGGACGCCTCCGTCGGCGAGCAGCACCACGTCGATCGTGTCGCAGTGACCGGCCAGCGCCTCGTCCACCGCGTTGTCGACGACCTCCCACACGAGGTGGTGCAGGCCCCGCTCGCCGGTGGACCCGATGTACATACCGGGCCGCTTACGGACCGCCTCCAGACCTTCGAGGACGGTGATCGACTCGGCGCCGTACTGCTGATTGTCCTGCGCTGCCACCCTCGGCCACTTTCTCGCGCCGTCCGCGCCGTCAGGCACGTCCGGCGCGGGTTCGGCGGACAGACGCGACGTCGGCACGCAGACCGGCACCGGGGACAGAATCCGGGGTACGGGTCGAACGCGCCGGTCGCCGCGGGTGCCCGCGGATCGCGATCGGCTCGACCCGAGTCGGACAATGATCGCGGGCCCGTGTCGGACCCGTGACCCGTCGCTCCGCACCGGGTCTTCGTCTCACACCAATCTTACTGTGCGCGGGCGACAGAACCACCACTCGGCACCCCTTCGCGGCGGCTGAGATTAACGCAGCGGGCCGAACCGCGCTGTCTGCGACTCCCCCTACACGCAAGGGCATGATCGCCGGATCCGTCGCGTGACGGCGACACGGCCCGGGCGGCGTCGCCGACAGCGCTACTGGCCGGTATCGCCCACCATGGTCTTGCCGTCCGTTCGCGTTGGCGGGCCGGCCTTGATCTTTCACGGCCGGAACCGGACGATCGACCCGATTGACCCACCCGTGCCGTTGAGAGGTGACACCAAGATGGGGCTGGACAACGTCGCGGTCCAGTGGCCGCGGACCGGCCAGTTCTACGATCCGGTCGCGCCGGCCGACTTCGTCGACTTCGGCGATATCGTCGACGTACCGGGGATCTCGGCGCCGACCGCCGCGCTCGCCGAGCTGATCGCGAAGACAGGTACGGTCCGGGCCACCGCGTACACAGAGGTGGTCGATCTGATCCTCGGACTCGACGGTGTGCTCTACGCCACAGACGCGGCGGCGGAGGACGAGGACCCGGTCATCGACCCGGACGGCTGCGCCTGGATCGCGGGCGGCATCGAGCGCTTCGTCATCGCACACCGTCCGCACGGTGAGGCGGTCACCTTCGAGTCGGTCGGCACCGTGCTGCGGTCGCTGCTCGCCGACGGTCGCCTGGCCGAGCAGCAGTTGCGGTGGCTGGACAGCCGGCTGGACGCCCTGCTGGACGAGAGCGGTGCGCCGCCGCAGTGGACGTTCACCTGCGCCGAGCTGAGTGTGGTGGCCGCCTTCTACCGGCGCTGCACCGAGCGGGGCTTCGCCGTCTACGCCGAGTCCGCCGCGCCGCGCCGCGCCGCGCACTCCTGACCGCAGGCGTACGCCGCACCTCGCGGGTGCGGCGTACGCCACGCGGATTCCTCAGCCGTACGTGTCGCGGGGGCCACGGCCGCGTACCCGACGTGGGCCGCGCGACCAGGACGGCGCGGCCGGACCGTGGATGTGCAGCTTGCGCACCACGTTGTGACCGACCTCCCGGGCGATCTGTTGCAGCAGCGATCCGGCGAGCAGGCGGAGCTGGGTCGCCCAGGCGGTGGACCTCGCCTCCACGGTCAACTCGCCGTTCTCCAGCTTCACCGGACGGCTGTGCTGGGCCACCTCCGGCCCGACGACCCGCTCCCACGCGCCGAAGACGGTCGCCTCGGCGGCCGGCTGCTGCCATCCGCGCGACTTGACCAGGCGTGCCAGCACCGTGCCGAGCAGTTGCGGATCACGCGGATCCGGTCCCGGGCCGGAGTAGCCGCGCAACCGCCGCTCTCCCGTACCCGCTCCGGTGACGCCACGTCGGCGCGGTTTGGCGGCGGCCTCCCGGCGGGCCTTCGCCGCGTCCAGCACCGCCCGCGCGAGCTGCGGCCCGGAGGCACCGTCCGCACCGGCCTCCGGGGTTCCCGCGTCGGCGCTCACGCCGGCCGGGCCGGCGTCCCGCCCATCGGCCGGCTTCCCGGCGGACCCGCCGGTACCCGCCTCCACGCCGCCCGTCGGGGCGGTCTGGCCCGCGCCACGCGTACCCCGGCCCCGGGGCGCTCGTCGGGGCGCTGGGGCGCTGTCGTCGGCCCGTTGGGCGCGGGCAGATGCCGCGTCGGTGCGCGGCCGGTCCGGCTCATCCGACACGGCGCACCGTCCTCTCGGCCACCTCGAAGCGGGCGCCGCGCAGGGCCGCCGGTACGTCGTCGGCGACCGCACAGGTCACCAGTAGTTGGCTGGCGCCGCCGACCAGGTCGGCCAGCCGCTCCCGCCGTCCGGCGTCCAACTCGGCGAAGACGTCGTCGAGCACCAGGACCGGCTCGATGCCGTCGCCGCGCAGCAGGTCGTAGCCGGCCAGCCGGAGCGCGAGCGCGAACGACCACGACTCGCCGTGGCTGGCGTACCCCTTCACCGGCAGCGGGCCGAGGGTGAGGGCGAGTTCGTCCCGGTGCGGACCGACCAGGGTGGTGCCCCGCTCGATCTCGGCGGACCGGGACTCCGCGAGCGCGGTGGCCAGGATCTCGGCCAGAGCCTCCCGGTCGGTGGTCGGCTCGGCGAGTTCCACCGACGGCCGGTACGCGATCCCCGCCGCGCCGCGTCCGGCCGCCACCGCGTCGTACGCCTTGGCCACGTGCGGCGCCAGCGCGGCGACCAGTTCCAGCCGACCGGCGAGGAGTTCGGCGCCGTGCCGGGTCAGGTGGGTGTCCCAGACGGCGAGGGTGGAGAGGTCACCGCCCCGGGAGCCACCGGTCTTGCGGGCCAGGTACGCGGTCCGCAGCAGGGCGTTGCGTTGCTTGACGACCCGCTCGTAGTCGGCGCGGACCCCCGCGTAGCGGGGCTGACGCGACACCAGCAGGTCGTCGAGGTAGCGGCGGCGTTCCGCCGGGTCGCCCCGGACGAGTTCCAGGTCCTCCGGGGCGAACAGCACCAGCCGCAGCGCACCGAGCACGTCCCGGGCGCGGCGGGCCGGGGAGCGACCGAGTCGGGCCCGGTTGGCCTTTCCCGGCACGATCTCCAACTCGACCAGCAGTTCCCGGCCCTCGTGCACCACCGCGCAGCGGATCACCGCGGCGCTGGCCCCGGCGCGTACCAGGGGCGCGTCGGTGGCGACCCGATGCGAGTCGAGCGTCGCCACGTAACCGAGCGCCTCGACCAGGTTGGTCTTGCCGACGCCGTTGGCGCCGATCAGCACGTTCGGCCCCGGTTCGAGGTCGACGCCGACCCGCTCGTACGAGCGGAAGTCGACCAGTTCGATCCGGCGGACGTACACGGGGCCGGGCGCCGGTCAGCGCTTACGGACGGCGTGCCCGCCGAACTGCTGGCGCAGCGCGGAGACGGCCTTCAGCGCCGGTGACTCGTCCTGCCGGGACGCGAACCGGGCGTAGAGCGACGCGGTGATGACGTTGAGCGGTACGGCGAGCCGGACCGCCTCGTCGACCGTCCAGCGGCCCTCGCCGGTGTCCTCGGTGTAGTCGCTGAGCTGGTTCAGCTCCGGGTCCTCGTCCAGCGCCCGGTCGAGCAGGTCCAGCAGCCAGGAGCGGACCACGGTGCCCTCGCGCCAGGACTTGATCACGCCTGGTACGTCGGTGACCAGCTCCGAGGCGGCCATCAGTTCGTAGCCCTCGGCGTAGGCGTGCATCAGGCCGTACTCGATGCCGTTGTGCACCATCTTGGCGTAGTGGCCGGCGCCGACCGGGCCGGCGTGCACGAACCCGAACTCGCCCTCGGGCTTGAGCGACTCGAAGATCGGCTTCAGCCGCTCGACGTGCTCCTCGGCACCGCCGACCATCAGGCCGTAGCCGTTCTGTCGGCCCCACACGCCGCCGGAGACCCCGACGTCGACGTAGCCGATGCCGCGCTCGTTGAGTCGCTCCGCGCGCAGGGCGTCGTCGCTGAACCGCGAGTTGCCGCCGTCGATGATGAGGTCGCCCGCGCCGAGCACGCCGGCCAGCTCGTCGATCGTGGCATCGGTAACGGCGGCGGGCACCATCACCCAGACCGCCCGGGGGGCGTCCAACTTCTCCGCCAGCTCGGCCAGGCTGGTGACGTCACTCAGCTCCAAGTTGTGGTCGAGGCCGACCACCTCGTGACCGGCAGCGCGCAACCGCTCGCGCATGTTGCCGCCCATCCGGCCGAGTCCTACCAGGCCGAGCTGCATCGGTTCTTACCTTTCGGTGGGTTTCGGGTGTGCTCTGTCGATCAGCGGGACACGCGGATCGGCATGATGAGGTACCGGTACCCAGGGATGAGCTCGCCATCCTCACCAGCAGGGGAAATCACCGCAGGCTTGAAGGCGTCGACGAACTGCAACACGGCGAACTGGGACCCGAGGTTGGCCAGTCCGTCGATCAGGTACTGCGGGTTGAAGCCGATGGTGAGCGGCTCGCCGGTGAAGGTGGCCTCCATGGCCTCGCTGGCCCGGGCCTCCTCGGTGCCACCGGCCTCGACGACCAGGCCGTCGGCGCTAAAGCTGAGCAGCACCGGGGTGGTCCGCTCGGCGACCAGCGCGACGCGCTTGACGACCTCGATGAGCGTGCTGACGGCCACCCGGGCGTCGGCGTTGTGGGTGGCCGGGAAGAGGGATCGCACCGGCGGGTAGTTCGCGCCGTCGAGCAGGCGGCTCGTGGTCCGCCGGGTGCCACCGGAGAAACCGATCATGCCCTCACCGGCCGCGCCCTGGGAGAGGGCGAGGACGACGTGCCCACCGAGTGGCCCGAGGGTCTTGGCGGTGTCGTTGAGGGTCCGCGCCGGCACGAGCGCGTTGATGCTGATCTCCGGGTCGTCCGGGTTCCACTCCATCTCGCGCAGCGCCAGCCGGTAGCGGTCGGTGGCGAGCATGGCCAGCGTGCCGCCGGAGAGCTCGACGCGTACGCCGGTCATCATCGGCAGCGTCTCGTCCCGGCTGGCGGCGATCGCCACCTGGGCGACCGCGGCGGCGAAGGCGGCGGCGTCGACGGTGCCGGCGCTCTCCGGCATCTCCGGCAGGGTCGGGTAGTCCTCCACCGGCATGGTGGGCAGGGTGAACCGGGCGCTGCCGCAGACCAGTTCGAGGTGCGCGCCGACTGCGGCGATGTCCACCGGCTTGGCCGGCAGTGCCTTGGTGATCTCGGCGAGCAGGCGACCGGAGACCAACGCGGCGCCGTCGGCGTCGCCCTGCACCTCCACGGTCACCTGGCTGGAGACCTCGTAGTCGAAGCCGGAGACCTGCAGGCTGCCCTCGGTCACCCGGAGCAGCACGCCGGCCAGCACCGGTACGGACGGCCGGTTGGGCAGGCTCTTCGCGGTCCAGGCCACGGCCTCGGCGAGCGCGTCGCGCTCCACTCGGAACTTCATCAATGCCTCCGCGTCGACGTCGACGTCGTCAACTCTCTCATGCCGGCCGCTACCCACCGACCCACCTGGCGTGCGGGTACCCATCGCACCTTAGGGCGCGAGGGTATCGGCTGTGCGCCCGACCCCGGCGATCGAGTCGATGCTGACGGGTGCCTCCGACAGCATCGGCCCGATCCACAGGAAGTCCAACGGTGATGATTGGTTTTCGTTCTCTTAGAAGAGATAACCCATCGTCTTCATCGCACCTGTGCAAACTGTGGAGAACCCGCGTCGACGCAGGTCAGGACGTTATCCACGTGTGGTTTCGCTGTGGAGAACCCGGGGTAAAACTCGCCCGGTGGTCCACAGGCCCTCGTCGTGCACCGCGTTGTCCACCGTCGTCCACCGGTTGTCCACCGGTAATCCACCGACTTTCTCCCCAGTCCTGTGGACAGCCGAGACCGTCTCGCACCCCGTCATCCCCAGAACCTTCAACAGGGCGTCCACAGGTGGGTCGTCGTCGGTGGACAGAACGACGCGTTGTCCCCAGTCGCCCACAGGCGTCCACAGGGTTGTCCCCAGGGTTTCTCCACAGCCTGTGGGTAACCGGGCGCCGACGGTCTGTGGTTATCCACCGGCGGTGGACAACGAGCTGTGGACAACGAGCGCGGGCCGGAGCGGACACGCCTCCGATGGTGTGGTGTACACC
Organism: Micromonospora sp. NPDC002389; assembly: GCF_040296095.1. Taxonomy (NCBI): domain Bacteria; kingdom Bacillati; phylum Actinomycetota; class Actinomycetes; order Micromonosporales; family Micromonosporaceae; genus Micromonospora; species Micromonospora sp. NPDC002389. The sequence continues at coordinate 99,085 of NZ_JBEOWP010000011.1, forward strand.
TCGTCGAGAGTCCACGGTCGAGACCGAAAAGAGACCCGGCCGGAGGGCTCCGGCCGGGTCGTGGGCACCGCTGAGCGGGCGTACGCCTCAGGTGTTCTGCTTGATCCGGTTGGTCAGCTCGGCGATCTGGTTGTAGAGCGAACGCCGTTCGGCCATCTGCTGACGGATCTTGCGGTCGGCGTGCATGACGGTGGTGTGGTCCCGTCCACCGAACGCCTGCCCGATCCGGGGCAGCGACAGGTCGGTCAGCTCCCGGCACAGGTACATGGCCACCTGGCGGGCGTTGACCAGCACCCGGGAGCGGGAGTGCCCGCGCAGGTCCTCCAGGCTGACGCCGAAGTAGTCGGCGGTGGCGACCATGATCTGGTCGGCGGTGATCTCCGGGCCGGCGCCGTCCGGGATGAAGTCCCGCAGCACCTCCTCGGCCAGCGACAGCTCCACGCTCGACCGGGTCAGGCTGGCGAAGGCGGTGACCCGGATCAGGGCGCCCTCCAGTTCCCGGATCGAGTTCGACACCCGGGACGCGATGAACTCCAGCACGTCCGGCGGGGCGTACAGCCGCTCCTGGGCCGCCTTCTTCTGCAGGATCGCGATCCGGGTCTCCAGGTCCGGCGGCTGGATGTCGGCGAGCAGGCCCCACTCGAACCGGGTCCGCAGCCGGTCCTCCAGCGTCGCCAACTGCTTCGGCGAGCGGTCGGAGGTGATCACGATCTGCTTGTTGGCGTTGTGCAGCGTGTTGAAGGTGTGGAAGAACTCCTCCTGGGTGCGCTCGCGGTTCTCCAGGAACTGGATGTCGTCGATCAGGAGGATGTCGACGTCGCGGTAGCGGCGCTGGAACGCACTGGTCTTGTCGTCCCGCAGCGAGTTGATGAAGTCGTTGGTGAACTCCTCGGTCGAGACGTACCGGACCGAGCGGGCGTTGCCCAGCGTGGTGGCGTAGTGCCCGATGGCGTGCAGCAGGTGGGTCTTGCCCAGCCCCGAGCTGCCGTAGATGAACAGCGGGTTGTACGCCTTCGCGGGTGACTCGGCCACCGCCACGCTCGCCGCGTGCGCGAACCGGTTCGAGGAACCGATGACGAACGTCTCGAACATGTACTTCGGGTTGAGCCGGTTGCCGCCGCTGTCCGCGCCGGTCGGCAGCCGGCGGTCGTCCCGTCCGACCGGGCGGTGGTCGGCGCTGCCCCGACCGGGCCCGCTGTCGGTGCCGCCGTCGTTCGGCATCGCCCGGATCACGTGCTGGTCGCGCGGAGAGACCCCGTGGTCCTCGCCGTACCGTCCGGCGAAGCCGCGTGGACCGCTCGGCGGCGGGTCCATCCGGCCGCCCTGCTCGGTGAAGCCGAGTCGGTCGGCGGGCCGCCGGGGCACCTCGGTCGGCCGGTCGTGCGGTCGGGACGGTTCGCCGAAGGCGTGGCCGAAGAGCGTCTCCTGGCCGTCGACCAACGGAGGACCGTGACCGGTACGCCCACCGCCGTCGGCCGGTGGCACCTCCGCCACGGGCCGGTCGAACCGGCCCGGCTGCGGCTGTTCCGGAATCAGCGGGAGCTGTTGCCGACCGGGGTCACCGGCGGGGCCGACGTCCGACCCGCGAGCGTCGAAGTCGACCGGGCCGTCCTGGGTGCCGACGCCGGGCTCCGGCGAACTGCGGTAGACGGTGCCGGTGGGGTGCCCGTCCTCGGGTACGCGGACGGTGACCGCGACCTGGATCGGCCGACCCAGTCGACGGGTGAGCGCCTCGGTGATGGCCGGGCGCAGCCGAGACTCGATCACGTCCCGGGTGAACGCGTCCGGCACCGAGAGCAGCGCGGTGTCCTCGACGATGGCCCGTAGCCGGGTCAGCCGCAGGTACGCCCGCTGCTGCGCGGAGATGATCTCGTCGGCGAGTTCGTCCGTCGTCGCCGTCCACACCGCGGCAAGGTCGGTCGTACCGGCCACCGTCGTGCCACCCCCTCGCCTCTGCTCCCCCGAACGCCGCCGTTTCCCGGCTGTCCGGATGCCTGGTACCGAGCGGTGTGACTTCTCACCCACCCGGACGCCGCACCGGTCGTCCTCCACAAGTTATCCACAGCCTGTGTGCCGACCGATTGTGGCCGCCCGCCGGGCGCGGGTCGGACCTGCCCCCTGCCGTGGCCGGGCGCTGAAGCGGGTTCACCGTGCCGAACGATTCACTACCGTGTCCGGTCTTGCCTGGCGGCGACATCCCGGAACTGGAGACGCTGACCGCAATCGGGCACGGTAACAGCGATGTCGCCGCATCATCAACCGTCGAGGGGCCTGGCGCGTTGTCGGCATCAGCGAAATCCCCCGCTTTCGGGCGGTTGTCGCCGCAGGTGACGGCCCGACTGCGCCGGTTTGACGGTGATTGCCCCCCGACCTAGGCTGGATGGGCTGCTCTCACGCCCTCTGCTAGGGTGATGGGTGCTTGCTGCCCGTGGTCGCGCCCCGTAACGCCGGGGTGACAAGCCGTCCGGGCAGCGCCGATCGGGGCCACCGCAGCGGCGGCCTGGACCACCACGACCCGGACGATCCACGTGTCCGGGCGTCCGACAACGGAGAGCCTGACGTGAGCAAGCGCACCTACCAGCCGAACAACCGCCGGCGCGCGAAGACCCACGGCTTCCGGCTGCGCATGCGCACCCGGGCCGGCCGCGCCATCCTTTCGACCCGCCGCGCCAAGGGCCGCACCCGCCTGTCGGCCTGAGGCCGACAGGGTCCGCTCCGGGGACGGCAGTCGTGCTGGCGGCCGCACAACGACTGCGGCGCAGCATCGACTTCGCCGCAGCGGTTCGCGGTGGCCGACGAGCCGGTCGGGGCACGCTCGTCGTGCACCTGACGCTGCCGGTCACACCCGGAGCCGCAGACGTAGCGCCGAAGCCGGCGCGGGGCGGTGCGGAGGAAGACTCCGCACCGGTATCCCGCGCCGGCTTCGTGGTTTCCAAGGCGGTCGGGCCCGCGGTGGTCCGTAACCGGGTCCGTCGCCGGTTGCGGCATCTGACCCGGGACCGGCTCGCCGCGCTGCCGGCCGGGAGCACCCTCGTCGTACGCGCTCTGCCGGCCGCCGCCGACGCGACGTACCAGCGACTCGGTGCGGACCTGGACGCGGCGCTCGCCGCCGCTCGGGCCGGCCGGCCCGGCCGGGAACGGCGGCCACGGTGAGCTCAGAGCCCACGTCGCCGCGCCCGGCTACCACCGGTGCCCGGGTGCTGACCCTGCCCGTCATCGCGTACCGTCGGTGGATAAGTCCGGCGTTGCCGGCCCGCTGTCGGTTCTACCCGTCGTGCAGTGCGTACGCCCTGGAGGCGATTGCCCGGCACGGCGCGCTGCGGGGAGCCGGTCTGACGGTCCGGCGACTGTCGCGCTGCCACCCATTCCATCCTGGTGGATACGACCCGGTACCGGAGCCGGGCAGCCGCCGACCTGCCGACGTGACTGGAGCCGAGAATTGAGTCTCGACTGGATCTACTACGCGATCTCGTGGATCCTGCTGGCCTGGCATTCGGCCTGGGAGGCCATCGGGATTCCCGACGCCACGGTCCTCGGCACGAACTGGGCCTGGATTCTCGCCATCGTCTTCCTGGTGGTCACCGTCCGGGTGATCCTGTTCCCGGTCTTCGTCAAGCAGATCAAGTCCCAGCGGGCGATGCAGGCGCTCCAGCCGCAGGTGAAGGCGCTGCAGGAGAAGCACAAGGGTGACCGGGAGACGCTCCAGAAGGAGATGATGGAGCTATATCGGAAGGAAAAGGCCAACCCGTTGATGGGCTGCCTTCCGATGTTCCTCCAGATCCCGGTCTTCCTCGGCCTGTTCCACGTCCTGCGTCGCCTCAACCCGGACCCGGCGAAGAACAACAAGGACATCTACGGCTGGACGGTCGACCAGTTCAACAGCGCCTCGGACGCGACCCTCTTCACCGCACCGATCGCCAGCAAGTTCGGCTCCACCGCCGCGGAGCTGGCGCAGCTCGGTGCCAACGGCACCGTCGTGAAGATCATGGCCGGTGTCCTGGTGCTGGTGATGATGGGCACCACCTACCTCACCAGCCGCCAGATGATCCTCAAGACCGGTTGGGCCGAGGACCCGCAGCAGCGCATGATCCAGCGCCTGATGCTCTACGGCATCCCGCTCTCGCTGCTCATCTCCGGTGCCATCTTCCCGATCGGCGTGATCATCTACTGGGTCACCAACAACCTCTTCACCCTCGGCCAGCAGCAGTGGGTGCTGCGGAAGTTCCCCCCGCCGGTGACCGCCACCAGCAAGCCGGCCACCACCGCCGCCGCGCGTAACGGCGCGCAGCCGGCCAAGAACCGTGGCCTGTTCGGCCGCAGCAAGCCGGCCGAGGCGCCGCCCGCGCCGGCCGCGCCGAAGGTCGCCGGCCCGAAGCCGGGCGCCAAGCCGGCCAACCCGAAGAAGGGTCGCCCCGCCAAACGGCAGGGCTGAATCGTCCGGGCCGCCGTCGGGAGACCGACGGCGGCCCGTTGCGCGACGTGCTGCCGCCGAGAGGCCGGCGCCGGAGCGCGGAAGCGCCGCGAACGACGCGGCGAACGGGCGACACTGCCCTACAGACGTGCCCGTGGGCACCGGCGACGTCCCGCCGGCCGCGGGGAACCAGCGGACCCGAGGTCCGGCCGAGTGAGTACGGAGATGACACCGTGACCGACACCAGCATCCCCCGCGCCGACCAGCCCCTGGACGACGAGGAGCCGACGGCGGCGGCTCCGGCCGACGGCGAGCCGGAGGAGACCGACGCCGAGAAGGCGCCGAGCAAGGCCGCCGGTGAGGGCGACCTCTTCCGGCAGAGCGAGATCGCAGCCGACTACGTCGAAGGGCTGCTCGACATCCTCGACTACGACGGCGACATCGACGAGCTGGTGTCGGGCGGTCGTCCGGTGGTGGAGGTCGTCGGTGGCCGGCTGCAGAACCTGGTCGGCCAGCGCGGCGCCACCCTGGAGGCACTCCAGGAACTGGCCCGGCTCGCCGTCTTCCGGCAGACCGGCTCGCCGAGCCGGCTGCTGCTCGACGTGGGTGGCTACCGGGCCAACCGGCGCAAGGAACTCGCCGCGGTGGCGCGCAACGCGGTCGAGAAGGTCAAGGAGCACGGCGAGGCGGTACGCCTGGAGCCGATGTCGGCCTTCGAGCGCAAGTGCGTCCACGACGTGGTGAACGCGATCGACGGCGTGGAGAGCGAGTCCGAGGGTGTCGAGCCGAACCGCCGCATCGTCGTCCAGCCCGCAGGCTGACGGGTGACCGCAGACGACGCCAGGGGCGTTTCCCCGTCCGGCCCGGGTGGTACGCCGCCCGGGCCGGCGGCTGTTCCGCCCCGGCCCCACCCGTCCCCGGCCGCAGCCGACGGTACCGACCCTGCAGTGGCCGTGCTGCCACCCGAACTGGCCGAGGCGGCCCGGCGCCTGTTCGGTGACCGGCTCGACCTCGCCGCCGCCTACGCCGAACTACTGGCCACCGACGGCGTGGTACGCGGACTGATCGGCCCGCGCGAGACACCCAGGATCTGGGACCGTCACCTGCTGAACTGCGCCGTCGTCGGCGAACTGATCCCGCAGGGTGCGACGGTGGTCGACGTCGGATCGGGGGCCGGCCTGCCCGGTCTGGTGCTCGCCATCGCCCGCCCCGACCTCACGGTGACGCTCGTCGAGCCGCTGGCCCGGCGCACCGTCTTCCTCGACGAGGCCGTGGAGTCGCTGGGGCTGACCGCCTCGGTGCGGGTGTTCCGGGGACGCGCCGACGAGGCGGTCGCCGAACCGGAACTGCTTCCCAGCGACGTGGTCACCGCCCGGGCGGTCGCGCCGCTGGACCGACTCGCCGGTTGGTGCCTGCCGCTGGCCGCGCCGGGCGGACGCCTGATCGCACTCAAGGGCGCCTCGGCCGCCGACGAGATCGCCGAGCACGCCCAGGCGGTCCACCGCCTCGGCGGCGGGGAGCCGATGCTGCGCCGCTGTGGCGAGGACGTCATCGCGCCACCGACCACTGTGGTCGAGGTCGTCCGTGAACGGGTGATCGCCGCTAAGCGCGCCTCGAAGAAATCTCGGCGTCGCCGCTGACTGCGTGCAAGGAAGGGTCCCCTGCTAACGCCTCGTGCATAGGAAGGGACCCTTCTTAACACGGTGCGGGCGACAGTGCGCATGGCGCACCCGGCTTGCCGGCGCCGTTCGGCATCGTCCAGGAGTCGGCGATTGCCCCCGCGCCCGCGAGGCCGTGACCGGCGGGTTGCGAACCCGACGTGGACCCGCCACGCCCATGCGCCGTAGGCTGACCGCGCGTCGATAGTGTGGAGCGGGCGGCGATGGGTCTCCTCCGAAGACCGGCCGCTCCCGCCGGGCGGTACCTCTGCGAGGACAGCGCGAGAGGCCCGGGTGACGGGTGCAGACCGACCATCCGAAGCGGGCAGGGATGACAGGTGCATGACGACGGCAGGTACGACGATCCGCGCGTGACCGGGTCAGCGGGCGACCCTGTTTCACGTGAAACCGACTACCCGAGCTGGCGCTCCCAGGGGAGTGCGCAGGACCCGCCGGAGTCCATGCGGGACAGGCCGACGTCTGGCGTACCGTGGTCACCGAATCCGGAGTTCTCGTCCGGCCGGGACGCGTCGGACGGGGCCGGTCGACCCGTGAACGCCACCCCTGACGCACGTGTGATCCCGATCCGCCGCAACACCTCGGCCGCCACGCGGTTCGAGGCGGCGACATATCAAGCGGCCCCTGGAGTGGTGCCCGATCCCCGCCCGGCCCCCGACACGCCTGGCCCTTCGGCCGGGCCCTACGAGCCGGCCGACACCGAGGCCGCGTACGTTTCACGTGAAACCCCGACGCGCGAAGAGGATGATCCACCGTTGGCAATGGAGGCGATGCGCGCCGTGCAGATCCTGAACCCCAGTGGCGAGGTGACCATGCCTCGGCCGGACCGGACCCGGGTCATGTGCGTCGCGAACCAGAAGGGCGGCGTAGGAAAGACCACGACGACGGTGAACCTTGCAGTGGCCTTGGCTCTGCACGGCAACCGGGTGCTCGTGGTCGATCTCGATCCGCAGGGCAATGCCTCCACGGGGCTGAACGTGCCGCACCACACCGGTGTGCCGGACGTCTACGACTGCCTGATCAACTCCGTCCCGCTGGAGGACGTAGCCCAGGCGGTCGAGGGCATCCCCAACCTCTGGTGCGTGCCGGCCACCATCGACCTCGCGGGTGCGGAGATCGAGTTGGTCTCGGTGGTGGCTCGTGAGTCGCGGCTCTCCCGGGCGATCGACGCCTACCCCGGCCACTTCGACTACGTCTTCATCGACTGCCCACCCTCGCTCGGCCTGTTGACCGTGAACGCGTTGGTCGCGGCCCAGGAGGTTCTCATCCCGATCCAGTGTGAGTACTACGCGCTGGAAGGGCTGAACCAGCTCATCAACAACATCAACCTGGTCCGCCAGCACCTCAATCCACGACTTGAGGTCTCCACGATCCTGCTCACCATGTACGACCGCCGCACCCGCCTGGCGGACGCGGTGGAGCAGGACGTCCGGAACCACTTCGGCGACAAGGTGCTCCAGGCGGTGATCCCGCGAAACGTACGTGTCTCCGAGGCGCCCAGTTACGGCCAGTCGGTGATGACCTACGATCCCGGATCGCGGGGGGCGACGAGTTACTTCGAGGCCGCCCAGGAGATCGCCGAGCGTGGGGTCAAGGAGCCGGTGAGCCGGAATGCGTAGTGCGGAAGAGGCGCTGGGAGGCGTGGTATGAAGAACCGTCCTCGGGGCGGTCTGGGGCGGGGCCTGGGGGCACTCATCCCGACCGGGCCGGCACAGGAGCCGGATGGTGCCGGTGCCGGCGTCATCACGAACGGAGCCGCCGTCGGAGCGCCGGAGGTGCCCGCGCCGCCCGTACCGGAAGCGCCGCTCCCTGCGGTCACTCCCGAGCCGGTCCTCAGTCCGGTGCCCGGTGCCCGGTTCGCCGAGATCTCGGTCGACTCGATCGTGCCCAACCCGAAGCAACCTCGGCAGGTCTTCGACGACGAGGCGTTGGAGGAGCTGAAAACCTCGATCCAGGAGGTGGGCTTCCTCCAGCCGATCGTGGTGCGGCATCTCGACGACGAGAAGTTCGAACTCGTCATGGGCGAGCGGCGGTGGCGAGCCGCCCAGGCCGTCGGTCGGGAAAGCATCCCGGCGATCGTCCGCGACACCCGCGACGACGCGATGCTGCGGGACGCCCTGCTGGAGAACATCCACCGCGCCAACCTCAACCCGCTGGAAGAGGCTGCCGCCTATCAGCAGCTTCTGGAGGAGTTCGGGGCCACGCACGAGGAGCTGGCTCGTCGTATCGGGCGCAGCCGGCCGCAGATCTCGAACACCATCCGCCTGCTCAACCTTCCGGCCCAGGTGCAGCGGCGAGTGGCCGCCGGAGTGCTCTCCGCCGGTCACGCCCGGGCGCTGCTGAGCCTGGAGGACGCGGAGACGCAGGAACAGCTCGCGCTGCGGATCGTCGCCGAAGGCCTGTCGGTCCGTGCCACCGAAGAGATCGTCGCGCTGGCGCTCAGCGAAGGCCCCAGCCAGAAGGAGTCGGCCAAGCGCCGGCCGAAGCCGGTCGCCCCGGCTCTGAACGACCTCGCGGACCGTCTCTCGGATCGGTTCGACACCCGAGTGAAGGTCGACATCGGGCGGAGTAAGGGCAAGATCACGATCGAGTTCGCCACGGTCGACGACTTGGAGCGGATCGTGGGCATCATCGGGGTCGAGGCCGAGGAAGCGCAGGACTGAGTCCACCCTCGTTACGACCAACGGCCGTGTCCCGAGAGGGCGCGGCCGTTGTCGTTGCACCAGGGACTGGCACGGCCCACTCGATAACGCCGTCTGAAAGCCGCCTGAGGTCGCGAGATCCTATCCCCTAGCCTGTTTGACGCACCTGAGTCGCGCGGGGCACTCACGGGCCACTCAGCGCTCTGGAGGAGCAGCCTCCCGGACTGGCGGCGTTCGACGCGGTGCAAACTCGGCGACCGCAAGGGCCCGAGGCGGTGGAGCGCGAGCGGAAGGGTTGGCGGCGGGAGTTTGCGCGAGCGGAGGGGGCCGCGGCGGGAGTTTGCGCGAGCGGAAGGGTTCGTGGCAGGAGGAGGCGCGAGCGGAGGGGCCGGCGTCGTGGGTGGGCCGCGGGCCGAGGCGGACGGCCTCCCGTTTGCGGCAGGGAGGTACGCGGACGGTAGGGCTCGCGGGTGTAGGGCTCGCGCACGGTAGGGCTCGCGGCGGAGGTGCGGAGGCACCCGTCGCCAGCGCGGACCCGTCCGGGGCCTGGACGATCTGAGAAATTCGAAACCGGGGGTACGGGCGGCGGAGGGTACGAGGCTCCTCCTGGTTCTCCTGCTGCTTGCTGAAGGTGCTGCGGCCACCGGTCGAGCGCGAGTACGCCGGGTACGGGCGGGCGATGAGACTCCTCCACCGCAACAGCCTCGGTGGACTGACCTCGATGAGGGCCGTCTCGGTGTAGCGGCCTCTGCGGAGCTGGTCCTGGGGAGGAGGAGTCAGCGGACGGACGCACCTCGACGGATATCGCCTGTGGTCCGGAGTCGCGCCAACCAGCACGCCAGTGCACGGTGGCGTGGGCGCCGGCGACGCTGCCCGGGACGGGAGGCAAAGACCGAACCTACTCGGGAGGTCGAGCGTGCGACTCGACGGCGATGGCGGCTGCCGCTCGTCTCCACCGCCCATTCGGCCGAGTGAAGTCGACTCCTGCCCTCCGGCATCCGCCACAGTCGACCCGGTGATGTTCGGCAACGCTCCGCTCGACCGGCCCGTTTCACGTGAAACGGGCCGGTGCAATCCGACTTCGTTACCCCATCCGCGCTCGTACAGCCGATTACGGCCAGGGGCGGGAAGAGGCGACTCCGTCGCGGCATGGCGACTCGGCGGCCTCGACCGGGGTCCGGGGTGAACCCCGCCGCCAGTCGACCCCGCCCGCAGCGTGTCGAGGGCCATGCCTGGCATCCGCGCATCAGGCCGACGTCTTTCAGTTGCCAGCGTGCCTGAAGAGCGAGGTGCTTCGACGCATGCCCCGAGTGATCCCGCCACCGCCCCGAGAACCACCCGGCTCCGGCAACAACGGCGCGATCATCGCCCATGCCTCGTCGGTCAACTCGCCACGACGCACCACCGGTACATCGTCAACGATCAACCACTACAAGATCGGTAGGACGCGTCCTAGGCACTGCGGGCGGGCTCGGCCTGATCGCAGAGTGGGCGCGCCGAGCGGCTACACGCCCCGCAGAGAATCTGCCATGGGGGAGCGAACTCGGCGAGGGCGCTCAGTGCGCCGCCGACTGTCGGCAGGTCGGCCGCGCCCGGGAGTTGCCACCTACCGCGAGGGCGGCATCAACGACGACTACCCCGTTTCTGCGCTGTAGGAAGAGCCGCCGTGAGACGGGGTGGGGCGTGGGTTCAAGGTCGATGGCTCCGCTGACGTGGCGGATTCGGGCCCGGAGAGTGTCGTCCGGCTCGGAGCGGAGCTGACCGGACCGGCCCGCTGACACCGCCGTTTCACGTGAAACGAGCGGCAGCGGTAGTGGTCGCCAACGGCCAGAAAGTTATCCACACCGGTTGTCCACAGGTCGGCGTCGTTTCACGTGAAACGGAGGCCGAAAACCCTTGTCTAACTGGGGATGACGATGGCCACACGTCGAGGTGCAAGCCTGTGGATAACTCTGGGGAAAGTGGAACGGTGGGCTGCTGTCCCGTGATCCGAGCCGCTGCGGAATCGAACATGCTTCGGGTAGGGACACTGGTGCCGTACTCGGTTAGGGTCAGCCTCGTGCACGACACCCCTCCCTCAGTCCCGGACTTCACCCAGTGGCCGTCATTCCCCTTCGAAGGTGACCTGCAAGTCAAGCGACTCGACGAACCGGTCGCGGTGGAGCCGCCCCGGAAGGGCGAGGCGCACCGTGAATGCACCGCATGCCAGGCACCCGACGAGGCGTACATCTGGGTGGGTGAGAGGTGGCGCGTACGGGCGATGGACCGCCCTACCGGCCTGCCGATGGTCCTCATCCTGGAATCCCGGTCGCACCTCGATCTCGGCGACCTACCCAACCTGCTCGCGGCCGAGCTGGGGGTGATGACGGTACGCCTGGAGCGCGCCATCCGCTCGCTCGACGGGGTGGCCCGGGTGCACGTCAACCGCTGGGGCGACGGGTCGGCGCACCTGCACCTCTGGTTCCTTGCCCGACCGTACGGGCGGCTCCAACTGCGCGGCACGTTCCTCTCCCTCTGGGATTCGATCCTGCCGCCCATCTCCGAGGACAAGTGGCGGGAGAACCTGGCGCTGGTCGCCGCCTGGCTCGCGGAGTTCGGCGGTCGGCCGTTGGCCGAACCACCCCGGATCCAGTGGCAGGCACCGTCCAGCCTCGCCGCTCAGGCGGCACCCGCCGAGAAGAGTCAGCCGAGCGAGGGCGGGTCGCTCCTGGACGCCATCGGCGAGACGGCCGAACCGCCGGACGTTCCGCTCGCCGACGACGAGTCTCCGGCCGAACGGCCGAGCGGTCCGCCCGGCACCACGCTCCCGGAGCAGGCCGTCGAGGATTCGGACGGGGAGGCGACGGACGTCGCGGACGAACCCGCCGAGGACAAGGAAGCTGAGCCATCGGCTACGGCTGCGGAGCGCCCGGTGGCGAAGCAGGAGCCCCGCGAGGCGGGTGCCGAAGCGACGTCGGTGGAATCGTCCACCACTGCGGGGACGGCAGCAGCGGCCCCCGGTGGGAAAGACGCCCGCCCGGCACAGTGACCCCCTCGCCCGGCAACAGCGTCCAGCGGGCGCTGAACGGCCGTACGGCTGATCAGCAGGGGCCAGGGTGCCGACGGAGGCGCCGGAGCTGCCAGGAGGCGCTCAGCGGGTGGCGGCTCGGGCGACGAGGTCGGCGATCACCTGGCCGAAGTCCAGTCCGGCGGCCTGCACCGCGAGTGGTAGCAGCGACGTCTCGGTCATCCCCGGGGAGACGTTGACCTCCAGTACGTGCGGCTGCCCGGCCGGGTCGACGATCAGGTCGACGCGGCTGAGGTCCCGCAGACCGAGTGCGGTGTGGGCGGCCAGTGCCACCTCCGCCACCGCGTCGGCCACCGCCGCGTCCAGCCGGGCCGGCGTGTGCCAGGTGGTCCGGCCGGCGGTGTAGCGGGCGGCGTAGTCGTAGACCCCGTTGCGGGGCACGATCTCGACCGGCGGCAGGGCCTGCGGGCCGTCGCCCAGGTCGATGACGGAGACCGCGACGTCCATGCCGGGCACGTACCGCTCGACGAGCGCGGTCGAGTCGTACGCGAAACAACCGACCATGGCGGCCGGCAGGGACGCGGCGTCCCGCACCACGGCAGCGCCCAGGCCGGAGCCGCCCTGCGCGGGCTTCACCATCAGCGGCAGTCCGAGCCGGGCGACGATACGGTCCAGCACGGCCACCGCGCCCAACTCGCTGAACCGGTCGTGCGGCAGCGCCACCCAGTCCGGAGTGGCGATCCCGGCCTCGCGCAGCACCGTCTTGGCCGACGGCTTGTCCCAGGCGAGCCGGGAGGCGCGGGAGTCACACCCGACGTACGGCACACCGCAGAGGTCGAGGACGCCACGGAGCGAGCCGTCCTCACCGGTGGCGCCGTGCAGGGCGATCACCACGGCGTCCGGCGGATCGGAGTCCAGCGCGGGCAGCAGGGCCACGTCCGCGTCCCGCAGCTCGGCCTCCATCCCGACGGAGCGCAGCGCGTCGAGCACCCGGCGGCCGGAACGCAGCGACACGTCCCGTTCGTACGACAGGCCACCGGCGAGCACGAGGACGTGGAGGTCGGTGGTGGCGGGACCGGACACGGCGGATTCTCTGGCAGCGGTGGCACCCATGCCGGGCATCATGCCAAGTCGGGACCCGGGGTGTCGGAGCCGGCCCGACCTCGCCGCGCGTCCGGCGCGCCGACCGCCCCGAACACCCGCCGCATGGCGATGTCCTGCTCCATCACGCTGGCCAGCCGACGGACCCCCTCGCGGATCCGCTCCGGCGGCGGGAAGGAGAAGTTGAGCCGCATGTGGCCGTTGCCGGTGCCGTCGGCGTAGAAGCCGGTGCCCGGCACGTACGCCACCCGGGCGGCGATGGCCCGGGGCATCATCGCCTTCGAGTCCAGGCCCTCGGGCAGCGTGGCCCAGACGAAGAGCCCGCCACCGGGGACGGTCCAACTCGTCCCGGCCGGCATCAGGTCCGCCAGGGCGGTCAGCATCGCGTCCCGCCGCTCCCGGTAGACCTCCCGGTAGACCTTCAACTGCTCGCGCCACGGCATGGTGCTCAGGTAGGTGCTCACGGCGGCCTGTGCGTACGCGCTGGGGCAGAGGATCTGCGCCTCGCTGGCGATGATTAGCTTGTCGCGCACGGCGTGCGGGGCGAGGATCCAACCGACCCGCAGCCCCGGGGCGAACGTCTTGGAGAACGTGCTGAGGTAGAAGACCCCGTCCCGGCGGCGCGCGCGCAGCGGTGCCGGCGCATCGCTCTCGAAACCCAACTGGCCGTACGGGTCGTCCTCGATCACGAGCAGGCCCGCGCGCTCGCAGATGTCGAGGACCCGCTCCCGGCGTTCCTCGCTCAGCGTCACGCCGGCCGGGTTCTGGTAGGTGGGGATGGTGTAGAGGAACTTCACCCGCCGCCCGGCCCGGGCCTGCTCGGCGATGGCGATCTCCAACGCCTCGGGGACCAGGCCGTCGTCGTCCATGGGTACGTGCACGACCTGTGCCTGGGCGGCCTGGAACACTCCGAGCGCGCCGACGTAGGTCGGTCCCTCGGCGAGCACCACGTCACCCGGGTCGAGGAAGAGTCGGGCCACCAGGTCGAGCGCCTGCTGGCCGCCGACCGTCACCACCACGTCCTCCGGCGAGGCGCCACAGGCGGCGTCGATCCCGGAGAGGGCCATCACCTCGCAGATCCGTTCGCGCAGCTCCAGCGTGCCCTGGCCGATGCCGTACTGGAGGCTGGTGGTGCCGTGCTCGGCGGCGAGCCGGCCGAGCATCTCGCCGACGGCGTCCAGCGGGAGCGCGGCGATGTACGGGGCGCCGCCGGCGAGCGAGACCACCTCCGGACGGCTGGCGACCGCGAACAGTGCGCGGATCTCCGAGGCGGTCATGCCCCGCACCCGGCGGGCGTACCGGTCGGTGTAGTCGTCGAGTGTCGTGCCGGTCATGACATCACCTCGATGCTGCTCGGACAGCTCCCGTCCCGGGATACCCAGGACACCGGCGACCATGGCGACACGGCGCGCCGAGTGTCGATGGTAGCCGCCATACACCGCCACGAGCGCCCTCGATTACCGCGCGTCCACATGCCGGACCGGTGTCGACCGTGCCTGAGGAGGGCATTTGCGCGTCCCCTCCCGCGTCGCCGATCGGCGGCGTACGATCGCTCGTCGGGGGCAGGGGATGCGGCGGTGCCGTCCGGGCCGGTCCCGAGTCTGAGCCTAGTGTGGGGAAGCGCCAATGTCGCGACGTCTGGTCAGTCTGACCCTGGACACGCTGGAGGACCTGCCCCGTCCGTGCCGGCAGTGCGTCTACTGGGAGCTTGATCCGGTTTCCGCCGATCGCGCCTGCGCCGCCGGCGACCCGGGGCTGGAGAAGGAGGCGTGGGTCTCCCAGACGCTGCTGGAGTGGGGTTCCTGCGGCAAGCTGATCTACGTCGACGGCATGCCCGCCGGTTTCGTCATGTACGCCCCACCGGCCTACGTGCCTCGCTCGATGGCCTTCCCGACCTCGCCGGTGTCGGCCGACGCGGCACTGCTGACCACCGCGAACGTGGTGCCGGCCTTCGCCGGTGGCGGGTTGGGTCGGATGCTGGTGCAGGGGGTCGCCCGCGACCTGACCAAGCGGGGCATCAAAGCGATCGAGGCGTTCGGTGACGCCAAGTTCGGTGACGCCGCCGATCCCGCCGGGGCCTGTGTCGCACCCGCCGACTTCTTCCTCTCGGTGGGCTTCAAGACCGTCCGACCGCACCCCCGCTACCCGCGTCTGCGGCTGGAGTTGCGGACGGCGTTGAGCTGGAAGTCGGACGTCGAGTACGCGTTGGAGAAGCTGCTCGGCTCGATGAGCCCGGAGTCGCTGCTGCGTCCGGTCCGGCCCGCACCGGCCACCCGTTCCACGGCGGGCTGAGGGCAGCAGCGGGCGGTCAGTCGACGACGGTGCCTGCGGCGACCGCCGCCCGCAGTTCGCTCACGTCTATCGAGCCGGTCGGCACGTCCCGCTCGATCGGCAGGTACATCCGTTGCACCGCCGCCACGATCGCCTCGACCAGCCGGTCCCGGAACCGGGGGTCGATCAGCCGTGCCCGGTCGGCCGGTGAGGTGAGGTAGCAGACCTCGACGCGTACCGCCGGCATCCGGGTGATCCGCAGCAGGTCCCACGCCTTCGCGTGGGTACGGCAGTCCCGCAGCCCGGTACGCGCGACGATCTCCCGCTGGACCAGCCCGGCCAGCCGTTCCCCGGTCGCCGACGTCACCCCGTTGTCGGTGCCGTAGTGGTATGTGGCGACGCCTTCGGCCTCCGGGTTGGCGTGCCCGTCGACGTGCAGCGAGATGAACACGTCCGCGCCGAGCGAGTTGGCCAGTTGCGCCCGGTCGATGTCGGGCAGGCAGGTCTCCGACGCCGGTCCTCGGGTGAGCTGCACCCGTACGCCCGATGCGGCGAGTCGCCCTTCGAGCCGGCTGGCCAGGTCGTGCACCAGGTCCGCCTCGGTCCAGCGCAGTGGGCCGTCGGGCACCACCACGCCCGGGTCGGTGCCGCCGTGGCCCGGGTCGATGACCACGGTGCGACCGACCAGGGTCGGCCCGGACTGCCGGATCGCGTCGGATTCGCGGAGCCACTGCGGGCGGCCGCCGACCACCTTGCGGCCGAGCCGCCGCAGCGCGTCCATGGTCTGCGGGCCGCAGGTGCCGTCCGGTGCCAGCCCCACCTCGCGCTGGAACTGGGCCACCGCCCGCGAGGTGCGGATGCCGTAGATGGCGTCGGCGCGGCCGGTGTCGTACCCCATCTCCAGCAGGCGTTCCTGCAACGAGCGGACGTCTTCGCCGGTGAGCGGCACCGGGACGGCGTGATAGAGGGTGCGGGCGCCGAGGCGCCAGCGGGCCGCGTCGAGCGCCCGCCAGGTCTCGGCACCGACCCGGCCGTCGACGCTGAGCCCACGGGACTGCTGGAACGCTCGTACCGCCCGCTCGGTGGCGGCGTCGAACTCGTCACTGAACGGACCGGTCGCCTTGGAGAGAAGGTCGAGGCTGGTCAGCACCGCTCGGATCTCGATCACGGCGGGTCCCCGGTCACCGGGACGGATCGGACGCACGTTCGGCCCCCTCTGCACGATCGGTGGCTTACCGGGCCCTGTGTCGGCACGCGTGGTAGTGCGACGGGGACCCAGGTGCTCACCGGCGTCCGGCGGCCCCCGAGTTCGAGGTTAGGCGTTGGGCGTTCGGTGCGGGTGCGGGCGGCGAAAAACGCGCCGACCCCGTCCCGGCGGTCCCGGGGCGGGGTCGGCGATCATGCTGCTGGGGTCAGAGCGCCGATTCGATCAGCTTGACCAGCTCGCCCTTGGGCTTGGCACCCGCGATCGACTGCACCGGCTCGCCGTTCTTGAAGACGGTGAGCGTCGGCACCGACATCACCCGGTAGGCGCGGGCGGTCTCCGGGTTCTCGTCGATGTTGAGCTTGACGATGCTGACCTGGTCGCCCATCTCGCCGGCGATCTCCTCCAGCAAGGGCGACACCTTGCGGCACGGCGCGCACCACTCGGCCCAGAAATCCACCAGGACCGGCTTGTCAGACTTGAGTACGTCTGCGGCGAAACTAGCGTCGGTAACCGACTTGGTTGCTCCCACTGTGTGACCCCTCCTCCGGGATGTGTCTCGTTCAGCCCTTGGGCAGCGTGGCGATGAAACGTTCCGCGTCGAGTGCGGCGGCGCAGCCGGTGCCGGCTGCGGTGATGGCCTGCCGGTACGTGTGGTCGACCAGGTCACCGGCGGCGAAGACGCCCGGGATGCTGGTCCGAGTGCTGGGGGCCTGGACCTTGACGTAGCCCTCGTCGTCCATCTCCACCTGGCCCCGGAAGAGTTCGCTGCGCGGGTCGTGCCCGATCGCCACGAACACGCCGGTGACGTCGAGGACCTTGGCCTCGCCGGTGTGCACGTTGCGTACCCGCACCCCGGTGACCTTGCCGTCCGCGCCCAGGACCTCCTCGACCACGGTGTTCCACTCGACCTTGATCTTGTCGTTGCCCAGCGCGCGCTCCGCCATGATCTTGCTGGCCCGGAACGAGTCGCGGCGGTGGATGATGGTCACCGACTCGGCGAAGCGGGTCAGGAAGCTGGCCTCCTCCATCGCGGAGTCGCCACCGCCGACCACCACGATGTGCTGGTTGCGGAAGAAGAAGCCGTCACAGGTGGCGCAGGACGAGACGCCGTGGCCCAGGTACTCCTGCTCACCCGGTACGCCGAGCGGCCGCCAGGCGGAACCGGTGGCGAGGATGACGGCCGAGGCGCGGTAGGCGCTCTCACCGACCCAGACGGTGCTCACCGCGCCCGGGTGGCCGGTGTCGGCCAGCTCGACCCGGGTGACGTCGTCGGTCAGGAACTCGGCACCGAACCGCTCGGCCTGCTTGCGCATGTTGTCCATCAGCTCGGGACCGAGGATGCCGTCCGCGAAGCCGGGGAAGTTCTCCACCTCGGTGGTGGTCATCAACGCGCCACCGGACTGTACGCCCTCGATGACCAGCGGGTTGAGGTTCGCCCGCGCCGCGTAGACCGCCGCGGTGTAACCCGCCGGCCCGGAGCCGATGATGATCAGGTTGCGGACCTCGTCCACTGCCATCTCCCAATCGTGTTGAGCGTCGCCACCGGCGTCATCCGCCGATGCCGAACCGAGTGCCGACGCGGCGGCATTCTGACCTGCAGAACGTCATCGTACGAAGCGGAGATTCCCGAGCCGGTCATCCGGTGGGTCACGTCACTTGGTTGGCCAAACGTCCGGTGGCCGCGATTCACCCTACCCGCGATCGGTAGCGGGTGTCCGAGCCGGATCGGGGGATTCCGCACTCCGGCCCGCTGACCCAGGCCCACTGCTCGCCGGAGCCGTCGGTGAAGCGCACCACCAGAGCCGGGAGCCCGCCGAAGCGGGCGTAGTCGACGACGTCGAAGACCAGCGGCTGATCGCCGTGCTCGACACCGATCTCGGCCAGGCAGGCGCTCAACGCCGCCTGGTCGCCGAGCCGGCTGAGTTCGCCGGGCACAGCGGGCTGGTTGTCGCTCTCGGTGCTGTCCGTGGGTCCTCCACCGAACCCGGGGCCCTTCATCACCGTCGGCCCGGTGAGGCTCTCCGGCGTGTAGTCGGACCCGGTGCGCAACGGCGGACTGGCGATCCGGAACGGGGTAAGGGCCGAGGCGGGGGCACGGTCCGGCGACGCGGCCTCGGGTGCCTGCCCGGCCTGGTCCTCCGGGTACGCGTGCGGCATGACCGGGCTGGTGCCCCGATCGCTCAGGGCCGTGCCGGCCGTCGAGTCACCTCCCTGCTGGGGACGGGACAGTTGCAGGGCACCGAGGCCGACCACCGCCGCGGCGGCCAGCGCGACCGGGCCGGCGAGGCGGGCCCAGCGGCGCCGACGCCGACCCGGGTGGCTCGGGGTACCGCGCTCCTGCCCCGGGCGTGGGCTGCCGCCGGGCCGTCGGGTACCGCCGAGCGGCTGGGCCGGCACCGGCGAGGGCTTCGTCGAAGCGTGGTCGTCGGCCTTCGTGGTCGCCGCGTCGTCGGTGTCGACGTCCTCCTCGGGTACGCCGACCGAGGGCACGGCCGTCGGGAGATCGGCGTCGCGCAGCGCGGCGAGGATCCGATCGCTGACCGCAGGCGGCATCTCGACCGGTGGCGCACCCCAGTCGACCAACTCGTCCCGGACCTCGTCCACCGCCGGGGCGAGTCGGGCGTGTGCCCGCGCCCAGTCCGGGTCCTGATCCACGAGGCGGGCGACCTCGGCCTGCTGCGGGGTGCCGTCCAGCGCGCCGCCGAGGTAATCGGCGAGCAGGTCGAGGTCGACCCCGCTGAACTCCCCGGTACTCACGAATCCTCCTGGTTGGCATCCGGGCGATGGTTTCCCGACCTCGATCGGACGCCGTGCGGGGCTCCGGGGTTCCCCCGGGTGACCCTCGGCACCTCGGCGGCACCGGCGGGGGCTGGTTCGCTGCCGGTACGCAGGTGCCCGAGCAGGAGCGCCAACCGTGCGCGACCTCGGGCGCACCGACTCTTCACGGTGCCCTCGGCGACACCGAGGATCCGCGCGACCTCGGCGACCGGGTAGCCCTGCACGTCCACCAGGACCAGTGCGGCCCGCTGCTCGGTCGGCAGGGTGGCCAGCGCCTCCCGGACCACCATCGCGGTGTCGTGGTCGCGTACCGGCGCGGTCGGTTCGGCGCCACCGGTGCCGCCACCGGTCTCGGTGTCGTGCGTACCGTCGGGCAGCGGCACCGTGGGATGGGCCTGCCGTCGGCGGATACGGTCGAGGCAGGCGTTCACCACGATCCGGTGCAACCAGGTGGTGACGGCGGCGTCGCCCCGGAACCGCGCGGCGGCACGGTGGGCCGACAGCATCGCGTCCTGGAGCGCGTCCGCGGCCTCCTCGCGGTCGCCGAGGGTACGCAGGGCGACCGCCCAGAGCCGGTCCCGGTGCCGCAGGAACAGCGTGGCGAACGCGTCCCGGTCACCGTCGGCGTGCGCGCGGAGCAGGTCGATGTCGCTGACCACTCCGTCCAGCGGTACGCCGGCAGCGTCCCGGCCGCGTACCTCCATCACCGGGTCCGCTGGGTGTGCCGCTCCGGTGGCGACCAGATCATGACCCCTGGACCGTGATCTCCTGGACGCCGAGCTTGAAGCCACCGTTGTTCGACGGCAACTCGGTGATCCAGAACATGAGGTAGCGGTACTTCTGGTCGGCGTCGAAGCCATTGAAGGTCATCGTGGTGCCGTCGTGCTCCTCGAAGGGCTGCCCGATCACGCTGTTCTTGAACGCGTCCACGACCTGGCGGTCACCGGAGCTGGACGAGGGGGCGTCGACGGTGCCGGTGAGCAGTTGCGCGGAGGCACCGGTGCTGGAGAGGTGGACCTGCACCGACTTGACCGTCCGCTCGGTGCCGAGGTCGACCCAGACCCCCATGCCTTCCTTGAGGTTGCCGAAGTTGCTCCGGTTGTAGGTCTCCGTGGACCAACCCTCGTCCCGGTCACCGTCGAAGACCTTCTCGGCGTCGCGGACCTCGCTGCGATCGTTGCTGTCCGGGTCGATGATCCGGGCGGCGCTGATCTGGAGATCGCGTACGGCGGCCGGCGGCGGTGGTTCCTCGCTCACCGGGGCGCTGGACGTGGGCGCGGCGACCGGGTCGGTCTGTGGGCTGTCGTCGTCGCCACCGAGGGCGCTGATCCCGACGAGCAGGCCGACCAGGGCCACCACCAGCACACCGGCGATGCCCAGGGCCACCTTCCGGCCGCCTGCGGCAGCCAGCGGCGAGGGCTCGTCACCGGACTCGGCGGCGAAGCGCAGCGGACCGCTGTTGTCGAGGTAGTCGTCGTCGGCGGGTACGTCGAGTCGGGCCAGTTCGGCGGCGAGCACGTCCGACGAGGGCGGGGCGATCCCACCGTCGAGCAGGTCCGTGGTGAGGTCGTCGAGGTAGGCCGGCACTCCGGCCCGGACCTGACGGGGAGCCGCCACCACGCCGTTGGCGTCGCGTACCGCGTCGGGGATGGCCGCCCGACCGTGCCCGGCGGTGGCGCCCCGCAGCGGTGCCTCGGTGTGCGGCCAGTAGCCGGTCAGCGCGTAGTAGAGGACACCGCCGACCGCTCGGACGTCGCTCTCCTGGCTGTCGTCGCCGTCGGTCCGCGCGTCGGCCAGCACCACGCGGCCGTCGTCGCTGATCATCACCGTGCCGGGGTGCACGTTGCCGTGCACCATGCCGGTGGCGTGCACGGCGGCCAGCGCGCTGGCGACGGCACTGCCGACGGCGGTGGCCCGGGCCCCGTCCAGCGGCCCGTCCGCGACCAGTTCCCGCAGGGAGCGCCCGTCGACCCACTCGCGTACGACGTAGGCCCGATCGGCCTCGTCGATGGCGTCGTAGACACCGGTCAGGTTGGGGTGGATGACCCGGCTCGCGGCGACCGCGGCCTGGAGCATCTCGGTGGCGGAGTCACCACCCGGGTAGCGCATCACGACCGCGACGGGTCGGCGGAGCACGACGTCGACCCCGCGCCAGACCAACCGGCCGGCGCTGTCGTTGTTGATGTGCTCGACCAGTTCGTACCGCTCGGCGAGGATCTCACCGACTGCGGGAGCACCGAAGGTCATGACCGGCGGAGTGGTCTCGTCCGCGTCCTGACCCTCGCCGACCTGGGTCACCCGTCCTCCCTCGGTGATCGTGTCGATCGATGGACCCGCGCTGCTGGGCATCTGACTTCCCGCTCCGCATTCGTGTGGCACCGGACGGACCGGTCCCGCGATGTGACGCGCGCCGTTCCTGCCGTACCCGTCGAGAGCGACCTTACCTGGGTTGGCCCGCTCCCCGACATGTCATCTTCCCGCCGTCGCCGGCCGGGGAGTTCGCAGTCAGGCGTACTCGTCCCGTTGCGACCGATGTCAGCCACGTTGCCGGTACATGTAGTTACCAATCTAGAGGTCGTCCACAATCGGCTGCCGCAGGGGCGGTACCGAAAGCGACGGCGGGTACGACGTCAGCGGGTTCCCGTCGAACGGCTGACCACACTCGGCCTTCCGGTTGGTTATCCACAGGCCGATCCGGCAGTTGAGCGGCGACTCGCGGAGTTATCCACAGGCGCATCCCCAGGCTGGTGATCCCCGGTCACGCTCAGTGCACCGGTGTCCGGCGTCGGCGATCAGCGCCCGAGACGGCTGCGGACCATCCCGATCACCTCGGTGATCTCGGAGATCCGCAGGAGCGTGGCCAGCCCGAGGTAGGTACCGCCGATCACCGCGCCACCCACCACGAGCTGCACGATCGCCTCCAGCCGGGTCGGCGTGTCGTCCCCGGGCAGCAGAGCGACCACCAGCGCGCCGGCCACTGCGGCCCCCACCGCGGCGAGCGCCACCCGGCCGAGGGTCCGCAGGATCGCGCCCAGTCCGATCCGGCCCACCCGGGGCCGCAGCAGCCATGCGGAGATGATGGCGGCGGCCAGGTACGAGACCGTGTTGCCGATCATCATTCCGGCACCCGCGAAGCTCGCCGAGAAGGCCAGGAACAGTGCGATCTGCACGCCGATCCGCAGCGCCACCACCGGAATGTTGATCAGGGCCGGGGTACGCGTGTCCGGCAGCGCGTAGAAGGCGAAGGTGAAGAGCTGGCTGATCGCGAACGGCACCAGGGCCAGTGCGGCGGCGAGCAGCACCAGGGACGTCGCGCTGGCGTTGTTCTGGTCGAAGGCACCCCAGCGGAACAGCGTGAACGCGATCGGGGTGGCGAGCACGGCGTAGCAGACCGCGATCGGCGCGAGCACCGCCGAGACGGTACGAGTGCCCCGGGACAGGTCTGCGGCGAGGTCGGCGTACCGGCCGTCGGCTGCGGCGGCGCTCATCCGGGGCATCAACGCCGTGATGATCGATACGGCGATGATGCCGTGCGCGGTCATCAACAGCAGGAACACGTTGTTGTAGATCAACGGACCGGCGGAGTTCTCCTTGCCGGCGCGGTTCAACAGGTTGAACAGCACGATCAGGCCGATCTGGCTGACCGCGACGTAGCAGATCATCCACGCGCCGAGGCGGCCCAGCTCGGCCAGCCCGAGCTTGCGGAAGTCGAACCGCAGCTTCCACGTGAAGCCGACCTTGCGCAGCGCCGGCATCAGGCCGGCGACCTGGACGGCGACGCCGAGCAGTGTGCCGCCACCGATCAGCAGGACCCGCCCGGTGGTCATGTCGTCCGGCCCGACGATCTCGGCACCGAAGATCCCGATGTAGAGGCCGGCGGTGCCGATCACCACCAGGTTGTTGAGGATCGGCGCCCACATCGGTGCGGCGAAGTGGCCCCGGGTGTTGAGCACGGCACTGATCAGTGCGCTCAGGCCGGAGAAGAAGATCATCGGCAGCATGAGCCGGGCCAGCATGGTGACCAGACCCGAGTAGCCGGGTGCGGACTCGCTGGCACCGTAGAGCCAGGTCAGCGGAGCGGCGAGGGCGACCGCGAGCAGGGCGGCGGCACCGAGGGCCAGCAGCGCCAGGGTCAACAGCCGCTGGGTGTACGCCTGGCCGCCGTCACTGTCCGCCTTGCGCCGGCGTACCAACACCGGGATCAGCACGCTGGTCAGGATGCCGCCGAGCAGGAATTCGTAGACCATTCCCGGCAGGATCTGCGCGGTGGTGTAGGCGTCGCCCACCAACGCCCCGCCCAGCGCCGCGCCGATGACCAGGTTGCGCAGGAAGCCCGTACCCCGGCTGACCAGGCTGCCGATCGCCATGACCGCGCTGTTGGTCGCGGCGCTGGCCTCGGCGACCTGCTCCTGCGGTGGCGCGACCGACTCGACGGCCGGCTGGTTGAGCGGGTCGGCGGAGATGAACGTGGCACCGTCGTCCGGCCGGCCGCCGGGCGCGCCGCCCTGTGCGGCGTTCGCGCTGCGGTAGAGCCCGCCGCTCATGCTGTGCCTCCCAGGGGTACGCCGGAGCCGTACCGGCCCACACGCCACAGACCTTAGTCAACCCCGGCCCGTTACCCGCGCCCGGCGGATGAGATGCCGATCTGGACCGATAGGCTGCTGGTCCGATGTCCGAAGCCGCCGCATCCCACACCACCGACCGCCGCGAACTCACCGCCGCGCAGCGCAACGCCGTCGCCGAACTCCTCCGGGTCTCGCCGGTCGCCGACGAGTTGGGTCGCCGGTTCGCCGCCGCCGGCCACGAACTGCACCTCGTGGGCGGTTCGGTACGCGACGCCCTGCTCGGCCGACTCGGTGAGGACCTCGACTTCTGCACCGACGCCCACCCGGACCAGACACTCGCCGTCGTGCGCGGCTGGGCCGAGGCGATCTGGGAGACCGGCCGGGAGTTCGGCACCATCGGCTGCCAGCGCGACGGCCTGCGGCTGGAGATCACCACCTTCCGTGCCGAGTCCTACGACCAGGTCACCCGTAATCCGACGGTCCAGTACGGCAGCAGCCTGAGCGAGGACCTGCGGCGGCGGGACTTCACCGTCAACGCGATGGCGGTGAGCCTGCCCGAGCACCGGTTCACCGACCCGTACGGCGGGCTGGCCGACCTGGCGGCGAAGGTGGTGCGTACCCCCGGCACGCCCGCCGAGTCGTTCGGTGACGACCCGCTGCGGATGCTGCGGGCCGCCCGGTTCGCCGCCCAGCTCCGCTTCGCGGTCCACCCGGACGTGCACGCGGCGATGAGCCGGATGGCAGCCGACCTGGACCGGATCACCGCCGAGCGGATCCGGGACGAGTTCACCAAGCTGCTCACCGGGGCCGACCCGATCACCGGGCTGCGGCTGCTGGTGGACACCGGGCTGGCCGAGCGTTTCCTGCCGGAGTTGACCGGCCTGAAGCTGGAGATCGACGAGCACGCCCAGCACAAGGACGTCTACGAGCACACCCTCACGGTGGTCCGCAACGCGATCTCGTACGAGCAGGACGGGCCGGACTTCGTCCTGCGGATGGCCGCGTTGATGCACGACGTCGGCAAGCCGGCCACCAAGTCGGTCGGTACGGACGGGCGGGTCAGCTTCCACCACCACGAGGTGGTCGGTGCCCGGCTGACCAAGGCGCGGATGAAGGCGCTGCGCTACCCGAAGGACGTCACCGCCAAGGTCACCGAGCTGGTCGCGTTGCACCTGCGGTTCTACGGCTACGGTCGGGGCGAGTGGACCGACTCGGCGGTGCGGCGGTACGTGACCGACGCCGGTGACCTGCTGCCCCGCCTGCACAAGCTGACCCGGTCCGACTGCACCACCCGTAACCGGCGCAAGGCCGCCCAGCTCGCCGCCGACTACGACGCGCTGGAGGAGCGGATCGCCCGGATCGCGGCCGAGGAGGACCTGGCCCGGGTCCGGCCCGATCTCGACGGCAACGCGATCATGGAGCTGCTCGGCGTACCGCCGGGGCCGATCGTGGGCCGTGCCTGGAAGCACCTCAAGGACCTGCGCCTGGAGCGCGGGCCGCTGGATCGCGACACCGCCGAGGCCGAGCTGCTGCGCTGGGCGCGCGAGGAGGGCATCGTCGGCTGATCGCCGACCGCCGTCGTCATGTCACCGCGGGTATGGACACCGCGCCGACCCGACCGTCCATCGTGGCTCGTCCCGTCGGGACGGACGCTACGACGAAACGCCAACGTTTCGACCAAAAGGTTGAGACAGATCGTTGCGTCGGTCGTACATGATGTTGCTACGTCTCTCAGCTCGCAGATTCACTGCCGAAGCGAGACGATCCACTGTCCGTCCGACCTGCCCACCGGCACGGTCGACACAACGGGGAGATCATTTAGTGAAACGCCGTGGCGTACTGCGCCGCTCGGCGGCGGCCGGGCTCGCCCTCGCGACCGCCTCCTCCATCATCACCGTCGCCACCGGCCAGGCCGCGTTGGCGACCACCCCTGACGAGCCCGCGCGGGCCGCAGTGCGCGGCACCGAGCGCTCCGACGTCGTACCGGGTCGCTACATCGTCGTGCTGAAGGACCAACGGGCCACCTACACCTCGGTCCGGGCCCTCGCCGCCACGCTCACGCGGGCCAACGGCGGCAACGTCCGGCAGGTGTTCGGTACGGCGCTGAGCGGCTTCTCGGCCTCGATGAGCAAGCAGCAGGCCGAGAAGGTGGCGGCGAATCCGGCCGTCGCCTACGTGGAGCCGGTCCGTCGGGTGTCGGCCAGCGGCACCCAGAGCAACCCGCCGTCCTGGGGGCTCGACCGGCTCGACCAGGCGTCCGCGAAGCTGAACAAGAGCTTCAAGTACCCGAACACGGGCAGCAAGGTCACCGCGTACATCGTGGACACCGGCATCAACACCAAGCACCAGGACTTCGGCGGCCGGGCCAGCATCGGGTTCGACTACTTCGCCGAGCCGCCCGTCGACCCGGAGCCGGAACCCACCACCCCGGACCCGACCACGCCGGTGCCGGCGTCGCAGGAGGACTGCGACGGCCACGGCACGCACGTGGCCGGCACCGTCGGCGGCGCCAAGTACGGCGTGGCGAAGCAGGTCAAGCTCGTCGGCGTACGGGTGCTGGACTGCGACGGCTTCGGCACCACCGACAGCGTCGTCGCCGGTATCGACTGGGTGACCGCGAACGCGAAGAAGCCGGCCGTGGTCAACGTCAGTCTCGGCGGAGAAGCGGACCGGGTGCTCGACGCGGCCGTGAAGCGCTCCATCGACTCCGGTCTCACCTACGCGATCGCCGCCGGTAACGAGAACAGGGACGCCTGCAAGGTGTCGCCGGCCCGGACGCCGGACGCGATCACCGTGGGTGCCACCGACCGCATCGACATGCGCGCCTACTTCTCGAACTACGGCAAGTGCCTGGACGTGTTTGCCCCGGGGACGGGCATCGTGTCGGCGCGGCACGACAGCAACACCGCCGCCACGGCATTCAGCGGTACCTCGATGGCAGCCCCGCACGTGGCGGGTGCCGCAGCGCTCCTGCTGCACAGCAACCCGACCTGGAAGCCGAAGCAGGTCCGCGACCGAATCGTCACCACCGGCATCGCCGGCGCGGTCTACGACTCGAAGGCGGGCTCGATCGACCGTCTGTTGACCGTCGGATCGGTCACTCAGGCCCGCTCGGCGTACGGCTTCAAGGCCAATTCCAACGGCAGGTTCGTCACTGCCGCCAGCACCAAGAAGGCGCTCGTCAACAACGGCAAGAGCCTGGGCACCGCGCAGCGGTACGACATCGTCAACGCCGGCAGCGGGTTGGTCGCGCTCCGCTCCAAGTCCACCGGCCGGTACGTGGTCGCGCCGAGCAAGGGCACCAAGCCGCTGATCGCCAGTCACAAGAAGATCGTCACCGCCGGGAAGTTCCAGATCATCAACCACACCGACGGTTCGATCAGCCTCAAGGCCAGGGTCAACGGTAAGTACGTCACGGCGCCGAAGTCCGGCAAGTCGTCACTGAAGGCGAGCAAGACCAGCATCGGAACGACGGAGAAGTTCACCGTCGACGCGCCGGCTCCGGTGATCAGCCTCAGATCGCTGGCCAACGGCAAGTACGTCGTGGCCGGCAGCAAGCCGCTGGTCGCCAGCAGCAAGTCGGTTACCAAGGCGGCGAAGTTCCAGATCGCCCCCGCGGGCGGCACGTGGTTCTCCCTGAAAGCTCTGGCCAACGGCAAGTATGTCACCACGCCGGGTTACGGCGAGAAGCCGTTGATCGCGAGCAAGAAGTCGGTCGGCACCTGGGAGAAGTTCGGTTTCTGGGACTACTACGCCGATGGCACGGTCACGGTGGTGAATCGTGATTACAGCGTGGTTTCGGCAGGCTCGACCGGTAACAAGAAGTTGATCGCAAACAAGGACCCGTATGCGAAGCACGGTAAGGGCGAGAAGTTCACTTTCTCGGTAGCCTGACGGGCTCGTCGTACCACCCCCGGCGCCCGCCGGAGCACCCCGAACGGGGACGCTCCGGCGGGCGCCGGCCGTTCGGCGTGTGTCGACTGGGCCGGGGACGCCCTCGATACAGGATCGAGGGGCATCGCATGCCGTGGGACACCACTCGATCCCGGATCGAGCGCGATCATGGTTGCGGTGGGCGGCTGGGGGACAATGGCGGGATGCGTTGGACGGTGCTGGACTCGCCGATCGGGGACTTCTCCGTGGGTATCGAGGGCGACAGCGTGTGCGGAACGCACTTCGCGGCGGTGGCGGGTGGGTCGAGGGAACCCGTCGACGAGGCGTCCGAGCGTGCGGTGGCGGAGCTGCGGGCGTACTTCGCCGGGGAGCTGACCGAGTTCGGTGTGCCGGTGACGGTGCCGAGGGGGTCCGAGTTCGAGCGGGCGGTGTGGCGGGAGATGACCCTCATCCCGTACGGCGAGACGCTGACCTACGGCGAGGTGGCCCGGCGGCTGGGGGATCCCGGTGCCGCCCGCGCGGTCGGGGTGGCGTGCAACCGCAACCCGATCCCCGTCATCGTGCCGTGTCACCGGATCATCGGGGCCGGCGGCAAGCTGGTCGGCTTCGGCGGCGGTCTGGACCGCAAGATCAAACTGCTGGAGTTGGAGGCCCGGGTAGCCCTGCAACGCGCCTGGTCCTGACAACTGCCTCGATCGTGGCACTGTAGGAAGTCGACACGCCGGGCCGAGAGCAGCCACAGTGCCACGATCCGAGTGCTGCCGAGGTCACCGGGCAGAGGTCGCCTGGGGACACGCGAAGGGCCGGGCCCTTGCGGACCCGGCCCTCGACGGTGCTGCTGGTGGTCAGCGCGTCAGCGCTCGACCTCACCGGTGATGAACCCCTCGACGGCGGCGTGCGCCTCGTGGTCGGCGTACTGCACCGGCGGGGACTTCATGAAGTACGACGAGGCCGACAGGATCGGGCCGCCGATCTTCCGGTCCAGGGCGATCTTCGCGGCCCGGACGGCGTCGATGATGACGCCGGCCGAGTTCGGCGAGTCCCACACCTCGAGCTTGAGCTCCGCGTTGAGCGGGGTGTCGCCGAACGAGCGACCCTCCAGGCGGATGTACGCCCACTTGCGGTCGTCCAGCCACGGCACGTGGTCCGACGGGCCGATGTGCACGTCGCTCTTGGCCATCTCGTGCGGCACCTGGGAGGTCACCGACTGGGTCTTCGAGATCTTCTTCGAGACCAGGCGGTTGCGCTCCAGCATGTTCATGAAGTCCATGTTGCCGCCGAAGTTGAGCTGGTACGTGCGCAGCAGCTCGACGCCCCGGTCCTCGAAGAGCTTCGCGAGGGCCCGGTGCACGATGGTGGCGCCGACCTGGCTCTTGATGTCGTCACCGACGATCGGCAGACCGGCGTCGGTGAACTTCTGCGCCCACTCCGGGTCCGAGGCGATGAAGACCGGCAGGGCGTTGACGAACCCGCAGCCCGCGTCGATGGCGGCCTGGGCGTAGAACTTGTCGGCCTGCTCCGAGCCCACCGGCAGGTAGGAGACGACCACGTCGACCTGCGCGTCGCGCAGCGCCTTGGCCACGTCGACCGGCTCGACGTCCGACTCCTTGATGATCTCGCGGTAGTACTGCCCGAGGCCGTCGAAGGTCGGGCCGCGCTGCACGGTGACGCCGGTCGGCGGCACGTCGCAGAGCTTGATGGTGTTGTTCTCGCTGGCGACGATCGCCTCCGCGAGGTCCATGCCCACCTTCTTGGCGTCGACATCGAACGCCGCGACGAACTGCACGTCAGAGACGTGGTAGTCGCCGAAGGTGACGTGCATGAGACCCGGGACGCGGTCGTTCGGGTCGGCGTTCCGGTAGTACTCGACGCCCTGTACCAGGGACGAGGCGCAGTTACCCACACCGACGATGGCGACGCGGACGGAGCCCATCGCGTGTGCCTCCTTCTTCTTGGTCACGGCCGCTCTGTCCTGGTCTCTCCAGGCGGAGGCGGGCTGTTGTCATCTCGTCGGCCGCCGGCCGTCCCGTCGTGCGGGACCGTCGGGGCACGGCCGGAGCGCTCGTTGGCGATGAGCTCCTCCAGCCACCGGACCTCACGCTCACAGGCCTCCAGGCCGTGGCGTTGCAGCTCCAGGGTGTACGCGTCGAGGCGCTCGGCCGCCCGGCCCAGCATGTCGCGAAGGCCCTCGCGACGTTCCTCGATCGTGCGGCGCCGACCTTCCAGGATTCGGAGTCGGGTCGCCCGGTCGGTTCGGGAGAAGAACGCGAAGTGCACACCGAAACCGGTGTCGCCGTAGGTCTCCGGCCCGGTTTGTGCGATGAGCTGGGCGAAGCGTTCTTTTCCTTCCGCGGTGATGGTGTAGACCACCCGACCTCGTCGGCTGGTCAGCGCGGGAACCTCCTCGGCGGTGGCGGGTGTCTCGGCGGCTTCGGCGATCCAGCCCGCCGCCTGCAACCGGCGCAGGGTCGGGTAGAGCGAGCCGTAGCTGATCGCAGCTCGGATCGCCCCGAGCTTGGCGGTGAGCTCCTTACGGAGCTCGTAGCCGTGCATCGGGGCCTCCTGCAGCAGGCCAAGGATGGCGAGTTCGAGCACGGCCACCCTTCCCTTACCCTGTGCGTGGAGCGCTAACCGCCGCGATGTATCGGGCCGATACATCGCACCGTAGCGTCTCACACCCCGGCGGGCAAACTCCTCGCTCCGAGGTCCCCTCATCACGGATCGTCACGGTGGTCGCCCCGTCAGACGAGACCGCGTACCCTTTGCCGCATGCGTACGCAGCGCCAGGTCGTCGACTACTCGCTCCGGAAGCGAGCGCTGCTGCGTGAACTCCTCGCCGGCCGCGTCGGCACCTATGACCTGTGCGACGCGTCTCCCTACCTCAAGAACGCGGCTCGGTTCCACGGCGAGCCCACTGAGCAGCGTTGCCCGATTTGCCGGAGCGAGAACCTCACGCACGTCCATTACATTTATGGCGACGAGCTCAAGCAGTCTGCCGGCCAGGCCCGTACGGTGGCGGAGTTGTCCGTGCTGGCGATGACGCTGTGTGAGTTCCAGGTCTTCGTGGTGGAGGTGTGTCTCGGCTGTGACTGGAACCATCTCGTCGAGCAGTACCTGCTCGGGCGGGACGGGTTGACCGGTGGCGAGTCGGAGCAGGAGACGCCGGGTGGAGTGGCTGCCGCCAGTGGAGCAGGTGCCCGGCGAAGGCGAGAGGCGCAACGGTGATTCGAGCTCGATCGGCCGACCCCGGCCGTACCGCACGCGACCGGGGCGCCCGACGGCTTGTAGGTCTGAATAGTCCGATTGATTCGGATGTGGCACCACTGTGGCGGCACCCCCGTGCCCCGCGCTCAGGTGTCCCAACTCACGGCAAACCGGTGGCGGTGCGAGTGCGCCCCACCGCGACGGCAGGGTGTGAGGAATGAATTCGTACGGCGATCCCAGCTCCTCGCGCGGACGGGCCCGGATTCCGGGCCAGGACGACCCGGGGCAGGCGGACGACGCGTACCGCTACCCGGGTGGTGAACCGCGCGGCGGCAACTGGTCGAGCGGCCCGGAGTCGTCCGCCCCGTCGGCCCGCGCCTCGGTCGGTGGTCGAGCCTCGGTCGGTGGTCGAGCCTCGGTCGGCGGGTCGGCGAGCGTACCCCCGCATGGCGGTTCCGTCGCCGGTTCCGCCTCCGTCGGTCGCGCCGGCCCCGGTCGGGCCTCGGTGCCGGTCTCGCCGGCCGCGCCCGGCCGCGCCTCGGTGCCCGTCTCTCCCGCCCCCGGTCGGTCCGGGCGAGCCTCGGTGCCGGTGAGCCCGGCGCCGGGTGGGCCCGCCGGCCGCGCCTCCGTCGGTGCGGCTTCCGTCGGCGCCGCGTCGGCTGGCCGGGCCAGTGTCGGTGCGGCGTCCGTGGGCGGTGCCGGTGGCCGGGCCGCGGTGGCCCGGGCCAGTGTCGGCGGTCCTGGTGGACCGGGCGGACCCGGCGGCCCGGGTGGGCCGGGCGGTCCGGGTGGGCCGGGCGGTCCGGCTGGTCCCGGTCGCGGTGGTCGCGACCCGAACGCGGTGTCCCGGGCCCGCAAGCGCAAGCGGATGAACATGCTGATCGCCAGCTTCGCGGTGTTCATCATGCTGGCCGGCATCGGCGTCGTCGGGTTCACCTACTACTCGACGAACGTGGTGCTGCCCAAGGAGATCCCGCTGCCGCTCTCCACCACGGTCTACGCCAAGGACAACAAGACCGTCGTGGCCAAGCTCGGCAACGAGAACCGCATCTTCATCACCATCGACCAGATGCCGGAGCACGTGCGGAACGCCGTCGCGGCGGCCGAGGACCGCAACTTCTATCGGCACTCCGGCGTCGACTACAAGGGCATCGCCCGGGCCGCCTGGAACAACCTCTCCGGCGGTGACCGGCAGGGTGCCTCGACCATCACGCAGCAGTACGCCCGTAACGCCTACGAGAACCTCCAGGACGACAGCTACGGCCGGAAGGTGAAGGAGGCGATCCTCGCCTCCAAGCTGAACGACAACTTCGGCAAAGACCAGATCATGGAGAACTACCTCAACGTGATCTACTTCGGTCGAGGTGCGTACGGCATCGAGGCGGCGGCACAGACCTACTTCAAGACCACCACTGCGAAGCTCACCCCAGCGCAGGCTGCGGTGCTCGCCGCGCTGATCAAGCAGCCCGACGTCAGTCCCACCCACAAGGGGTTCGACCCGGAGGTCAACGAGGTCGACGCCAAGTCCCGGTGGGAGTACGTCATCAACGGCATGGTCGAGGAGGGCTGGCTGGGCGTGCCCGGCAAGCTCGAGCGGCCGACCGAGTACCCGAAGGTCCAGAAGATCAAGAAGGACAACGGGTTCGGCGTCGCCACTCCGGTCGGCAACGTGATCAACTACGTGCGCAAGGAGATGGACGAGTGGGGCATCTGCTCCAACTCCGGCGCTCCCGACAAGCCGAACTGCGTGACCGAGCTGCGTGAGGGCGGCTACCGGATCACGACCACCATCGACCCGAAGATGCAGAAGGCCCTGGAGGAGGCGGCCCGGCCGGACCGCAAGGGTTCGGTGCTCTACGGGCAGCCCAAGAACCTGATGGCCGCTGCGGTCTCCATCGACCCGAAGACCGGGCGGGTGCTGGCCTACTACGGCGGCAACAGCGGCGCGGACTTCGACTACGCCGGCATGAACACCAACAGCAACGGCGACATCGTCGGCGGTCATCCGCCGGGCTCGTCGTTCAAGGTCTACACGTTGGCGGCGGCGATCGACGAGGGGATCTCGGTGAAGTCGCGCTGGGACGCGACCCCGTTCAAGCCCGAGGGCTACGCCAACGAGATCGTCAACGCCGGCCGGGACGTCCGGCGGAGCTGCAACAAGTCCTGCACCCTGCAGGAGTCGACCGTGCTCTCGTACAACGTGCCGTTCTTCCACATCGCCGAGCAGGTCGGTGAGGACAAGGTCATCGACATCGCCCGCCGGGCCGGCATCCGGACCATCTGGTCCGTCGACCCGCCGAAGCCGTACGACCTGACCAAGAACAAGCCGGAGGAGCTCGGTAAGAAGACGTTCGACCGGGTCATCGGCTTCGGGCAGTACCCGATCACCGTCTTCGACCACGCCAACGGCCTGGCCACGCTCGCCAACAGCGGCAAGTACAACAAGGCCCACTTTGTCCGGGTGGTGGAGAAGCAGAACAAGGCGACCGGCAAGTGGGACAAGATCGCCGGTGAGAAGCTGACGAAGGGCGGCGGCACGCAGGTGATCAGGTCGGAGGTCGCCGACGAGGTGACCGCTGTGCTCAAGGAGATCCCGGGCCGCAGCAACGCTGGCTTGAGCAACGGCCGGCAGGCGGCCGGCAAGACCGGTACCTGGGAACACAACAACACCGACAAGAACGCGCACGCCTGGATGGTCGGCTACGACAAGAACGTCGCCACCGCCGTCTGGGTCGGCAGCAAGGATCCGAAGAAGCCGACCATCGTCGACAAGAACGGCAGTAACGTCGGCGGTAACGGTCTGCCGGCTGCGGTCTGGAAGAAATACATGGACGACGCGCTCAAGGGCTCCGACCCGTCCGACCTGCCGAACGTGACCGGCGTCGGCGACGACAAGTTGGGCAACGGCGAGGAACCACCGCCGCCTCCGCCGCCCGCGGCGCCGTCGAACCCGGGCGGCTGCGACCCGACGGACCTGCGCTGTCTGTTGGGCGGTGGCAACAACAACGGCGGTCCGGGCAACAACGGCCCCGGCAACGGTGGTCCGGGCGGTGGCAACGGCGGTCCGGGCGGTGGAAACGGTGGCCCGGGCGGCGGCGACC
This sequence comes from Micromonospora sp. NPDC002389, assembly GCF_040296095.1. Classification (NCBI taxonomy): domain Bacteria; kingdom Bacillati; phylum Actinomycetota; class Actinomycetes; order Micromonosporales; family Micromonosporaceae; genus Micromonospora; species Micromonospora sp. NPDC002389. The sequence continues at coordinate 132,942 of NZ_JBEOWP010000011.1, forward strand.
CGAACAACAATGAAGGACCGGGTGGTGGTGGCGGTGGCCTGATGCCACCGAGAAGCACCCGGGACTGACTCCGGTCCACGTGGTGGGCGGCCCGAACCAGGTTCGGGCCGCCCACGCGGCGTCTATGGCCCCTGATGGATCGGCATCCGTCGACAGATGGTCCGGAGACGTTGCCGTGGTTCGACTTCTGTGCGGTCAACTGATACGGCAGGATGCACGGTCATGAGCACCCAGTCGACGCCAGGCATCGATGAACCCGGTGTCCCCGACCACCCGTCCCGCTCCGACGGTTTCGTGCGGGGTCTCTCCGGGCTGATCGGCGGCCCGCTCGGTGACCACGCCACCGCGCGCGACCGCCAGAGCGGCGCGGAACGCCGGTTCTGGACGGCGGTACGCATCGTCCTGGCGCTGACCTGCCTGACCCTGGCCCTGCACTGGGTGCAGAAATCGCCCTGCCAGGACGGCGCCTGGGTGGACAACAAGCAGTACACCCGCTTCTGCTACACCGACGTGCTGGCGCTCTACTACGCGGAGCGACTCCACGAGGGTGCCGTGCCCTACCGCGATCACCCGGTCGAGTACCCGGTGCTGACCGGGTACTTCATGGGGGCGCTGGGGCTGCCCGTGCATGCCGTGGGCGAGGGCAACCCGCAGATCAACCAGGGGCAGTGGTTCTACAACCTGAACGTGCTCGTGCTCGGGGCGCTGGCGGTGGCCACCGTGGCGGTGCTGCTGTCGCTACGCAGACGACGACCATGGGACGCCGCACTCTTCGCGTTGGCCCCCGCACTGCTGATCACCGCCACCGTCAACTGGGACCTGCTCGCCATCGGACTGGGCGCGTTCGGGCTGCTGGCCTGGGCACGCAGTCGACCCGTCCTGGCCGGGATCCTGCTCGGGCTGGCGGGCGCGGCGAAGATGTGGCCACTGTTCATACTCGGCCCGATCCTGGTACTCGCGTTCCGCACCGCCCGGCTCCGGGCCGCGTTCACGGCGATCGGCGCGGCAGTGGTCACGGTGCTGGCGGTGAACCTGCCGGTGGCCATTCCGGAAGCCACCCGCGACGGCTGGAAACGCTTCTTCGAACTCAACACCGAGCGCCCGATCGACTGGGGCACGCTGTGGTACATCGGTCGCTACCTGGACGGCAAGGTTGGCGATCCGGCGAGCATGGGTCCCTTCCAGTGGCTCGACGCGAACATCCCCGTGCTCAACAACCTGTCGTACGTGCTCTTCGGACTGGCCTGCCTCGGCATCGGCGCACTCGGGCTGCTGGCGCCGCGTCGACCCCGACTCGGCCAACTCGCCTTCCTGGTGGTCGCCGCCTTCCTGATCTTCAGCAAGGTCTGGTCGCAGCAGTTCGTCCTCTGGCTGCTGCCGCTGGTGGTGCTGGCCCGGCCCAAGTGGGGAGCGTTCCTCGTCTGGCAGGCCGCCGAGGTCTGCTACTTCGTCGCGTTCTACGGCCAACTGCTCGGTGCCTCCACCGGCCGGCCGGTCTTCCCCGAGGGCGTCTTCGTGCTGGCCGCCAGCCTGCGACTGACCACGGTGGTGGTCCTGTGCGTGCTGGTGATCCGCGAGATCCTGCACCCCGAGCGGGACGCGGTCCGCAGCACCTACCCGGACGACCCGGACGGCGGCGTGATCGACGGCGCCCCGGACGCGCCCTGGCTGGACCGATGGCGAAGTCGCCGCACCACCACCGATCCCGCCCCGGCTCCTCCCGTACCCACCGCCACCTGACGGTCATCGGCCCGCTCAGAGGCGGAAGACGACGACCGAGCCGATCTCCTCGCGGGTGATGCCGAGCCCGTCGACCGGCGCGTCGATGCTGATCTCCCAGGGCGTGCCGACGACCAGGTCCCGCAGGATCAGGACGTTCTGCACGCCCAGGGTGCGCAGGTAGTCGACGCTGGTCTGGTCCGGGAAGGCCATCGTCACGCGGCGGACGTCGTCCAGTTGCCGAGGCACGAAGCCGCTGCCGCCGTTGACGACCTGCTGGAACCGCGAGGTCGACCAGAGCATCACCGGCTGGTCGTGGCTCTGCCCGCTGGGCAGCACCAGCATCGGACCGTCGACCTCACGCATGGCGGCCGGCTGCGGTGGCACCACCGGCTGCGGGGTGGTGTTCGTACCCTCGGCGAGGACCAGCACCAGCGGGACCAGCGTGGCCAGGCGCAGCCACGGGCTCGGCCAGGACGGGATCCGCTCGGCGGAGATCTCCCGTACCCGCTCGGCGAACGCGCTGACCGCGCCCGCCGCGAGCAGCCCCAACAGCAGAGTGGTCCAGAGCATCAGCCGTCCCGGCGTACGGATGCCGTTCCAGCCGGGCAGGTGCTCGAAGAGCGGGACGAAGGTGAAGGTGCCGCCGAAGAACTCGGTGCCCATCGCCAACACCATCGTGACCAGCACGCCGAGGAAGAGCAGCAGGCGCTGGCGGGCCGTCCAGATCGAGAAGAACAGGCCGCCGGCCGCCAACGCGTACAGCACGAAGCCGGGCAGCAGCGTCATCTCCGGGTGCCAGGGCAGGATCGCCCGGGCACCCTCGTGCAGCTCGCCCCAGACGCGGGACTCACCGGGAGCGGTGACGAAGCCGGTCGCCGGAGGTGAGAAGACGGCGATGTCGGCGATGGAGCGTTCCGCGTGCGGGTGCAGCTGGGTCACCGTGAAGTACGGGATGGCCAGCAGGATGCCGACTCCGGCGAAGATCAGGCCGCCGATCAGGTCGGCGGTCAGCAACCGCTGACCGAAGGGCCGCTTCACCCGCCAGAAGATGCGCTTGGCGTACCAGATGACGGCGGCCACCACGACCGTGCCGGCGAGGACGTACGCGAACGGCAGGCCGATGCCGAAGCCGAGACTCAACTGCCAGGCGGCGACCAGCCAGCCGGCGTACACCCAACCGGGGTTGCGGCGTTCGGGCCGGTAGCCGTGCCGCAGCGACCAACCGTGCCCCCGCGCGAGCATCGCCAGCGCCAGCGGGATACCGCCGTTGGAGATCACGTGCAGGTGACCGGCCTGCGCCAGCAACCACGGCGCGTAGGTGTAGCTGATCCCGGCCACCGCCGACCCGATCCGGCTGGCCCCGAGCTGCCGCGCCAGCACGTACGCGCCGAACGTGGCGAGCGCGTGGGCCAGCACGAAGATGATGTTGTAGCGCAGGAGCGCGTGCTCGGGGCCGGTCCCGATCATGCCGGCCGGGGCGTACCCGAGCAGCGTGTCGGAGAACGCGAAGCTCCACCGTTCCGGAAAGAACGTGTTGGCGTGCCAGAGCTGCGCCGGGTCGGTCTTCAGGATGTGTCCCGACCAGGCCATCTGCCATGCCTGCAGGCTCGGGTCCCAGTAGTCCTGCGGCAGGGTGTGCCGTGGATAGCGCAGCGTCGGCCAGGTCATCAGGACGGCCAGCGCCAGAGAACCGAGAGCGGCCAACGTCCACTCATGGATGGCGAACCGGCCGAGGCGGCGACCGAGCCGCCCGTACCAGGTGGGTACCGGGACGGGAGCAGGCCCGAAGGCGGCCCAGGGATCCGGCTTCCCGTCGCCCGTGGCGCCCTCGCCGGCCTTGTCCTTGTCCGAGTCGCCGCCGTCCTTGTCGTCGCCCTTGTCGGCGGCGTCCTTGTCGGAGGCGTCCTTGCTCGCAGCGTCCTTGCCGGTGCTCTTGTCGTCCCCGGCGGTCTTGTCGTTTCCGGTGTCACCGCTGCCGGCGTCCGTGCCGGTGGCGGTGGCCGGTGAGCCGGCCGTACCGGCCGGCTCGACCTCGGTGCCCCGGTCCGAGGTGGAACCTGCCCGGCCGTCGGCGGTCGTAGCTTCCTTGCTGTCGGCGGCGGTGGTGTCCGGGCCGGTGGCACGCGTGCCGGCGTCGGCCCCTGCGTTCGTCGCCGCCGGAGGGAGGTCGGTCGACGCACCGGGGGGCGACGGCTCGGCCGCAGTGCTGCTGTCCTGAGGGGTCGACTGTGCGCCGCCGGTGGCGGACTGGTCCGTGGTCATTCCGCCGACGTCCCCGGGCCGAGTTGTCCACGCAGGAAAGCGATGTCGCCGCTCTGCCCGTCGGCCCCGCCGGGGGTCTCCACGATGACCGGGGCGTCGGCCGCCCGGACCACGGCCACCAGGAGGTCCGGCTCGATGGTGCCGCCGCGCAGATTGTCGTGGCGGTCCCGGCCCGAGTCGAACGCGTCCTTGGAGTTGTTGGCGTGCACCAGGTCGATCCGTCCGGTGATCGCCTTCACGCGGTCGACCAGGCCGAGGAGTTCCTCGCCGCCCGCGTGCGCGTGGCAGGTGTCGAGACAGAAACCCACGTCGTACTCGCCGATGACGTCCCAGAGCCGGGCGAGCGCGTCGAGTCGACGGGCGCAGGCGTTCTCGCCGCCGGCCGTGTTCTCGATCAGCACCGGCAGCCCGAAACCGCCGGAGTCCGCCGCGTACGCCAGGGCCTTGCGCCAGTTCTCGATGCCGCTGGCCGGATCGTCACCGGCGTTCACGTGGCCACCGTGCACCACCAGCCCCTTGGCGCCGATCGCCGTGGCGGCCTGCGCGTGTGCGAGCAGCAGTTTCCGGCTCGGGATGCGGATGCGGTTGTTGCCGGTGGCGACGTTGACGACGTACGGCGCGTGCACGTAGACGTCGACCTCGGCGGCGCGCAGCAGTTCCGCGTCCGCACGGGGTTGTGGGGCCTTCCAACCCTGCGGGTCGGAGAGGAAGAACTGCACGGCGTCGGCCGTTCGGGCGGTCGCCTCCGCCAGCGGGTCGGTCGGATCGACGTGGGCTCCGATACGCATGCAGGGGAGCCTACGTCGCGCGACCGACGGTCGGGGTGACGCCCACCGGCCCGATGGCGTCACCGTGCCCGCCGGAACTCGTTGATACCGATGGATCCGGCGCTTCGGACGTTCCTGATCCCGGTGTCGACGGACCGGTCGCCTGTCGATGCCCGACCGGACCCGGTCGGCGCAGCGGCATCGGCGGGACGTCGACGGAGGTCAACAGAAGAAGAATGTCGGTAATTCTGGGATTTGCCCCATGAAGCGCTAACTTCCGGGATATCGTCGGATAACAACGTGATAAAGCTCCGCGGGGCGTCTTCGGTCCAACCTCATCGGTGTGGTCGTTCCTCCCCAGGTCCCACCCAAGGAATGCGGACGGGACGCCCCGCGGTCCCGTGACCGGGGGTCCGGGTCGACAGCGACGTCGACGCGGACCCCCGGTTCGCTGTGTCGGTCACCTCGGTGCTGGTGATCGTCCGGGCCGGGTATCCTGGTCCGGTTGTCCGCTCCCGGTCGGGTTCCCCCGGTGCGGGACGGGCAGCGACGCACGACCTCCTGCCACGGAAGGACCGTGGCCGCTTAGCCCACAGGAGGTGAGCACGTCTTGCGTCATTACGAGATCATGGTGATCCTCGACCCCAGCCTCGAGGAGCGCACCGTCGCCCCGTCGCTCGACACGTACCTGAACGTGATCAGGACCGCGGGTGGCTCGGTGGAGAAGACCGACGTGTGGGGCCGCCGGCGCCTCGCGTACGAGATCAACAAGAAGGCCGAGGGCATCTACGCCGTCGTCGACCTTCAGGCGTCGCCTGAGGCGGTGGCCGAGCTGGACCGCCAGCTGCGACTCAACGAGTCCGTGCTGCGCACCAAGGTCATCCGCCCGGAAATGCGCTAATCCATCCACCTAGCCCCACCCGGAACAGCCTCAGCCGCGCTGTCAGAGGGTTCTGAGAACCTGTACGGCGGAACGGTTGAGTGCGCGAGGAGTTGGTCATGGCAGGAGACACCACCATCACGGTCATCGGCAACCTGACCGATGACCCCGAGTTGCGGTTCACCCCCTCGGGGGCAGCCGTCGCCAAGTTCCGGGTCGCCTCGACGCCCCGGTACATGGACCGGCAGTCCAACGAGTGGAAGGACGGCGAGCCCTTGTTCCTCGCGTGCACCGTCTGGCGTCAGGCCGCGGAGCACGTGGCGGAGTCGTTGCAGCGCGGTGCCCGCGTGATCGTGTCGGGCCGGCTACGCCAGCGGTCCTACGAGACCCGCGAGGGCGAGAAGCGCACCGTCATCGAGCTGGAGGTCGACGAGATCGGCCCGTCTCTGCGCTACGCCACGGCGAAGGTGCAGAAGATGTCCCGCTCCGGCGGTAGCGGCGGCGGCTTCGGCGGCAGTGGCAGCGGCGGTGGTGGTGGCCAGGGCGGCGGCGGAGGCAACTTCGACGACCCCTGGGCTTCGGCCGCACCAGCCCCCTCCCGTTCGGGTGGCGGCAACTTCGACGAGGAGCCTCCGTTCTAATGGCGCCGAGCGCCCGTGATCGTAAACCAGGAGCAAGAGCAATGGCGAAGGCTGCGGCACTGCGCAAGCCGAAGAAGAAGGTGAACCCGCTCGACAAGGACGGGATCACCTACATCGATTACAAGGACACCGCGCTGCTGCGCAAGTTCATCTCCGACCGCGGCAAGATCCGCGCTCGGCGGGTGACCGGCGTGACCTCGCAGCAGCAGCGGCAGATCGCCCGTGCGGTCAAGAACGCCCGCGAGATGGCGCTCCTGCCGTACACCGCTACGGCCCGCTGAGAGGAGGCACCGCCATGAAGATCATTCTGACTCAGGAGGTGTCCGGGCTCGGCACCCCCGGCGACATCGTCGAGGTCAAGAACGGCTACGGCCGTAACTACCTGCTCCCGCAGGGCTTCGCGATCGCCTGGACCAAGGGCGCGGAGAAGCAGGTCACGCTGATCAAGCGGGCCCGCTCGGCACGGGAGATCCGCGATCTGGGCCACGCCAACGAGGTCAAGGGCCAGCTCGAGGGTCTCAAGGTCAACCTGAAGGCCCGGGCCGGCGACGGTGGCCGGCTCTTCGGCTCGGTCACCTCCGCCGAGATCGTCGACGCCGTCAAGGCGGCCGGCGGCCCGGCGCTCGACCGGCGTCGGCTGGAGCTTCCCGGTCACATCAAGGCGATCGGGTCGCACGCGGTGCGGGTCAAGCTGCACCCCGAGGTGACCGCCACGTTCAACCTCAACGTCGTGCAGGGCTGAGCCCCGCTGGACGTACCCGACAGGGCCCGCACCGATCACCGGTGCGGGCCCTGTCGCATACGCGTATCCGACCGACGAACGACGGGACGCGGCGACCGAACCGTCAGCCGATGGGCTGGCCCGTCACCGCACTGATCATCACCGTGGAGAGACCACCACCGACCACTGCGGCCGCCAGCGCCACCGTGGTCGACCGCCACGTCGTACCCACCCGGCGCAGCAACATCGCCACCGCCAAACTGCTCATCAACGCCAGCCCGAAGCGGGGCAACCCACCCACCATCGCGCCGAACGCCCGAGCCCGCGGCGAGTCACAGCCGCCGCCACTGATATCCGTCACACAGCCGGCCGGCGGTGCCCCGTCGAGCGTCAACAGCCAGACGAAGATCACCACCGCCGGCAGCACGTAACAGGCAGCGGTGTAGAGCAACGGCAACCACGGACCACCCGGATCCGGATCGAGCAGATCGTCCTCGAGCCGACGGTTCCAGCCCCCGGAACCGACCGCCTCGATCCGCCGTCGTACGGCCGCCATACCGACCGGCCGAGGCGGAGCCGGTGCGGGCGACGAGCGCCGCCGAGGCGCCGGCCGTGGCCGAGGCGCGGTGTACCCGACCACCGGCGACCGAGGCGCCGACTCCGGGGCGTCCACCCACCGCGGATCGTCGCCTGCCAGACGCGTACCCGGCCAGAAGGACTCCCGCGCCGGCTCCGGCTCCGCCCGCTCCGCCCAGGACCACTGTCCGGCACCCGAGGTCGCCGGAGCAGCCCCCGAACGAGGCGGCTCCGTCCGGTCCCACCGGTCCGGCTCGGAGTAACCGGCCCACCGCTCCGGGGGCCGCTCCCGCTCCCGTGGCTCCGGCGCAGGCGCAGGCTCGGACTTCGGCTCCGGCTCCGAGAAGCGATCCCACTGGCCGGTGCTGTCCGGCTCGATCCACGGATCCGTACCCGCCGCCTGAAGCCACTGGCTCGTACTGTCCGCGTCCCAGGGATCGGCCGACGTGGGGTCCACGCGGCGACCATCACCCGCCGACCGGTCCCACGCGTGCAGGCCGGATGCGTCCCACGGATCCACCGCCGGCTGCTGGTACTCCGGCTCGGCGGCCCGCTCCGTGCCCCGCTGCCACGGGTCGACCGCCGGCGTCGGTGGCTCCGCCGCACGCCGCCGACGCCGGGTCGGTGGCTCGGCAGCCGGCTCGGACGCGTCGGACTCGGCGTCCTCCTCCGCAAGCCCCGACCAGGTCACCTGGCGACGCCGCGACTGGGCCCGACGCGGCCGGCTCTGGGGCGTCACACCGGAGACCGGGTCGTCGTCCTCGGCGCGACGACTACCGACGTACCCCTCTTCCTGTGGACGGTCGAACGTCCACTCCCGGGTGTGATCGGACTCCGGGAGAGCAGTCCGTGACGTGGGCTCGCGCCGGCTCGACTCACCGGCGCGGCGACTCCGGCCACGATCGGCCGAGCGCCGACCGCCCGCGTACCGTGGCCGCTCGACCTCGTCGTCATCGTCCGGAGCAGCGTGCCGCCCGCCACCGTCGACACTGCGCACGCCGGACTCCAGCGCCCACCGTGGCAGGTACGGCTCGGCCGGCTCCTCCTGTCCACGCTCGGCGGCCCGGCGTCGACTCGGGGTGCGGTACCGCTCGACCGCGGAGTCGTACCGCTCGTCCGGGTCCCGTTCCACGGGCTCGGCCCACGAAGCGGTCGGCCGCTCACGCGGGCCGTCCTCCCCGCGTACCCAGTCCCGGTAACTCACGGCCGGAGCGTGACCCTTCTCAACCGAAAGCGCAATCCGCTGTCCAGGTGTAGCCGTAGGGCACCGATCCTACGGGACGTTCAGGACAAAGCCCTACCCGGAAATTCCCGTCCACAGGCTGGGGACAATACCTGCCCAGCTCAGCGGCGTGCGCCTCACTGTTCCCCAGGAGTTATCCACATGCTGTGCACACGCTGCGCACATGCTCGTCCACCGCCATCCACAGGTTGTCCCGAGGCTCATCCACCGGCCTGGTTGAGTGGCTGACCTCGGGTTCCGTATCGTTAGCCCCCGACCCGCCGCCAGATGCCCCCGATCGACGGCCGGTCGACTCTCGCACCCGGGCTGCGCAGGCCCAGGAACGATCCGACGCAGTGGAGGGGGGCTCGGTGTCGGTCACGGATGACATGCGGACAGAGTCGTTTCCCAACGGAGGGCAGCCGTCCGGCCCGCCACCGCGCGACGGCCAGTTCGACAAGACGCCACCCCAGGACGTCGCGGCCGAGCAGTGCGTCCTGGGCGGGATGCTGCTGTCCAAGGACGCCATCGCCGACGTCGTCGAGATCCTCAAGACCAACGACTTCTACCGGCCGGTGCACGCCACCATCTTCGACATCATCCTGGAGATCTACGGTCGCGGTGAACCGGCCGACGCGATCACCGTCGCCGCAGCGCTGGCCGACTCCGGCGACCTGGCCAGGATCGGCGGCGCACCGTACCTGCACACGCTGATCGCGAGCGTGCCGACCGCGGCGAACGCCGCGTACTACGCGCGCATCGTCAGCGAGCGGGCGGTACTCCGACGGCTGGTCGAGGCCGGCACCAGGATCGTCCAACTCGGATACGGCACCGGAGGCGGCGGCACCCGCGACGTCGACGACGTCGTCGACCTGGCCCAGCAGGCCGTCTACGACGTGACCGAACGCCGGGTCAGCGAGGACTTCGCCATCCTGGCGGACATGCTCCAACCGACCCTGGACGAGATCGAGGCCGTCGGCGCGCAGGGCGGCGTGATGACCGGCGTACCGACCGGCTTCACCGACCTGGACCGCCTGCTCAACGGCCTGCACGCCGGCCAATTGATCATCGTGGCGGGCCGCCCGGGTCTTGGAAAGGCGCTCGCGCTCGACACGCAACTGCCGACACCGACCGGCTGGACCACGATGGGCGAGGTGAAGGTAGGCGACCAGCTGATCGCTGCCGACGGTCGACCCACCACCGTCACGCACGCCTACGAGGTGCGCCACAACCGTCCCTGCTACGAGGTCGAGTTCTCCGACGGCTCGGCCATCGTCGCCGATGCCGAGCACCTGTGGACGACGACCACCCGCGCCTCACGCCGCCAGCAGAACGAGCTCCGGCCGCGCCACCAGTGGGACGCCTCGGCACGTGACAAGGCAACTGCCGTACACCGGGCCGTCACCTCTGTCCCCGACCGGCTCGTCACGTACCGGGAAGCTGTGGAGATCGCCGGGTCCGAGTTCCGGAACGTCCTGCATGTCGTGGCGGCCGGAGTCGGCATCGCCGGCAAGGTCGAATGCCAGTATTCCCGGAACGGCAAGCCCTGGCGTCGGACGGTCGACGCCTACAGCGCCCATGCCCTGTTCGACGCGCACCTGAGCCGGGTGAGTCGGGTCATCAACAGCGAGACAACTGTGGCACACCCTCGGACCGTCACCACCGAGCACATCGCCGCGACACTGCGGCATCCGGCTGACGGGCGCGCGAACCACGCGGTGACCAATGCTCGGCCGCTGTCCCTCCCCACCCGCGAGGACCTGCCCATCCCCCCGTACACGCTCGGGGTGTGGTTGGGTGACGGGCACTCCGCAGGTGCCCGGTTCACGTCGGCGGATCCGGAGATCGCACAGTACGTCGAAGCCGACGGCTTCTTGGTCACCCCGGGCAGCGGGACCTACTCCTACGGCATCAAGCTGCCGCCGCCGGCACCACTCGACGAGCGTTGCTGCATCGTCTGCGGCGGTGCTCGCCATTGCGCACCGTGTCGCCGATTGCGCGGCTCGTTTACCGGACTGCTCCGAGCCGCCGGTGTCCTGGACGACAAGCACATCCCGCAGCCGTACCTTCGCGCGTCGGAGGAGCAGCGACGGGAACTGCTGTCCGGACTGCTCGACACCGACGGTACCGCCGCGCCGGCCGGACATGTCCAATACACCACGACCTCGGAGCGGCTGGCCGAGGATGTGTACGAGCTTGTCGTCAGCCTGGGCTACCGATGCTCGATCAACCGCAAGCGAGTCAACGGCCGCGCTCCCGAAAGCTCGACTGCTTTCATACTGAACTTCTCGACCTCGGACGAGGTGTTCCGGTTGGCCCGGAAGCGGGAGTCACACGCGACGCGCCGGCACGCGACCGGCCGTACGGGTGCTCGCTCCCGCTACATCGTGGATGTGCGACCGGTGCCGAGCGTCCCGGTGCGGTGCGTGACGGTCGACAACGAGGATCATCTGTACCTGGCCGGTCGGTCGATGATTCCCACGCACAACAGCACAGCGAGCATGGACTTCGCTCGAAATGCGGCTATTCGGGCGAACCATGCGTCGGCCATCTTCTCGCTGGAAATGAGCAAGGTCGAGATCGTCATGCGGTTGCTCTCGGCCGAGGCGCGGGTGCCGTTGCACGTGCTGCGCAGCGGGCAGCTCTCCGACGACGACTGGACGAAGCTCGCCCGGTGCATGGGTGAGATCAGTGAGGCGCCACTCTTCGTGGACGACACGCCGAGCATGAACCTGATGGAGATCCGGGCCAAGGCTCGCCGGCTCAAGCAGCGGCACGACCTCAAGCTGATCGTGGTCGACTACCTCCAGCTGATGACCTCCCCGAAGCGCACCGAGAGCCGGCAGCAGGAGGTCGCGGACCTGTCCCGGGGCCTGAAGCTGCTGGCCAAGGAGGTTGAATGTCCGGTCATCGCGGTCAGTCAGCTGAACCGTGGCCCCGAACAGCGCACCGACAAGCGCCCGCAATTGTCCGATTTGCGCGAATCTGGGTCTATTGAACAAGATGCCGACGTTGTCATACTTCTGCATCGTGACGACTACTACGACAAGGAATCGCCTCGTGCTGGAGAGGCGGATTTTATAATTGCCAAGCACCGAAATGGTCCGACCGACACGGTGACCGTCGCAGCTCAGTTGCATCTGTCGAGATTTGTTGATATGGCTATCGTGTGAGCTATTATTCTGCTCGGCTATCCCCGGCGGACATCGAGGAAGTCGTTCGCCGGGACGCGATCGGCGAAAGCCTTACCGCGATTGCTCAGTCGTTCGGAGTGAGCCGACAGGCGATCCGTGGCCTCTTACGGAGGCGAGGCGTTCCGGCTAGAACAGTGGCGAAGTTGGGTGAACCGCGGCGGGCCGAAGCCGCTCGCCTGTACTCAGACGGTATGGCACTGGCAGAGGTCGCTCGAACCTTCGGCCTGACCGAGCCCGGAATGCGTGGCCTGCTGTTGCGTCGCGGGGTTGTCCTACGCAGGAAAGTGCACACGCTGCGGCACGATGCGTTCGACACCCTGGAGCCCGAGGCCTGCTACTGGCTGGGCTTTCTGTTCGCCGATGGATGTGTGACCTATCGCTCCAACCATCTCCCGCAGATCTCCGTCGGACTTGCCGCCCGAGACCGTGATCACTTGGTTTCCCTGCGCTTGTTCCTCGGGTCTAGCAGCAGTATCTCGGCGCCGAACCTGATTCGCCAGTCGTGTCAGTTTTCAGTGCGGTCAAGGCAACTGGCAGAGCGCCTGATCACGTTAGGGAGGTATCAGGGGCCGGTGAACGCGCGGCTGACGGAATCACGAGACTTCTGGCGTGGTGTAGTCGATGGGGACGGATCCCTTGGCGTCTATCGCAGAAGCAACCCGAGTAAGTCGACGTTCGCGCAGTTCAGGCTTGTCGGTAGTCAACGCTTGCTCCGGGCCTTCGTTGATTTCCTGGGCGTGCACGGGATTCACGGCCTCAGCGTGCGGCCGCACAAGACGATCCATACGGTCGGAACGACCTGTAAGCCCGCCGGAAGGATAGTGGCTCTGCTTTACGACGGCGCATCCGTTGCCCTGCCTCGCAAGGCGGAGATCGCTCGCCGGATCCTCGCTGAGGCTGAGGTTCCGGCGAGCGATTCGGAGCCATGATGAGCGAGGGACAGCAGCGTGAACAGATGCGCTGAAGGTAACCGGTCGAAGGTGGCTGTGGCCGAGACCGTCTGATCACCAGTGGACTGAGCCGTCCGAGACCGGCCCGGTCTGGCGGGCGACCGGGCCGGCCGAGGTGGCGGCCCGGTCGCGGGGTGGCTCAGCCGAACATGTCGTCCAGGAAGCTCTTGCGCTTCTTACGCCGGTAGTGGCCGTGGTAGCCGTAGTGCTGCTGGGAGTGGCCGTAGGCGGGCGCCGGTGCCGGGTAGCCGTGCGGCGGGGGCGGAGGCGGCGGAACGGCGCCGTAGCCGGGCTGGTGCGGGGCGGGCGCCGGGGGCGGCGGCGGTGGGGGCTGGTAGCCACCCTGGGGAGCGGGCGGGGGCTGCTGGGCGGCGCTCCAGTTGGCCTCCGCCTCGAACAGCTTCTCCAGTTCGCCACGGTCGAGGAAGATCCCACGGCACTCGCCGCACTGGTCGATGACGACCCCACTGCGCTCGTACTGGCGCATTTCACCGCGACACTTGGGACAGGTCAGGCTCATGACCCGAAGGTACCTGGTCGGTTCACCCGATAGTGGTAAGCGCCGCTGTCACCTCGCGGTCGGAGACCTCGTTGAAGTCGTCGTAGTAGGCGCCGACCGCGCCGAAGTCGGCGGGGCGTAGGGCGCTGACCACGTCGTCGGCCTCGGTGGCCAGCATCTCGTGGGCCTGCGGCGCGCTGACGGGTACGGCGACCACCACGCGGCGGGCGCCGAGGTGGCGGGCGACCTGGACGGCGGCGCGGGCGGTCGCGCCGGTGGCCAGGCCGTCGTCGACGATCAGGGCGGTGCGGCCGGTGAGGTCCAGGGGTGGACGGCCGGCCCGGTAGAGCTGTTCCCGTCGGTCCAGTTCGGCCTGTTCGCGCGCCTGTACTGCGGCGATGTCGTCGGGGCTGAGCCGGTCGGCGACGACCTCGTTGAGGACGCGTTCGCCGCCGGGGCCGAGTGCGCCGAAGGCGACCTCGGGCGCCCAGGGCACGCCGAGTTTGCGGACCACCAGGACGTCGAGGGGTGCGCCGAGGCGTTCGGCGACGACCTGGGCCACCGGTACGCCGCCGCGTACCAGGCCGAGCACGACGAGGTCCGGTTCGCCGATCAGGCCGGTGAGTCGGTCGGCGAGTGCCTGGCCTGCCTCGGTGCGGTCGCGGTAGGTGGTCATGTCCTCAGGTCTACGCCCTGTCGGTCGTCCGCGCTCGGCGGTTGCCGGAATCCGAGAAGGTCGAGTGCGGGTGCCCAGAGCAGGAACGCGATCGGGTACAGCAGATAGCCGAATCGGGTGGCGGGCATCAGCAGGATGGCGACGAGCAGGCCGTACCCGCAGATCAGGGCGACGCTGCGGGCGGTGCGCGGCGGGCGGCGGGCGAGCAGGACGGCGATGGCGATGCCGGCGGCGACCAGCAGCGCGGCGGCGATCATCCGGCCGGCGGGCAGGGCGTTCGCGATCAGGTAGCCGGGGAACGGGCTGGCGGCGGGGCTGGAGACCAGGCCGTGCCCGAGGGGGAAGCGCAGGACGTTCTCCACCAGCGCGTTGCGGTCGACCAGGAGGGTGGGGAGCAGCGCGGCGGCGGGGAGGCCGAGGGCTCCGGCGGCGACGCGGAGGCCGGCGCGGCGGGTGAGGCCCCAGATGATCAGTACTGCGGCGACCGGCCAGGCGAAGAGTTTCAGGGCTCCGGCGAGCCCGACGGCGATGCCGGCCCAGCCGGGTCGGTCGGTGGCGGCGAGGGCGAGTGCCAGCAGGCAGAGCGCGAGTACGGGTAGGTCGTCGCCGCCGGTGGCGAGGGTGAGCGCGCAGACGGGCAGGACGGTGGCGGCCTGTACGCCGCGCAGCAGGAGGGCGTCGTGCCGGGTCGTGTCGGTGCGGGTGGTGGGTGGTCGCAGGATGCGGATGGCGAGCAGCAGCGCCACGGCGGTGCCGACGGCGAACCAGACCCGGGCGTCGGTCCACCAGGTGTCGGCGAACGCCCGGGGTATTCCGAACAGGGCCATGCCCGGCTGGTAGGGGGTGTAGCCGAGGAGTTGTTCGTCGGGGGGCAGGGCGGCGATGGCGTCGGGCCCCAGGTAGGGCGTTCCGGTGTCGACGAGGCGGGTGCCGGAGTCCTCGACGACCAGGACCTCTTCCTGGGCGCGGTCGGTGCGTCCGGCCGTGCGTTGCACGCTCTGCCAGATCAGGGGCAGCAGGGCGGTGCCGGCCCAGGCGAGTGCGGTGACGAGGGCGCGTCCGGGCAGGGTGACCAGCTTCGAGTGTGGTCGGTGGCGGCGCAGGAGGAGTTGTCCGGTGGCGGCGAGCGCGGCGGCGAGGTAGCCGAGTGCGGCGATGGTGCCCCAGGCCCGGTGGGGTACGAGGGTGCTGGTGGCGGCGGTGATCGCGGCGAAGCCGGCTGCGGCGGCGTACAGGCCGAGGTCGAGGGCGAGGCCGTCGGCGGCGGTGTCGAGGCGGTGCCACCTGCCGGGGCGGTGGGGGGTCGAGGTGGCGGCGCTCACGTCGGCCAGTGTGTCAGGCGGGCTGGTGGTGGCCCCGGCCCCCCTGTCGTCGTCCCTTGGGTAGTCGGACGACGGATCCGGCGTCGTGTAGGGGGGCGGCGAGGTGTCCCGGTCGGCCACCGGCTCCGCGTTGGAGGGCGGCGAGGAGTGTGCCGGCGGCGAGTGGGCGGGCGAAGAGGTGGCCCTGTCCGGCGGTGCAGCCGAGTTCCCAGAGGGCGCGGCGTTGGGCTTCGCGTTCGACTCCCTCGGCGACGACGGCCAGGTTGAGGCTGCGGCCGAGGTCGAGGGTGGAGCGGATGATGGCGGCGGCTTCGGTGGCGGATTCCATGGCGGTCACGAAGCTTCGGTCGATCTTGAGTTCGTGGACCGGAATCCGGGAGAGCAGGGAGAGCGAGGAGTAGCCGGTGCCGAAGTCGTCGAGGGCGAGGCGGATGCCGGCGTCGCGCAGTCGGGTGAGTCCCTGGTCGACGACGTCGAGTTGGCTGAGGGTGAGGGTCTCGGTGAGCTCGAGGACCAGCCGGTCGGGGGGTAGGTCGTGGGCGCGTAGGCGGGCGAGTACGGATCCGGGGAAGCGGGCGTCGAGCAGGCTGCGGGGGGAGACGTTGACCGCCACCGGGACGTCGAAGCCGGCGTCGCGCCAGGTGCCGGCGGCGATCAGGGCCTGGTCGAGGATGGCTTCGGCGAACGCGGGCAGGAGCCCGGAGCGTTCGACGGCTTCCAGGAAGCGCAGTGGGTCGATCATGCCGTGGGTGGGGTGGTGCCAGCGCGCGAGTGCCTCGGCGGCGATGACTTCGCCGGTGCCGAGGTCGACGATGGGTTGGAAGTTGACCGTGAACTCCTGGTCGGCGACGGCACGGGGTAGTTCGCCGCCGAGTGTGAGTCGGCCGATGTCGGCGGTGTCGCGTGCGGGTGCGTAGGTGGCGATCCGGTGGCCGCTTCGTTTGGCCTGGTACATGGCGACGTCGGCGCGTCGGAGCAGTTCGACCATGCCGCCGGTGGCGGGGGCGACGGCGATGCCGCCGCTGGCTTCGACGCTGATCCGCATGCCGTCCACGTCGAACGGTTCGTGCAGGGCGGCGAGCAGGGTGTCGGCGCGGTGTGCGGCGACGGCGGGGGCGGGCAGCGCCCGCAGGAGTACGGCGAACTCGTCGCCGCCGAGGCGGGCGACCAGGTCGTCGGCGCGGGCGGCGGTGCGGAGTCGTTCGGCGACCTGCATCAGCATCTGGTCGCCGGCGGCGTGGCCGAGGGTGTCGTTGACCTCTTTGAAATGGTTGAGGTCGATGAGGACCAGGGCGGTGATTCCGTCGGCGTGCCGGTGGTGCAACTGCTCGTTGCCTTCTTCGAGCAGGTGGCGTCGGTTGGCCAGGCCGGTCAGCGCGTCGTGTGCGGCGGCGTGGGCGTGGGCCTGGGCCACCCGGGCGAGTTCGGCGTACGCCTGGGCGTTGCGGACGGCCGTGCACAGTGCGGAGGCGAAGGTGTGCAGGGTGTACCTCTCTCGTTCGGAGAGGCGTACCGGGCCGCGGAAGCGGAGGCGCAGCATGCCGACGTCGACGGTCTTGTCGTGGCCTTCGAGGCGTACGGGGACGGTGGCGCCGTGTACCTCGGTGGGTTCGCCGATGGGTCCGTCGTACGTGATGGTCTCGGTGGAGCCGCGTACCACGCGGCCGTCCTCGCGGAGTTCGATCTCGACTTCGTCGGCGGAGAAGAGTTCGGCGGCGCGGGTGACCGCTGTGGTGAGTACGTCGTCGAGTTCGACGACGTTGAGCGCGTCGGTGGTCTGGGCGAGTCGTTGCCAGGCTTGTTGTTCGGTGCGGGTGCGCACCCTGCTCGAGTAGAGCAGGTGGAGGCTGAGTACCAGAGGTGGTACTGCGAGCAGCAGCCGAATGTCGATCTTGATCGTCAGAACGGTGCCGACGATGACGAGGAGGCGGGTCAGTGCCGCGGTCAGCCGGAGATCCCAGTCGTCGCGGAAAAGCTTTCGTAGCGAGGTGCCGGTCGCCATTGCGATCACCGGCAGGGTGATGATTTCGTCGAGCAATACAGCGGTCAGATAGGCGGCCGCCAGCGGAATGACCGTCTGGGCTACGCCCGGGTTGTCCGGTGACCATTCAAAGCTCTGCAGGACGAGCCCCGCGCCGGCTGCCACGAGCATGTTCTTGCCGATGCCGAAGGCTCGTTTGACTGGCGTCAGTCGGGTCGGAGTCGTGGCGATGGCGACGCCTAGGCCGGTGGCCAGAATCACCACCGGTGCCGGTGCCACGGCGAGGCCGATCACGATGGCGGTTTCGGTCCAGGCGATCTCGTGATGCGTGGAGCGAATTCGAATTCTGACCGTGACGGTGAAGGCGACGGCGATCAGTGAGATCAACGTGGCCCAGACGATGGTGGCCTCTCGTCCGCCGTAGCTTGGCAGGTGGGCGATTGCCACGGCGCCTGCCAGCCCGGCTGAAACGACGACGAGACCGACTAGCGGGCGTAGCCGCCGATCGGTCCCGGTCTGTCGTTGCTGTGGAGCCACACCCCGTCCTCACTCGTCACCGAGGGACTGCGCTCCGCAATCGTACTTCTGTCGTCGCTGGCGCAGAAGACGGATTACTTCCACTCGTGCGAGTTCATCTCGACCCCCTGGTTGTTCTGGCCTGTTCGATGACCGAACACTAGGGGGCGATTGCTCAATTTAGCTATAATAAATGTCGTATTGCGCAGAATGGGCCAACATGATGGTGTTATGTGACGGTCTGTCCCACTGCCCTAACGGAGGGTTTAAAGGTGGTAGCTGGTGGAGTTGTGGCTCTCTCGCGTGCGTGATGGTCGGGCTTTCCCTTTCGGCAAGGGTGGCCGAAGTGTCTGCCCATATCATCGCCGCTTCGGCCAGCATGCCCACATCGGGGCGGGGTATCTGTCCGGTTGGTGGTCGCTAAACTGCACACGGTGATCAGGTGGATGCGGTAGAGGGACAGGTGCAGGTTCAGGTCCTCGGTGGGCTCGCCGTCCGTCTCGGCTCGGTCACGCTCACCCTCGGTACGCCGAAACAACAGACCGTGCTCGCGGTACTCGCGTGCAACCCCGGGCATCTGGTCTCGGTCGATCAGCTCGTCGACGAACTGTGGCCGGACGATCCGCCTCTCTCCGCCGTGCCGAATGTCCGGACGTACGCCGCCAATCTGCGTCGTGGCCTCGAGTCGATGCTTCCCGGGCGTGAGGTCCTTGTCCGGGCCGGGGACGGCTACCGACTCATGGTGAAGCGGGCCGAGGTGGACGTCTACGCCTTCCAGTCGGAGGCCGGGGCGGCGCGTGCACTCATCGGCACGGACGAGGAGGAGGCGGCGAAGCTGCTCGGCCAGGCTCTGGCTCGTTGGCAGGGACCCATGCTGACCGGCGTGGCCCTCGGGCCGGCCCTGCTGGCGCACGTGGCCTCGGCGACCGAGGACCGGATGCTGGCGGCCGAGCTCCTGGCCGAGTTGCAGATCCGGCTCGGTCGCTACGAACCCGTCCTGCCGCTGCTGCGGGAACTGCTTGCCAGGGAACCGCTGCGGGAGCGGGCCCATCTGCTTCTCATGCGCGCCCTGTACCTCAGGAACGACCACGCCGGTGCCATCGCCGCGTATGCCGGGGCTCGCGGTTTGCTGCGGGAACACCTCGGCATCGAACCCGGGGCCGAACTCCGGAAGCTTCACCAGCAGATAGTCGAGCAGGAGCGCGCGCCTCTGCGGAGCCCTGACCTCGAACCGGCTTCGTCCACCAGCACGTCCGGGTCACGCGAGCAGCCGCGCCTCGGGTCGGCGCCGCGGCGGGGGGTGGTCTGGCTGCCACGCGCAGTCCAGGACTTCGTGGGCCGGGATGCCGCCGTCGAACATCTGCTGACAGAGACGCACCGGGTCGGAGGACGCGCCCCAGTCGTGCACCTCGTCGACGGTATGGCCGGCAGCGGCAAGACCGCGCTGGCCGTCCACGTGGGCGGACGGCTGCGGGAGCACTATCCGGACGGCGGACTGTTCATCGATCTCAAGGGGCACGACCGTGCGGAGAAGGTGGACACGTCCGCGGCACTCGCCACGTTGCTGCGGCAGCTCGGCATTCCCGGTGACCGCATACCTCCTGAACTCCAGGACCGCCTCGCCCTCTGGCGTCAGGAGCTGGCCGCCCGAAAGTTGATCATTGTGCTCGACAACGCGGCGGATGCCGAGCAGGTCGCCGCGTTGCTGCCCACGTCACCGGGATGCGTGGTGATCGTGACGTCACGGCGACGGATCACCGGCCTGGACGTCAGCCCGCCGCTGTCCCTGCCGGTCATGGACCGCGCGGAAGGCGTGGCCCTGCTCGCCTCGGCCGTCGGCATGGAACGGGTGGCGGCGGAACCGGAGGCGGCAGCGGCCGTGGTGGAGCACTGCGGACGGCTGCCGCTGGCGATCCGGCTCGCCGGCTCGCGGCTGGCACATCGCCCTACCTGGCGCCTGGCCGACCTCGCGACCCTGCTCGGGGACAACGTCCGGCGGCTGGACCACCTCACCTCGCGCGACCGAACCGTCGCCGGTGCCTTCGCTGCCTCCTACGAGTCGTTGTCGGATGCCGCCAGGCGACTGTTCCGGCTGCTCAGCGTTCATCCGGGTGACGAATTCGATGTGACGATCGCGAGTGCGTCATCCGGACTCGACACTGCGGAAACCGCCCACGCACTCGATGATCTCCTCGATTGCCATCTGATCGAGGAGGTCGGGATCGGCCGTTACCGGATGCACGACCTCATCCGGCAGTACTCGCACGAACTGTCGCTACGACACGATGTGGCGGCCGTTCGCGACGAGGCCTTCGGCAATCTGATCGACACCATGCTTCACCTGAGCTTTCCGGTCGCCGACCGTCTCGAGTCCAGATTCGTCCGCCGGCATGTGACCCTTGATCCACCCAGCCGTCCCGACTTACGAAGCGCTGCGGGTGAACCCACCGAGGAATGGATGGCGGCGGAGCGTGTCAACCTGGTGGCACTCGTCGCCCGGGGGTACGAGGAGGGACACCACGAACAGGCATGGCGACTGGCCAGGCTGCTCTGGCGATTCCTTTACGTGCGCGCCTATTTCGACGACATCGTCTTCACCCACCGACAGGGGCTCCTGGCGGCCCAGGCGGCCGGGGCAGAGGATGCCGTGGCCGCCATGCACAACTATCTCGCCTCCGCCTACCTGCGCACCGGCAACTATCGGGACGCGCTCGCCCACGTCACCGAGGCGGTACGGATCTCCGAGCGGCGCGACGACCTGCCGAACCTCGGCCGGTACCGGACGAATCTCGTCGCAGTGCACTGGATGCGTGGTGAACTCCAGGAAGCGGTACGGGTGGGTGCGCGGTGCCTCCGCGGTGCCAACGGGTACGGCGCCGACGAGGTGCCCAGCTTCCTGCCGAACATCGGGCTCGCCCTGATGCTGTTGGGCAGGTACGACGAGGCGCTGCACCTCCATCGCCTGCACCTGTTCTCCGGGCGACAGGCGGGCAGCACCTTCCACATCCTCAACGCGCTGAGTCACATCGGTGGGGTGAAGTGCCGGATGGGACGGTACGAGGAGGCACTACGAGCCCTGAGGACCGTGCTGATCCTCCGCAAACGCACCGGTCACCGGTACGCCGAGCCGGAGGCGCGCAACGAGATGGGCATAGTGTTCCGCTGCCTGGGTCGGATCGAGGAGGCGGTGGACCAGCACGAGACCGCCCGGAGACTGGCGATCGATTCAGGTGAGCGCCACGTCGAGGCCGCCGCGCTGAACGACCTGGCGCTGACCCTTGCCGAGTCCGGCGACGTCGACCGGTTGATCGGCCTGCACCGTGAGGCGTTGCAGGTGGCGACGCGGATCGGTCATCCGTACGAGCAGGGCAGGGCACTGGCGGGACTGGCCGACCAGTTGTGGGCTGACGATCCGGCCGCCGCGCGCCGGCACTGGGAGCGCGCGCTGGCGATCTTCCGCCGGATGGGGGTGCCGGAGCGGTTCGAGATGGAACGCCGACTGGCGGACCTCACCGAGACCGGGCACCGCCACGTCACGGAGTCCTCCTGAGCCTCGGTCCCCGCTGCCGTCGCTTATCGATTTCTTATCGACCCGCTCGGTAGCGTCTCGACGTCGCCGACGGGGGGAGATCCGCCACCGACGGATCTCGTCGCGACACCTGCCATCGGTACGTCCCAACTACCACGGCAGGGTGCGGAAGGGGGCGGCGCGCAAGCGCCACTCCTTCCGCGAAGCACCGCACACCGCACACCGGGCACGTCGGTGCGGAGGGATAGGCTCGCCAGCGTGACGGAACCCGCCCAGCTCACCCACGTCGACGCGACCGGTGCGGCGCGCATGGTCGACGTCTCCGCCAAGCAGGTCTCCGGCCGGGTGGCCGTCGCGGCCGGTCGGCTGCGCACCACGTCCGAGGTGATCGAGCTGCTCCGCCGGGACGGGTTGCCCAAGGGCGACGCGCTGGCGGTCGGCCGACTGGCCGGGATCATGGGCGCCAAGCGCACCCCCGATCTGATCCCGCTGTGCCACCCGATCGCGCTGCACGGTGTCACGGTCGACCTGGTGCCCACCACGGACAGCGTCGAGATCACCGCCACCGCCCGCACGGCCGACCGGACGGGCGTCGAGATGGAGGCGCTGACCGCCGTGGCCGTCGCCGGACTGGCCCTGGTGGACATGGTCAAGGCGGTCGACCCGGCGGCGAGCGTCGAGTCGGTCCGGGTGGTGCGCAAGGAGGGCGGCAAGACCGGCCTGTGGGAGCGTCCGGCGGACCGGCCGTGATCCGCGCCCGGGTGCTGGTGGCCTCCAACCGCGCCGCCGCCGGCGTCTACGCCGACACCAGCGGTCCGCTGCTCGTCGAAGGACTGCGCGAACTGGGCTGCGAGGTGGACGAGCCGGTGGTGGTGCCGGACGGAGACCCGGTCGGTCAGGCCATCCGAGCTGCACTGGCCGACGGCGTCGACGTGCTGGTCACCAGCGGCGGGACCGGAGTCACGCCTACCGACCGCACTCCCGACGTGACCCGGGCACTGCTCGACTACGAGATCCCCGGCATCGCCGAGGCGCTGCGCGCGCACAGCCGTGACCGGGTGCCCACCTCGGTGCTGTCCCGGGGGGTGGCCGGGGTGGCCGGCCGCACCCTGGTGGTGAACCTGCCGGGCTCCACCGGTGGCGCGCGGGACGGTCTCGCCGTGCTGGGGCCGATCCTCGCGCACACCGTCGACCAGTTGCGCGGTGGCGACCACTAGGCGAACCGATAGGCTCGGCCGGGTGAGAACGGAAACCGCATCCGCCACCGAGGGCGCCGCCGCGCCGCCGCCGGCCGGTTGGGAGGAGGCGCGCTCCCGGGTGTACGCGGTGGGCCTGGCCGCCGCACTTCCCGCGGTCGAGCGTCCACTCGCCGACGTCGACGGGTACACCCTCGCCGAACCGCTCACCACCCGGACGGACCTGCCGGCGTTTCCCACGTCGAGTGTGGACGGCTGGGCGGTCCGGGGCACCGGTCCGTGGCGGGTGGTCGGGCGGGTGCTGGCCGGCGGCACGCCGGCCCCGTTGACCGAGGACGGGACGACCGTCGAGATCGCCACCGGCGCGATGGTGCCGTCGGGCACCTCCGCCGTGCTGCGGGTCGAGGAGTCGACGCGTACCGCCGACGGGTCGGTCGACGGCGTACCGCGCGGGACGCCGGAGTGGCGGGATCCGGGCGAGGAGGCGGCGGCCGGTGAGGAACTGCTTGCGGCCGGTACCCCGGTCGACCCGGCCGTGATCGGCCTGGCCGCCTCCTGCGGCCACGACACGCTGCGGGTACGCCGACAGCCCCGGGCCGCGCTGCTGGTCTTCGGGGACGAACTACTCGCCGCCGGTCCGCCGGCCGCCGGGCGGGTCCGGGACGCGTTGGGCCCGACCGTGCCGAGCTGGCTGCGCCGGTACGGCTGTCAGATCCGTCCGGCCGATGTGGTCGGCCCGGTGGCCGACACGCTGCCCGACCACGTGGCCGCGCTGCGCACCGCGCTGGCCCACGCCGACCTGGTCTGCACCACCGGCGGGACGATGCACGGGCCGGTCGACCACCTGCATCCGGCGCTGGCCGAACTGGGCGCGGACTACGTGGTCAACACCGTCGCGGTACGCCCCGGTTTCCCGATGCTGCTGGCCCGGGTGGTCGGCAACGACGGTCGGGTCCGGTTCGTCGCCGGGCTGCCCGGCAACCCGCAGTCCGCCGTCGTCGCGCTGGTCTCGCTGGTCGCGCCGCTGCTGGCGGGTCTCGCCGGCCGGGTGGCACCGGTGCTGCCGCACGTCACGCTGGCCGAGCCGGTGCCGGGACGCGGCGACCACACCCACCTCGCCCTGGTCCGGCTCGACCGGGCCGCCGGGACGGCCCGCCCGGTCCGGCACGTCGGGTCGGCGATGCTGCGCGGCCTCTCCGGTGCGGACGGGTTCGCCGTGATCCGGCCGGGCAGCACCGGTGCCGCCGGTGACCGGGTGCCGCTGGTGCCGCTGCCGCTGCTGCCCGGGGAGCGGGCGTGGTGATCGTGGTCGGGGACGTCACCGAGCAACCGCTGGACCTGGCGGCCCACGAGGCGGCCGTCGCCGACCGGCGGGCCGGCGCGGTGGTCTCCTTCGCCGGGGTGGTACGCGACCACGACCACGGCCGCGCGGTGGTGAGCCTGGAGTACGAGGGCCACCCGAGCGCCGCCGCCATCCTGCGGGAGGTGGCTGCCGAGATCGCCGCCGATCCCGACGTCTACGCGGTGGCCGTGTCGCACCGGATCGGCCCGCTCGCCATCGGCGACGCGGCGCTGGTCGCGGCGGTGAGCACCGCGCACCGGGCGGCCGCGTTCGCCGCCTGCGCCAGGCTGGTGGACGAGGTGAAGGCCCGGCTGCCGATCTGGAAGCGGCAGGTCTTCGCCGACGGCACCGAGGAGTGGGTCAACTGCCCGTGATCCGCAGGTGCCGGGTCACGTCGACCCGGCACCGTCGACGCCCCGGTCAGCGCCGGCTGTGCAGCAGCGCGATGCGGGCCATCCGGTCGGTGTAGAAGGCGGGTTCCGCACCGGGACGCCACGGCAGAGCGGCGACCAGCACGATCAGGGCCAGCGCCAGCGAGTTCTCCATCAGCACCCCGAACAGCCCGTTCTCGTAGTGCGAGACCTCGGGGAGTTGGTGCTCGTACGGCCAGATCGGCGAGATCAGGAAGAGCAGGTAGAGCCCGAGCGCGGCGATGCCGTGCCGGAGCCCGGTCAACGTCGGATACCAGATCGGCGGGCGGAGCGCGGAGACACCCGGTGGACCGCCGTACGCGCCGGAGGTGGCCCGCAGGGCCGGACCTCGGCTGGCGTCGTGGCGGCGGATCGCCGCGTCGGCCAGCACGATGATCGCCGGGATCACCCAGACGAGGTGGTGCGTCCAGGAGATCGGGCTGATCACGTTGGCGGTCAGGCCGACCAGGGTGAAGGCGGTCAGCTCGTCACCGTCGGCGTGCGACTGCGAGGCCCGGGACAGGCCCAGCGCCAGCACCAGCACCGCGAAGGCGAGCCAGAGCAGCGTGGGGGTCTCGATCGAGTCGTACAGCCGCGCCAGCAGACCGGCCAGCGACTGGTTGGGCGTCATGTCGGCGGCGCCGACCCGCTCGGTCTGCCACAGCACGTTGCCGAAGTAGGCCCGGGACTCGGCGCCCACGATGCCGAAGCTGCCGATGGTCACGGCGACGGTGGTGCCGATCGCGGTCGCGGCCACCCGCCACTGACGAGTGATCATCAGGTAGAAGATGAACAACGCCGGGGTGAGCTTCACGGCCGTGGCCAGACCGATGCCCACGCCGGCCCAGGCGCCACCGTAGACGAACCGCAGCAGGGGCCCGTCGCTGTCCGCCTGGTGCGTGCCGCGCCGGGACCGCCAGCGCAGCGCCACCATATCGGCCATGATCAGGGCGAACAGCAGCAGGTTGACCTGCCCGTAGCCGAGGGTCTCCCGGGTCGGCTCGATGGCGAGCGCGACCGGCGTGGCGATGGCCACCGTGTACCACAGTGGCCAGCCCAGCCGGTCCACGATCGGTCGCAGCAGGGCGGCCAGCACCACGGCCAGCGCGGCGATGCTGACCAGCGCGTTCACCAGACCCGCCACGGCCACCGGCAGGTGCGCCATGGGCAGCATCGCCAGCCCGGCGAAAGGTGGGTAGGTGAAACCCAGTGTGGTGTCGGGCGCGACGAACTCGTACAGCTCGTGACCGCTCGCCCACCAGACCACCGCGCCGTGGTAGATCTTCATGTCGAAGAAGTTGTACGGACGCCCGAAAGCGCCGATGGCAAGCCATGCGGCATAGGCGACGGCGGCGACGATGCCGGCCCGTACGACTGTCCTACGATCGATCCCACGCGTTACGCGACGGACTGCGGCGAGGCGGTCCAGCCTTCTACCGACGCTCGTCGGCATGGCTCGGCCACCCCCGTACCAAGGTCGTCCTACCCGTCCAGGTCCGGTAGGGAGCCTAGAACGGCGCCTCACGTCAGTGCCTCCCGCGTTATGCGACCGTGTCCGATCCCACACCATCTTTTGACATTTCCACCGCGTTAACGCCTACCGGGCGGTTCAGGTGATTCGCGGCCTTAGCCAGACTGGGGGTGGGATAAACGCAGGTCAGCGAGGGGTGACGAGACTCAGCCGGGGATCCGGCGCGCGGTCGCCGCCGAACGGACGGCGATCCGGGCTTCGCGACGTGCGGTCCGGACGGCACGGCGTACCGACCGTCGGGAGTGGCCGATCCGGTGACCGGCCCGCCACCGCAGTCCCGGCTTCCCCTCGGTGTCCGCCGCGGCGAGCAACAGCCCACCGAGGAGACCGAGGTTCTTCAGGAAGTGAATCTGGTTGTTGGTCCGCGCCGCCGGGTCGTCGTTACGCCAGAAGGGATGCCCGGCGAGGGTGACCGGCACCAACGTGCCCGCCAGCACCAGCGCCGCCGGCCGGGTGAACCTCCCGGTGGCCAGCATCAGCCCGGCGCCGAACTGGACGGCGGCGTTGGCGCGGATCAGGCTCACCGTGTCGGTGGGGATGCGGGCGTCGGCACGTTGCAGCAGCGGCGCCACCCGGTCGGTGACCGGCTGCGCCGCCGGCACCAGACGTTCGGGGCTGGTGAAGTTGCGGGCGCCGCTGACCACGAAGATGCCGCTCAACATGGCGCGGGCGAGGGATCGTACGGGCGTCATGGAACAGTCATACCCCGTCCGTGAGCTCGACATGCCCCGCAACGGCCCATCTCGATCGATCGGGTGGGCCGGATGGCCCGAGTGGCGACACGCCACGCCGATTCCAGCGACCGTCACTGATGGATGCGCCACGCGCGGTAACCTCCCCGCGTGACGACGCTGCGGCTCCGACCCGAGGACCCGGCAGACACCGGCGCGGTCCGCCGGGTACTGGCCGCCGCCTTCGCCCGCCCCGACGTGACCACCCCGCCGGAGGTACGCCTCGTCGACGAACTGCGGGCCGGCGACGCGTGGCTCCCGAACCTGGCGATGGTCGCCGAGTACGGCGGTGAGATCGTCGGCTACGCCCTGCTGACCCGGGTTCGGGTCTGCGCGGACGGGGTCAACGCCCCGGCGCTGGTGCTCGGACCGGTGGCGGTGGCACCGCACCGGCAACGGATCGGGCTCGGTGGCGCGGTGGTGCAGGCCGCTCTGGAAGCGGCCACGGAACTCGGCGAGCGGCTGGTCGTGGTGCTCGGCGACCCGGGCTACTACCGGCGCTTCGGCTTCAGTCGAGCCGACCGGATGGGCCTGACCAGTCCCTGGTCCGGTCTGGGTGAGCCATGGCAGGCCTTGGTCCTCCCGCCGACCACCTCGGGCGAGCCGGCCGCCCCACGGGGTGAGGTGGTCTTCCCGCCCCCGTGGTCCAAGGTCTGACCCGCCCCACCTCACCTGCCTCCGCGATCATGGAGTTGTGGTCGTGCTCGATGCAGGATCGAGTGGTGTCACCCTCGCCCCGAGACCACTCGATCCCGGATCGAGCGTGATCTCGCGGCGATGTTGGCAGGTCGGGTCAGGCGGGTTGGGTGCGCAGGTAGCGACCGAAGTGCGGGACGGTGAAGGCAACCGTGCCGCGTTCCCCGGAGTAGATCAAGCCCTTCTTGATCAGGGCGTCCCGGGCCGGGGAGAGGCTGGCGGGCTTGCGGCCGAGGGCACGGGCGATCTCGGCGGTCGGCACCGCGGCGTCCATGTCGTCCCGGCCGCCTCCGTCGGCTGCCCCCTCGACCAGGGAGAGCGTCGCCATCGCCCGCATGTACTCGCGCTCGGCGGGAGTGGCCCGCTCGAAACGCGAACCGAAGAACCCCACCGCCAGCTCCGCTTCGGCCTCCGGTGCGGCCACCCGTACGTCGGCGGCGGTGATCGGTGACCGGGGGGCGTGGTCCCAGGTCGCCTTCCCGTACGCCTGGACGAAGTACGGGTACCCGCCGGACTTCTCGTAGAGCAGGTCGAGCGCCTTCGCCTCGTACTCCACGTCCTCCCGCTCGGCCGGTGCGCAGAGTGCCTGGTCGGCGGCGATGCGGTCGAGCCGGTCGATGCGTTGGTAGCGGAACAGCCGCTCGGAGTACGACTTGGCGGCGCTCAGCACCGCCGGCAGGTGCGGCAGGCCGGCACCGACCACGATCAGCGGTGCGCCGAGTTGGGAGAGTTCGTGGCAGGCCGCGCAGAGTGCGGAGACGTCCTCCGGCCCGAGGTCCTGCATCTCGTCGATGAAGACGGCGACGCCGGTGCCGACGTCGCTGGCCACCGAGGCGGCGTCGGTGAGCAGCTCGACCAGGTCGATCTCGATGTCGCCGGAGTCGGCCCGGCCGGTGGCCGCCGGTACGTCGATGCCGGGCTGCCACCGGTCGCGCAGCTTGGCGGCACCGGCGCGACCGGTCGGGGCACCCCGTTGGGCGAAGGCTTTGAGTATCCCGAGGAACGCGTCGATCCGGTCCGGTGCGCGATGCCGTGGGGCCAGTTCCCGGACGGCCATGTGCAGGGCGGCAGCGATCGGCCGGCGTAGCGACTGGTCCGGGCGGGCCTCGATCTTGCCGCTGCCCCAGAGGCTGTTGATCGCCTGCGAGCGCAGCGTGTTCAGCAGCACGGTCTTGCCGACGCCCCGCAACCCGGTGAGCATCAGACTCCGCTCCGGACGCCCCCGGGCGATGCGTTCCAGCACGATGTCGAAGACGTCCAGCTCCCGCCCCCGCCCGGCCAGTTCGGGCGGGCGCTGACCAGCGCCCGGGGCGTACGGGTTGCGGACCGGATCCACGAATCGCACAGTATCGGGCCGTCTAGGCGGGAGGCTAGACATGGATAGACGGGGCTACCGGCGTGTTGCCGGTCGAGCCAAAACTAGTGCTGTCTAGCGTCCATGCTAGACAGCACTAGTTTTACCGATCGTCGAGACCGGGCGTGAGGTCAGCCGCGCTGCTTGAGGCAGAGCACGAAGTCCAGCGAGTCCAGCTCGCTGTCGTAGAAGTACCAGTTGGTGTAGCCGTCGACCGGCGCACACTTCGCCTCGGCGTCCCGCTCCCCGCTGGTCTTGCCGTCGAAGCGGCGCAGCACCTCGTACGACTTCGGCGCGCACTCGCTGATCACCAGCTTGGGTTTGCCACCGGCGGGGCCCTCGTTGCGTACGCACTGGCCCGGCTCGACGAACCGAGGATCGGTGGACGAGGCGTCCGACGGCGAGCTGGCCGGCTCCTCGTCCTCGTCGTCCGGCCCGGACGGGGTCACCGGTGCCTCCTCGGGCGTGGGAGCGGCCACCGGCGTCGGCGTCTCGTTGTCCTGCCCGAGCAGATAGAACGCGGTCGCGCCGCCGAGCACGAGCACCAACACCGTCGCCAGCACCGCGAAGATCCGGCCCCGACCGCGCCCGCGCTCCGGCACCGGCTGCCCCGCGTACGCGGTCTCCGCCGCGCCGTCCTGATAGGCCGGGTACGTCGCGGTGTCCTGCGAGTCGGCTCCGTGGCCCGCCTCGTGTCCACTGCCCGGGTACTGCGGCCCGCTCGTCCCCGGACCGTAGCCGCCACCGTAGGGCTGGTCACCGCCGTAGGTGTGGCCGCCAACGTAGGGCTGGCTGCCACCGTAGGACTGGCCACCGCCATGGCCCTGCCCGCCGCTGCCGTAAGGCTGCCCGCCGTGGGACCGCCCGTCGCCGTAGCCCTGACCGCCGTAGGGCTGCCCGTCGCCGTAGCCCTGACCGCTGTACCCCTCATCATGGCCCGGCTCGTGCCACGGCGAAGGACCGCCGCCCCCCGGTGGTCCGTAGTTCGCCATGCACGCACTCCTGAAGCCGTGGGTGGAATCGGTGGGCCGAAGCCGGTCGTCGCCCACGTCACCGTAGCGCGTGACCGTCTCACTGATCGTCCGTACGCGATCACGGACCGGTCACTGCGGCCGCCGCCCCACCCGCTCCGCGGAGGGCGGGGCGGGTCGGCGGCCGCTCAGATGAGCCGGAGCTGATGGTCCTTCGGTCGACGAGGTCCGGCGCTGTCGCCGAGTCGTTCGAAGAGGCCGGCGTCGATCACGTCGAGGAACGGAGACGGTCGGCAGTCGCGTTCCGACCCGTGCCGGACCCGGCGTGCCGCGTGGCTGACGTAGAGCCGGTCCTGTGCCCGGGTCAGCCCGACGAAGAACAACCGTCGCTCCTCGGCGATCGCCTCGTCGTCCGGGGTGGTACCCGGCCAGCGCAACGGCAGCAGTCCGTCCTCGGCCCCGACCAGGAAGACCACCGGGAACTCCAGGCCCTTGGCGGCGTGCAGGGTCAGCAGGGTGACCGCCTCGGCACGGGGGTCGAGCGCGTCCACCTCCGCCCCGGTGGCGAGCTGGGACAGGAACATCTCCAGGTCGTCACCGCAGCGGCGGGCCAGCGGGGTCAGCAGGTCGACCGCAGTTCGCACGTCCTCCGGCCGGACCCCGTGCGAGCCGTCGAGGGTGGGGGTGGCGAACCGCTCCGCGAGCGACTGGCCGGCGAGGCGTACCCGGGCGGGCAGTGCGCCGTCGACACCGGTGACGTGCCGCAGCTCGCGGGCGATGGCCATCACGCCGGGCCGGTCCCGCAGCCGGTCGTGCGATCGCTTCTGCACCGGGACGTTGGCCCGGGCCAGGGCGTCCACGATCGGCGCGGCCTGCGAGTCGGTGCGGTAGAGCACCGCGATGTCGGAGAAGGACAGCGTGCTCGACCGGCCGTCGATGCGCCCGGAGTCCAGCGACCGGTGGGACAGCCCGCCGACCAACTCGTCGACGGTGCGTACCACGAAGTCGGCCTCGTCGGCGACGGACGCCGCGGCGTACCGTCCGACCAGCGGGGCCTCCGGGTCGAGCCGGGCCGGGTCCAGCCGGCGTCCCCGGACCAGCGACGACGGCGCGATGGCCTGCACGGCGGCGGCCAGGATCGGCGCCGAGGACCGGTAGTTGCGGTTCAGCCGGACCAGGCGGGCGTCGGTGAAGTCCTGGGAGAAGCGCAGGAAGTATCCGACGTCGGCGCCCCGGAACGAGTAGATCGCCTGGTCCGGGTCACCGATCGCGCAGAGGTTGCCGTCGGCGGGGCTGAGCAGACGCAGCAGGTCGTACTGCACGGCGTCGACGTCCTGGTACTCGTCAACGAAGATCCACTGCCAGCGGTCCCGGTAGCGCTCGACCAGCCTGCGGTCGTCGCGCAGCAGCGCCACCGGCAGGGTGAGCAGGTCGTCCAGGTCGACCATGCCCTGCTTGCGCAGCAGCGACGTGTACCGCGCCGGATCGTCCCCGGCCTCCGCGCGGGCCGCCGTCCGGTCGGCGTCGTCGGCGATCCGGAAGTCGTCCGGCAGACCGGCGGTGGCCGCGTTCTCCCGCAGGATGGTCAGTCCGAGCGAGTGGAACGTGCCCACGGTGACGTCCTCGGCGACCGGTCCGAGCAGCCCGTCGAGTCGGTGCCGCAGTTCCTCGGCGGCGCGTCGGGTGAAGGTGATCGCCAGGCACCGCTCGGGGAAGACGTTCAGCTCCGCGCAGAGGTACGCGATCCGGTGGGTCAGCGTTCGGGTCTTGCCGGTGCCCGGTCCGGCGACGATCAGCAGCGGACCGCCGGGTGCCGAGGCGGCCACCCGCTGCATCGCGTCGAGTCGGTCGAGTAGCCCGCTGCCCACCTCCTCCATGCCGGCGAGCATCGGCTCGAACGGTTCGTGCGGGGAGGGTGGCGTCGCGATCGGCGGTGCCGGGGCCGGCACGGGAGCCGCCTTGCGCTTCGGTTCCGCCTTGGCCGCCGGCCGCTTCGCCTTCGTCTCCGGGCCGCTCGACTCGGCCGGTCGCCGCTGCATGGGCACTTGCGCTGGTACGTCGAACAGCGTCTCCTGCCCGCCCGAGGCCGCACCGGCACCCAGCTCGGGCGGGTCGAAGAGGGTGATCACGCCGTACTCGCCGTCGTATCCGGGCACCCGGCGGACCTCGTCGCGGCGCAGTCGGCCGATGCCCTCCGCGAGCAGTTCGCCGCCGACCCGCCCGATGTCGTCCAACGGGGTACGCGTCAGGATGTCCAGTTCGGAGCCGAGCGCGGCGACCAGGTCGGTCAGCTTGCCCTCGACCTTCTTGGAACGCGGGCCGACCTTGTTGATCTCGCCGAGGATCTCGGCGAGCTGGATCAGGTGGGTCACCTCGGGCGCGTGTTCCGGCTGGTACCCCTCGGGTCGGTCGGCCAGGTCCTCGACCCGGCTCAGCACGCCCACCGTCAGCGCCTTGCCGCACTCCGGGCAGCGTCCGCCAGCCGCCCTGGTCCGCTCCGGCGCCCAGTTCACCCCGCACAACCGGTGGCCGTCCGCGTGGTACTTGCCCTCCTCGGGGAAGAACTCGATCGTGCCGGAGAGCCCGTCGCCGGTCCGCAGCGCCTCCCGGATGCCGAAGTAGTCCCGTTCCGAGGCGAAGACGGTCGCCTCCCGGGCCAACGCGGGCGGCGAGTGGGCGTCCGAGTTGGACACCAGCCGGTAGGCGTCCAGGCTGCCGACCCGCCAGTTCATCGCCGGGTCCGAGGAGAGCCCGGTCTCCACCGCGAAGATGTGCTCGGCCAGGTCGGCGTAGCAGTCGGCGATCGCGTCGAAGCCGGACTTCGAGCCCAGCGCGGAGAACCACGGCGTCCAGATGTGCGCCGGCACCAGGTAGCCGTCCGGGCTCGCCTCCAGCGTGATCTCCAGCAGGTCGCGGGAGTCCAGGCCGAGGATCGGGCGTCCGTCGGACCCGAGGTTGCCGATCCGGCCCAACGCGGTGTTGAACCGGCCCACCGCGTCCAGGTCCGGCAGATAGATCAGGTGGTGGACCTTGCGGGTCCGGTCGTCCCGCTTGTAGATCGTCGAGATCTCCACGCTGAGCATGAACCGGACCGGGTCGCTCTCGGCGTGACTGGAGAGCCGGGGCGGCAACCGGCGGGCGATGTCCCGCTCGGCCTCGTCGGACAATCGGTATAAACCGGGCTCGGCGGGACGCAGGGTCTCCCGCAGGTGGTCATACCAGGCGGGGTGGGTGAAATCACCGGTGCCGAGCACCGCGATGCCCTTGCGTTTCGCCCACCAGCCGAGGTTCGGCAGGGTCAGGTCACGGCTGCAGGCCCGCGAGTATTTCGAGTGGATGTGCAGATCCGCGACGAAGGGCGGGCGGCCACCGGGGGGTACGGCGTTGAACGGAGGCACGCCGCATCCTGCCATGACCGACCATGCCCGTGCGCGCCGCCACGCTCGGGCGTGAGGTTCGCTATGCCGAACGCAGTTCCACGAGAGTGACCTGAGGCTCCGCACCCACCCGCACCGGCGGGCCCCAGAAGCCGGCCCCGTTGGTCACGTAGACCTTGGTCCCGTCCACCTCGCCCAGGCCGGAGACCACCGGTTGCTCCAGCTTGACCAGCAGGTTGAACGGCACGATCTGACCACCGTGGGTGTGCCCGGACAGTTGCAGGTCGACGCCGTACTTCGCGGCCTCCATCGCGGCCACCGGCTGGTGGGCGAGGAGCACCACCGGCCGGGACGGATCCCGGTCGGCGAGGGTGGCCGCGTAGTCGGGCGGGGCGGAGACGCCGGTGCCCACGGCGCTGACGTCGTTGACGCCGGCCAGGTCGAGCACGCCACCGCGGGCGGCGATCTCCAACCGCTGGTTCTGCAGCACCCGCAGCCCGAGTCGGTCGACCTCGGCCACCCACTCCTCGACGCCGGAGTAGTACTCGTGGTTGCCGGTGACGAAGTAGCTGCCGTGCCGGGCCCGCAGGTCGCGCAGCGGGGCCGCGTCGTCGCCCAGCTCGGCCACCGTGCCGTCGACCAGGTCACCGACCACGGCGACGATGTCGGCGTCCAGGCGGTTGATCGCGGCGACGATCCGCTCGGTGTGCGCCCGCCCGGTCAGCGGCCCGATGTGGATGTCGGAGACGGTGGCGATGCGCAGGCCGTCCATGCTGCGCGGCAGCTTCGCCAGCGGGATCTGCACCCGGTCCAGTCGGGGCGGGCCCATCGCGGTCCGCACCCCGTACCCGACCAGGCCGGTGGCGGTGAGCCCGGCGAAGATCGCCGCGCCACGGGCGAGCAGCAGCCGGCGGGACGGGTCGTGGTCCGGCCCGACCGCTCCGGCGGCCGGCGGGTCACCCGCCTGGTCGGCTGCCGGAGTGGTCGCCTCGGCGTCGTCGGTGCCCGACGGGTCCGCCGGGGTCTCCGCCGGGGTGGCGCCGCCGACCCGGGCCGGCTCCGGTGCGACGGCCGCCGCCCGGCGGCGCAGCACCAGCCGCGTCACCAGCATCGGCACTTCCAGCGCGACGAGGATCACCAGCAGGTAGAACATCACCGCGAGCCAGAGGTAGCCCGGCCAGGCGAGCCAGTACATCCCGGACCGGGTGCCGATCATGGTCGCTGGTACGAGCAGCGCCAGCACCACCGCGGTGACCGTGCCGATCCGCCGCCAGCGCCCGGCGGTGGTGGTGTCCTTGACCAGCCGCTTCCAGAGGTAGAGGTGGATCAGCCCGGTGATCAGGGCAAGCGTGGCCACGAAGCCGAGTACCGCGAACACGTGTGATCCCCCTCAGCCACCGGCGAAGGGAGGCAGGACGTCGATCGTCGCTCCGGCCGGCAGCGGCTGCTTCCGATCATGACAGGTGACGCCGTCGACCAGAAAACTCGCCACCTTGAGCACCGGCACCAGTCGCGCGCCGTGCCGGTCGGACAGCTCTGCCAGCACCTCGTCCAGCGACCGCCCGGCGGTGGTGGTCTCCTCGGCGCGACCGGCGGCGGCCCGGGCCCCGGCGAAGTAGCGGACGGTCACGGTCGCCACGGTCACCCTCCGATGGCCGACATCGGCCGGGTCGGTTGCAGGAAGGTCGGGTCGTCGATCCCGTGCCCGGCCCGCTTGCCCCAGGTCGCGGCCGTCCAGCGGCGGGCCACCTCGTCGTCGTCGGCCCCGGCCCGCAACGCGTCGCGCAGGTTCGACTCCTCGGTGGCGAACAGACAGTTGCGGATCTGGCCGTCGGCGGTGAGCCGAGTCCGGTCGCAGTCTCCGCAGAAGGGTCTGGTCACCGTGCCGATCACGCCGACCCGCGCCGGGCCGCCGTCGACCAGCCAGGTCTCGGCGGGCGCAGTGCCGCGCGCGGCCGGGTCCGGGCTCAGCGCGTACGCCGAGCGCAGCGTCGTCAGGATCTCCTCGGCGGTGACCATCGCGGCGCGGTCCCAACCGTGCTGGGCGTCCAGCGGCATCTGCTCGATGAACCGCAGCTCGTAGCCGTGGTCGAGGGCGAAGCGGAGCAGTGCCGGTGCCTCGTCGTCGTTGACGCCCCGCATCAGCACCGCGTTGACCTTGACCGGGGTCAGCCCGGCGTCGGCGGCACCGGCCAGACCGGCCAGCACGTCGGAGAGCCGGTCGCGCCGGGTGAGCCGGGTGAAGCGCTCACGGTCCAGGGTGTCCAGCGAGACGTTCACCCGGTCCAGCCCGGCCTCGCGCAACGCTGGAGCCAGCCGGTGCAGTCCGATGCCGTTCGTGGTCAGCGAGAGCCGGGGACGCGGGTCGAGTGCGGCAGCGGCCGCGACGATGTCGACCAGACCCGGGCGGATCAGCGGCTCGCCGCCGGTGAACCGGACCTCGGTCACGCCGAGTCGGCACACCGCCACCCGGATCAGCCGGACCACCTCGTCGTCGGTGAGCAACTGCGGCCCGGCCAGCCAGGGCAGCCCTTCGGCGGGCATGCAGTACGTACAGCGCAGGTTGCACTTGTCGGTCAGCGAGACCCGCAGGTCCCGGGCGACGCGGCCGTACCGGTCGACGAGGGCGCCGGCGGTCGGCGGGGCGACGGTCACCCGTCGACCGTAGCGCGCTCGGCCCCGCTCAGGGCCGCCCGGGCGGCGCGCACGACCGAATCCCGGTACCCGCTGCCGAACAGGGCGGTGTGCACCAGCAGCAGGTGCAACTGGTGCAGCGGCACCCGATGCCGCCAGCCGTCGGCCAACGGCCAGGTCTCGCCGTACGCGGCCAGGATCCGGTCCGCGTACGGTGCCCCGCCGAAGAGCGCTAGCTGGGCGAGGTCGGTCTCCCGGTGCCCACCGTGCGCGGCCGGGTCGACCAGCCAGACCCGGTCGTCGGCGCCCCAGAGCAGGTTGCCGGGCCAGAGGTCGCCGTGGATGCGGGCGGGCGGCTCGTCGCCGCCGAACTCGTCGATCCGGGTCACGACCTGCTCGACGAGCGCGGCGGCGGTGGCGTCCAGGGCGCCTCCGTCGACCGAGCGACGCAGGTAGGGCACGATCCGGGCCTGCGCGAACCAGACCGGCCAGGGACCGTCGTGCGGGGTGTTGTCCGCCGACAGCGCGCCGACGAAGCCCGGCCAGCGTGCCCCGAATGCGGACGCTCCGGCCCGGTGCATCTCGGCCAGCTCACGCCCGAAGCGGTCGGCCGCCGCCCGCTGGGGTTCGCCCGGCTGCACCCACTCCAGCGCGAGCAGGTCGGGCAGCGCCACCAGCACCTCCGGTACGGCGACCGCGCCGGCCTCCCGTAACCAGCGCAGCCCGGCCGCCTCGGTGGCGAAGAAGTCCTCCGGCACCTGCCGGTCGGCGTGCTCCGGCCAGGTCTTGGCGAACACCGAGTGCCCGTCGTCCAGCGTCAGGCGGCTGGCGGCGCAGATGTCGCCGCCGCTCACCGGCGTCTCCCGGATCCGCTGATGGGTCAGGAAGGTCGGCAACTGCTCCGGGTGCGCCCGCAGGTACGCCAGATCCATCCCCGCAAGGTATCCCTTCGGGTGTAAGGAGGGGTCCCCTACTAACGCCTCGTGTATAGGAAGGGTCCCTTCCTAACATCCGTGCTCGGGTGCGGGGGAGCAGGCGGATCGCGTTGAGCTGGGCGAATACGTAGGGTGACTGTGGATAACCCGCGTGTCGTCCACAGGGGCAGCGGCGGGAACCGGGCGGCTCGCAAGCTGCCCTCATGAATTCCACGGACCTGCCCCGGCTCACCGTCAGATCGCCCGCCGACCTCATCGCGGCCGTGCCGTACCTGCTCGGCTTCCACCCCACCGACAGCGTCGTGGTGGTGGCGCTGGCGGGCTCGCGGATCGTCTTCGCCGCCCGGACGGACCTGCCCGGCGAAGGTGATCCGCGTGAGTCGGCGGAGCACATCGCCGCGGTGACCGCGCGGCAGGGCGCCGATTCGGCCACGGCGATCGGGTACGGCCCGGCGGTCCGGGTCACTCCGGCCGTGGACGCGGTCCGGGGCGCGCTTGCCGACGCCGGGCTCACCGTCCTGGACGCGTTACGGGTCACCGGTGACCGATGGTGGTCGTACGTCTGTCAGGAGCCGGAGTGCTGCCCGCCCGAGGGCACCCCGTACGACCCGAAGGCCAGTGCGGTGCCGGCCGCGGCGGTCTTCGCCGGCCAGGTCGCGTTGCCTGACCGGGCCGCTCTCGCCGCGGCGGTGGCCCCGGTCGAGGGGCCGGAGATGCGGCGCGCCGCCGAACGGGCCGACCGGCGACTCGCCGACCTGCTGGCGGAGGCACCCCCGGCCGACCTGCTCGGCGGTCGGGCGCTGCGGACGGCCGGGGTGGCGGCGCTGCGGGCCACCCGACGCCGTCACCGCGACGGCGAGCCGTTGACCGACGACGAGGTGGCGTGGCTCTGCCTGCTGCTGACCCACCTGCCGGTGCGGGACCACGCCTGGGAACGCACCGACGGGCGGGACGAGGACGTGGCGTTCTGGACCGAGATGATGCGCCGGACCGAGCCGGACCTGTCCGCCGCGCCCGGTGCCCTGCTCGCGTTCGCCGCCTGGCGCGCGGGGCAGGGCGCGCTGGCAGCGGTGGCGTTGGAGCGGGTGCTGGCCGAGCACCCGGACTACTCGCTCGGCCTGCTGCTGGACGACCTGCTCCGCCGGGGAGTGCCGCCGTCACGCCTGGACGGTTGGCCGAAATCGCCGAAGGCGCTGCGGCGGGGCAGGCGTCGCTCCGGCCGCCGCCGCCCACGATGATATACAAGAAGTCTTGTACGTCATTTCTTGTACGTCTAAGGTGGCGACATGTCGAACGACGAGACCGTGCTGCACCTGACCGACCCCCGTGCCATGCGGGCCCTCGCCCACCCCACCCGGCTTCGGCTCCTCGGCGAACTGCGGCTGCGGGGGCCGCAGAGCGTCGGGATGCTCAGCGACGTCGTCGACGAGGCGGTCGGCTCGGTCAGCTACCACCTGAGCAAACTCGCCGAGCACGGCTTCGTGCGGGAGGCTCCGGAGTGCGCGCGCAACCGCCGAGAACGGTGGTGGCGAGCCGCGCACGCCACCACCTCCTGGGAGCCACTGGAGGCACTGGACGACCCGGAGCGGAAGGTCGCCTCGGACCTGTTGCGGCGTGCCGTGCTGGAGCGGTACCAGGCGGCCTTGAACGGCTACCTCGCCGCCGAGGCGACCTTCGAGCCGGAGTGGGTACGCGGCACCGCCAGCAGCGACAACGCCTACCACCTCACCGCTGCGGAACTGCGGGAACTGCGGGCCGACCTGGAGGCGCTGGCCGCGCGCTGGCAGGAGCGCAGCGACCCGGACCGCACCGACGCCCGCCCGGTCACGATGATCTATCACGCGTTCCGGCGGCCCGAATGAGCCGCCCGTCCCGCGCACCGCTGGTCGGTCTGCTGGTCGGGCACACGGTCTCGCTGACCGGCAACATGCTCACGATCATCGCGCTGCCGCTCTACGTACTCGCCGAGACCGGCTCGCCGGCCGCCACGGGCCTCACCGCTGCCGTCGCGACCGCGCCGATCGTGCTCGGTGGCGCACTGGGCGGAGTCCTGGTCGACCGGATCGGCTACCGCCGCGCGAGCGTGCTCGCCGATCTGGTCTCCTGCCTGACGGTCGCCGCGATCCCTCTCCTGCACGCCACGGTCGGACTCCCGTTCTGGGCGCTGCTCGCGCTGGTCTTCCTCAGCGGTCTGCTCGACACGCCGGGTCAGACCGCCCGGGTGGCCCTGTTGCCCGAGGCGGCCGCCGCCGCCGGCCTGCCCACCGAGCGGGCGATCGGCTGGTTCGAGGCGACCGAGCGGGGCGCCCGACTCCTCGGTGCGCCGGTGGCCGGCCTGCTGGTCGCCACCCTGGGGGCGCTGCCCGTGCTGGTCCTCGACGCGGCCACGTTCGTGCTGTCCGCAGTGGTCGTCGCCGTGCTGGTGCCGGCGAACCTCCAGCCCGGTGCCGACGAGGCCGCGACCGTCGACGGGCCAGCGACCAGCCACGACACCGGTTACTGGCGCCAGTTCGCCGCCGGCGTGCGGTTCCTGCTCGCCGAGCCCCTGTTGCGGGTCCTGGTCCTGCTGGTGTTGGTGACCAACTTCTTCGACGCGACCATGACCAACGTGCTGCTGCCCGTCGTCGCGCACCGGGACCTCGGCGGAGCGGCGGCCCTCGGGCTGCTCGTGGGTGCCATGGGCGGTGGTGCGCTGGCGGGCTCGTTGGTGTTCAGCGCCGTTGGTCACCGGCTGCCCCGCCGGGCCACCTTCGTGGTGGCCTTCGCGGTGGCCGGTCCACCGCCGTTCTGGGCGATGGCCGCCGGGCTGCCGTTGCCCGTCCTGCTCGCCGTGTTCGCCAGCGCCGGTTTCGCCGCCGGGGCGATCAACCCCATGATCGGCGCGATCAAGCTCGAACGCGTGCCGGCCCGGATGCGGGCCCGGGTGTACGGCGTGATCGGCGCGGTGGCCTGGGCCGCCATCCCGCTCGGCGCGCTCGCAGCGGGTTTCGTCAGCGAACATGCCGGCACCACGGCCACCCTCGTCGCGGCCGGCGCCGGCTACCTCCTGGTGGTCCTCACCCCGCTCCTCGGTGGCCCGTGGCGCACCATGAACCGTCCCCCGAACCCACCTCAGGAAACCGTCCCGAAGGCTCGACAGGCCACGGTGCCAGGGCAGCCGTCGGACCGGGACACCCGGATAATCACCGCATGAGCGTGCGTCCCCTGGGCCCGGCATGAGCGCCGCGCTACTGCTGTCCCTCGCAGGTCTGGCGCTCGTCGACAGCACCAGCATCGGCACCCTGTTCATCCCGGTCTGGCTGCTGCTCGCCCCGGGCCCGGTTCGCCTCGGGCGGGTGTCGACCTACCTGGGCACCATCGCCTGCTTCTACTTCCTGGTCGGGTTGCTGCTCTATTTCGGCGGCAGCGGGCTGGCCGAGATGCTGGGCGGCGCGCTGGACAACCGGCCGGTGCTGTGGGGGCAGCTCGCGCTCGGTGTCGGGTTGTTCGTGCTGAGCTTCCGCTACGACGGCAAACGCGGCGGTGGCGGCGGTCGGGTGTTGCGGTGGCGGGACCGGGCGACGTCCGGTGACTCGTCGGCCCGTTGGCTGGTCGGGTTGGCGGTGTTCGCCGCGCTGGCCGAGGTGGCGACCATGCTGCCGTACCTCGGTGCCCTGGGTCTGCTCACCACCTCCGGTCTGGGTGTGCCGCAGGTGATCGCGTTGTTGGCGGGATACTGCCTGGTCATGATCCTGCCGGCGCTGGTGCTGCTGGGCGCGCGGGTGGCGTGGCCGAGGCGGATCGAGCCACTGCTCGCCCGCCTCAACGCGTGGATCGTGCGGTCGTCGGGCAGCATGCTGGGCTGGATCCTGGGCATCGCGGGTTTCCTCATCGCACGGGACGCCGCCGTCCGGCTGGAACTGTTCGAGCTGCTGGCCAACCGCTGAGCTTCGGTAGGACGCCGCTTGCTGGGTGCCGCGCGGCCGCCGTTCGCTGAGCTCCGGGCTGTACCTCAGCGCCGGGCGGCGGGCCGTACACCTCAGCGCCGGGTGGGCGGTCTCGCCCGACGCGGCGGTCAGCCGGTCACCCGGTGGGCACCGGTGTAGATGTTCATCGTCCGTCCGCGCAGGAAGCCGACCAGGGTGAGCCCGGCTTCGGCAGCCAGGTCGACCGCGAGCGTGCTCGGTGCCGACACCGCCGCGAGCAGCGGCAGCCCGGCCATCCACGCCTTCTGGGTCAGCTCGAAACTGGCCCGGCCGGAGACCAGCAGCAGGTGCCCGGCCAGCGGCAGCCGACGTTCGCGGAGCGCCCAGCCGATCACCTTGTCCACCGCGTTGTGTCGGCCGACGTCCTCGCGCAGCACCAGCAACTCGCCGTCGGCGGAGAACAGTCCCGCCGCGTGCGACCCGCCGGTACGGTCGAAGCCCCGCTGACCGGCCCGTAGGCGCTCCGGGAGTTCGGCCAGCATCTCGGCGGGGACGGCGAGCGGGTCGGCGGCCACGTCGAACCGGGACCGGGTACGGACCGCGTCGATGCTCGCCTTGCCGCAGACCCCACAGGCACTGGTGGTGTGGAAGTGCCGGGTCGTGTCGGTGCCGGGAGACGGTACGCCCGGAGCCAGCGTCACGTCGACCACGTTGTAGGTGTTCGGCGTCTCGGTGCCGGCACACAGTTGCGCGGTGGACACGTCGTCCGTCGAGCGGATCAGCCCCTCGGTGAACAGGAAGCCGAGCGCCAGATCCAGGTCGGCGCCGGGGGTCCGCATGGTGACCGAGAGCGGGCGGCGTCGGTCCGGCCCGGCCGGCCCGACCCGGATCTCCAGCGGCTCCTCGGCGGCGAGTGTGTCCGGTCGGCGTACCCGGATCCGTCCGGTGTCCGTCGCGTCGAGGTCGACGCGGAGCACCCCGCGTCGGTCACTGGCCCGTCCCACCCCGCCATCCTGCCCCGCCCGCACACCCCACCGCATCCGGCCACCCCGCCCGGCCGCCCGGCCGCACCGCCACCCGGCCGCACCGTCACCCGGCCGCCCGGCCGCACCGTCACCCGGCCGCCCGGCCGCACCGTCACCCGGCCGCCCGGCCGCACCGTCACCCGGCCGCCCGGCCGCACCGCCACCCGGCCGCCCGGCCGTACCGGCCGCACGGCTGGCCGGTGGCAGCGCCGGAAACGGCCACCCCGCCCGGGCGCCTCGCCCGGCGACCTCTGGCGGGCGGCAGTGCCGGAGAGGGCCGAGCCGTGCGGGTTACCGTGATCCGGTGATGGCGTACGCGGCGATCGTGCTCGCGGGTGGGGCGGCGCGCCGGATGGGTGGGCGGGACAAGCCGGCGCTGCCCGTTGGTGGCGTACCGATGCGCGAGCGGGTGCTCGCGGCCGTCGCCGACGCGACGCCCCGCATCCTGGTCGGTCCCGGGCCGGCCCCGGCGGGGGTGCTCCCGGTCCGGGAGTCGCCGCCCGGTGGCGGGCCGGTCGCCGCCACCGCAGCCGGACTGGCCCTGCTCGACCCGGGGGTACCGGTCGTCGCGCTGCTCGCCGCCGACCTGCCGCTGTTGACGCGGCCCGCCGTCGGTGAACTGTTGCGCCAACTGGGCACGCCACCGAACGCCCCACCGGGCACGCCGCCGAACACCCCACCGGGCACGCCACTGGACATGCCACCGCAGGTGGACGGGGTGTGTTTCGTGGACGCCTCGGGACGGCGGCAGACGTTGTGCGGGGTGTGGCGTACCGACGCTCTGCGTGCGGCGCTGGACCGGCTCGCCGGACGGCACGCCGGAGCGCCGCTGCGGGAGCTGCTCGCCGGGCTCACCGTGCGCGAGGTGACGTGGTCCGGTGGCGGACCACCGCCGTGGTTCGACTGCGACACTGACGGTGACGTACGCCGGGCGGAGGAGTGGGCGCGATGACGGTGCTGGACGACTGGGTCACGGCGGTCTGCGCGGAACTGGGGCTGGAACCTGCCCAGGTGCCGGTGCCGACCGTGCTCGACCTGGCCCGGGACGTGGCCCACCAGGTGGTGCGTCCGGGTGCCCCGGTCACCGCGTACCTGCTCGGGCTGGCCGTGGGGCGCGGCGCCGATCCGGTCGCGGCGGCGGCCCGGCTCGCCGACCTGGCCGGCACCTGGCCGGTGGAGTTGGGCGGCGACCGGCCGACCGACTGACCGCAACCGAGGGGGCTGTCCGATCACAGTCCGGGCCGCGCCGACCGATACGGCGGCTGGGTAGGGTGACCGGAACGGACGGAGGCGATCATGACGGCAGACCACCCCTCGGCGCCGCCCGGCACGCCGGCGCATCACCACGAGTCGATCCTGCTCGACGAGCCGACCACGGCCGACCTGCGGGCGAAGGTGACCCAGGCGTGGCGGGAGTTCGCGAGGGCGCTGGCCGACCGGCTGGTCGACCTGCCGGCGGGGGCGTGTGTGGAGCTGACGCTCGACCCGACCGCCTCGGGCACGGACGACGCGATCTACTCCGTCGGGGCCGACGTCGGCACGGACGGCCGACTCAACGCGCGCGCGGTCGGCAACGCCACCCTGCCGCAGGGTTACCGGCTGGACCGCGCGGCCGTCGCCGACATGGTCGCGCTGGGCTGGTCGCCGCCGGGCGTGGTGGAGGGCTCCGGTGACCAGTTCGGCCTGCACTGCGGGGTCGACGAGGCCACCCGGCTGGCGGCGGTGCTCTCCCGTACGCTGCGGGACATCTATGGTGCGCCGCATCCCGCGTTCCTGGTCTATCAGATCGAGGACGCCGAGGGTGAGCCGCTTGCGGGTGCCCCGCTGGGTACGGCGCGCAGCGAGTTCGGCCTGGTGCGGGAGATCGGCACCGAGCTGGAGGAGGCGCTGGCCGCCGCCGGTGGGGACAGCCCGGAGACCGAGGTGCTGGACCTGGCCGAGCGGGTACGCACGGTCGTCTCCACCATGCTCAAGTCGGACTCGGACCGGGTCCAGGTCGACTCCGACGGCGACATCAACATCCGCGCGGGCTCGGCGAT
Source organism: Micromonospora sp. NPDC002389 (assembly GCF_040296095.1). Lineage (NCBI taxonomy): Bacteria > Bacillati > Actinomycetota > Actinomycetes > Micromonosporales > Micromonosporaceae > Micromonospora > Micromonospora sp. NPDC002389. The sequence continues at coordinate 176,546 of NZ_JBEOWP010000011.1, forward strand.
GGTCTTCGTCCGGGTCCGGGACAACCCGCCGCTGGTCGACGTTTTCTCCCCGGTCCTCACCGAGGTCGAGCCCACCGAGCGGCTGTACGTCAAGCTTTCCGAGCTGACCAACCGGATGCCGATCGGGCGGCTCTACTGTGCCGACGACACCGTGTGGGCCTCGATCCCGGTCTTCGGCCGGAACTTCCAACCCACCCACCTGATGCTGGCCGTGCAGGTGATGACCGGTCTGGCGGACGAGTTGGACGACCGCCTGCACGGCGAGTTCGGTGGCAAGCGCTTCTTCGGTGAGGGGGACAAGCCGGGACGGGGTGAGCACCGCACCGGCATGTACCTCTGACCGTCGGCCGTTCCGATTCGGCGTGCGGTAGGGGCGGGTGGGACCCGGAAACCCCGAGAAACCGGGCCCCACCCGCGTGGGAGGAAAGTTCAGGTCGTCGCGATCCAGCCGATGCTGCGTGCGGTGGTCGGGTCGGTGGCGCGCAGGCCGGTGTCGGAGACGGTCCAGAGCACGTCACCGATCACCAGCGACCGGCGTACCGGAGCCCCCATCCGCCGACCCTCGCGGTCCGTCGCCGGGTGGGTCACCTCGCCGATCTCGCGGATGGTGTCGCCGCCGACGCGCAGCAGCCGGATGCCGGCGTCCACCGGCAGGGCCACCAGACCGCTGTCCGGCCGGTACAGGAAGGCGTGCGGGTCGTGCTCGGCACCGGACCATCCCCGGGGCAGGTGCCACTGATCCAGCCGGTACGGGCGGCCCGGATCGCGTACGTCGAAGAGGGACACCTGTACGCCCTGGGTCCGACCCCGCGTGTCTGCCTCCTGGCCGACCCCGAGCAACCGGCCCTCGGGCAGCGGGTGCAGGTAACCCGAGTACCCGGTGATCTTGAGTTCGCCGGTGACCCGGGGCGCGCCGGGGTCGGTCAGGTCGAGCGAGTAGAGCGGGTCGGTCTGCCGGAAGGTCACCACGTACGCCACCGGGCCGAGGTAGCGCACCGAGTAGATCCGTTCACCCCGGCCGAGCCCGCCGACCATTCCGGCGGGCACCAGTGATCCGCCCTCGCGGCGCAGCACCCGCACCGCGGACTCGGAGGTCCGGCCCTCTGCCCTGCCGCCCCAGACGTCGCCGGTGGTGGTGGCCACCCGCAGGTGCCCGTCCCACTCCGACAGCGCGTACTGGTTGATCAGCCAGCCGGGCACGGTGCCCGAGGCGACGAAGCGGGGACGCCCCGGGGCGGCGGTGTCGAACTGGTGGATCTCGGTGACCTCGTCGTCCGCCGATGGACGCGAGCGGGCCGGGTCGACCGCCGGACGGCGACCGGCGAGATAGAGACTGGTCGCGGTGCCGTAGACGGTGCTCGCGTCGGCGACCACGCCGACCGGGTCGCCGTCGCCGAGACGGTCGGTGGCCAGGTCGAAGCTGAGCACGGTCAGCGTCGACGTGCCGGTCATCCGTTCCGGGCGGCTCAGCCGGTCGCAGCCGATCCGCCCGGTGTGCCGTTCGGCGCCCGCCGTCCACTCGTACTCGGGCAGCCACGCCTCGATGCCCGCCCGCGCGATGACCTCACGGTTGCGTGCGGTCCGCTCCCGGTCGCTGCCGGTCCGGTCGTACGGGAACTCCAGGCGGAGTCCCGAGTTCACCACCACCCGGGCGGTCGTGCCGGTCAGCCGGGCGTCGACGGTGCGGCCCTGGACGCGGTACGTCCCCAGCACCCGGGGTGCACCGGAGAGGTCGACCAGGACCAGCCGGGTGTCGTCGAACGGGCCCCGGATCCGGCTCGCGACGCCGGTGGTCGTCGCGCGGGTGGCCTCGGTCAGGACCAGTGCCCGGTCACGGAGCAGCAGCAGTCGCTGGTCCGTCCAGCGCAGGCGCTCGTGGCCGTCGGTGAGGTCGAGTTCGCCGGTGATCTGCCGGTTGACCGGGTCGACCACCCGCAGGACGCCGCCGGTGGTCGTGACAATCCGCCGTCCGTCGGTCTTGACCAGGTCTGGCTCGTCGACGCCGACTTCGTGGTTGTTGGTGGTCGAGTGCTCCGGCGCGGCTCCCGTCGGTGCGGGAAGGGCTTCGGCACCCTTCGCCACATCGCCGGCCCCCATGGCGCCGCCCCGGTCGCTGAACGTGCGCCAGCCGCCGCCGAAGCCGTACGGGCCGACCGAGGCGGCGGCCGCCGTGCGCAGCTCGGTGAGGGCGTCCGCGCAGGAGTCGAAGGAGACCAGACCGACCGGCATCATCCGCAGCCCGTCGGTGCCGATGGGCAGTGTCACGACCGGTGGCGCCGACATACTGCCGGCGAGCAGCGCCAGCGCGATCAGCGTGCCGCCGGCTGCGGTGGCCTTGGTTCCCCGTGTCATGCGCGGTTCGACGCGGCGTCCGGCGCTCCGGTTCCCCGACCGCTGGCATCGGTCGGGGAACCGAGGTGGGCCGGTGAGCTATGTGGACGGCAGCCAGGCGAGACGCTTCCCGGTGGCCGGGTCGGACGCCTGCGCCCCGGTGAACGAAACGGTCCAGAGCACCCCGTCGACGAGCATCGCGCGGAGGACCAGCGTCTCGGAGAACCGGCCCGACTTGCCGTCGTCGTCTGGATGGGCGACCGTGCCGAGTTCGGTGATGGCGTCGCCGCTCAGCCGCAACAGGCGTAGCCCCTGACCGACGGGGAGCGCGGTCAGGCCGGTCTCCGGCTCGTGCAGGACGACCGTGCCGTCGAAGTGGTCCTCGGTCAGGTCGGGGATCCGCCACTGGGCCGACCGGTCCGGGTGGCCCGGCTCGCCGAGGTCGAGCAGGGCGAGTTGCGGGCCCTTGAACCGCCCCCGGCTGGCCTCTTCCTGCCCGGCGACGAGCAGCCGCCCGCCGGGCAGCGACTGTACGTATCCGCCGTGACCGGCGATGCTCGCGTCGCCGAGGAGCCGGGGACGGCCGGGGTCACTCAGGTCGACGACGTGTACCTGTTCGTCCTGCTTCCGGTAGCGGCCCGTCCGGGTGACCAGGTACGCGCGGTCCTCGGCGTAGTGCAGCAGGCCCGGTTCCCGCGACCGCCCGATACCGCTGACCGCGCCGGTCTCCACCATGGCGGTGTCCGCCCGGCGCAGGACCCGTACGGTCGATTCGGCGGCCGAGGTGTCCCCTGTGGTGGCTCCGGTGGTCACCAGCAGGTGCCCCTGCCGGTCCGACAGGGCGTGCGGACTCTCCGGCCAGCCGGGCACGGTGCCGGAGGCGAGGAAACGGGGCCGACCCGGCCCGTCCACGTCGAACTGGTAGACGTCGGTCTGTCGGTCCTTCGGCTGGTATCGCACGTCGGCCAGATAGAGGTCGGTGCCGGTGGCGTGGACGAGGTGGGCGTTCGCGGCGATGCTCACCGGATCGCCGTCACCGAGCCGGTCGCGGGTCAGGTCGAAGCTGAGCACGGTCACCGTCGCGGCACCGGTGGCCCGGTCGGTGCCGCTGAGTCGGTCGCAGTCGACCCGTCCACGGTGCCATTCGTCGCCGTCGTGCCACTCGAACCGGGGCAGCCAGTGGTCGATGTCGGCCTGCTCGACGGTCTTCCGGACCGTCTCCCGTCGGGACTCGTCGCTACCGTCGCCGGATCCCGGTCCGAAGCGGGCCCGGGTGCGCACCACGACGCGGGCGGTGTCGCCGGTGAGCCGACTGTCGACCAGGCTGCCCTGCAGGCGATGGACGCCGAGCACCCGGGGCGGACCGGAGAGGTCGACCAGCGTCACCTGGGCAGTGCCGCCGAGTGGCAGGCCGCTGGTGGACAGCGGGTCGCCTTCGGTCCGGCGTCCGTCGGCGTTCCAGGAACTCAGCACCAGAGCGCGGTCACCGCGCAGCACCAGCTCGGATCCGTGCAGGTGTGTCTGGCCGCGCCGTTCACCGAAGTCCAGCCGCCCGGTCTCGCGGCGGCCGGCCGGGTCGAAGACCCGCAGCACGCCCTTGGTGAGCGTGACGATCCGCCGGCCGTCGGTCTTGGTCAGGTCCGGCTCGTCGGTGTCCTGGTCGGGGCGGGTCACGGACGCGGCAGGTTCGTCGCTCCAGAGCGGCCCGGAACTCCAGCCGCGCGGTGTCCAGTTCGGGCCCTCCTCCGCGTACTCGCTGTCCTGCGGGAAGCCGTCCGGGCCGACCTGGGCGGCAGCGGCGGCCCGGAGCCCGGCCAGGGCGCTGTCACAGGAGTCGTACGCGACCAGGCCGGGCCCGGACACCGGTCGTCCGGCGGTGTCGGGGCGGGAGGTCGGCGGATCGGTGCATCCGGCGACTGTGAACAGGACGGTGACGAGCGTGCCGGCAACGCCGGCTGACAATCCCCGTGGCATGGCGCCTTAGACGTGTTCGGGGCCTGTCTGGTTCCGTCCCGTTGCGGATTTCCTGTCGGGTTCAGCTCGTGGAGGGTCCGACGCCGGGGGACTCCACCAGCCGGGAGAGCACGATGGTGCTGCGGCTGGAGGTGACGAACGACTCGGCCCGCAGTCGTTCCAGCGCCTCTTCGAGGTGGGCGATGTCGGCGGCCCGCAGATGGACGAGCGCGTCGGCCTCGCCGGAGACCGTGTACGCCCCGACGACCTCGGGGTGACGGCGTACCGCCGCACCGAGTTGGGCCGGGGTGGTGCGACCGGCGCAGAACAGCTCGACGAACGCCTCGGTGGTCCACCCGACGGCGGCCGGGTCGACGATGGCGGTGAATCCGCGGATCACTCCGGCCGACCGCAGCCGGTCGACCCGTCGCTTGACCGCCGGAGCGGAGAGTGACACCCGGGTGCCGATGTCCGCGTACGACGCGCGGGCGTCCGCGACGAGCAGCGCAATGATTCGTTGGTCGACGGCGTCGATCTGCAATGTTCTGCTCCTGAGAAGCAATGTTTGCGGCTGTTACTAAAGTGGCAGCCTACCTACCCTTGGTCACCGTGAACCAGCAGCGAGTACCGCGAAAGCGGACATATCTCATGTGCTCGCCCGAGCATTTCGCGGTCGAGTACGCGATCAACCCGTGGATGGACGTGACCGCCTCGGTCGACCCGGAACTGGCGGTCAAGCAGTGGGACCGCCTGCGGGAGACCCTGGTGGGCCTCGGCCACGAGGTGCACCTGCTGGCTCCCGAGGCGGGCCTGCCCGACATGGTCTACGCCGCCAACGGCGCGTTCACGGTGGACGGCACGGCCTACGGGGCGCGGTTCAAGCACCCGCAGCGGACCGCCGAGGCCGCCGCGCACCGGGCGTTCTACGAGTCGCAGGGCTGGCGGTTCATCGCGCCGAACGAGACCAACGAGGGCGAGGGTGACTTCGCGTACCTGCCGGAGGCGCACGGCGGGTTGGTCCTGGCCGGGTACGGCTTCCGCACCGAACTGCCCGCGCACGCCGAGGCACAGGAGGCGCTCGGCCGTCCGGTGGTGTCGTTGCACCTGGTCGACCCGCGCTTCTATCACCTGGACGTGGCGCTCGCCTCGATCGACGACGGCAACATCGTCTACTACCCGGGTGCCTTCTCCGCCGCCAGCCAGCGGGTGCTCGCCCAACTCTTCCCCGACGCGGTGGTGGCGGACGACGACGATGCGCTGTCCTTCGGGCTGAACCTGGTCAGTGACGGCGCCAACGTGGTGCTCAACAGCGAGGCGACCCGGCTCACCGGCCGGCTCAAGGCGGCGGGCTACACGCCGGTGCCAGTGGAACTGGCCGAACTCAAGAAGGGCGGTGGCAGCGTGAAGTGCTGCGTCGCCGAGCTGCGGCCCTGATCCGACGCTCCAGGGCCGGCCATCGCACCGGTCCGGCCCTGGGCATTGTGTCGAGACTCAGCCGAGCGTGGCCAGCTCGTTGACCAGCACGTTGGACAGCAGTTGGCCGTCGCGCTGCACCTCGCGCAGGTACCACTTCTGCTGCGGGGTACGCGGCTGGTTGAACTGCCACGCGCCGCGCGGGCTGTCGATCTGCCCGATCCGGCCGAGCGCCAGGTTCACCTCCTGCGCCGTCGGCGACTCACCGGCGAGGCGGATCGCCTGGTCGAGTACCTTGGCCGCGTCGTAGGAGGCCATCGCGTACGTGGTGGGCGAGGCGTTGTGCTTCTTGCGGTACGCCGACGCGAAGCGGCGGTTCGCCGCGTTGTTCAGGTCGGCGGAGTAGTTCAGGGCGGTCCGGATGCCGAGCGCGTCGTTGGCCGGCCGGATGCTCTCCAGCACCGTGCCCTCGGTGAGGAACCCGGGCGCGTAGATCCGGCCCCGGAACCCGGCGTCGCGCAACTGCATGACGAACTCCACGGCCGCCGCGCCGGAGTAGAAGCAGAAGACCGTCGACGGGCTGCGGTTCAACGCCTGGCTGATGTCGTTGACGTAGGCCGTCTTGCCGGGGTTCGGGTTGCCGGTGGTCCAGATCACCGGGTCGGAGATCCTCGGGTCGGACTCGCCGAACTCCTGGCGGAAGCCGCGCAGCACGTCCTCGCCACCGCCACCGCCCTCGGGCAGGATGATGGCCACCCGGTCGGCCGTACCCAGCTCGTCCTTGAGGTAGCGGCCGAGCGCCCGGCCCGCCTCGTCCAGCACGTACGACGTACGCCAGATGTAGACGACGCTCTGCAGGCTCGGTGGCGAGGCGTTGGAGCCGATCAGCGGTACCCGGGCCTGCTCGACCGCGTCCCGGATGCCGAACATGACGGCGGAGCTGGCGACGCCCGTCATCGCGAGCACGTTCTGTTCGAGCAGGCTGCTCACGGCGGCCTGGCCGGACTTCACGGTGTCTCCCTCGTCGGCCGAGACCAGGTTGACGGGGTGACCGCCGAGACTCCGGTCGTTCAGGTCGAGGTAGAGCTGGAAGCCGTTGGTGAGTTCGTCGCCGATGGCCTTGTTCGGGCCGGCCTGCGGCGCGATCAGACCGATTTTGATCGGACTGCCGCCGGTGGCGGTGGTGGTCCCCTCGTCGCCGTCCGTGCCACACGCGGCGACGAGGCTCCCTGTTCCGAGCGCGGCCAGCAACTGTAGTGCTCGCCTGCGGTTCATCTGCGACACCGGGTTCCCTTCAACACGCGTTGCCTAGGCGGGTGCGCCCCATCGGCGTTCTACCTGCTTCGCGACGCTGCGTCAATGATTAATGATCTTCGCCAAGAGACCGCAACGCGCTGGTTACTTTGGGCCAGACCGCCGCCTCGGGGTCGATGAGCCCGAAATGCTCACATCCCGAAAGCTCTACAAGGCGCATATCGGCCCCTGCTGCCTGGTTTGCGGCCACGTAAGCCCTGCTCATGGCGACCGGAACCTGTTCGTCGAGAGTGCCGTGCATCACTACGGTGCGTGTCGGGAGCGGTACCACAGATCGTGGGTCGGCAGCCCCGTAACGGTCGGGTACGTCCCCCGGACCACCGCCGAGCAGCGCCACCACCGCACCCCCGTCCAGGTCGAGCCGGTACGCCTCGGCGAGGTCGGCGACCGGCGCGAGAGCGAGCACCCCGGCCACCGCCTCCGGCACGTGTCGCGCCGCGTGCAGGGCGAGGTGGCCACCGGCGGAATGACCGACCAGGACCGCTGGCGTCGGCGTCACCAGACCGGGCAGCGCCTCGGTCGCCAGCCGGGGCAGCGTGGTCACCGCGGCCAGCACGTCCTCCGGCGTACCGGGCCAGCCGCCACCGGGTTGCCCGGTCCGCCGGTACTCCACCTGCGCCACCGGGTGACCGAGCGCGGCAAGCGCGGCGGCCATCGAGTCGGTGTGCCGCCGGTCGTACTCGTGGCGCCAGAAGCCCCCGTGCACCACGACCACCAGCCGTCGGGGCGGCCCGGTGCCCGCCGGTCGACGCAGGTCGGCGACCTGGTCGGGGTGCTCGCCGTAGGCGACGGTGACGTCCGGGGCGGGAGCGGGCCGGGTCAGCACGGCTCGCGGGTCGGAGGTCATCGGCCGACCGTAGCGCGGAACGCGCCGCATCCGGCGTCGGCTGCGACGCACGGTGACCAGGTCGGCGGACACCCGGAACATACGGTGACCGGTGCACCGGGCCGACGGGCGGGGACGGCGGCCACTGAGTAAAGATGGGTGCCATGACCGAAGCACACTCAGCTGGACAGAACGACGAGCCTGGCCTGGACGGTGCCGGGCACTCCGGCACGGTGGTGGTGGTCGGGCCGGACGGCCGGCCGGTCGGCACCGTGCAGACCGACGACGGTCCCGGCGAGGACCCGGCGCGCCTGGTCGAGCAGCCGGCCAAGGTGATGCGGATCGGCAGCATGATCAAGCAGCTCCTGGAGGAGGTCAAGGCCGCTCCGCTCGACGACGCCAGCCGGCATCGGATGCGCGAGATCCACGAGCGCTCGATCGTCGAGCTCAAGGAGGGGCTGGCCCCCGAGCTGCGCGAGGAACTCGAACGGCTCTCGCTGCCGTTCGCCGAGGACCAGGCGCCCAGCGAGGGCGAGTTGCGGATCGCCCACGCCCAGCTCGTCGGCTGGCTGGAAGGGCTGTTCCACGGCATCCAGGCCGCCCTGGTGGCCCAGCAGATGGCCGCCCGGGTGCAGCTCGAACAGATGCGTTCCGGCCGGCAGGCGCTGCCCAGCGGTCCCGGCGGCGGGGCCGTGCTGCCCGGGATGCCGGGCATGGGTCAGCCGGGCGGTGGCGAAGGACACAGCACCGGTCAGTACCTCTGACCACCGCACGCGGCGTGCGATCCCGCCGGGTCGCACGCCGCGTCGCGCTCAGTCGGCCCCGAAGACCTTCTCGAGGTACGCGGCCACGCCGTCGGTGGAGTTCGTCGAGGTGACGTCGTCGGCGATCGCCAGCACGGTGGGGTGCGCGTTGGCCACCGCCACCGCCCGCCCGGCCCAGGTCAGCATCGGTACGTCGTTCGGCATGTCGCCGAAGGCCAGCACGTCGGCCGGGTCGACGCCGATCCGGTGGCAGTACCAGGCCAGCCCGGCCGCCTTCGTCACACCGGCCGCCGAGACCTCCACCAGCCCGGAGTTCGACGAGTGGGTGGCCTCCGCCAGCCCCGCCAACGCGGCCGAGATCAACTCGGTGAACCGGTCCGGGTCCTGGTCGCCGGCCCGGACCAGCAGCTTCACCGCCGGCATCGACAGCAACTCCTCCGGCTTGTCCACGACCCGGATCGCTGCGTCACCGGCCTCCCAGCGCACCGGATAGTGCGCCTCGTGCCGCATCTCCCGGCTGTCCACGATCTCCACCGCGAGGCTCACGCCCGGCACCTCCGCCCGCAGCCGCTGGGCCACCTCGGCGAGCAGCTCGGGAGCCAGCGGATCGGCGCGTAGCACCTGGTCGTCGACCGGGTCGTAGACCACCGCGCCGTTGGCGCAGACCGCCGGCAGAGGTTCGGCGAGCTGGTCGTACACGAGCTGGAGCCAGCGGATCGGACGGCCGGTGACCAGCACGACCGGCGTGCCCTGGGCGGAGATCCGCGCCAACACCGCGGCGGTGTGCGCACTGAGCGTGCGGTCGTCGCGGAGCAGCGTGCCGTCGATGTCGGTGGCGATCAGGCCGGGTGTCGCGTCCATCACCTGGACAGTAGCCGGTCGAGGTAGACCGCCACCCCGTCGTCGTCGTTACGCAGAGTGATGTCATCGGCGGCGGCCCGCACGCTCGGGTGCGCGTTGGCGACGGCGACCCGGGCCCACCCGGCCCACTCGAACATCGGCAGGTCGTTCGGCATGTCGCCGAAGACCAGCACCTCGGCCGGGTCCACGCCGAGGGACTGCGCGACCACGGTGAGGCCGGAGGCCTTGTCCACCCCGGGCGGGCAGATCTCGATGAAGCCGAGCCCCGCCTGGGTGAGCGTGGCCAGATGCGGCGGCACGATCTCCTGGGCGACCGCCAACAGCTCGTCGACGTGGTGGTCGGCGGTACGCGCGAACGCCTTGATCACGTCACCGGCGAGGCACTCGTCCCGAGTACGGACCTCGAACCGGTCCTGGTAGGGCCAGGCCGGGTGGTAGTCGCCCCAGAGCGGGGCGTCGTGCTCGTCGGAGGCCTCGACCATCACCGTCAGGGGGCCGACCGCGACCTCCAGATCGGCCAGCAGGCCGGCCAGCACCCCGCTCGCGAGGCGCTCGTCGCGCAGCACCACCGGCCCGGCCGGGTCGCTCTGGTCCACCACCCGGCCGCCACCGGCCAGCACCAGGAAGTCCGCGGCCCGGATGTCGTTGCGGGTCAGCTCGGTCAGCCGGGGGCCGCGACCGGTGGCGCCGACCACCGGGATGCCGGCGGCCCGCACCCGGTCGAGAACCTCGTGGGTGTACGCCGAGACGGTGTCGTCGCTGCGGACGAGCGTCCCGTCCAGGTCGGTGGCGATCAGCTTGGGCAGGCCCGGGCGGGTCATGGTTCCTCCTTCGCCCGCCGCCGTCGCGGCCAGCCGTACTGGTCGCCGGTAGGCGACCCGGCGTGACGGCGGGCAGCAACCGTACCTCGGGAAACCGGTCGCAACCATGGCTTCCCGGCGAATCGGATACCAACGGACGGCGCACCGAAGGTGACGTTCGGCCAGGATCCCCGCCGCACCGTCGACGCTCGGCTCGGCGCTCGGCTCGGCGCTCATCCGGCGCGCGGTCGGCGCACGGCGCGCGGTCGGCGCACGGCGCGCGGGCGGCGCACGGCGCGCGGGCGGCGCACGGCGCGCGGGCGGCGCACGGCGCGCGGGCGGCGCACGGCGCGCGGCACGGCGCTGAGATGTTAGGAAGGGACCCTTCCTATACACCAGGCGTTAGTAGGGGACCCTTCCTTACACCTCAGTCGGGCGGGGCCTCACGGGCGAAGGGCACCGTCGGGCTGACGGTGATGTCGGCCGGCGGACGTCCCTCGTCCGGATCCACCTGCTCGGACCGTCGCCGGGAACGCCGGGACGTGGACTCCGGGGAAGCGTCGTCGGGGCCGACCGACTCACCGCTCGGCGGCACCTCGGCCCCGGAGGGGGCGGTCCGGACGAGCGCGGCGGCGAACAGCAGCACGGCCGCGAAGGCCATGAACAGGCCACGCCCGTGCTCGATGCGGAGGCTCTCCTCGCCGGAGTAGTACATCAGGCTCCGACGGGTCGCGTCGCCGAGCGACGACGTGGTGGCGGCGAGCAGCGCGATCATGCCGGCCGCGAGGGCCAGGCCGGCGATCCGGGCGTTGACCTGCGCCGCCCTGGTGCCGCGTAGCGCGAGCGCCACCGCGCAACCGAGCACCAGGAGACCGACCAGGTAGCCGGTGCCCATGCCGCCGATCTCGGCGACCCCGTTGGTCACCTCCAGCGGACTGGCGGGGTCCGGACCGGTGGGGATGGTCATGGTCACCCACTCGCCGAGCAGCGAGGCGACGGCGGCGGCCGCACCCAGTCCGGCCAGCAGCATCGGTACTCGGTGGTCCTGGCCGAGGCCGGCGACGGCCCGCCGGAGGCGGCTTCCGCCCTCCGACTCGTCCGCCGCACCCCATTCGAGGACGCTGGCACCGTCGGCGCGTTCGTCCTGACGAGGGATGGGGAGGTCGTTGGTCATCGTTCGCCCTCTCCTCGGAGCCTGGACGCCACGGAAGGCGCTGACCAGGTCGGCGGGTCCGCGTGAATCATTCCACAGCCGGCCGGTGAGGTCGGGTTCCCGGCGGCGAGCCTCGCTGGTCGGTCGCCTGTCGGCGTCGGGTGGACTAGCGTCAGGTACATGCCTATCCGTACCGCTTCCGCACGCTGGCAGGGCAACCTTCCCGAGGGCTCCGGCACGATCCGCACCGGCAAGGGCGGGTTGCAGGGGAACTACTCCTTCAAGTCCCGTTTCGAGGAGGGAGAGGGCACCAACCCCGAGGAGTTGATCGGCGCCGCGCACGCCGGCTGCTTCTCGATGGCCTTCTCCAAGGCGCTCGCCGACGCCGGGACCACCGCCACGTCGGTGGAGACCACCGCCACGGTGCACCTGGACAAGACCGACGCCGGAATGACGGTGACCCGCATCGAGCTGGACACCGTCGGTGACGTCCCCGGCATCGACGAGGCACAGTTCGCCAAGCTGGCCGAGACCGCGAAGCAGAACTGCCCGATCTCGCGCCTGCTGTCGCCCGGCGCGGAGATCACCCTCACCGCCCGCCTCACCTCCTGACCACCCCGCGCTGATCTCGCGCCTCCGGCACTCCGCACACCGTCCGGGGGCCTCGGAGGCGCGAGATCGCGCGTCGGGTGAGGAACAATGAGGGCGTGGCGGTCGAGATGGAGCGCGAGCGGTTCGAGGAGTTGGTGGGGGAAGCGCTGGACGAGGTTCCGGAGGAACTGCTGGCGCTGATGAGCAACGTGGTGATCCTGGTCGAGGACGACCCGCCCCCCGGCGAGGACCTGCTCGGCCTCTACGAGGGACACGCGTTGACCGACCGGGGCTGGGACTACGCCGGAGTCCTGCCGGACCGCATCCTGATCTACCGCAACCCGATCCTGCGGATCTGTGACACCGATGACGACGTCATCGACGAGGTGGCGGTGACCGTGGTGCACGAGATCGCCCACCACTTCGGCATCGACGACGACCGCCTGCACGATCTCGGCTGGGGCTGACCCGCCGGCCTTCTTGCGGTGCTGCCCTACCGTCTCGGCCAGACACGGCGAGTACGGGAGGGTCCCATGCGTAGCGAGCTGTTCTCAGCGGCGAACCTGGAGAAGGAGTCCGCGCAGCCCGGTATGCGGCTGCAGAACGCCAAGATGTTGAAGATCGAGCTGAACGGCGAGGCGATGGCCCGCGTCGGCTCGATGGTCGCGTACCAGGGTCAGGTGCAGTTCCAGGCGCTCGGCTCCGGTGGTATCGGCAACTTCCTCAAGCAGAAGCTCACCGGCGAGGGTGTGCCGCTGATGAAGCTGACCGGTCACGGCGACGTCTTCCTCGCCGACTTCGCCAAGGACGTGCACGTCATCGACCTGGAGCCGGGCGATGCCCTGTCCATCAACGGGTCCAGCGTGCTGGCCTTCGACTCGACGCTGAGCTACGACATCAAGATGGTCGGCGGCGCGGGCATGGCCTCGACCGGCCTGTTCAACTGCGTCTTCTCCGGTCAGGGCCGGATCGCGGTCACCACCCGGGGCACCCCGGTCGTGCTCAGCGTCGACGCACCCACCTACGTGGACCCGCAGGCCGCCGTCTGTTGGTCGGCGGGATTGCAGACCGGCTACCACCGGGCCGACCAGCTCGGGCTCGGCACGCTGCTGGGGCGGACCACCGGTGAGGCGTACACGATGAGTTTCGCCGGGCGCGGCTTCGTCGTCGTCCAGCCGTCCGAGGAGCCGCCGGTCATGGGCAGCGGTCAGCAGGAGCAGGGCGGGGTGCTCGGCGGCCTGTTCCGCTGAGCCCGGCCGGTCAGCCCAGCTCGCCCGCACGGAGCCGGGCGAGCCAGGCTGCGGCGTCGGTGTAGTCGGCGTCGGAGAGTCCCGCCGGGGCCGGCACCGGCCGTTCGCCGGCCGTGCCGTCCCACCGGTGTCGGGGGTACGAACCGAGGAAGCGGACGTCGGCGCAGACCCGCCGCAGCCCCTGGAGGGTCTCGCCGAGCCGGTTGTCGGCAACGTGGCCGGTGCAGTCGAGGAAGAAGACGTACCGGCCCAGCGCCTCACCGGTCGGTCGGGACTCGATCCGGGTCAGGTTCACCCCGCGTACGGCCAACTCCATCAGCACGGACAGCAGCGCGCCCACCCGGTCGTGGGCGATGTAGACCGCCAGCGAGGTCACGTCGTCGCCGGTGGGCGGCGGAGGCGGGCCGGGGCGGGAGAGCAGCGCGAACCGGGTGACCGCATCCGGATGGTCGGCGATCTTGTCGGCCAGCACGGCGAGCCGGTGCCGGGCCGCGCCGATGGGTGCGCAGATCGCCGCGTCGTACTCACCGGTGGCGGCGCCGGCCGCCGCCGCCCCGTTGGAGAGCACGTCGACCACGACCGCGTCGGGCAGGTGTGCCCGTAGCCACCCCCGGCACTGGGTGGACGCCTGCGGGTGGGCGGCGACGCTGCGGATGGTCGGCAGCAGGGTGCCCGTGCGCGCGCCGAGCACGAACTGCACCGGCAGGATCACCTCGCGGGTGATCACCAGAGGTTCGCCCTCGGCCAGTTCGTCCAACGTGACCCCGACCGCGCCGCCGATCGAGTTCTCCAGCGGTACCAGCGCGGCGTCGGCCTCTCCGGTGCGGACCGCCTCCAGGGCCTCGCCGACGCTGCGGGCCGGTGTACGGCTACCCCGCTCCGCGGCGGGCACGGTACGCAACGCCTGCTCGGCGAAGGTGCCCTCGGGCCCGAGGTAGACGAAACGGGTCGGCGGCGTTCCCGGCATGGCGAACAGCCTACGCACTCGCCGAGGGTGTGGACGCCGATGGCGTCGGTGACTGCCCGGACGGCGTCGGCGTGGGCACCGGTGGCGGAGAGGGCACGGGCGCCACCGGTACCGGCACCGACCCCTCGTCGCCGCAGGCCAGCGTCCTGATCCCGACCGGCGCGGCCACGCGTACCTCGACCGAGCAGACGTCGGTGCCGGCGGTGACCAGCCGCAGGGCGCCGGCCTGGTCCCGGGTGACCACCTGGAGCGGCTCGTACCCGGTGACGTCGATGCCGGTGAAGTGCCAGCCGGCGGCGCAGAGCGGTCCCCTGGTGACCTGCACCCGCGCGTTGCGGGGGAGCAGCCCGTCGCGGCCCCGGACCAGGTCGACGATCCGTTGCCGGGACGGTTGGCCGGGGCAGGCGACCGCGACCAGGCCGGCGTCGGTCGGCGCGACGGTCGGTGCGGCGCTGGGCGGTTCGCCGAAGGGCGGTGGTGTCGGGGTGGCCGACCCGGTCGCGGCCGTGGTGCGCGGCGGCGTCGGCAGGGTTGACCCGTCGCGCGGGTCCGGCGGTTCACCACAGCCGGCCAGCAGGAGTACGGCCAGCCCGGCCACTGCGGGCAGCCGGGTACGGCTCCGGCGGGCGCCCGGTCGGGCGGGCCGGCGGCCGGGGGCGGCACGACGGATCGGGGTGGGCGACACGGGGATGATCCTCGATGAGGGGTGAGCGTCGGGGGCGGCCGGAGCCGAGCCCATGGTAGGAGGATCCGCCGCCGACGTGAAGGTCCGCCGGGTACGCGGTGCCCGGGTCAGAGCTCGGAGAAGAAGGTGAGCGAGCCGGCGACGGCCCCGTCGGCGAGCACCGGCGTGGAGATGGCGTCGACGGTCGCGTCGGAGACACCCTCGGTGGTTGCCATGATCCGTAACAGGCCACGGGCCATCCGGCCGGAGGCGAGCGCCAGCAGCGGCGGGATCTTGTCGATGTCCGGCTCGGCCAACTCGCCCCGGTACGCGGTGAAGTCGAGCAACCGCAGGCCGCCGTCGAGCAGCGGCAGCCCGATGACGTCCTCGGGGGTGCCGAGGCCGAGCAGATCACAACCGGCGGCGGAGACGGCCACCACGCGGCTCTCGGCGTCGATCAGCAGGCAGGGCTCGTCGGCACTGGACACAGTGGCCGCCCACCGGCCGATGTTGTCGTACCCCAGCTCTGTCGGTGTTCCCGGGTCGGGCACGAACACTTCCGAGAGCGAGAGTTCGACGTGGGCCACCGCGCCTCCTATGCACACCGACGGAACGTCCACGCTAGCCGGTCGTCTCGGCCACCGCTGACCGCGCTGGTATCCACGCCATCGGTGCTGATCGCTGCCGGTCTGCGACGGCGCGGCCGGCCGGTGCGGAGTGCAGGGGCCCGGCCGCGTGGCGTCGCCGCAGACGTTACCGCCGGGTGGCCGGCTTGTCAGCGGCCATTCGGCCGTCCTCGTACCACCGGTAGTCGGCTGCTGGCGGATAGCCGCCGCTCATCCACGTCCCGGGGTGCTGCGCCACCCGGGAGAGCTTCTCGGCGGTGGCCGGGCTGATCCGGTTGCCACCGGCGACGAGCATCCGGTCGAGCTCCCGGTGGGTGGCCATCAGACAGTCCTTGGGCAGGCCGTAGACGCTGATGACGCCGGAGCCCACGAAGGTGAGCACCGGCGTCACCGGGATCGGATGGCCGACCGCGCTGGTCAGTGCCTTGCTGGCGCGCCGGGCGTCGCGGCGGGCCTCGGCCACGTACGGCGGGCGCTTGCCGTTGATCTGCACCACGTCACCGGCGACCAGGACGCGGGCCCGGCCGTGGTCGGCGATGGTGACGGCGAAGAGTCCGCTCGGGCCGATGGCGAGGAACCCGGCCCGGTTGTCGTCGCTCTCGTCGAGCAGGGCGTCCGCGGCGTCCGTGCGCGGCCAGTCGATCACGTGCCACGCGGGCCCGAGATGGTCGAGTTGACCGAGCGCGCGGGCACCGGCCGCCTCCAGCCGACGAGCGCCCCGCTCGGCGCGACGTCGGCGGGCCCACTCCAAGGGCGACGGACGCGGGGCCGCGACCACCCCCGGCGCCTCGACCCGAGGGTGTGGCACCGCCGCTTGCGGCAGCGCCCGGGCGGACGGTACGGCTCGACGAGCGGGGAAGACAGTCATCGCGACCTCCGGCAAAAGGTCCCTCGAAGTTACGTTCTCACTACCCTACGTTGCGGGTCCCGGTAGTCGGCAAGCCGGAACGCCGGAATGACTGTGGATGAATGCCATATTCACCCACAGCTGTTTTATCGGATGCCGCCAAACCCTGCCCTAGGCTTCGGGTGTGACCCACTACGTGGACAGTGAGGTCGGTCGGCTCGGCACCGTGCTGCTGCACCGGCCGGGGCCGGAACTCGCCCGCCTGACCCCGCGCAACAACGACTCCCTGCTGTTCGACGCCATCCCCTGGGTGGGTCGCGCGCAGGAGGAGCACGACGCCTTCGCCGCCGCGCTGCGCGAGCGCGATGTCGAGGTGCTCTATCTCACCGATCTGCTCACCGAGACCCTGGCCGTGGCGGAGGCCCGCGCCGAACTGACCGAACAGGTCCTCGCCTCGCCCCGGCTCGGCGACACCCTGCGCGCCCGGGTCGCCGCACACCTGACCTACCTCGACCCGGCCGCGCTCGCCGGTGTCCTCGTCGCCGGCCTCGCCCACGAGGAGCTACGGCTCGGCGGTGACCGGCGCGGGGGCCTGGTCTGGACGCTGATGGACCGGCACGACTTCGTCATCGCGCCCCTGCCGAACCTGTTGTTCACCCGCGACTCGTCACTGTGGATCGGCGGGCGGGTCGGCGTGACCAGCCTGGCGATGCCGGCCCGGCGGCGGGAGACCACGCTGACCGACGCGATCTACCGGCACCATCCGCGCTTCGCCGGCACCGAGTACGTCTACCGGCCCGACCTGGAGCACCTCGAAGGCGGCGACGTGCTGCTGCTCGCCCCCGGGGTGCTCGCCGTCGGGGTGGGCGAGCGGACCACCCCGGCCGGTGCCGAGCGGCTGGCCCGGCAGGTCTTCGCGGCCGGGCTGGCGCACACCATCCTGGTCGTGCCGATCGCCCAGGAACGGGCCACCATGCACCTGGACACGGTCTGCACCATGGTCGACGTCGACACGGTGCTGATGTACCCCAACGTCGCGCACTCGCTGTCGGCGTACACGGTGATCGCCGGGGCGGACGGCGACGACCCCCGGGTGGACGGCCCGGCGCCGTTCCTGCGGGCCGCCGCCGACGCGATGGACCTCGACCAGCTCCGGGTGATCGACACCGGGCTCGACCCGGTGACCGCCGAGCGGGAGCAGTGGGACGACGGCAACAACACGCTGGCGCTCGCGCCCCGGCTCTGCGTCGGCTACGAACGCAACGTGGAGACCAATGCCCAGCTCGAACGGGCCGGGATCGAACTCATCCCGATCGCCGGCTCCGAGCTGGGGTCGGGTCGGGGCGGCCCGCGCTGCATGTCGTGCCCGCTGCTGCGCGAGTAAGGAGGGGTCCCCTTCTCACGTCTCCGGTAGAGTAGGGGTCCCTTCCTAACACCAGAAGCGCACGCTCAGCGCAGCGTGAGCTGGCGACCCAGCAGGCCCTGACGGGACCGGCGGGCGGCGGCGTCGAGCGGTTCGGTCTCCGTCAACGCCTCGGCGTACCGCTTGGCGAAGTCGGCGACCGGTGCCTCCCACTCGGCGGCCGGGGTCTCCTCGGGCAGATCCCAGACCGGCACCAGCCGGCCGTGGGCGCGGAACATGCCGGCGAACTTGGTCCCCTCGCCGAGAGTCAGCGAGCCGGCCGCACCCAGCCGGGCCAACGCGTCCAGCGCGGCATCCTCGGCCTCGGGCAGGACCCAGCGCACGTGCGCCTTCTCCGGCACCTGGCACCAGTACGCCGACCGGGCCGCCGCCAGGCGTACGGTCGGGTAGATCGCCGCGTTGGCACGCTCCAGGGACGCCTGCACGGTCGGGTCGTCGACGGCCTCGGGGACCAACCAGAACTCGAAGCCCTCGTGCAGGGTGACCGTCAACGGACCGTCGACCAGGATGTCCTGTAGCCGTGGACCTGGGCCGGGCAGCGGCGGCACCTGGACCGGGGCGCCCGGCTCGGTACGCAGCGCGCAGAGCAGCGACTCGGCCAGGTCCCGGGACACGTCACCGGACTGCTGGTGCCGCTGGAGCCCGACGAACACCTGCCCGTCGGCGCGGCTCATCGCGGGGGCGGCCATCGGCAGCACGGTGGCCAGCGTCACCGGCCGGTCGCCGTACTCCTCGACCAGCTCGGGGGTGAGCCGCAGCGGTGCGGAGGCGGCGGGCACCAGTTCCCGCAGCGCGATCCACTCCGGCTCGTCGGTCAGCCCTTCGAAGGGCCGGGGGACGAAGACGTCCCGCACCTTCTCCCGCTTCGGGGTCGTCGGCGCGGCGGCCCGCTGGTTCTTTCGACGCTTGCTCACGGCGACACAGCCTAGAGGCCCGGGCGCGATGCCGGGGGCCGGACCCGCCCTGCACGGGCTCAGCCGGCGACGACAAGGTCCGGTCGCTCGGGGACCGGGTCGAACTCGGCCCAGACGCTCTGCCCCAGACCGTCCCGTTCGACCCCCCAGCGGCTCGCCAGGCCGGAGACGATGTGTAGGCCCCGGCCGTCGGCCGCGTCGATGTCCGCCGGACGGATCCGGGGCGTGCCGGTAGCGCCGCCGTCGGTGACCCGCAGCCGGACGTGCGCCCCGTCGTCGGTCGTCATCAACCGCCAGGCCACCCGGACCACTCCGCCCGGCAGCGGGTCCGCGTGCCGGACGGCGTTGCCGACCAGCTCGGCCAGGACCGCGACGAGATCCGCGAGCACCACCGGGGACACGACCTCGGCCAGCTCGGCGGCGAGGCGGTGCCGGGCGGCGCGCGCACCGCTGGCGTGGTGCGGTACGACCACACACCACGCTCGTTCGACCGCTCCCGTCGACACGTCCCGCCCCTCTTCCGCCCCGGTGACCCCCACGATCACCTACGGGGCAGCCGCACCTCTGCGACCGTACCTCCACCGGTTCTCGGTCGGAGGAATACCCATCCATTCTGCTGTTCAACGATCCGGCGGACGAGATAGAGGCCGAGTCCGGTGCCGGGATAGCGACGATTGTCACCCGAGTCGCCCTGCCAGAACCGGTCGAAGGCCCGTTCGACGTGCTCAGGGCGTACGCCGATGCCCCGGTCGCTGACCCGGACGCAGACGGTCGGCCCGTCCGAGGCCGCGCTCACCTCGATCGGCGAGCCGGGTGGGGAGTACTTGCCGGCGTTGGTGACCAGCTCGGTCAGCACGGTGACCAGGCTCTGCCGGCGCCCGATCGCCCGGGGCAGGTCGGCCGGGAACTGGAGGGTGGCCCGACGACGCAGCTCACCGGGCAGGTTGGCGACCGCCCCGCGCAGCGTCTCGCCGAGGTCGAACGGCACCGCCGGCCCGTCGTCCGGCCAGGCCTCGGCGGCGGAGGAGAGCAGCCGGTCGAGCAGCCGGGCCAGCTCGTTGGCGCGCTGGCCGATGACCTGCGCGGCCTGGCGCCGGTCGGCGTCGCTCAGCGAATCCCAGTGGTTGTTGAGCGTGTCGGCGTACCCCTTGATGACGGTCACCGGCGTGCGCAGCTCGTGACTGGTCACCGCGACGAAGAGGTCCCGCTCGTGGTCGTGCCGTTGCTGGTCGGTGATGTCCCGGAAGGTGACCACCCGCAGCGCGCCCGGACCGGGCAGCTCACCCGAGGTGACCCGCAGCCAGCGTCCGTCCGGCAGGCGGTGGTCGAGGACCTGCCCGGACGGGGGCACCGGGAAGGGCAGCGGCTTGTTGATCGCCTCGGCTGCGGACCGGCCGGTGACGTCGGCGGCGGCCGGGTTCCAGAGGCGTACGTGGGCGTCCCGGTCGACGACCGCCAGCCCGTCGGCGAGCGCCGCCACCACCGGGCCGTCGCCGTGTACCGGCAGGCCGCTCTGGTCGCCGTACATGTGCGCGATGCAGGCGCCCAGGAATCCGACCACGCCCCGCTGCTCCGGGCCGGGCTCGTCGTCCCCGGCCCGGTACAGGGCTTGGAGGCTGCCGACGGCGTGCCCGCCGATCTCCGCCCGGGAGGCGACCATCCGGCGCAGGCCGCGATCGGTCAGCTCGTCGGCGAGCTGACTGCCGAGCCGGTCGGTCCGTACGCACTGCACCCGGGGGCCGGCGAGCAGGCAGGCGGTGATCGGGTCGCTGGGTGGCAGGGGACGCCCGATGGTCCACTCGGCGGCACCGGTGGCGGCGATCACCCGACCGCCGCTGGGAGCGAACTCGACGAAGGCCATGCCGGCGGCACCGAGTGCCGGTTGCGCCACCCGCAGTAGCTGGGTCAGTACCGGAAGGCCCGCGTCCCCCGAGTTGATCATCTCGATGACGACGGTGTGCCCGGCGATGAGAGCCGAGTAATCGGTACGGTCCGTCATGTCCCCGAGTGTGCACCTCCGTTCACCTTCTTCGGCACCCCCGACGGTCGGTTATCCCCTCATCCGGGCCAGCGTCTGCGCCGGGCGGTCGGTGATCACGCCGTCCACCTCGGCGGCCAGCACGAGATCCAGGTCCGCCGGCTCGTTCACGGTCCAGACGTAGACCTGGTTGCCGGCGGCCCGCAGCGACGGCACCAGCGCCGGGCGGGCCCGGACCAGGCCGATCCCGGGACCGGCGATGCCGACACCGAACGGCAGCCGGCCCAGGCGCAGCCAGCGGGGCAGCACCTCCAGCAGCAGCACGGTCGGCAGCCCCGGGGCCAACGCCCGCATCCGGCGTACGGCCAGCGGGGAGAAGGACATCACCGTCACGCGTACCTGGTCGTCGGGGCGCGGTTCGGTCAGGCCGTACCGGCGCAGCAGGGCGACCAGCCGGCGCTCCACGTCGCCGCCGTAGCGGGACGGGTGCTTGGTCTCCACCAGCAGCCGCACCGGCCGCCCGGCGGCGAGGACCGCCTCCAGCAGCCGTTCGAGGGTCAGCAGCCGGGTCCGCGAGTCGTCGAGCACCTCGTCCCCGTCGGCCGGTACGCAGCCCGGGTGCCAGGAGCCGAAGTCCAGTTCCTCCAGCTCGGCGAGGGTACGGGCGCTGACCAGGCCGCGACCGTTGCTGGTGCGGTTCAGTCGGCGGTCGTGCACGCAGACGAGGTGGCCGTCGCGGGTCAGCCGGACGTCGCACTCCAGCCCGTCGGCGCCCTCGTCGAGCGCGCGCAGGTAGGCGGCGAGGGTGTGCTCCGGCAGGTCGTACGACGCGCCACGGTGCGCGAAGACGAGCGGGGTGTGCACGGCCGTTAGAGGACCCGGCCCGGTTGGCCGTTCGAGTCGACCACCGGTCGTCCGGCCGCCTCCCAGTCGCCCATCCCGCCCTCCACGTTGCGCACCTGGTCCCAGCCGTTGTGCATGAGGTAGGCGACCACCTGGGCGGACCGTCCGCCGGAGCGGCAGATGACCGCGACGTCCCGGTCGTCGGGCACCTCGGCGATGCGCGCCGGCAGTTCCATCATCGGCAGGTGGTGGGCGGTGGGTGCGTGACCTGCCTCCCACTCGTCGTCCTCCCGGACGTCGAGCAGGTAGGTCTCGTCGTTGATCTCGGGCACCGTCATGGTGGGTACGTGGGATCCGAACACGGCTACCAAGCCTAGAGGGCCGTCGGGGCGATCGCCCAGACCGGCGGGTCAGAGCCGGGTGACCCAGTGCGGATGGGCACCTGCCCACTGCGGCATCCGGGTGCCCCGGACCGCCTCGAACAGTCCCTCCCCGCCGTTGTCGAGCACGACGTAGGAGACCTGGTCGATGGTCTGCGGGTAGGACGGCACCTGGACGCCGCGCAGCGCGTCGGTGGAGAGGCCGCGCAGCGCCAGCAACAGGTCCTCCACGGGTACGCCGTTGGTGTCCACGGTCAGCGAGCCGCCGACGGCCTCGATGAGCCGGTGCAACTGGACCGGGTTCTCCCGGAGCCGGGTCTCCCCCGCCTGTTGCAACATCGCCCCCAGCAGTTGCTGCTGGTGGGTCTGCCGGTCGTAGTCGCCGCCGGGCAGGTCGTAGCGCTGGCGTACGTAGTCCAGCGCCTGGGCGCCGTCCATCCGCTGGCAGCCGGGCGAGAAGACCCGGTCGGTGTGGATCGAGCGCACCTCGGTGCGTACGCACATGTTCACCCCGCCGAGCAGGTCGATGACGCTGCGCAGACCGGCGAAGTCGACCAGGGCGGCGCCGTCGAAGCGGATGCCGGTGAGCCGGGACAGGGTGGCCGAGAGCAGCCGGGCGCCGGCCTCACCGCCGCCGCCGTACTCGTAGGCGGCGTTGACCTTGTCCTCCCCGCCCGGGTAGCCGGACCCGGGCGGGATGTCGACCAGCAGGTCACGCGGTACGGAGACCAGGTAGCCCTCGCGCAGCCCGGCCGGTACGTGCACCATCAGGATGGTGTCGGTGCGCTGTTCCGGGCCGGTGTCGTCGGGGCGGCGGTCCGAGCCGACGAGCAGGTAGTTGAGCGGGCCGTCCCGGTCGGTGCGGTCGGCGCGGGCGCTCGGGTCGAGCAGTTCGGCCCGGGTCATGGTGCGCTCGTACCGGTCGGCGAGCACCCGGAGGCCGACCACGGCGACCGTGGCCAGCAGCACCACCGCCAGCCCGATCCCCAGCAGTACGCGTGGCCAACGCGGGTGCCCGGAGCCTCCGCCCGTTGCCCGTCGTCCGCCGTCGCGTGCCCTCCTGGCCGTGACGTCCTCCCCGTCCGTCTGACATGAATCTTCTTCATGTCAGACTACGGACGGTGATGGCGGCGTGACGGCGGTTTCCGGGTCCTCCCGCCGGTCACTTCCGGCTGGAGATCACCTCGGGGTTGTAGAACACGAACTCGGCCAGCTTGTCCTGCTTGACCGCGTGGAACATGTCCAGGGTCTGCTCGCTGAGCGCTTCCCGGCCGCTGTCCGTGCCGTTGAACGTGCCGCCGTTGGTCTTCAGCATGATCAGCTCGTTGCCGGTGACCCCGCGCATGGTGAAGACGAAGTCCTCCACCGAGACGCCGCCGGTGTCCAGGATGAACGCCTTACCGGCCGCCTCGATCAGCTCCTTGAGCTTGAGCGGGTTGGTCAGCGTGCCGCTCTGGCTGGCCTTCTTCGCCATCGCCTTGATCAGTTGCTGCTGGTTCTGCTGGCGGTCGTAGTCGCTGTTGGCCAGGCCGTAGCGCTGCCGGGAGAAGTCCAGCGCGGCCCAGCCCTCCATCTCCTGGCAGCCCTTCTTGTGCACCACCGGGGTCCGCTGCTTGCCGGTCTTCTTGGCGTCCGCGTTCCACATCACCTTGCCGTCCACGTACGACATGTGGGCCGACTTGACCTCCTGCTTCGGGCAGATGCGCACCGAGCCGAGGGCGTCGATGACGTTCTTGAAGCCACCGAAGTTGATGATCGCCGCGCCGTCGAAGCCGACGCCGGTCATGCCCTTGATGGTCTGGGCCATCAACTGGGCGCCGCCCTCCCAGCCGCCGCCGTTACGGGCGCCGGCCTGGAACGCCGCGTTGATCTTGTCGGTGCCGCCCGGGAAGTCGGTCTTGGGGAAGGCCGGGATGCGGGCCTCGGTGTCCCGGGGGATCGAGATCAGGTACGCCTGGTCGTGGGTGGCCGGGATGTGCAGCACGATGATGCTGTCCGCGCGTACGTCGTCGGCGGCCCACCGCTCCCGGGCGTCCACGCCCAGCAGCAGCATGTCGATCGGGCCTTCCAGGTTGTTGCCGCCCTCGTCCACCGTCTTGCCCGCCTCGCCGAGCAGGTTGCGCTGCGAGATGTTGCCGGTGGCCTGGCCGATCACGGCCTTGCTGCCGACGATGGCGAGGCCGCTGGTCATCATCAGCACGGCACCGAAGACCAGGGTGATCCGGGCCCACAGAGGGTCCTTCCGCCGGGTGCGCCCCTTCTTGCCGCTCTTGCCGGATTTCTTGCCGGCTGAGGAGGGCGAAGGGTTCGATGCGCCAGGCGGATCGAGCAAGGAGGGGCTCTGAACCGGCATGCGTGCTCCAGCTCGTGAATGTGGGGGGCGGGAACACTTTACGGACGCAATCCCGCCGTGGCGAGTTCGTCTGACGCTCAGTTACCGTTCTCCGCCACGTCATCCTGGGGAAATGGACAAACGGGCAGAACAAAATGGACGATCGACTATTGGCTCCCAGGAACTTCACAGCGCAAATCGGGCTTCCCGGTCACGCGCGGTGAGCGAGAAGCCCGACTGTCGGCCGGTGGCGTGATCAGCCGTTACCGGCCCGCGACTCCTTGTTGGCCTTGACCCAGTCGGCCATCGTGTCGCCGGACATCGCGCGGTACATGGCCAGGGCGTTCTCCCGGTCGGAGACGACCACCGACTCGCCGTTGATGGTCTGGCTGCCCAGGTGCGGGCTGGTGACGAACGTCAGGTTCTCGCCCCGCAGGTTGCGGAACTGCACCGCCATGTCGGTCAGCGAGAAACCCTGGTCGACCGTGACCGCGTCGGTGACCGACCGGAGGAACGCGTTGAGCTTCTTCGGGTTGGTCAGCGTGCCGCTGCTCGCCGCCTTGTCCATCAGCGCCCGCAGGAACTCCTGCTGGTGACGCATCCGGGCGAAGTCGCCGTCCGGGAACTGCTTGCGCTGCCGGATCCAGTCCAGCGCCTCGGTGCCGTTCATCTGGTTGGTGCCCTTGGTGAACTTCCGGTACGGCTTGTGGATCGAGGTGATGGTCCGCTCGACCTCCAGCTCGACGCCGCCGAGCGCGTCGGTGACCTGCTTGAAGCCCCCGAAGTCGATCGCCATGACGTGGTCGATGTGCACGTCGGTGAAGCACTCGACGGTGCGTACCGCCAGCGGCAGGCCGCCGAACGCGAACGCCGCATTGATCTTGCGACGCTGGCCGGAGTCGCAGTCGGAGGCGGCGCTCTCCGGGATCGGCACGTACAGGTCGCGGGGGATGGAGACGAGGTACGCCTCCTGGTGGTCGGCGGGGATGTGCATGACGATGATCGTGTCGGCGCGCCACTCACCGGCCTGGTCCATCGGCGCGTCCGGATCCCGCGAGTCGGTGCCCACCATCAGGATGTTGAGCGCACCGTCCACCGCCTTCGCCGGCCGTCCGCCGGTGATCTCCGAGAACGGGTCGGTGCGGGCCAGGTTGTTGTCCAGGCTGCGGGCGTAGAACCAGGCGCCGACGCCGCCGAGCAGCGCCAGCACCAACACCACGACACCGGTCAGCAGGGCGATCCGGCCCCACCGCGGGCGGCGGCCACGAGGCGGCGGTGGACCGCCGGGCCCGCCCGGCCCCACCGGGCCACGCGGGCCGCCCGGCCCACCGGGTGCCTCGTCGTACGCCGGGAACCGGCTGGTCTCGTTCGCTCGGGCAGCGCGTCCGCCCCGGCCCGAGCCGGCCGGTACCGCCGCGCGCCCGGCGCTGCGGTGCAGGTGGAGGGCCGGCAGTGCGGCGGAGTTGGTGGCTGACATGTAACTCAGGGTACGCAGGCCCCGCCACTGTCGCCCGTCGTGAAACCCGGCCGGTGCCGGCCCCGGTGCTACCCGATCCGCTCGCGGAAGTAGTCGATCGTGCGTCGCAGGCCGACTTCGGGCGCGACGGAGGGCTCGTACCCGAGGACCTCGCGGGCGAGGGTCAGATCGGGACGGCGCATCTCCGGATCGTCGGCACTGCGCGTGACGTAGGTCACCTCGGACTTGCTCTCGCAGAGCGACACGATGGTCTCGGCCAGTTGCCGCATGCTCATCTCGTGCTCGGTGCCGCAGTTGACCGGCCCGCTCTCGGTCGAGTCGAGCAGCAGCAGGATGCCCCGGACGAGGTCCGCCACGTAGCAGATCGAGCGGGTCTGGTTGCCGGTGCCGTGCACGGTGATCGACTCACCGCGCAGCGCCTGGGAGATGAAGGTCGGGATGGCCCGCCCGTCGTCCGGCCGCATCCTCGGACCGTACGTGTTGAAGATCCGCACGATCGCGGTGTCCACGCCCCGACTGCGCCGGTACGCCATCGTCGCGGCCTCGGAGAAGCGCTTGGCCTCGTCGTACACGCTGCGGATGCCGATCGGGTTGACGTTGCCCCAGTACGTCTCCCGCTGCGGGTGCTCCTTCGGGTCGCCGTACGCCTCGGAGGTCGAGGCCAGCAGGAACCGGGCACCATCGGCGGCGGCGCGCTCCAGCAGGTGCAGAGTGGCGACCGAGCCCACCCGCAGGATCTCCACCGGCAGCTTCTCGAAGTCCGTCGGGCTCGCCGGGGACGCCATGTGCAGGATCGCGTCGAACCGCTCGGCCAGCGCGGGATGATCCGGCAGCCCGTCGGAGACGTCCGCCTCCACCAGAGTGAAGGACGGTTCGTCGAGCAGATGGGCGACGTTCTCCTTCGACCCGGTGACGAAGTTGTCCAGTGCGACCACCGTGCAACCGCGACCGATCAGGGAATCCACCAGGTGCGACGGGACGAAACCGGCACCGCCGGTGACCAGGATGCGGTGACCGGGACCAAAACGCTGCTCAACCTTCACGCCGACCAGAGTAAAGGAGGGGTCCCCTGCTAACGCCTCGCGTAGTACAGGGGACCCCTACTAACACTCGATCGTCAGTGCGCGCCGGCGCCGGTCAGCGAACGCACCTCCAGCTCGGCGTACTTGTCCTCGTCGCTCTCCTTCGAGATCATCGTGCCGATCCAGCCGCAGAGGAAGCCGAACGGAATCGACAGGATGCCCGGGTTGGACAGCGGGAACCACTGCCAGTCGTGGTCCGGGAACATCGCCGTCGGAGCTCCGGAGACCACCGGCGAGAAGAAGACCAGCAGTACGGCCGCCAGCAGACCGCCGTAGATCGCCCACACTGCGCCCGAGGTGTTGAACCGCTTCCAGAACAGGCTGTAGAGGATCGCCGGCAGGTTGCCGGAGGCGGCGACCGCGAAGGCCAGTGCCACCAGGAACGCCACGTTCAGGTTCTGCGCGAAGATCGACAGGGCGATGGCGGCCGCGCCGATCACCAACGCGGAGATCCGGGCGACGCGTACCTCCTGGCGCTCCGACGTGTTGCCCCGCTTGATGACGTTGGCGTAGAAGTCGTGCGCCAGGCTGGACGACGACGCCAGGGTCAATCCGGCGACCACCGCGAGGATGGTGGCGAAGGCGACCGCCGCGATGATCGCCAGCATCGCCGCACCGCCCAGATCGCCGCCGAAGAAGTCGATCCCGAGCGCCTCGGCGAGCTGTGGCGCGGCGGTGTTGCCGGCCGCGTCCTGCTCCCGGATGGCGTCACCACCCACCAGCGCCGCCGCACCGAAGCCGAGGGCCAGAGTGAGCAGATAGAACGAGCCGATGATGCCGATCGCCCAGAGCACGCTCTTGCGGGCCGCCTTCGCCGTCGGCACGGTGTAGAAGCGGATCAGGATGTGCGGCAGGCCGGCGGTGCCGAGCACCAGGGCGATGCCGAGGGAGAGCAGGTCGACCTTGTTGTAGAAGGTCTGTGTCGCGTTGCCGGCTACCTCGACGCCGTACCGCAGCCCGGGTTCCAGGAACGCGGTGCCCTGGCCGGAACTCGCCGCCGCGTCACCCAGCAGGGAGGACAGGTTGAACTTGTACTTCGCCAGCACCAGCAGGGTCATCAACAGCGCGCCGCCCATCAGCAGGAACGCCTTGACGATCTGCACGTAGGTGGTGCCCTTCATGCCACCCACGGTGACGTAGATGATCATGAGTGCGCCGACCAGGATGATGGTCGCCACCTTGGCGGTGCTGGCGTCCATGCCCAGGAAGGTGGTGCCGGGGCGGATGCCGAGCAGCAGCGCCACCAGAGCGCCCGCACCGACCATCTGGGCCAGCAGATAGAAGATCGACACGGTGATGGTGGAGACCGCCGCCGCGGTACGCACCGGACGCTGCCGCATCCGGAAGGCCAGGACGTCGGCCATCGTGTACCGGCCGGAGTTCCGCAGCAGCTCCGCGACCAGCAGCAGCGCCACCAGCCAGGCCACCAGGAAGCCGATCGAATAGAGGAAGCCGTCGTAGCCGTAGAGGGCGATGATGCCGGCGATGCCCAGGAAGGACGCGGCGGACATGTAGTCGCCGCCGATCGCCATGCCGTTCTGGAAGCCGGAGAACGACCGGCCGCCCGCGTAGAAGTCGGTGGCGGTCTTGGTCTGCCGGCTGGCCCAGATCGTGATGCCCAGGGTGGCGGCCACGAAGGCCAGGAAGAGCACGATGGTCAGGTTCCGGGCCGTCGTGTTGCCCGCCTCGACCGCGAGGATCATCGTGGTCACGACTCACCTCCGGTCAGCTCTTCACGGATCTTGTCGGCCACCGGGTCGATCTTCCGGTCGGCGTACCGGCTGTAGAGCCAGGCGATGAGGAAGGTCGAGACGAACTGGAGCAGGCCGAAGACCAGCGCAATGTTGATGTTGCTGCCGAACAGGCGCGTGCCCATGAAGTCTCGCGCGTACGCCGAGAGGATCACGTAGAGCGAGTACCACAGGAAGAACGCGATGGTCATCGGGAAGACGAATCCGCGCAGCGCGCGGCGCAGTCCGGCGAATTCGTCCGACCGTTGGACCGCGAGGTACCGCTGCGGCGTCGAATCGGTCGGCGCGGTCGCGGGTGTGTCCGTGGACATCTTGTGGATCACCACCTTCACAGGCGTCAGGAGTTTCGCGCACGGTAAGAAGCGCACTCCCCGCCGGAAAAGGCTGAGATCGGTGCCGGTCGACGGCTGCGCCGAACGGCAGCATCGCTGCGCCGAGTGACCCAGCTCACTCCGTTGAGCGGTAGGTGAGATCCGTCCAGGTTCGTCCGCCGGTTGCGGTCAGCCCAGTTCGCGGTAGCGACCCCGGTGGTGCAGCAGCGGCGCGATGTCGTCGCCGAGCTCCACCTGCTCGACCGTCGCCTCGACGAGCAGGCTCCAGCCGTACTCCCTTGCGCTGTCGAGCCGGCACCCCGCCCACCCGCCGGCGTCGGCGGGCACCAGCCCGTAGGGCGTCTCGGTCCAGTCGCCGGTGGCGAACAGGCCACCCGGCGACGGGAACAGGCCGGCGAACCGGTCGGCGAGCTGCCGGTGCGGCGGGCCGAGCGGCGCGACCGCGAACCGACCGGCCTCCTCGACCGCCGCCCACAGGTCGGACTCGGCGTCGATCAGGCCGAGCAGTCGGTCCGGCTCGCCCTCGGCCACCAGCGTGGAGGAGACGGTCAGCCCGGCCGGCCCGGGTGCGGTCCAGAGCGTCACCGGTGCGGCCAATCGACCCCGGAAACGGCGTACGGGCGAACGGTCGCCCGCCGGCACGGCGAACGGATCGGTGTGGTGGATCTGGGCACCCGGCTGATGATTCACGTGAAACATTGTGACCCGCCCGGCCGGTTCACGGGCCCTTGCCCAGGTCAGGAACCGGTCGTGCAGGTCGGTGTGGTGAAGCTGCCCGTTGAGCTGGCTGAGCTGGGCGTGGGCTTCCGTCATCAGCAGTCCGAGATACACCAGGAGCGCGGTCCGATCCTCGCGGTACTCGACCAGCAGCGAGAGGCGGGCGGGCTGGCAGGGCCAGTGCGCCCCGCACGCTCGACAGCGCCAGAGCGGGCGCATCGGCAGGTGCGGCACGAGGCGGCTCACGGTCGACCCGACCGTCCGTGCCGGGCTGGCCTCTCCGGCGCGGCAGGGGACCGGGTCACCAGCGGCCCCCGTTCGCCCGCCATCTCTGCGCGGGAGTGAGCCAGCCGGCTCGGCCGGGTCGGGGCTCGGCGATCGTCGGCCAGGAAGCCCAGCTCGGAGGCTGAATCGCCGGACGTTCGGGTGCCGGAGGGTTGGCGTGCGGCCGTGGCTCGGGTCGCGGTCGGCTGGCACCCGGGTGTGCCTCGGGTGTCGAGCGGCGGTACGCCCGCAGCACGGCGTTCCGGCACCTGCGGAACACGTGGTACATCAGGTGGCCTCCTTCGGTGAGGGGGTCGCCCCGGCCGGGGGAATGACCGGGGCGACCCGACGCAGGACCGGCCGCCGGGTCGTCGCCTCCACCGGCCGGGCCGCGCGATTCCACCCTGGACTCCGCGCTCGTTGCAGGGGAGGATGCCAGCGGTTACTACTCGGCGCGTTCGCGTACTTACCGGATGGGTGAGTGATGAACTTCGAGATGTGGATCAGGGCGTTGAAGGCCGCCCGTGCCGCCGCCGGCGTCTCCCAGGAGGGTCTTGCCACTCTGATCAAGTGGAGCCCGTCGCTGATCGCCGCCATCGAGACCGGCCGCCGCCGACCGACGATGGAATTCGCCGTGGCCTCCGACGAGGTGCTGCAAACCGATGGCCTACTCGCCGAACTCCTCAAGGAGGCCGACCGGGAACGCGGTCCCTCCTGGTTCGCGGCATGGCGCGGCTACGAGCAGGAGGCGACCAGGCTGCGCGCATTCGAGCCCTGTCTGGTGCCGGGCCTGCTCCAGACCGAGGAGTACGCCCGAGCCGTCATCTCGGCCGGCGGACTACAGCCACCAGCGATGGTGGACGAGTTGGTGGCCGTCCGAATGGAACGACAGCAGGTGTTGCGCGAGCAACTGCTGCGGCAGGAAGACCCACCGCAGTGCGTGTTCCTGCTCGACGAGACGGCGGTGCGGCGGCCGGTCGGTGGCCCGGCAGTGCTCGACGTGCAGCTCGGCCGGCTGTTGGAGGAGGTGCAACTGCCGCACGTTCGGTTGCACATCATCGCGAACAGCGTCGGTGCGCACGTTGGGTTTGGTGGCGGATTCGTGCTGGTTGAGCTAGCCGACGGTGAGCAGGCGATCTACCTGGAAAATGCCGCTCGCGGGCACGTGGTCAACGACCCCGAGACGGTCCGTCTGATGGACCGGAAGTGGGATAGCCTGCTCGGCGAAGCACTGTCCACGAGCACCTCGCTGGACCTGATCCGAAAGCTGAAGGTCACGCCATGAACGCTGCTGGACCTCGCTGGCGCACGTCAACTCGCTCGACCGACTCCGGCGGCAACTGCGTCGAGGTGGCGGACAACCTGCCCGGGGTGGTGCTGGTGCGGGACAGCAAGGATCGTTCCGGCCCGTCGCTCACCTTCGCGCCGACCGCCTGGCGGACCTTCCTCGACCTCGCCCGAGAAGCATCGACCCCCGCTGCCTGCTGACCGACCCCCTGCCGGGGGTCTGCGGCACACCCGGCGGACCGGTCGCGCGCGGTGTGCGACCCACTCGGAAAGATCACGCTCGATCCAGGGATCGAGTGGTCTCGTCATTGCGCGGTAACCACTCGATCCCTGCATCGAGCACGATCTTGCGGGCCGCCCGTGATCATGCGGGCCGCCCGTGATCATGCGCCGTCCCGTGATCGTGCGGGCCGCCCGTGATCGTGCGGGGCCGCCGACAGGCGGCGGCACGGGTGGCCGCGTTATCCACAGGGGCAGCGCGCGGGGTGTGGTGACTGCAATCGTCGATGGCATGTCCAGATCGCCTCGTCGGCCTCCGCAGTTGCGGGGGCGCGTCTTCCGTGGGTCTCACGCGGTCACAAGTGGCCTGCTCACCCGCAACGATCTCCGCAGTTCCGCCTGGCGTCCGCTCTTTCGGGACGTGTACGCCGACGCCCAACTGCCCGTCACCCACCGGACCAGGTGCACCGCTGCCGGCCGGTGGCTGATCCCGTCGGCCGGGGCGATCGCCGGTCGATCCGCTGCGGCACTCTTTGGGTGCGCCCAGGTCGCCCCCGACGAGCCGGTGGACGTCGTCGTCCCGCGTGACGTACGCGTCGGTGTCATCGCTGGTCTGCGCATCCATCGCGGGCCCATCGACCCGGGGGACGTCCTCGATCGCGCGGGCACGGCTGTCACGTCCCCCGTGCGTACCTGCTGGGACCTGGCACTCTGGCTCGACCTGGTGGAGGCGGTGGTGGTCATCGACGCGCTGTTGGCACGCAGACTCACCGACGTGTCCGCGCTACGCGGGTACGCGCTCGCGAGGGCGGGTCGCCGTGGCTGGCGGGCGATGCTCCGGGCGGTCGACCTCGCGGACGCTGGCGCCGAGTCGCCCCAGGAATCACGGACTCGGGTGCGGCTGGTGCTGGCCGGGCTGCCCCGGCCTCGTACCCAGTGGGTCGTGTCGGACCAGGGCCGTTTCGTCGCTCGTCTCGATCTTGCCTGGCCGGACTATCGGGTGGCGGTGGAGTACGACGGGCTCTGGCACGCCGACCCGGAGCAGTTCCACTCGGACCGCAGGCGGCTCAACCGACTGGTCGGCCGCGACTGGATCATCCTGCACGTCACCGCGAAGCGCCTCCGTGAGGACTTCGCGGGCTTCGTCGCCGAGGTCCAGGCCGCCCTTCGCTCCCGGGGGCACGTCCCACCGTCGTTCAGCGGCGCGGGGTGACCGTGGCCAGCAGTTCGGGCTGGCGGCGGTCCAGGGTGTCGCCGGCCAGGTACGCGCCGAGCAGCGCAGCACCCACGCCGTACGCCACTCCGAGCGGCAGGCCCAGCCAGAGCCAGGTGTCGCCGAGCAGCGCGGCGGCCACCACCATCGGTACGCCGAGCACGGCGGTGACGACCATCGACAGCAGCGTCAGCAGACTCTTGACCACACTGGCGCCGCTGTTCATCGCGAACGGGTTGCTCGTCTCCGGCAGCGAGTACGCGCCGAGCACCGAGATGAACGAGTTGACGGCCAGCCCGACGCCGTACGTGGCGACCAGTGCGCCCGCCATGAACCCGATCCACGCCGGCTCACCGAGGACCAGGGCGATCACCACCGCGACCACGGCCAGCATCGGCAGCACATAGAGCGAGAAAGCGGTCATCCGGGCGAGCAGTTCCTGCCGACCGGGTACGCCGGCCACCACGTTGGCGGCGTACGCGCTGCCGTCGAACCCGAACTGGTTGGCCAGGGTGACCGCGGCGAGCAGCCCGACGAAGAGCATGGAGACGCTGACCAGCACCGGTGACGAGTCGCCGACGCTGAAGCCCTGATCACTGTCGAAGGCGAAGCTCTGCGCGCCGAAGTTGACCATGACCGGCACGAAGAGACCGACCACCGCGATGGTGATCAGGTTGGCCCGCCTCCGGGCGTCCCGCCACCAGTAGCGGGCCTCCCGGGCGACCAACGCGCCGAACTGGTCCCGGCGCAGCCAGCCGGCCACGCGGGGGAACAACTGGGCGACAGCGCCGCCGGTCGGTCCCGCCTGGACCCGGCCCGGTCCGCTGTTCGCCGCACCCACCATCGCCGACTCCAGCGACCGCGACCACCACGCCAGCAGCGCGAGGATGGTGAGCACGGCGATCGCCAGCTTCAGCGGGGCGGCCCATACCCGGCCCTGGGCCAGGTCGATGCCGGCCGTGAACGGTGCGCCCAGCGGGGTCCAGCCGAGCACGGTTGCCACCGGGACGAACCGGTCCCAGTCGACCTCGCCGAGCGCGGCCACCCCCGCGATCTGCAGCGGCCCCAGCATCGCGGCCAACACCGCCAGCAGGACGGCGGCCAGGTCACGGACCCGCCGGGAGCGGAGCATGGTGGCGAACGCGCTGGTCACCGCCCGTGCGCCGGCGACGCAGACGAGCAGCCCCAGGACGACCCCGATCGCGGCCACCACGGCGGCGGACCAGCCGCCGAAGACACCGGCGGTGACGACCAGGCCGGAGAACGCCACCAGGGTGGCGATCGCCGGTACGCTCACCAGCGCCGCCGCGAAAAGCCCCTTGACCAGGGTGCGGCGGGGCAGCGGTAGCAGCGCGAAGCGGGCCGGGTCGAGCGTCTCGTCGACGCCGAAGAAGACCAGCGGCAGCAGCAGCCAACCGAGCACGGTGAGGCTGCCGGCGAGCGCGGCGATCAGCAGGGCGTACTTGCCCTCGCCGGCCAGTCCGGGGGCGGCCATGCCGAAGAAGGCGCCCACCGCGATCCAGAGTCCGAACAGCGACCCGATCAGGAACAGCGCGACCCGCCAGCTCTGCCCACGGAAGTTGTTGAGCATCACCCGCAGCTTGAGCCGGACGAAGTGCCGGGCCGAGACGGCCCGTACCGGCTTGGCCGGGGCGGTCACTGAGACAGCCACGCCAGCTCCTCACCGGTGGCGGTACGCCCGCCGACTACCTCGACGAAGACCTCCTCCAACGAGCGCTCGCCGCGTACCTGCTCCAGCGTGCCGACCCGCTTGATGGTGCCCTCGGCGAGGATCGCCACGTGGGTGCAGAGCCGCTGCACGACCTCCATCACGTGACTGGAGAAGACCACCGTGCCGCCGCCGGTCACGTACCGCTGCAGGATGTCGCGGATCAACGCGGCCGAGACCGGGTCGACCGCCTCGAACGGCTCGTCCAGCACCAGCAGTCGCGGCCCGTGCAGCAGCGCGCAGGCCAGGCCGATTTTCTTCTTCATACCCGCCGAGTAGTCCACCACCAGGGTGCGGCCGGCGTCGGCCAGGGCGAGCACGTCGAGCAGTTCACCGGCGCGCTGGTCGACCACCGCCGGGTCCATGCCGCGCAGCAGACCGTGGTACGCCAGCAGCTCGGACCCGCTGAGCCGGTCGAAGAGGCGTACGCCGTCCGGCATCACGCCGAGCAGCCGCTTCGCGGTGACCGGATCGGCCCACACGTCGTGCCCGAGCACCTGGGCGCCGCCCGCGTCGGGTCGCAGCAGCCCGACCGCCATCGACAGCGTGGTGGTCTTGCCCGCGCCGTTCGGGCCGAGCAGGCCGTAGAACGAGCCGGCGGGCACGTCCAGATCCACGCCGGCTACCGCGATCTTGCTGTCGAACCTCTTCGCCAGGCCGCGCAGCGCCAGCGCCGGGT
Organism: Micromonospora sp. NPDC002389; assembly: GCF_040296095.1. Lineage (NCBI taxonomy): Bacteria > Bacillati > Actinomycetota > Actinomycetes > Micromonosporales > Micromonosporaceae > Micromonospora > Micromonospora sp. NPDC002389. Next base: position 211,526 of record NZ_JBEOWP010000011.1, read on the forward strand.
GCTCACCAGTCATGAGCCCGACCGTATCCGGTCCTGACCAGTGCACCGACCGACCGGAGGACGATTCGCGGCTCATCCGCGAGTCGGACGTCGCGCTCGCTGCCCCTGCAAGCCGACGGACGTTAGCAGGGGACCCTTCCTATACCGCAGGCGTTAACAGGGGGCCCTTCCTTACCGCCGGAGGGCGTCGGGGGCGTGCAGGCGCAGCATGGTGCGGGCGATGTCGGTCGGTGCGCGGCGGCGGGTGGCGAGCGAGACCGCGACCATCACGGTGAAGGCCAGCGGCACCGTCCAGGCGGCCGGCTGGGCGGTCAGGGTGGCGGGCCAGCCGGACAGCGGTGGGCCGAGCACGGTGACCAGCACCGCCGACACCGCCGCGCCGCCACCGACCAGGATGCCGGCGGCGGCACCCGCGTCGGTGAGCCCACGCCACCAGATGCCGAGCACCAGCAGCGGGCAGAAGCTGGACGCGGCGACGGCGAACGCCAGCCCGACCACCTGCGAGACGTCCAGCCCGGAGACGTTCAACGCGAGCACCGTCGGTACTCCGCCCGCAAGCACGGTGGCCAGCCGGAAGCCGCGTACCGAGCCACGGCCGAGCACGTCCGTGGAGATCACCCCGGCGACGCTGGTGAGCAGGCCGGACGAGGTGGACAGGAAGGCCGCGAAGGCACCGGCGGCGACCAGGGCGGCCAGCAGTCGGCCGGTGGTCCCGGCGCCGAGCGCGGCTTCGGGCAGCAGCACCACCACCGCGTCGGTCTGCCCGCTGACCAGCAGTTGCGGGGTGTAGATCCGGCCGAGTACGCCGTAGATCGTGGGTAACAGGTAGAAGACCCCGACCAGCGCCAGCACCACGAGCGTGGTCCGGCGGGCGGCCGCGCCGTCCGGATTCGTATAGAAGCGTACGAGGACGTGCGGGAGCCCCATGGTGCCCAGGAAGGTCGCCAGGATCAGCGAGTACGTGGCGAACAGTCCCCGGTCGTCGTCGGCCGCGGTGCTGGGCAGCAACCACTCGGCGGACCCGGTCGCCACCCCGGAGACCTCCGGCACCGGCTCACCGGCCGCGAAGGTCAACTCGTCGCCGGGGCGTACCTCCCGGGTCTCGCCGTCGGGCAGCGTGAGCACCGCGCGATGCTCGACCACGACGGTGGTCGCGGTCCGGAACGTCGGCCCGTCGGGCGGGGTCACCGGCGGACGCCCGTCGGCCTGCCACTGAAGGGCGAGGAAGATCGCGGGTACGGCGAGCGCGGTCAGCTTGAGCCAGTACTGGAACGCCTGCACGAAGGTGACCGCGCGCATCCCGCCGAGCGCCACGTTGGCGGTCACCACCGCGGCCACCAGCAGGGCACCCACCGGGTACGGCGAGCCGGCCAGCGTGGCCAGCGTCAACCCGGCACCCTGCAACTGCGGGACCAGGTAGAGCCACCCGATGAAGATCACGAAGATGGTGGCGAGCGTCCGCAACCGGCGGGAACCGAGCCGCATCTCGCAGAAGTCGGGCAGGGTGAACGCCCCGGAACGGCGCAACGGTGCGGCCACGAACAGCAGAAGGGCCAGGTAGCCGGCGGCGAAGCCGACCGGATACCAGAGCACGTCGACGCCGTACTTGAGGACCAGCCCGGCCACGCCGAGGAAGCTCGCCGCCGACAGGTACTCCCCGCCGATTGCGGCGGCGTTCCAGGTCGGGCTGACCACCCGCGAGGCGACCAGGAAGTCGGAGGTGGTGCGGGCCAGCCGCAGCCCGTAGAACCCGATCCCCAGAGTGATCAGGGTGACCGCCACGATCGCGGGTACGACGAGGTCGTTGCCCATTCAGCGCTCCGGCCGCCGGACCAGGTCGGTGAAGTCCTGCTCGTTGCGCTCGGCCAGCCGCACGTACGTCCACCCGACCGCCACCAGGAACGGGAAGGAGAGCGCGCCGAGCAGCAGCCACGGCAGGTTGACGCCGAGCACGGTCATCCGCCCGACCGATGGCGCGATGGCGAACAGCAACGGCAGGCCGCCCAGCCCGACCAGCACCACCGCCGACAGTTGCAACGCCAGCGCCAACTGGGCGCGTACCAGCCCCCGGACCAGGGCCTCACCGACCCGGGTCTGCTGGGTGAGCTCGGTGTGCGTACCGGCGGCGGGACGCTGCCGCTGCGACACCTCGGCCAGCACCACCCGGGTACGCGTGGGCACCTGAGGTGCGGCGGGCCCGCCCTGCGGCGGTATCGGGCCACCCTGCGGCGGCACCGGTCCGGCGTCGGCGTGGCGGGGCTGCGCCCCGGGCCGTGCCGCCGCCCCGGGCGCCGGGACGGGATCGTCGGCAGCGGCCACCCCGGCAGTCTTGTCCGCCGGACGGGAATGTCAAGAGGGCTGTGCACAACCTGTGGACAACCGGTGCAGCCTGTGGATAACCCGGTGGACGGCGGTCACACCGTCAGCGGCTCCACTCCTGCTTCGCGGCGCGGACCAGCTTGTCCTTGAGTTCCCGGATGTGCCGCCGGCTCACCGACAGCTCCGTGCCGTCGACCACCACCACGTACCCGGAGTTGACCAGCCGCAGCTCGGCGATCAGCCGGAGCTGCACCAGGTACGACCGGTGGATCCGGACGAAACCGGCGTCGGCCCAGCGTTCGGCGAGCGTCGCCAGCGACACCCGGACCAGGTGGGCGCCGTCGACGGTGTGCAGCCGGGCGTAGTCGCCCTGCGCCTCCACCCACCGCACCGCCGAACGGGGCAGCATCCGGGTGCTGCCGGCCAACTCGACCGGAATGGTCGGATCCTCCTCGGCCCGGGCCAGCGCGGCCGGATGGGAGGGCACCACCCGCGAGCCGACCACCCGGCGCAACGCCTCGGACAATCGCTCGGACCGGACCGGCTTGCGGACGTAGTCGGTGGCGCCGAGGTCGAAGGCGTCGGCCGCGCCGTCGTCGTACGCGGTGACGAAGACGATCGCCGGTGGCCGGGCGAAGCGGCGCAGCACCCGGGCCAGCTCCATGCCGTCCAGGCCGGGCATCCGGATGTCCAGGAAGACCACGTCGATGTCGCCGTCGCGGAGCACCCGCAGCGCCTCGGTGGCGTCGCCGGCCGTGTGCAGCCGGGCCACCCGGGGGTCGGCGCGCAGGTGGTACGCCAACTCGTCGAGCGCGGGCGGTTCGTCGTCCACGGCCAGGACGCGCAGGAAACCGGGGGCGGCCGGGCCGCCGTTGCCGGTCACGAGCCCGCCCGTACGCCGGGATGGAACTTCGGCACCCGCATGCTCACCTTCGTTCCCGAGCCCAGGCCCGTCTCCACGACCAGGCCGAAGCCGTCACCGAAGACCGACCGGAGCCGTTCGTCGACGTTCGAGAGCCCGACGTGCTGGCCCGGGTCGTCGCCGGGGTCGCCGGTGGCGCCGGCCAGCTCGGCGATCCCGGCGGTCAACGTGGCCGGATCCATCCCCACTCCGTCGTCCTCCACCGTGATGTGGCACTCGGCTCCCGCGTCCCGGGCCTCGATGCTCACCATGCCCGTGCCGGGCTTTCGCGACAAGCCGTGCCGGACCGCGTTCTCCACCAGTGGTTGCAGGCACAGGAACGGCAGGGTCACCGGCAGCACCTCGGGAGCGATCTGGAGCCGGACCTGGAGCCGGTCGCCGAACCTGGCCCGCTCGATGGTCAGGTAGCGGTCGATCGACCGCAGCTCCTCGGCCAGCGTGGTGAACTCCCCGTGCGCGCGGAAGGAGTAGCGGGTGAACTCGGCGAACTCCAGGATCAGCTCCCGCGCCCGCTCCGGGTCGGTGCGGACGAACGAGCCGATCGCGGTCAGCGCGTTGTAGATGAAGTGCGGGCTGATCTGCGCCCGCAGTGCGCGTACCTCGGCACGGGCCAGCCGCTCCCGGGACGAGTCCAGCTCGGCCAGGGCGAGCTGGCTGCCCGCCCAGTGCGCGGTCTCCAGGGTGGCCTGCACCAGACCGGGCGCGGGAACGCCGTCGGTGACGGCGACCAGGGCACCGGCTATCCGGCCCTCCGCGCCGGCAAGCGGGGCCACCACCGCACCCCGCACCGGGCAGTCCACGCGGTCGCAGAACAGCTCCGCCTCGCCGAGCACCGTCGAGCGCTCCGACGCCACCACCCGCTGGGCCGCCGCGCGCAGCTGGTCACCGTGGTGTGCGCCCCGCCCGTCCAGCGCGAGCAGGTCGTCGGTGTCGGTCAGCGCCAGCCCCTCGGCACCGACCAGGGTGCGCAGGTGACGGGCGGCCTTCGCCGCGCCGGCCGGGTTCAGCCCGGCACGCAGCGGTTCGGCGGCCAGCCCGGCGGTGTGCAGCACCTCGTAGGTGGCCCGCTGGCCGGGGGTGGCGATGCCACGGCGACCACGCAGCCGACCGACGGCGTACAGGGCCCCGGCCAGCACGGCGACCAGGGCGATGACGCCGACGACGGCGGAGAGGTTGCCACCCACGCCGACGATCCTGGTCGTTTCCGGCCGCCGGGCCAAGAGTCAGTACGCGCCCTTGCGGGCCAGCACGACGCCCACCGTGCGCCACAGGATGCTCAGGTCGTACGCCAGCGACCAGTTGTCGACGTAGTAGAGGTCCAGTCGGACGGCCTCGTCCCAGGACAGGTCCGAGCGGCCGGATACCTGCCACAGGCCGGTCATACCGGGACGGACCAGCAGTCGACGTCGTACGTCGCCCAGGAAGTCACCGTCGTCGGCGGGCAGCGGGCGCGGCCCGACCAGCGACATCTCACCCTTGAGCACGTTGATCAACTGGGGTAGTTCGTCCAGCGACGAGGCCCGCAGGAAGCGGCCCACCGGGAAGACCCGGGGATCCTGCTTCATCTTGAACAGCATGCCGTCGGTCTCGTTCTGGTCGGTCAGGCTGGCCAGCCGGTCCTCCGCGTCGACGTACATGGTGCGGAACTTCCACACCCGGAACGTACGTCCCTCGTGCCCCACCCGGGGCTGGCGGAAGAAGACCGGACCCGGGTCGGAGATCCGGATCGCGACGGCGACGGCGATGAAGACCGGCACCAGCATCAGCAGGCCGAGACCGGCGCCGACCCGGTCCATCATGCTCTTGGCCAGCAGCGCCGGCCCGGACAGGGTCGGTTCCTCGACGTGCAGCAGCGGCAGGCCCTCGATCGGGCGGATGTGCACCCGGGGGCCGGCGATGTCGGTCAACTGCGGGGCCACCACCAGGTCGACCCCGGAGCCCTCCAACTGCCAGGCCAGCCGGCGCAACTCGCCCGGCTCCGAGCTGGCCGAGCCGCAGACCGCGATGGTGTCGCCACCGACCTCGCGGACCAGCGCCAGTACGTCGCGGCCGGCGTACACCGGGACGGGGGTCTGCACGCCCCGGGCTGCCGCGTACCCGTCGGTGATGTGGATGGCGACCGGGACCAGCCCGGCGGACGGGTTGCGGGTGACCGCCGTGTAGACCTCCAGGCAGTCCGGCAGCGTGCCGACCAGCACCATCCGGTGCGCCGCCTGCTGGATGTTGCGCCGGACCACGTGCAGCACGAAACGGGCCAGGATCCGGCCCAGCAGGATCAGCAGCAGGGCCATCAGCAGGGCGGTGCCGACGGTGAACCGGGACAGGTCGGTCTTGGTGGCGAAGGCGAGGAACGACACCGTGGCGCAGGCCGCGACTCCCGCGCGGATCACCCGCTTGAACTCGTCCGGCCCGAGCCCGAGACAGCGCCGATCGTAGGCGCCGTTGAACCACAGGACCACCAGCCAACCCAACGGCAACAGCAGGAAGGCCACGGTGAAGAACCAGGTCGGGTCGTTCTGCGCGTCGTAGAAACCGGCGGTGGCCTGGTCGAAGCTGTGGATCGCGGTGTAGCTGGAGAAGGCGACGGCGGCGAAGTCGAGCAGCAGCAGGATCGCTGTGTACGGACGGTGCCAGCGGGAGACGCGTCGCCGCGCCCGCGCCCACACCGATCGCGGTACGCCGCTGGTGGAGGGTGGGGTCGGCGGCTGGATCTCGAAGCTGTCGACGTGCCGCACGAATCTGCTCCGGCCTTCGTTGGTCACCGGGCGCTGGAGGCTAGTCGTCACCTCACCATGTCCTCCCGCATGACACGCGCCGCTCACTCGCTGTGAGGGCTCGCGTCGCCCACCGTTCCAGCTTCCCACGCGGGTCCGCGCCCGTCGGTGACCCGGAGGACATTGCGCGACAGACTCGTGTTCGCCTGGGATCTGGCCGACTTCGCGCCGTCCGGAAGCCGGGGACCGGGCCACTATACCGATGGATTGTGGCCCGGGTAGAGCGTCCGAGCGGCGGTTCGGCACCCACGTCCGATTCCGCTCCGTAGTCGATGAGCAACGTCACTCACCGTACAAGTCGAGACAACCGTCGGTCAGCCAGCGGCCTGCCGCCGGTCTGGCAGGTGGGGCAGTACTGGAGGCTCGAATCGGCGAACGAGACCTCCCGGACGGTGTCCCCGCAGACCGGACAGGGCAGCCCGGTGCGGGCGTGCACCTTCAGCCCGGACCGCTTCTCGCCCTTGAGTTCCGCGGCGCGCTGCCCCAGCGAGCGGGTCACCGCGTCGCCGAGCACCCGGCGGGTCGCCGCGTGCAGCGTCGCCATCTGGTCGTCGCTGAGCTTGTCGGTCAGCGCGAACGGCGACAGCTTCGCGGCGTGCAGGATCTCGTCCGAGTACGCGTTACCCACCCCGGCCAGGACGGACTGGTCGGTGAGTATCCCCTTGACCTGCCCCCGGCGGCTGCGCAGCGCCTCGGCGAAGGTGCCCAGGTCGGCGGCGATCGCGTCCGGCCCGAGCTTGGCCACCCCGGGCACCTCCTGCGGGTCGGTGACCAGATAGGCGGCGAGCTTCTTCTGCGTACCGGCCTCGGTCAGGTCGAAGCCGGAGCCGTCGTCGAGGCGTACGCGGAGGGCGATCGGCCCCTTTCCGGGACGGAGCGGGACGGTCGAGGCGAACGCCTCCCGGTAGTGCAGCCAACCCGCGCGGGCCAGGTGGACCACCAGGTGCAGGGCGCCGTCGAAGACGACGTCGAGGAACTTGCCGTGCCGCCGGGCGTCGGTCACGGTCCGGCCGACGACCGCGCTCGGCGCCGGGTCGTACGTCTTGAGGGCGCTGATCGCGGCGACCTCCAGCCGGTCGACACGCCGGCCCACCGCGCGCTGCCGCAGGTAGCCTGCGAGCGCCTCCACCTCCGGTAGTTCGGGCACAGGTCAACGGTAGCCTTCTTTGCCGTGAAGATTGTGGTGGCGCACAACCGGTACCGGGAAGCCCAGCCGTCCGGCGAGAACACCATCGTCGACGTGGAGATCTCCCAGCTCGCGGCGGCAGGCGTCGAGGTGCTGCCGTTCCTGCGCAGCTCCGACGAGATCCCGTCGATGCCGAAGTCGGCGAAGGCGCTGCTGCCGATCTCCCCGATCTACGCCCCCCGGGCGCAGCAGGACCTGAGTCGGCTGCTCACCGAGCACCGTCCGGACGTGTTGCACCTGCACAACCCGTACCCGCTGCTCTCGCCCTGGGTGGTGCGGACCGCGCACCGGCACGGCGTGCCCGTGGTGCAGACGGTGCACAACTACCGCCAGGTCTGCTCCTCCGGCCTGTACTTCCGCGACGGGGTGATCTGCCAGGACTGCCGGGGCCGGACGCTTGGCGTACCGGCGGTGGTGCACCGCTGCTACCGGGGTTCGCGGGTGCAGAGCGCACTGATGGCGACCACCCTGGCGGTGCACCGGGGTACCTGGAAGTCGGTGGACCGGTTCATCGCGCTGACCAGTGCGGTCGCCGACCACCTGCGCGACTACGGCATCCCGGACTCCCGGATCGTGGTCAAGCCGAACGCCATCCCGGACCCGGGCACCCCCGCGCCGCTGGGCCAGGGCTTCCTCTTCCTCGGTCGGCTCTCCCCCGAGAAGGGGCTCGACCTGCTGCTGGAGGCGTGGCGCCGACACCCGGACGGCGCGCTGGGCCCGCTGCGCGTGGCCGGTGACGGCGAACTGCGCCCACTGGTCGAGGCGGCGGCGGCCGAACGTGCCGACGTCACCTTCCTCGGCCCGCTCGACCGGGCCGGGGTCCGCGAGGCGCTGAACGCGAGCGCCGTGGTGCTGGCGACCTCCACCTGGCACGACGTGCTGCCCACCGTGATCATCGAGGCGCTGGCCAGCGGACGGCCGGTGCTCGGCACCGCGCTCGGCGGCATCCCGTACCTGGTCGGCGCCGACACCCCCCGCGAACCCGCCGGCACCGGCCCGGCCGTGGCCGCCTCGGCAGCCGCTCCGCCCAGCCCCGGCGGCCCCGCCGGCCCGGTCGGCTCCGATGGCCTTGCCGGCCCCGGTGGCCTGGGTCCCGGTGGCCTGGGTCCCGGTGACCTGGTTGGCCCGGTTGGTCTTGCTGGCCCGGCTGGCTCCGGTGGCCTGGGCTCCGGTGGCCTGGGTCCCGTTGGCCCGGTCGGCTCCGGTGGATCCGTCGGTCAGGTTGACTCCGCCGGTCGGGCGGGTGCCTTGCCGGCCGGGATCCGCGCCGGGGAGGCCGGCTGGGTGGTACCGCCCGACCCGGCGGCCCTGGCCGCCGCCCTCCCGGTGGCCGCCGCCGGAGCCGCCGCCCTGGCCGGGCCCGCCCGCGCCCGCTACGACCGCACCTTCCACCCCGAGGTGGTCACCAAGCGCCTCATCGACGTGTACGCCTCCCTCCGCTGACCACCCCCGCCCCCCGCCCCCTGCGCCCCCGCTCCCCGCACCCCCCACCCCACGGATGCCCGCGCGTGCCCCGCGCCTCTTGCGTCGATCATGGAGTCGTGGCAGTCCCAAAAGGGCGCAAAACGGCATGAGTCGACAGCCGCAACTCCATGATCGGCGAGCGGGGCCGCCCAGGGCGGGAGTGGATGGCGTGCCGCAGGGGCGCTCGGGCCCGTTGGTCGGGCCTGACCTCATCGGAGGCCCGTGCTGCCGTCGGCGCCTACGACTGCCGCGCGCTCGTCGACTCCCTCGAAAGCGACGAGCGCAACCTGTCGTGATGAGCACCCGATAGCCACTCGATCGGGGATCGAGTGGCTATCGCGGCGCGTCGATGCCACTCGATCCTGGATCGAGCACGATCTTGGAGACCGGGGCGCGCTCGGCACGGTGTCGCTGTTCCTGCGCCGACGGTCTGTCGGCTGCCGCGTCAGGCGGGCCGTCGGCTGGCCGCGTTGAGTCGGCTGGCCGCGTTAACAGGGGGCCCTTGCTATGCACGAGGCGTTAATAAGGTGCCCTTCCTTACATGCCCGTCAGAGCGAGGCGCGGGCGGAGAAGGCGATGCTCGCGAGCAGGAACCCGCCGTTGATCACCGTGAACGCCACGAGAACCCAGAACACGAGCGCCGGGGCGAAGGCCAGCACCAACGCGGCCACGAAGATCACTGCGCCGTAGTCGCGCACCAGCTTCACCAGGCGGACCGGCAGGCTGGTGGAGGTGACCATGCTGGCCGCGTTCGGGCCGGACTGCATCACCGAGGTCACCAGGTTGACCATCCAGGTGCCCGCGAAGGCCGCCACCAACCACACGGGCGTCGACGGCACCTGCGCCACGGCGGTCGCGGAGAGCGTGGCGACCAGGGCGATCTGGGCCGCCACGTCGCAGAGCACGTCGACCCGGGCGCCGGCCGCGCTGCCCTGACCGGTCACCCGGGCGAGCTGACCGTCGGCGCAGTCCAGGGCGTACGCGATCTGCCAGCCGAGCAGCGCGAGCAGCCCGACCACCCAGGCGGGTACGTCTCCGGCGGCGACCGGCCCGGCGAGCGCGACCACGGTGACCGAGGTGGCCAGCCCGAGCACCAGGTTGGTGATGGTCAACGCGGTCGGCCGCAGCCCGAGCCGCTGGGCGACCAGTGCGAAGACGGCGCCGATCCACTGGCTCACCGACTCGCTGAACAGGCCACCGCCCCGGTTGACCCGGTGGAAGTCGGCGACCGTGGGGTGCGAAGGCTCAGCCAAGGTGCTCACGGAGGGCGTCAACGTAGTCTCCCAGCCGGGTCCGGATGTCGTCAGCGGACAACGCGAGGTGTTCGAGGATGGTGTAGCGGTCCGGTCGGGTACGCGGCGCGAAGGCGACCGCCTCGACGAACTGCTCGTCGGTGAGGCCCAACTCCTCCGGCCGGACGGCCAGGCCGTGCCGGTGCAGGCAGGTGCTGAGCTGGCCGAAGCGTTCCAGGTCGCCCCGGAGGAAGGTGCAGAACAACGCGCCCAGGCCGACCTGTTCGCCGTGCGAGCCGGTGCCTGGGTACAGGTGGTCGATGGCGTGTGAAATCTCGTGGTCGCCGCCGCTGGCCGGGCGGCTGGAACCGCAGATCGACATCGAGATCCCGCCGAGGATGAGCGCCTCGGCCAGCGTGGTGAGGAACGCGTCGTCGGTGATCTTGCCGGGGTGGTTGACCAGTGCCTCGGCCCCGGTCCGGGCGAGCGTCACGGCGAGCCCGTCGATCGGCTCGTCGCGTACCTGGTGGGCCAGTTCCCAGTCGGCGCAGGCGCTCAGGTTGCTCACCGCGTCGCCGATGCCGGCCTGGGTCTGCCGGTCCGGCCCGTTCTCCACGAAGTCGAGGTCGACCAGGACGGCGATCGGGATGTGCACGCCGTACGAGCCCTTGCCGCCCTCGTGGGTCAGCGACGCGACCGGGGAGGCGATGCCGTCGTTGGCGAGGCTGGTCGCGACGGTGACCATCGGGATGGCGTAGCGGGTGGCGGCGTACTTGGCGGTGTCGATGGTCTTGCCGCCGCCGATGCCGACGACCGCGTCGTAGTGCCGGCGCCGGAGCTGGTCGCCCAGCTCGTTGGCGGAGTCGACGGTGCCGCCGGCCACGGTGAAGATGTCGGCCGAGCCGAGCGACGGGCGGCAGAGGTCGGCGATCTTCTCGCCCTGTCCGGGGCCGACCACCACCGCCACGTCGCCGCCGCCGGAGATCCGCCGGTCGGCCAGCAGCACGCCGAGGTTGGCCACCGCCCCTCGGCGGACCTCGATCGACAGCGGTGTGGTGACGGTGCGCGCTAGTAACGGCACGCGATCTCCCGCGCCCGGGCCAGGTCGTCGTGGTTGTCGACCTCGACCCAGGACACGTCACCGATCGGCGCGGCGCGGACCTCGCCACCCCGCTCGGCGAACTCCTGGTATCCGTCCTCGTAGTACAGGTTCGGGTCGCGTCGCCAGGTCGCCTCCAGCGCGTCGGCGAGCGCCCCGGCCACCTGCGGCTCGATCAGCGTCGCGCCGATGTACTCGCCGTACGCGTCGGCCGGGTCCATCAGCTTGGTGATCCGGGTGAGCTGCCCGGCGGCGTCGAAGGTGGTCTTCATCTCCTCCTCGGCCAGCGGCTTGAGGGTGTCGACCGCGAGCAGTACGCCGGGCCCGCGCTCGGCCAACAGCGTCTTCTCGATGCTCACCGGGTGCACGGTGTCGCCGTTGACCAGCAGCACGCCCCGGGCGAACCAGTCGCGGGCCAGCCAGAGCGAGTACGCGTTGTTCCACTCCTCGGCCTTGTCGTTGTGCACGAGGGTGAGCGTCACGCCGTGGCGGCGTTCCAGGTCGGCCTGGCGTTCGCGGACCGCGTCCGCCGCGTAGCCGACCACCACGACGACGTCGGTCAGCCCCACCTCGGCGAGGTTGCGCAGCGCGATGTCGAGGATGGTGATCTCGCCGTCCACCGGGACCAGCGCCTTGGGCAGCGTGTCGGTGTACGGGCGCAGGCGGCGCCCGGCCCCGGCCGCCAGCACCATCCCGACCAGGCCGACATCAGTTCCTGTTCGTACGGCATTCACCGGAGGAGAATAGCGCCGAGCGTCGGTCGGCTGTCGGGGGTCAGCCGGGCAGGGCCGCCAGGTCGGCGAGGAAGGTCAGTCGCTCCTCGGCGGTCAGCGCGGTGTACGGGCCGGCCGCCCGCCGGTCGGTCTCCAGTTCGATGGCCTGCCACTGCGACCCGTCGGTCAGTTCGGCGATGCTCGCCGGAGTGTGCCCGGCGGCTGCCCAGGCGTCGGTGTGCGCGTCGGCCCGGTGGTACCGCAGCGTGCCGAGCCGGTTGAGCAGCAGCACGCCCGACGGGGTGCCGTCCGGCTCGTACGGCGGGGCGACCGCGTCGAACGCGCCGGGGCTGGGCACCGGTTCGTCACCGCGCGGCGACAGGGCGGCGGTCAGCAGCCGCCCGGCGGTCTCGGCCAACCGCTGCACCCGGTCGTCGTGGCCGGCCCAGAGTTCCTCGGTCACCTCGGCGTGCACCTGGTACAGCTCGGCGAGGAACGCGCTGCCGCGTTCGGTGGCGGTGAGCCCGCCGTCCGGCCGCCGGTGGATCATCCCGTACGCGACGTGCCGGTCCAGCGCCCGCTGACAGGCGATCGGGTCCCGGTACCGGGTGATCGCGGCGAATCCGGCACCGTCGACCGAGCCACCGGCCGCCAGGCGGGTCCGCATCTCCACCAGGAGGCTGGTGGCGGGCATGCCGCCGTACCGCTGGCTGAGTTCCGCTCCGCCGCCGTCCTGCCCGGCCTGTATCGCCGCGCGGACGACCCGGTCGAGGACGGGGGCGACCAGCGCCACGTACCGGTGCGCGGCGAGCCCGACGCTGTCGCTCACGAACCGGTCGGACCCAGGAGTTCGAAGGCTTCCTCGGCGATCCGCCGGATCAGCCCGTCGTTGACGTCGCGGTCCTCGTCGAGCAGGTCGAGGTCGGTCGGGCCGAGCCAGCGGTACTCGGTGTGCTTGCCGACCTCCAGGACCGGTGCGGTCAGGTCGCCGTCGACCCGGACCAGCCAGTCGCTCTCGACCCGGGCCAGGCCGTCGTCGCCGACGTATCCGTACTCGCCGACCAGCGCGATGATCTCCGAGACCCGCCAGCCGGTCTCCTCGGTGACCTCCCGGCGCAGCGCCTGCTCGACGGTCTCGCCGGGTTCGAGGTGCCCGCCGACGATGTCCCAACTGTTCGGGAAGAGACGGCGGTGTGGCGAGCGGCGTTGGAAGAAGATGCGCCCGTCGGGGTGGACGATCAGCGCTCCGGCGCAGCGCAGCGGCTCGGTGGACACCCCAAGAACAGTAGCCGCCGGTCCGAGCTGCGGCGATGTCCGCTCGGGCGGACTTCTCCACTGGTGTGGACCGGTCGGACCGGGGGTATGGACTGGGTGCGGGCGCGGGCCGAGACGCGCACGCGAGGAGGTCGACATGCGCGGCGCGGACCAGTTGGTCGAGCAGCAGTACGCCATGCTCCTGCGACGGGACGTGGCCCGACTCCCCGACCTGTACGCCCGGGACGGGTACTACGCGATGCCGGGTGTGACGGTCCGGCCGGTCGAGTTGCCCGCCCTGCTGCGTACCTGGACGGGTGCTTTTCCGGACCTGCGGGTCGACCTGCTCGGCTCGGTGCGTACGGCCGGTGGGGCGGCGGTCGAGCAGCGGCTCACCGGCACCCACACCGGTGTGCTGCACACCCCGTTCGGCACGGTGGCCCCCACCGGACGCACCGTCTCCTGGGAGGTGGTGGACATGGTCCGGGTACGCCGGGGCCGCATCGCCGCCTGGCGGTCCTACTTCGACTGGGGACAGTTGATCGCCCTGCTCGGCCTGCACGTGGCCGGGCTGTCCCGGCAGCAGGCCCCGGACCGGTCGCTCGCCGACGAGCCCGCCTTCACCGCCGCGCCCCATGCGGTCGCCGCCTGATCCGTCGTCCGGCCTGACCTGGTACTCGGTCGGTCCGCTCGGGCGGGACGCCCGGTCCGCACCGGTTCACCCGACTCGGTGGCTCAGGATGCGGACATCGCCGTGCCGTACGCGCTCACCCGGCCGCCGCCCGTACGCTGAACAGCCATGACCGCCGAGCAGCTGATCTCCTTTGCCCGTGGCGCCCCCTCTCTGGACATCGTCGATGTCGAAGGGCTCAAGGCCGCCGCCGTCCGCGCGTTCGACGCCGATCCCGCCGGGGTGACCGCGTACGGCACCTCCGTCGGCTACCTGCCGCTGCGGCAGTGGATCGCGGAGAAGCACGGGGTCACGGCCGAGCAGGTGCTGATCACCAACGGTTCGTTGCAGGCCGACGCCTTCCTCTTCGACCACCTGGTCCGGTCCGGTGACGCGGTGGTGGTGGAGCGGCCGACCTACGACCGGACCCTGCTCAACCTCCAGCGGATGGGTGCCGAGGTGCACGGCGTCACCATCCAGCCGGACGGTCTGGACACCGCCGAGCTGCGCAAGCTGCTGGAGTCCGGGGTGCGGCCGCGCCTGGCGCACGTGATCCCGAACTACCAGAACCCGGCCGGCGTGACGCTCTCCGAGGACAAGCGGCGTGAGCTGCTCGACCTGGCCGCCGAGTACGGCTTCACGATCTTCGAGGACGACCCGTACGCCGACGTCCGGTTCCGAGGCGAGCCGCTGCCGTCGATGCTGTCGCTGGACACCCGGAATGTCGTGGTGCACGCCTCCAGCTTCACCAAGACGGTCTGCCCCGGCGTCCGGGTGGGCTACCTGGTCGGTCCGGCCGACCTGATCGCCGACATCGCGAAGAAGGCCACCAACCTCTACATCTCGCCGGGCATGGTGGCGCAGGCGATCGTGCACCAGTTCTGCGTCTCCGGCGACATCGCCCGGTCGATCGAGACGGTCCGGGCGGCGCTCGGCGAGCGGGCCGGTGCGCTGGCCGAGTCGTTGCGGCGGCACATCCCCGAGGCCCGTTTCGTGGAGCCGGACGGCGGCTACTTCCTCTGGGTCGAGTTGCCCGAGGACGTCCTCGTCGACAAGCTCGCCCCAGCGGCGGCCGAGCGCGGCGTCGCGGTGGTCAAGGGCAGCGACTTCGTGGTGGACGGTGGCCAGCACGCGCTTCGCCTGGCGTACTCGGCGGTGACCGCCGACCGCATCGACGAGGGAGTCCGACGCCTGGCCGAGGCGATGGAGGCGGTCCGAGGCTGAAAATCTGTCGGGTTTCCGACAGAACGGCGATACCGGCGTGCCCGGGACTCCCGCTGTGGCGGCTGGCGGCCCACAATGCTGCGAGCGTCCTTCACCACATGTAGTGCAGGTCACGCCGGTTCCGGCCGCCGTGACGCCGATGTCGGGGTGCGGCCCGGCCGCCCGCACTGTGGTGTGACGCGGTCAGCACAACCCCCCGCCCCCACGGCGCCGGGCGGGCCGGATCGCCCCCTCACCCCCCGATGCGATCCGGCCCGTCCGGCGCCACCCCTCCGCCGCCGCGCCACCGCCATGATCGGTACGGCGGCGTACCCTGCAAGCCGCAGCCGAGCGCGGACGGGGGGCGTGATGACGGAGCGGATGCAGCGGGAGGGGACCGCCTCCACCGGCGGTGACCAGACCGACGCCCAGCCGGTCCCGCCGCCGCTCGCCCGGTCGCCGCGATCCCGTGCCTGGTCACCGGTACGCGCGGTGACCCGCCGGCTCAACCCGGACGGCTCCCAGCGGGTGGAGGCCCCGGCGGGTCCTCGACGCAGCGCCGTGGTGGACTGCGCGCTCTATCTCGACGGGCGACGGCAGGGCGGCGACTGCGGCTACGCCGAAGCGCTCGCCGAGGCACGGCGCGCCGAGAACGGCTTCGTCTGGCTCGGTCTGCACGAGCCGGACCTGGCCGAGATGAGCGAGATCGCCGCCACGTACGGGCTGCACGAGTTGGCCGTGGAGGATGCGGTCAAGGCGCACCAACGGCCCAAGCTGGAGCGCTTCGGCGAGGTCAGCTTCCTGGTGCTGCGCACCGCGCGCTACTGCGAGCACACCGAGCTGACCGAGAAGACCGACGTGGTGGAGACCGGGCAGGTGATGCTCTTCATCGGCCCGCACTTCCTGATCAGCGTCCGGCACGGTGACGCCTGCCGGCTGGCACCGGTCCGCGAGGAGTTGGAGGCGCGGCGGGAGCTGCTGCTGCACGGCCCCTGGGCGGTCGCGTACGCGATCACGGACCGGGTGGTCGACCTGTACCTGGAGGTCGCCGACCAGCTTGAAGACGACATGGACGTGCTGGAGACGGAGGTCTTCGACCGGCAGGCCAGCGGCCGGATCCAGCGGATCTATCAGATGAAGCGGGAGCTGGTGGAGTTCAAGCGGGCGGTGATGCCGTTGCAGCGGCCGTTGCTCGCGCTCACCGCCCAGATGAGCCGCGAGGTGCCCAAGGAGGTCCGTCGCTACTTCCGCGACGTGCAGGACCACCTCAGCCGCACCGTCGAGCAGGTCAACTCGTACGACGATCTGTTGAACTCGATCCTGCAGGCCCGACTGGCCCAGGTGACCGTCGACCAGAACAACGACATGCGCAAGATCGCCGCCTGGGCCGCCATCGCGGCGGTGTGGACGGCGATCGCCGGGATATACGGCATGAACTTCGAGTTCATGCCCGAGCTGAAGATCGTGTACGGCTACCCGGTGGTGCTGGCGTTGATGCTCACCATCTCGCTGACGCTCTACCGGTGGTTCCGCCGCAACGACTGGCTCTGAACCCGCAGCCCGCCCGCCCCGCCGAGATGGCGGGGCGGAGGCGGGACCGCGAAATCAGGCGCGCCCGTTGGACTTGCTGGGCGCCTTGCTCAGGGCGGTGGTGAGGTCGTCGGCGGGACGACCGCTCGTGGTCCGGGCACCCTCGGCGACCGACGGCACCTTGTCCGTCGGCGTCACCGGGGAGGGCTTCGGCGGCGCAGTGGTCGACGCGCTGTCACCGGAGACCACCGTCGAGCTGCCGGCTCCGGTCGACGCCTTCGCGACGCCCGACGGGGCGGTCGTACGCACCTCGATGGTCTCCACCTCCTCGTGCATCGGCTCCAGCGTCGTGGTCGCGTCGTACTCGGTCCACTCCTGCTGCTCGCGGTGGCGTCGCAGGGCGATCGCACCGGCCAGCCCGGCCACCACGCCGGCCGCGAGCATCCCGGCCAGCATGGTCCCGCTGCGGCGGGACTTCTTCCGCTTCATCTTCTTCATGTTCTTCGCCTTGACCTTCCTGGCGGCCGCGGCCTGCTTGGCGACGACCTTCTTGCCTGACGCGGCCCGACCGGCGGCCTCGGCCTGTGCGTGACGCACGGCCAGGGCCAGGGGTGCCATCGCGGCGGCCGTGGTGGCGAGGCCGCTCGCGGTGCGGTCCCGGACCAGCACCGCGGTCGGTGCCACCGCGTCGCGGGCCGTCTGGACCCGCGGGCCGACAGTGGACCCGGCTCCCTTCGCCGCGTGCGTGGCGGCCAGCCTCAGGTGACCGATCCCCCGATTGAGCTCGGCCCGGGCCAACTGCCCCTCAGTCCTGCGGCGCCCGATTCCAAACACGGTCCCACCTCCTGGGAGTTGCTTCGTCTCATCCTCCACCTTCGGATGCCTCCGCATGTCCAGATCGGGCACATGGGAGGATCCGCAAGGAACTGACCAACGAATAAGGAGTACCCGTGGCCGAGGCTGTCTACGCCACCTTGCACACCAACGCCGGCCCGATCCGGCTGGAGCTCTTCCCCAACCACGCGCCGAAGACGGTTCGCAACTTCGTCGACCTGGCCGAGGGCACGCGTGAGTACACCGACCCGCGGACCGGCAAGCCGGGCAACGGGCCGTACTACGACGGCACCATCTCGCACCGCGTGATCAGCGGCTTCATGGTCCAGATGGGTGACCCGACCGGCACCGGTCGCGGTGGTCCGGGCTACACCTTCGCCGACGAGTTCCACCCCGAGCTGCGGTTCGACCGGCCGTACCTGCTGGCGATGGCGAACGCCGGGCCGGGCACCAACGGCTCGCAGTTCTTCATCACGGTCTCGCCGACCCCGCACCTGAACAACCGGCACACCATCTTCGGTGCGGTGGCCGACGAGCAGTCCGCGAAGGTGATCGACTCGATCGCCAACACGCCGACCGGCCCGAGCGACCGTCCGCTGCAGGACGTGGTCATCGAGCGCGTCGAGATCGAGCGGCAGTCGGCCTGACACCGGCCGCCACAGGTGGTGCCCGCCGCCCGGGCCTGGGCGCGGCGGGCACCGACCGGCCGTACGGTCGCCTGACCCGTCCCATCGGTGGTCCGAGGTACCTTTGCTCGCATGACTGAGCGCTCGGGCACCTGGGTCACCCGGTGAGCGAATCCCCGCCGACCACACCGGTCTGTTACCGCCACCCGGGCCGGGAGACGTACGTCCGGTGCACCCGGTGCGACCGGTCGATCTGCCCGGACTGCATGAACGAGGCGTCGGTCGGGTTCCAGTGCCCGGAGTGCGTGGCGCAGGGACGCCGGAGCGTACGCCCGGCGCGCACCGCCTTCGGTGGTGGCGAGACCGGTCGGCTCGGGTACGTGACCAAGACGCTGATCGGCATCAACCTCGTGGTGATGCTGCTCTCGATCGCCTCCGACCGGGGCGGGGACGCGGCGGCCGGCGGCACCGGCTTCGGTGGCCTGCTCGGCGGGAGCACCCCGCTGACCGAGTGGGGTGCGGTGCTCGGCCGGGCGATGTTCCTCGACGGCAGCATCGGCGGTGTCGCCGAGGGGCAGTGGTATCGCCTGGTCACCGCGATGTTCCTGCACTACGGCGTGGTGCACCTGCTGCTCAACATGTGGGCGCTCTGGGTCCTCGGCCGGTCCCTGGAGGCGGTGCTCGGGCCACTGCGCTTCATCGCGCTGTACTTCATCGCCGGTTTCGGCGGCAACGTCGCGGTGTACGTGTTCAGCGCGCCCAACCAGATGTCGGCCGGTGCCTCCACCGCCATCTTCGGCCTCTTCGCGGCGACCTTCGTGATCATGCGTCGGCTGGGTCGGGACACGTCAGCCATCGTGCCGATCCTGGTGATCAACCTGATCTTCACGTTCACCGTGCCGCAGATCTCGATCGCCGGTCACCTGGGCGGTCTGGTCTTCGGCGCGCTGATGGCGCTGGTGCTGGCGTATGCGCCCCGGTCCCACCGGACGCTGGTGCAGGTCACCGGTGGCTCGTTCCTGCTGGTGGTGCTGCTGGTGCTGGCCCTGTTCCGCACCTTCACCCTGCTCGGCTGAGCCCGCCGCCGGACTGGTCGGTCGGGCGGGCGGCCCGGAGGGCGTCGGCCACCTCGTCGGGGTCGGTGTCCAGGTCCTGCCGGGTGAACAGGTGCAGCGACCCGCCGGTGTCGATCTCCAACACCGGCCCACTCACCCCGCGCCCGGCCCGGCGGTTCACCTCGATGGTCTCGATCGTCGACCAGGGCAGGTGTCGTCGCCCGGTCCACCACCCGGTCGGCACGGTGACGCCGTCGGCGTCCACGGCGAGCCGGACCGGTGCGACCAGGTCCCGTACCCCCCACGCGGCGAGGGCCGCGCCGGCCAGTACGCCGAGCGTCGGCCGGAGCAGGTCACCGTCGGCGAGCAGGAGTCCCAGGGCGAGTACGCCGACCGCGCCGGCCAGTTTGAGGATCGGCAGCGCGGCGCGTACCCGCCACTGCCGGGCGACCGTCTCGAACGTCACCCGACCAGCATGCCAGCGCGACAGGTGACCGGCGCGCCAGCGCCCACGGGCGACGACGTCGCCGCGACGGCGGCGTAGGATCGGGAGCAGCCCAGGTTACCGGGGAGTAGACATGAGTGACGCGGTTATCGTCGGCGCGGTGCGTACCCCGGTCGGGCGGCGCAAGGGCAGCCTGGCCACGGTCCACCCGGTGGACCTGTCGGCGCACGTGCTGCGTGCCCTCGCCGAACGCACCGGCATCGACCCGACGCTCGTTGACGACGTGGTCTGGGGCTGCGTCTCCCAGGTCGGCGAGCAGTCGTGGAACGTCGCCCGCAACGCCGTCCTCGCGGCCGGCTGGCCCGAGTCGGTGCCCGGCACCACGGTCGACCGGCAGTGCGGCTCCAGCCAGCAGGCCCTGCACTTCGCCGCCGCCACCGTGCTCTCCGGACAGGCCGATCTGGTGGTGGCCGGCGGCGTCGAGTCGATGACCCGGGTGCCGATGGGCTCCAGCGCGGCGGGCGGGCTGCCGTTCAGCGGGCAGATCCTGGCCCGCTACCGGGGCGTCGAAGGGGTCGCCGAGGACTCGCCGCTGCCGTTCAACCAGGGCGTCGGCGCCGAGCTGATCGCCCGACGCTGGCGGCTGTCCCGGACCCAGCTCGACGAGTTCGCGCTGGCCAGCCACGAGAAGGCCGCCGCCGCCCAGGACGCCGGGGCGTTCGAGGCCGAGCTGGCCCCGGTGCCGCTGGCCGACGGCGGGAAGTTCACCGCGGACGAGGGCATCCGCCGGGACACCTCGCTGGAGAAGCTCGGCGAACTGGCCACCCCGTTCCACCCGGAGGGCGTGGTCACCGCCGGTACGGCCTCCCAGATCTCCGACGGCGCGGCGGCGCTCGCCGTCACCACCAGCGAGTGGGCCAGCCGGCACGGCCTGCGCCCGCTGGCCCGGGTACACACCGCCGTGGTCGCCGCCGACGACCCGGTCACCATGCTCACCGCGCCGATCCCGGCCACCGCGAAGGCGCTGCGCCGCGCCGGGCTGGGCATCGAGGAGATCGGGGTGTACGAGGTGAACGAGGCGTTCGCCCCGGTGCCGCTGGCCTGGTTGGCGGAGACCGAGGCGGACCCGGAGCGGCTCAACCCCCGGGGTGGCGCCATCGCGCTCGGGCACCCGCTCGGCGGGTCCGGTGCCCGGATCATGACGACGATGCTCGCCCACATGCGCGACAACGGGGTGCGGTACGGCCTACAGACCATGTGCGAGGGCGGCGGGATGGCCAACGCCACCATCGTCGAGCTGCTCTGATCCGTACGGCGTAAAACCCGTCGCGGGTCGAGCCGGGGGCGGGCTAGCGTGCCCCCGTGACCGCCGCGACCGCACCGCACATCGACTGGGACGACCGGACGTGGCGGGCCGCCGCGTGGGAGTGGGTGGCCGAGACGCTCGCCCGCACCGGGCAGCGGATCACCGGCCCGGTCGAGCCACGCGTCCGACCGTGGGCGCTGATCTGGCGGGTGCCGACCGACGCCGGTGACGTGTGGTTCAAGGCGAACGCGGCGGGGACCGGCTTCGAGACGGCACTGACCGCCGCCCTGGCCCGGCTGGCTCCCGGACGGGTGCTCGACCCGATCGCGGTGGACATCCGGCGGCGCTGGGCGCTGTTGCCGCACGGCGGCGCGACGCTGCGCGAGGCGCTGGCCGGCGAGCCGGACCCGGCCCGGTGGGAACGGATCCTGCCCGAGTACGCCGACCTGCAACGAGCTACCGCCGCGCACGTCGACGAACTGCTCGGCCTCGCCGTACCCGATCATCGTCCGGAGGCGTTGCCGGCGCATCTCGCGGAGCTGCTCGACGACGACGCGGCGCTGCTGTTGGACACCCCGGACGGGCTCACCACCGAGGCCCGCGACCGGTTGCGGTCCCTGCTGCCCGACTATGCGCAGCGGTGCCGATTGCTGGCCGAGGGGCCGATCCGGCCCACCGTCCAGCACGACGACCTGCACGACGGGAACGTCTTCGTCACCGGCGACGGCCACCGGTTCTTCGACTGGGGTGACGCGTCGGTGGCGCACCCGTTCGGCACGCTGCTGGTGACGCTGCGGTCGGTCGCGTACGTCAGCGGTCTCGACGCGGGGGACCCGGCGCTGGCTCGGCTGCGCGACGCGTACCTGGAGTCGTGGACGGACCGTTGCGACCGGCCGACCCTGCTCCGGCTGGCCGAGGCCGCGGCCGGGGTGACCATGGTCAGCCGGGCGCTGTCCTGGCGTCGGGCGTTGGACACCACCGACCCGGGTCGCGCCGAGTTCGCCGCCAGCGTGCCCGGGTGGCTGGACGAACTGCTGGTCACCGAGTTCGCCTGAGCGCGTCGAGGCTCGGCTGGGCACGTCGGGAGAGTCCTGCGGGAGGTCCCGACCGGCCGTGCAAGACGTAACGTGGAATTTGCAAAAAGCATGTCCGTGAGCCACGTCACCCAGCGAACATCGTCGTTGGGCAGGTCATGGACGTCTTCTCCCGAACGTTCCTCCCGGCCGCCTCCGAGGCCGGCCTGGCGGTGCAGACCGCCACGCGCCACATGCCGGTGTTCCGTCGCTGTGTGGGTTCCGGCGACGCCACCATCCTGGTCACCCGGTGCGGCCGACCCGATCGGCCGATGTCCGGGGAGTACCTTCTCCTACTCACCCATCGACGGCTGGTGGTGACCCGGCAGACGCCGGTGCTGCACCGCCTGCGACTGCACCTCAACGCCGAGCTACGCGAGCTGAGCCACGTCACGTGGAGCCCCGACCCCCGGTTGCACTCGGTGGAGCTGGCCGCCACCGCGATCGACGGGATCCGTGAGCGGTTCCTGATCCGCACCCAGTTCCCGAAGCAGGTGTGGCAGCTCGACGCGCTGCTCAACCACGCCTTCCGCACCCGGGTACGCAGCGCGCTGCCCCGGATCGTGGCGACCGTGGCCGAGGCGCCCACCGCCACCCGGCCGACGACGCTGCATCCCGCCGTGGCGCGCTGACGCAGGACCCCCGAACACCGCGTCGGGTTCAGCGATCGGTCGGCAGGGCGTAGCCCACGTACTCCCGGAACTCGAACCGCCAGCCGGGCGGCACGAGATCCGCGCAGAGCCGGCGGCTGCCGGTGCAGACGATCGCATCCATCTCCGCAGGATCGGCCGCCGGACGGTGGTCCAGCACCGACTGGAGCGCCAGCAGCTCCGGTGACCCGCCGTCGGCGTCCCGCAGCAGCAGCCACCAGGGGTACTCCCAGTCGTCGTTGCGCTGGGACAGACCGATCCGACGGGCGTCGGCGGCGCGCACCGCGTCGGCCGCCCAGCGGTACTCCTCCGCCCACTGCGGACGCCGTAGGAAGCGGCTCTCCCAGTCGGAGGTGGTGAAGACCGAGCCCTCGCCGACCAGTCGGCGCGGGAAGCCGTACGACACCGCGAGCACGCCGGCCAGCGCGCAGGTGGCCAGCACCGTCACCGCGAGCGTCGCGGCGATCGGCCGTCGGCCACCCTGCCCGTCACCGGCTCCCTGCCCGTCACCGGCGTTCTGGCGTGCACGGCGCAGCACGGCGTCGAGCCAGAGCCCGGCCAACGGCACCGAAGCGGCCAGGGCATAGAGGATCAGCCGGTTGCCCCAGGGCTGCCACTTGATCATCGTGGTGTGCAGCGCCACCGCGACCACCACCACCAGTGCGTACGCGCGCAGCGCACCGGCCGTCTCCGGGCTGACCCGCGCCGGACGGCGCAGCGCCGCCACGACACCGACCAGCACCAGCGCACCGGCCAGCGGGAAGGCCACCCGGTCCTCGTCCGGATACCAGGACGGCACCGGGAAGACCTCCCGCCCGAACGTGATCGCCCGGTCCTGCGGGTCCACCCCGAGCAGCCCGGCCACGCCGATGATCGCCGCAGCGGAGGCGTCCCGCAGCGGGGCCAGCGGGGTGTCCAGCGCGGTGTGTCCGATGCGGAGCGCGTTCACCACCACCGACAGCGGGTCGTGCCGCTCCATCGGCACCGACTCGCGCAGCCGCTCCGGCCCGAGCGGGTGGCCGAACTCGGCGTACACCCGGCCCAGGAAGGGGCCGACCACGGTGGCGGCGACCAGCAGGATCAACGCCGAGGCTCCGACCGTCCGGGCGGTCGGGCCGACCGGGAGCCGACGGCCCGCGCCCGACCGCTTCAGGTACGCCAGGCGGAGCTGGCCCAGTCCCCAGAGCACCAGCAGCGGGCCGACCGCGAGCAGGCCGCTGGTCTTGGTCACGGCGGTCAGTCCGGTGGCCGCCCCGAGCGCCAGCAACTCGCCGAAGCCGGCGCGGTGACGCAGCCCGTCCAGTGCGAGCGTGGCCGCGCACACCACCCAGGCGGCGCAGACCAGGTCGGTCTGGGTGCTGGTCGCCTGGAGCGTCACCATCGGCGTGGTGGCCAGCACGAACACGGTGAGCAACTGGGCCCGGCGGGCGCCGCCGAGCTGCGCGGTCACCCGGGCGACCGCGATCAGGCAGAGCACCCCGGCGGCCCACTGCACCAGGTGGTGAAGCGCGTCGTCGCCGGTGAACAGGCGCAGGTGCAACAGCAGGTACTCGGCACCCGGCGGGATGGTGACCTGCCGGTGGATCGCGGTCGCCCAGAGCGACAGGTCGCCCTGCGCCACCCAACGCTCCACCTTGGGCAGGTGGTAGGTCTGCGAGTCGAAGTTGTTCGGCGCGGCGAGCAGGGCGATCAGCAGCTCGACCAGGAGCAGCCCGGCGACCGTACCGGCCAGCACCCGCTCGCCGCGACTCGCCGTACGCCAGAAGTCGGTGACCGACGCGCGCCAGCCCGCCGCCGCTGGTGGGCCGACCGGGCCGGACGTCGTGGCCGGGTCGACCGCGGTGACCGTACCGACCGCGGCCGGAGTGTCCGACGCTCCGGCGAGGACACTCGCCGACGACGGCGCGGCGGGCCGACCGCCGACCGACCCGGTCGCGCCGCCGGAGGTACGGCGATCCGCCTCCTGGGTCCGGCGGGTCGTGGTGGCCGCCCGCCGCCGCGCGGCGGCGACCCCGGCAACCGCGAGAAAGAGCAGCCACGCCACGCCGAACGCGGGCGCGGTCAACCTGCCCAGTGCACCCAGCACCTCGACGGTCAGCACCGCGAAAGCGCCGACGGCGAGACTCGCTCGGATTACCGCCAGCCGCCGTGGCGCGGTGTGGCGCGCGGACCGTGGCCGCAACGCCACCGTTGCCAGCACGACGGCGACGACGGGGGCGAGGACGAACGGGAAGCCGGCGGCCGACATGGCCGGAAGTAAACACCATCGGCCGGGGTGCCCGACGCTCGATCCGCTGAGGCGGTCGCTACCACGAGATCGATCTGCCGGGGCTACGCTATGGCCGACACACTGCCGCCCTCGTGGAGATTCCCGTGAAGCTGTCGATCCTCATGCCGGTCTACAACGAGGAAGAGCGCATCGCGGATGCGCTCAAGCAGGCGCTGGCGGTCGAGTACCCGTGCGAGATCGAACTCGTGGTGGTCGATGACGGTAGCCGCGACGGCACCGGGGAGATCCTGGGTCGGGCCGACGACGCGCGGCTGCGGGTGATCACGCATCAGCGCAACGCCGGCAAGGGCGCGGCCATCCGGACGGCGGTCGCCAGCGCCGAAGGCGAATACATGGTCATCCTCGACGCGGACCTGGAGTACGACCCACAGGACATCCCCAAGCTGCTCGCCCCGGTGCTCGACGGCCGGGCGACCGTGGTCTACGGCAATCGGACCTTCGGCAGCCACAGCGCCTACAGCTTCTGGTACGTGATGGGGAACAAGGGCGTCACGATGGCGGCCAACGTGATGTTCAACTCCTACATCGGCGACCTGGAGACCTGCTTCAAGCTGATGCCGGTGGAGCTCTACCGCTCGCTCGACGTGCGGTCCCGGGGCTTCGGCATGGAGGCCGAGGTGACCGGCAAGCTGCTGCGCCGCCGGATCCGGCCGTACGAGGTGCCGATCAGTTACCGGGCCCGGGGCCGCGAGGAGGGCAAGAAGATCACCTGGCGGGACGGCGTCGAGGCGATCTGGATCCTCGGCCGCGAACGGACCCGCCGCCGCCCCGGGAGCGGTCCCGCCGCCTGACGCGGCCGCCGGGGCGAGGACGACGGGATCTCCCGCCGGGCGCGGGCGACGGCGGTCCTCAGACCAGAGCCGGGGACAGGAACCCGGTCAGCGCCCGGTGCAGGCCCGCCGCGTCCAGCCCGTGCCAGCGGGTGTGGTCGTCGGCCGAGCCGTAGCGGCGCAGCTCGTCGCGTCCCACGCCGAGTGCGAGGAGCCGGTGCGGCCGGTGCGCAAGTGCCGCTGTGACCACCCGGGTCGAGGTGCCCGCCAGGTAGGGCTCGACCAGGATCACCTCGGTGCCGGCGAGCGCCCGCAGGCCGGCGGTGTCGAACGGGCGCGGCCGGTGGGTGTACGCCACGGTGACGGGCAGATCCGCTGCGGCTGCCACCGCCGCGTCCAGCACCGGGCCGACCGCGACCAGCAGCGGCGCGCCGGGTCCGGCGTCGCGGACCACCACCAGCTCCCCGTCGCCGGCGTACGGTCGCTCGTTGCGCAGCGTCGACAACCGCAGGTACGCCGAGGTGTCCCCGGCGACCGTGGCGCGCAGCAGACCGGGCACCTCGGCTGGGTGCCCCGGCACGTGCACCGTCCAGCCGGACAGGGTGTCGAAGAGCGCGACGTCGGCCGGGCTCAGGTGGGTGCGCCCGGCAGCCGCCCGGTCGTACGACGCGCCCACGCTGACCAGCACCGCGTGCGCCGCCTGGTGGTCGAGGTCGAGCTTGATCTGCTCGTACGCCCGCTCCACCAGGAACGGTGCGTAGCTGTGCACGATCGGCCGTAGCCCGGTCAGCGCCAGCCCACCGGCCACCCCGAGCATCAACTGCTCACGGATGCCGACGTTGAGCACCCGGTCGGGGTGCCGCCGGGCGGCCGGGGCGAACGCGTCGGCGGAGATGTCGGCGAGCACCAGGGCGGTACGCGGATCCTCGGCCAGCAGGTGCGTGGTGGTCTCGATGAAACTGTCCCGCATGGCTACTCCCCGCTCTCGACGACCGCGACGACGACGTGCGGCCGGTGTCCGTGGTGCCCGGTCAGGGCGGTGTGCAGCGCGTCGTGGTCCCGTCCGTCGACCGTGGCGGCGGTCCACCCGTTCACCGTGAACCGGGTGGCCACGCCACCGGGCCAGCCGTGGGTGGCGGAGGAGTTGTCGACCACGATCGCGGTCAGGTTCGGCAGGCCGGTCGCGCCCGCGTACGCGATCGCCTCGTGGTTGGAGCCCTCGTCCAGCTCGGCGTCGCCGAGCAGGGCGTACACCCGGGTGTCGAGCAGCCCCTGGGCGCGCAGCCCGAGCGCGGTCCCGACGGCCAGCCCGAGACCGTGCCCGAGCGAACCGGAGCCGATCTCGACCCCGGGGACCAGCGTCCGGTCCGGATGGTCGCCGAGTCGACTCTCCGGCCCGCCCTGGTCGTCCAGCCAGTCGAGCGGCACGAAACCCTTGGCGGCGAGCACCGCGTAGTAGCCGGCGACCGCGTGTCCCTTCGAGAGCAGGAAACGGTCCCGAGCCGGGTCGTCGACTGTGTCCGGGGTGATCCGGAGGACCCGGTCGTAGAGCACCCAGAGCACGTCGACGGTCGAGTGGACGTTGGCGCCGAACGCACGGCCGGCGCGGATCCGCTCCAGCAGCGGTGCGACCGGCGACCGGCCGTCGAGCGGCGCGGCGGCCTCGGCGACCCGGGCGGTGGTGGCGAGAGTAGTCATGCGGATACTCTGCAAGTTGAAGTCAGGTTCAATTCAAGGCGGTGTGATGCAGGAAGCCCTCACCATCGGTCAGCTCTCCGCGCGCAGCGGCGTGGCGCAGTCGGCGCTGCGCTACTACGAGCGGATGGGGTTGATCCGGGCCGACCGCACCGGTGGCAACCAGCGCCGCTACCACCGGGGCGAGCTGCGCCGGGTGGCGTTCGTCCGGATCTCGCAGCAGGTCGGCATCTCGCTGGACGACATCCGGGCCGCCCTCGACTCGCTGCCCGCCTCGCGCACGCCGACCGCCGAGGACTGGACCCAGCTCTCCGCCGTCTGGCGGGACCGGCTGGACGAGAAGATCAAACTGCTGAGCAAGCTCCGCGACGACCTCGACGGCTGTGTCGGCTGCGGGTGCCTGTCGCTCCAGCGCTGCGCGCTCAACAACATGGACGACCGGCTCGCCGCGGAGGGCCCCGGCCCCCGACTGACGCTGCCGGGGCGCGACTCGATCTAGTGCGGTGTCCAGAAACGTTCACCGGGCCGCGCCGGGTTCAAACGGCGCCCGGCGGCGTTGGAGGCTGGCCCGGATGCAACACCGGTATCCGGGCCAGCCTCCGCCTTGCCGGATCGCCGCCGGAACCTCGCCGCGACACCGCCAACGTTCCTGGACACCGCACTAGCCGACGGTGAGCAGCACCTTGCCGAGGTGCTCGTTCGACTCGACCAGCCGGTGCGCCTGCGCCACCTCGGTGATCGGCAGCCGCCGGTCCACGACCGGACGGACCCGGTCCGCCTCGACCAGCGGCCAGACCTCGTCGCGTACCCCCTGCACGATGGCGGCCTTCTGGTCCAGCGGGCGGGCGCGCAGCGCGGTCGCCGCCACCGTGCCCCGCTTGGCCAGCAGCGCGCCCAGGTCCAGCTCGGCCTTGCGGCCACCCTGCATCCCGATCACCACCAGCCGCCCGTCCGGAGCCAGCGCCGCCACGTTCCGGCCGAGGTAGGACGCGCCCATGATGTCGAGCACGACGTCCGCGCCCCGCCCGTCGGTGACCCGCCGGACCTCCTCGACGAAATCCTGCTCCCGGTAGTCGACCAGGTGCACCGCGCCCAGCTCGCGCAGCCGGGGATGCTTCGCCGCCCGCGCGGTCGCCACCACCGTGGCGCCGAGCGCGGTGCCGAGCTGGATCGCGAACGTGCCGATACCGCTGCCACCACCGTGCACCAGCAGCGTCTCGCCCGCCGACAGCCGAGCCACCTGCACCACGTTCGACCAGACCGTGCACGCCACCTCGGGCAGCGCGGCGGCATCGACCAGGTCGACCCCCACCGGCACCGGCAGCAGCTGCACCGCCGGCACGGCCACCCGCTCCGCGTACCCGCCGCCGGCCAGCAACGCACAGACCTGGGCACCGACCCGCCACCCGGTGACGTCCGCCCCGATGGCGCTCACCACGCCCGAACATTCCAGTCCCGGGTACGCGGGCGCACCCGGCGGCGGCGGATAGTGCCCCTGCCGTTGCAGCAGATCCGCCCGGTTCACCGCCGTGGCCCGCACGTCGACGATCACCTCGCCCGATCCTGGTTCCGGGTCGGGCACCTCGTCCCAGCTCAGCACCTCTGGCCCACCGGGCTCGGCAATCACGATCGCGCGCATGGCCCAGTCTTACCCGATCGTTGCGCCGTTCCACGCCCCGGCCACGCCCCGGACCGGCGAAATCCGTGTCGGTGGAGCACAGTGGAGTCGCTCGACAGACCGCCGCGACGGTCACACGGACGGGGTGGCTCGCCCCTTCGCCGATCTGCCGGACGTGGCAGACTATGCACGGCCGCGCCGCGCGCGGCACCGGGAGGGTTCGCCTAGTGGCCGATGGCGCTGGTCTTGAAAACCGGTAAGGCAGCGATGTCTTCGTGGGTTCGAATCCCACACCCTCCGCTCCCCAGCCGCGGTCACCCGCACCCGCACCCGCGCCCGCACCCGTCCACGCGCCGCACCACCTGCCGCATCCTGGGCATGCCCGCCGCGATCATGGACATGTGGCACGCGAAAAGCGCCTGAATGCCCCGCTTTGTCCCTGCCGCAACTCCATGATCGTCGGGGCGGGGCGGGGCGGGGCGGGTGGCGGTGTGGGGGCGGGAGTGGGGGGCGGTGGTCGTCGAGGCGGCGAGAGCGTCGTGACCTGTCGGGGACTCAGCGCTTCGGTGGGCGTACCTGCTGGTTCTCGCGGATCTTCTCGGTGGCGAGTCGGTCCAGGGCCCGGCGGCGTTCGTCGGGTCGGGGCTGATCGTCGCGCTCGCGTACGGAGTCGACGGCTGCGGTGACGAAGTCGCGCCAGATGCCAGCCACGGATCTCCCTCGCTCGATGGGTGCCAGGCTGACAACCCGCGTGAGCGGCCTTCGGTTACGGCGGACACCTCGCGTTTTCCCGGTTGGCACCGCGCGACAGGGTATGAAGGGGGACGCAGAACACCACTTCCACCGGAAGGACCTGTGTCGATGACCCTGGAACGACCCATCGCCCCGGACCCGTACGAGCTGCTGCCGACCGTCGCCTCGTTCACGCTGACCAGCGACGACGTGCACAACGGTGAGCCGATGGACGCGGCGCACGCCCATGACAGCACCGGTGGGGACAACGTGTCGCCGCACCTGGCCTGGTCGGGTTTCCCGGCGGAGACCAAGGGCTTCGTGGTGACCTGTTTCGACCCGGACGCACCGACCGGCAGCGGGTTCTGGCACTGGGTGCTGGTCAACCTCCCGGCGGATGTGACCGAGTTGCCGCGTGGCGTCGCCGAGGGCGACCTGCGGGGGGCGTTCAGCGTCCGGAACGACTACGGCGTGCAGGGGTTCGGCGGTGCCGCGCCGCCGGCCGGTGACCGGCCGCACCGGTACGTCTTCGCGGTGCACGCCCTCGACGTGGAGAGCCTGGACCTGACGCCGGACGCCTCACCGGCCTACGTCGGCTTCAACCTGGCCTTCCACACCCTCGCCCGGGCCACCATCCGCCCCACCTACCAGATCACCGCCTGACCCCACCCCGCCGACGATGCCGCGTTGATCAAGAGGTTTTGGTCGCCGATCCCGCCCGGGCACGGCACAAACTTCTTGATCAACGCGGCGAACCCGCCCGGGCGGGAGGCCCGGGGGTGGGGGGGAGGGGGACAGCGTTAGGCGGGGGTGCGGGCTACGGCGAAGACGGACTGGCCGAAGGGTGGGCGGGCGATCTGCTCGGCGGCCTTGGTGGCGGGGAGGACGAGGGTGTCGTAGACCTTCACCATCGGGCCCTCCTTCGGCATCAGCCGGAAGACCTTGGTGGCCATGAAGTAGCCGATCAGGCCGAGCGCGTTCGCGTAGTGGATCTTCTCCACCCGCAGGCCAGCCTCGGTCATCGCGGCGGAGAGCGTCTTCTTGGTGTAGCGGCGTACGTGGCCGGTGGCGATGTCGGCCGGGCTCATCGCGAACTGGAACGCCGGGACGATGATGACCACCGCTCCGCCCGGGCGGACCAACTGGCCCATGGTGCGCAGCGCCTCGACGTGGTCCTCGATGTGCTCCAGCACGTTGTACGACACCGCCGCGCTGTAGTCGCCCCGCTCCGTGTTGGGCAGCAGCATCTGGCGTACCTCGATGGACGGCTGGTCGGCCAGGCGCTCCTTGAGCGCGACCAGCCGGTCCGGGTCGGCCTCGGTGGCGGTGAAGCGGGGGAAGTGCTCCGCCCACTCCAGTGCGTAGTCGCCGAGCCCGCTGCCGATCTCGATCGGGTTGTCGCCGAGGTAAGGCACGGCCAGCTCGACGAACCAGCGTCGGTGGTTGACCGCGGTGGCGAGGCCCTCCAGAACCTCGGACTGCACGCGCTGATCCCCAGTGATTTCTGCCATGCGTCGATTCCTCACGATATGACTCGACCCCGCGCCAGGACCGACTGAGTGAACCATCCGCCTGGAGGGCGGGAATATCGGGGCCCGTGGTGGCCGAATTACGGTCGGGTAGCTGCACGATCGGTGGTGGTCAGCGAACTCGGGAGATGTTACGCCAGTGGCCTGAAGGCCGCACGACGGCCCGATACGCCGACTACGCTCCGAATTACCATGACTACTCCTGAATCGGGCCGCTCCGCCGACGAGTCCGAGGCGCCAGGGGTGCCGGTCGGGCCGCCGGACGACGGTCATCGGCCCAGCTCAGGGCGGTGGAAGGACGTCGTCGCCGTGATGAGCTTCACGGCGCTCGGCTTCTGGGTCACCGCCCGGATGTGGCTCAACCCGGCCGACGGCATTCGCGACAACCAGACCGATATGGCCCAATTTCAGTGGATGATGGCCCACGGTGCGCGGGTGGTGACGGAATTCGCGTACCCGTTCTCGTCGGATCGGATGAACGTGCCGGAATCCGTCAATTTGATGGCAAATACCTCGGTCTTATCCGTTTCATTGCCGATGACGCCGGTGACACTGCTGTTCGGTACCCGTACGTCGTTCCTGCTCTTCCTCACGCTCGGGATGATCGCCACGGCCACCGCCTGGTACTTCGTACTCTCCCGGGTCCTCGTCGGCTCGCGCGGCCCGGCCTGGCTGGGGGCCGCCTTCTGCGCGTACGCCCCGGCGATGGTCTCGCACGCCAATGCGCACCCGAACATCGTGTCCCAGTTCGTGGTGCCGCTGATCGTCTGGCGTACCGTGCGGCTCGCCGAGCCCGGCCGCTGGCTGCGCAACGGCGTCCTGCTCGCCCTGGTGATCGTCTGGCAGGCGTTCCTGAACCTGGAGATCCTGCTGATGACCGCGATCGGTCTCGGCGTGGTCGTCGTGGTGCTGGCCGTCGCCCGGCCCGACCTGCGTCGGCGGACCCGCCCCTTCCTCGCCGGACTCGGCGTCGCCGCCGCGATCGCGCTCGCGCTGCTGGCGTACCCGCTCTACGTCCAGTTCTTCGGGCCCGGCGCGTACAACGGCCTGTCCTGGCTGATCCGGGGCTACTCCACCGACCTCGCCTCGTTCTTCACCTACGCCCGGGAGTCGGTGGGTGGCGAGGCGCTCAGCGCGGCCCGACTGGTCAAGAACCCCACCGAGGAGAACGCCTTCTTCGGTTGGCCGCTGATGATCCTGGTGTCGGCGGTGGTGTGGTGGCTGCGGCGCAACCCGGTGGTGATCGCGCTGGCCGGGCTGGGACTGATCTTCGCGGTGCTCTCGCTCGGGCGGGAGATCCGCTTCGACGGCCGGGGCACCGGGATACCCGGCCCCTGGGCCGCGCTGGAGGACCTGCCGGTGCTGCACTCGGTGGTACCGACCCGCTGGTCGCTGGCGATCACGCCGATCGTCGGGCTGTTGCTCGCCTACGGTGCCGAACGGGTCCGGCAGGTCGCCGCCCGTCACCCGGACCGGCGTACCCAGATCCGGTTCGGCACGGCGACCGTGCTGGCGATGGCCCTGGTGCCGGTGTTGCCCACCCCGCTGCCGACCAAGCGTCTCGAACCGACCCCGGAGTTCGTCACCTCCGGAGCCTGGCGCCCCTATCTCGCCGGCGGGCGCAGCCTGGTGACCCTGCCGCTGCCCGACACCGAGTACGCCGAGCCGCTGCGCTGGTCGGCGCAGACCCGGTTGCAGATGCCGATCGCCCGTGGCTACTTCCTCGGCCCCGACACCCGGCCCGGCCGGGATGGGGTCGCGCTGTTCACCGCGCCGCCGCGCCCCACCAGCACCTTCTTCGGCGCGATCCGGCGGACCGGGGAGGTGCCGCAGATCACCGCGCGGGACCGGCAGGAGGCGGTCGAGGACCTGCGGTACTGGCGGGCCGGCGCGGTGGTCCTCGGCCCGCACGAGCAGGCCGAGGCGCTGCGTACCGGGATGACCGCACTGACCGGCGTGGAGCCCACGTACACCGGCGGGGTGTGGCTCTGGGACGTCCGGCCGCTGGTCGGGGAGTGACTGAGGATCAGGAGCTGCGGATGCAGCAGCCCTGGCAGACCTTCGGCGAGGGCAGGGTGAAGGCCAGGCAGCAGGTGCGGCGCTGCACGGTCGGTTCGCCGTTGCGGCCCGGCACCAGCTCCACCAGGTCGGCCAGGTCGAGCGCGCCGAGCAGGGTGTCCACCGCCTCGACCGCCGAGCCGGGCAGGCTGTCGGCCGCCCGCAGCACCCCGTGCGCGATGCCGGAGGCCACCGAGCCGAGCAGCGTACGCGTGCCGATCCGGACCTCGCCCTGGATGGCGGCGATCACCGGCGACAGGTGCGCGTCCAGCAGCGTGCCGCGCAGTGCGGTCAGCAGGGCCTGCTCGTCGGCGAGTACCCGGACCTGGGGCAGCCCGGACAGGGCCAGCGGGTCGTTGGGCAGGACCGCGATCGGGGTGGACGGGCGCAGACCCAGCGTGATCAGGGTGCGCGGGTCGGCGAAGTGCACGAGGGCGGCGTCGGCGTCGAGCAGCGGCACCCGTCGGGCGACGGCCCAGCCGAGCACCACCGGCAGCGCCGCCCAGTAGCTGTACGCCTTCCAGGCGACCGCGGCGGAGGCGTGCGGCGTACCACCCCAGAGGCGGACGGCCGAGTCGAGCAGCTCCGGCACCTGGGCACCACTGGTCAGCGTCGTCGCCGGGGCCCAACCCGCCTCGTCCGGCACGACCAGCCCAGCAGCCAGGCCGGGCAGCGCGTCGGTGCCGAACATGGCCCGCAGAGTGGCGGTGACCGGGGCCAGCGGCGCGGCCGAGGCGGCGTGGACGGGCAGCACGGCTGTCACCTGTTCCACCCCCCGTCCGAGACCCCGATGGCCAAACTAAGGCTAGCCTAACCACACTTCGGCTGCGCGGGGAACCCGGAAAGAGGGGGAAAGCGAGAGGCTCGGATCACTCGACGGTCGGCGGTCACGCTGAGTGTCGTACCGGAGACTCGGGGCAGTATCGGTAGAAAACGCTCACCGGTCAAGGGTCCTGTCGAGAAGGTGCCAGTTGTGTGCGTGATCGGCCACGCAACGTGAAACTTGATGCACCCGGCCACGAGGAAGCTGATGACGACCTCACCGCTCGATCGGGCTGCCGACTCGTTCGCCGCCGAACTCGCACGGCACCGGACGGAGCGGGGGCTGTCCAAGAAACAACTCGCCACCCTGATGGGCTTCGACCCGTCCTACGTCAGCCACGTGGAGGGGCGGCGGCACCGACCCACCGAGGACTTCGCCCGGCGCGCCGAGGCCGTCCTGGAGGCCAGCGGCGCGATCTGGCAGCGGTTCCGGGAGTACGACGACCTGCGTCACGCCCGCGCCGAGCGCCACCACCGGGAACCCGTCCTCCCCGGCCAGTGGATGCCGCCGGGCACCGGACTCATCGTCGAACGCGAGACGGCCATCCTCACGCACACCGACGACTCCTACCACTGCGTCATCCGTCGAGAGCTGTACAACGCCGGCACCGAACCGGTCACCCGCTACCTCGTCCGGATCGCCGTCGACCGCTACCCGAACGACCCGGGCCGCTCCAACCGGCACCACCGGGAGCACCCGCTCACCTTCGCCGAACTTCAACTGAGCGCATTCCGCGAGGAGTCCGGCGAGCGGGAGGCCATGCACTGGCGGGCCAAGCACGACCGGGACGCCTTCAAGGAGATCTGGCTGCTCTTCGAGAACGCCGACCGCCGCTTCCCGCTCTACCCGGGTCGCCGCGCCACCATCGAGTACGCGTACACCGTCGGACGGGACAAGTGGGGCCCCTGGTTCCAGCGGGCGGTCCGCGTACCGACCCGGCACCTCGCCGTACGCCTGGATCTGCCGGTGGCGCTGGACCCCCAGGTCTGGGGCGCGGAGACCTCGCTCTCGGCGGAGGAGGGGCCGCTGCGCACGGCGGTGACCCGGCGGGACGAGGGCGACCGGGCGATCTTCGACTGGGCGACCGACGAGCCGCCGCTGAACGCCCGCTACCGGATGCAGTGGCGCTTCCGCGCCGAGCCGGAGACCGAGCCGGAGGGCGGCCGGGTCCGGCCGTCCGACCGGATGCGCGGACTCGGCATCGTGCAGCGCGGCGTCGACCTGCTGCGGCAGCCGGCCCGACCGTTCGACCTGCCCCGCGAGGAACAGTCCGCCCGCGAGATCGTCGATCGGCTGGTCACCGCGGTGGCCCGACTGGACGAGATCCACCCGTTCACCAAGGGAGTGGGCGTCGCCGCACCGCAGCTCGACATCGGCCGGGCGGTGGCCGTGGTCCGCCCGCCCGACCGCACGGCCGAGCCCGTCGTGCTGCTCAACCCCCGGGTGGTCGAGGCCGCACCGGACACCGACGAGCAGTACGAGGGCTGCCTCTCCTTCTTCGACCACCGTGGGCTGGTGCCCCGGGCGCTGCGGATCGACGTGGAGCACGCGCAGTTCGACGGCGGACGGGTGATCACCTCGTTCGAGTTCGGCATGGCCCGCCTGGTGGCGCACGAGATCGACCACCTGGAGGGTCGGCTGTACGTGGACCGGATGGCACCCGGCGTGCCGCTGGTGCCGGTCGAGGAGTACCGCGAGTCCGGCAACCCCTGGCGCTACTGAGCCGTGCCGCCTGCACGGGTTGGTGCCACCGCGCCCGCCCGGGTGGGAACGACGGCCGGACGGGCGCGGGTGGCGTGGGCGGTGCCGGTCCGCCCGAACAGGGGGACCGGGGCGCGTGCCCCAGGGGGCAGGGGCACGCGCCCCGGCTCGGGGGGGAGAAAAGCTCTACAGGTTGCCGAAGGTGTCGTACCGGGTCTGTTGCGGCGGGACGTCGTCGGCGGCGAGCACCCGCAACGTCGACCGGACCATCGAGGCGGACCCGGAGACGTAGCAGTCGTGTGCGGTCCACGGCCCGTACCGGGCCACCACATCGGAGACGTCACCCTGCTCGCCGTCGAAGTCCGGGTCGTCGCTGCACGCCGGGGTGACCGACAACCACGGATGGGCCGCCACCAGTTCCCGCAACCGGTCGAGACCGTACAGGTCCGCCTCGGTACGGGCGCCGTAGAAGACGTGCACCCAGCGCGCCCGGTTGAAGCCGGCCAACTCCTCCACCAGGGCCTTGATCGGCGCCAGCCCGACCCCACCGGCGACACAGAGGATGTCCCGCTCCGACGTGCGGTCCAGCGTCATCGATCCCATCGGCGCGGCCACCCGCAGCAGGTCACCCGGCTTGATCCGGCGGACCAGGGCACCCGAGACCCAGCCGGCGGCCTCCGACGGCGTACGCACGTGGAACTCCAGCACGTTGTCGTCGTTCGGGGCGTTCGCCACCGAGTACGTCCGCCACACCCGGGGATGGTGCCGGGGCGCCTCCACGCTGACGTACTGGCCGGCCTTCCAGGACAGCGGATGTTGCAGCGCCCGGCAGGTGAAGACGGCCGTGTCCGAGCCGTACCGCCGGTGGGTCAACACCTCCGCGTGCCAGAACGGCGGGTTGTCGTCCGCCGCCGCCCCGGCCAGCATCTTCTCGGCGATCGCCGCGTACGCGTCCCGCCACGCCTGGTCGTACTCCAGGTTCCAACCGTCCCCGGCGGTGCTACGCAACGCGTCCAACAACGCGACACCCATCGTGTCGTAATGCGCCGTGTCGACGTGGTACTTGCGGTGGTCCCGGCCCAGCGCCCGCAGGAACTCGTCGAACCCCTCCGGGTCGTCGACGGTGTGGATCGCCGTGATGATCGCTTCGAGGAGCCGGTCGCCCTGCCCGGACATCTGCACCGGGAACAACTTGCGCAGCTCCGGGTCGAGGAGGAAGACCCGCGCGTAGAAGTGGTCGGTCAACCGGGCCCGATCCTCCTCGACCAGGGCCCAGCTCTCCTTCAGCAGCCGCGCGAAGTTGTCCACCTGGGAGCGCTCCTTCTTCTGCCGGCGGGATCGGGAACACCGATAGAATGTCCACGGAGCGTGCATGAAGGTCGCACAGAATGTGCGATCCGACGTGAGGCGCGCTCAGTGGCACCCGGATGCCACCAGCGCAGACGGTCGGGCACAGTGGTGCGGTGACCGCAGAGCTCACCCGCCCGACGTCCCGTCGGACACTCGGCACCGAGACGATGCTCGTGCTCGGCCTCTCGCTCGGCCAGTCGGCCGTCTACGCCACCGTCTCGATCATCGCGAAGCTGACCGCCGAGGGCGGACTCTCCCGGCAGACCGCCGCGCTGAACACCTCCGCGTCGGCCCGGCCGTACCTCGACCTCACGTACCAGCTACTCGGCATTGTCTTCGCGCTGCTGCCGGTGCTGCTCGCCGTACACCTGCTCACCCGCGACCCCGGCGATCCGGTACGCACGCTCGGCCTGGACGCCCGACGGCCCTGGGCCGACCTCGCCCAGGGCGCCGGGCTGGCGGCCCTGATCGGGCTTCCCGGCCTGGTGCTGTTCTGGGCGGCGGCCCAACTCGGCATCAACGCCACCGTGGTGCCGGCCGCGCTGCCCGACCTCTGGTGGACCGTGCCGGTGCTGATCCTCGCCGCCTTCCAGAACTCGATCCTGGAGGAGGTGATCGTGGTCGGCTACCTGATGACCAGGCTACGGCAGCTCCAGTGGCGAGTCGGCGCGATCATCGCCACCAGCGCCCTGCTCCGCGCCTCGTACCACCTCTACCAGGGCTTCGGCGCGTTCATCGGCAACGCGATCATGGGCGTCGTGTTCAGCCTCTTCTATCTGCGTACCCGCCGGGTGATGCCGTTGATCGTGGCGCACGCCCTGCTCGACATCTTCGCCTTCGTCGGCTACAGCCTGCTGCCCCGAGAATGGTTCGACTGGCTCTGACCGCGCAGGGCCCTGGTCCGGTGGCGGGTCGCCGGGCGCGCTTCCGGATGGTCGGGCTGGGCCTCGGTCGGTGGCCTTCGCCGCTCGCGTGGCGTCCGGCGGGCCGTGGTCAGCGACGTCGAGGTGGGCGGGTAGGCGGCGCCCAGCCGCTGCGCCGCCCAGTCTCCAGCCGCCGTCATTCCCTGGGTCGGGGCGGGCGGTAGGCGGCGACCGCGCGGGAGGCCAGCCGCTGTACCGCCGCCGAATCACCGACCGCCGCCGTCACCAGCGCCGCGCCGGGCAGCACCCGGGACGCCCACCGCAACGCCAGCCAGCCGCCCGCCTGCGCGGCCAGCGGCGCCGCCAGCCGCCAGGCCGCCTCGGCAGCCCTCGGCCCCGGCTGCTCGCCCGGCCCGTCCGCCGCCCGAGCCGCCGCCAGCGCCGACCGCGCACTTGCCTCGTCCGGATGCACCTGCGCCAACACCAGCAACTCCACCGCCCGCTCCGGATCCGCCGGATCACGGCCGTACGCCGCCGCCAGGTGGAGCACCAGGTTCGCCTGCGTCCAGAGCACCGCCGCCAACTCCACCACCGGCGCGAACGCACCCGCCAACGATGCAGTCGCCCCGCCGACCCCCGCCTGCCGGACGAACCGCCGGCCGGCGAGCCGGGCCAGACCGTCGCCGTCCGCCTCCGGGTACCGCTGCCGCAGCCGCCGCGCCCACGCCGCCGCCCCCGGCCCGAGCGCCTCGACCGCCGTCAGGGCGAGCAGCTCCGGGGCATAGCCCGGGTGGTCCAGCACCCGCACCACGAGCATCCGCAGATCAGGCGTACGCCCAGCGAGCCCCGCCTCGCTCCCGTCGGGCGAGGTGGCACCGGTCAGCGACGTCGGCTCGGTCGGTGCAGGTGGGGTCTCGGCCGGTGTGGGTGAGGTCGGGGTCGGCTTTCCTGGGGCCAGCCCAGGTCGGGTCGTCTCAGCGGATTTCGGTCGCGGTGGATCCGA
This sequence comes from Micromonospora sp. NPDC002389, assembly GCF_040296095.1. Taxonomy (NCBI): domain Bacteria; kingdom Bacillati; phylum Actinomycetota; class Actinomycetes; order Micromonosporales; family Micromonosporaceae; genus Micromonospora; species Micromonospora sp. NPDC002389. Next base: position 250,313 of record NZ_JBEOWP010000011.1, read on the forward strand.
CTCGGTCGGATAGCCAAGGTCGGCGTCGGTCTGCGCTGCGGCGGTCAGCGTCGTGGTCGGCTCGGCCGAGATCGGTTCGGCGGCCTGCTCCGCGTGGAGGGCGTCGTCGGTCCGGGCCGACGCGACCTGCTCCGTCTGCGGCGTGGCACTGTCCGGTCCGGCTCCGGCTGCCGCGACCCCGGTCGCCTTCGTCGCAGTCGTCCGCGCCGGTGCGGCCTTCGCGGCTGCCTTCCTCGCCGTCCTCTTCACCGGGGCTGACCCGGAGGGGGACGTCGCAGCCGTCGCTGCCTTCCTCGGTGCGGCCTTCCTGGCCACCTTCCGGGCCGAACCCGCCTGCGCCGCCGCAGTCGCATCGTTCCGCCCGTCGCCGGCCGACGGGGCCTCGGTCGCATTCGGCTGCCCGTCGCTCGGCGACTGTGCCTCGGTCGCATCGTTCTGCTCGGTGCTCGTCAACGGCGTGGGGGGTGCTGCCGCCGTCCTGCGGCTGTCGGCGGGGCCGGCGGCGACCGGTTCCGGCCCGGTCGGCTCGGGGTTCGATCGAGGCGCCTTTTTCGCGGCGGCCTTGCGCCGCGTGGGCACAGGAGTGTCAGGAGCTGCCCCGTGTGCTTCGCGATCCCCGCTTCGGACCGGCCGACTCTCCGTATCCGATGCCGGTCCGGCCTCGGGTGCGGGCGCAGTCGCAGACGGTGGCGTGGGGGTGAACGGTGTCCTGGACGAAGCGGGACGAGTCTGGCGGGGCACCGGCTGCTCCGGGACGGGTGGCGGCTGGAAGATCACACCCGGCGCGGCCTTCGTGCGACGAGGCCGACGCCCGCCCTCGTCCTCCTGCGGCTCAGCCTCGCTCGGAGGCGCGGGCGCCGGAGGGGGTGTGAACGTCGCCTTCGGGGAGCGGCGGCGCGCTTCCCGAGCAGGTTCGGGGTGGTCATGCTCGCGTGGCGACTCCTCCTGCATGTCGATGGAGCGTAGTCGCGATCACGGCGCCGCACAGCTCAAGAATCCCCTCGCCGGTCTGCGGGTCGGCCGGTTCCGGTAGTCGCTTTGCCCCCGGACGGGCGGGGCCTGTATCCTCGGGCGCGGTGGTCTGCGGGCCACCAGGGAGACTTCGCCTAGTCTGGTCTATGGCGCCGCACTGCTAATGCGGTTGGGGTCTTAAAGCCCCTCCCGGGTTCGAATCCCGGAGTCTCCGCGCGAAAGCCGGGTGTGTAGACTGGCCGAGCACCAGCGCCCGTAGCTCAACGGATAGAGCATCTGACTACGGATCAGAAGGTTAGGGGTTCGAGTCCCTTCGGGCGCACAAGATCGACAAGGCTCTGACCTGCTATAACGGCGGTCAGGGCCTTGTCTGTTTCTGTCCATGAGGGACGGTTGGCTGCTCGGTGGCTGCTCGTGCGACGAGCATCCCCTGCGTGTCGGACTGTCCGGGGGCGTCCGGTCGGGTCCGTGCGAGCTTGACGATGCCGAACTTTCACCCTTCCTCAATCAATTCACGAATACTGATCGAATGCGTGGAGGGCGGGGTGGGGTGGGGGCGTGGTTCCGCATCTTGCCGTCGACGTGAATCGGCGCGGTTTTGCGTTGTGGTGCGGCGTGGTGGGCTTGCGGTGGGCGCTGGCTTGCTTTGGCGTGGTCGGTTACGGTGGCGTCGCTTTGTGTCGATGTGGTCTGCGTGTGCGGGTGTGGAGGGGCGGTCGCCGTGATCGATCCGCAGCGGGTGCACGATGCGAAGGTGGCGTTGGGTGCGAGGCTTGCGGGCTGGCGTCACGCGCGTGGGTTGACTCCAGTTGGCGTTGGCGCGGCGGGTGCCAATTTCACGAACCACGATCGCCTCGGTGGAGCGTGGGCGGCAGTGCCCGGACCGGATCTTCTGGCAGCGCTGTGACGCGAATCTTGCGGCTGGTGGAGAGTTGCTGGCCGGCTATGACGACTATCGGCGCCTCAAGCGGCAGCTTGATCTGGAGAAGGCTGAGGCGGATCAGCGCGCACGGTGGGGTGAAGCCGAGGACTGTTCGCTTTCGGAGGGGGATAGCCATGCTTCGTTGATTGCGGCACCGAAGCCGACGTCAGTCAACGGTCCGGGCGGTCTGACGGCGCCGCTGTCGCAGGTGACCATTGTCGCGGGTGCTGGCGAGGGCGACGTGGGCGAGGGTGACGTCGCTACGCTTTCGGTCATGTCCGACGGGCAGGCGATGTCAGTGCGGGTGAGTCGCAGGGCTCTGCTGGAACTCGCCGCTGGGCTCGCGACTGTGCCGGCTTTGACGATCACCGGCGAATCTCGCTCACGGGCTGTTGATCCGGCTGTGGTGGAGCATTACGCGGAGCTTCGCGCGTTTCTGGTGCGGGCGGATGATCGGTTTGGTGGTCTGACGATTCTGTCGACGGTCGAGCAGCAGATCACCACGATCGCCGTGCTGCGGAGGCAGGCGCGTGGGTCACTTCGTGACCGGTTGCTCAGCACGGAGGCCCGGTGGAGTGAGTTCGCTGGTTGGCTCAGTGACGATCTCGGTGACCGGGCGGCGGGTGGCCGCTGGCTGGAGCGGGCGGGAAGCATGGCGCAGGAAGCCGACGATCAGGAGTTCTGGGCGTATGTGCTGGCGCGTAAGGCCCAACGGTTGGTGGGTACCGGTGACGAGGACCGCGTCGTCGGGATTGCTCGTGTGGCGGCCCGCCTGCCGGATACGCCTGCTCTCGTGCGTGCCTTCGCCGCCGTGCAGCAGGCGCATGGCAGTGCCATCGACAACGACGCCTGCGCATTCGAGGCCGCGATCGAGCAGGCTCACGAACTCGTCGCGACCGTTCGCACGGCCGGGGATGACAGCACACTCGGTTCCTTCTGCACTCGGCCGTATCTGGCGGCGCAGGAAGGTGAGGGGTGGCTGCGCCTCAACCAACCCCGACGGGCCGTCGACAGTTTCACCGCCGCCGTCAACGAGTGGCCTGACCGGTACCGACGCGAGCGGGGCGTGTACCTGTCGCGCACCGCGCACGCCCACCTGGCGGCCTCGGAGCCCGTCCGTGCCGCCACGGTCGCGGCCCAAGCGTTGACCGTCGCGACCACGACCGGCTCGGCCCGGGTCCACCGCAACGTGACCGTCCTGGCCCACCGCCTCGAACCCTTCGCCAGCCAGCCCGAAGTCCGGCACCTCATCGACCACCTCGCCGCCACCACATGAACCACCACCCGCCCCCGCCCGACCATGCCGATCCGCCGGATGTGGCCGTTGTCGGCCGCGCCAACATCGACATCACCGTTCGAATCCCCCAACGGCCCGTGCCCGGCCGCACGACGTTCGCCTCGTCGCCCGCGACGACCACCCCGGGCGGCAAGAGCCTCAACCAGGCGATGGCCGCCCGACGAGCGGGCGCCCGCACCAGCCTGATCAGCACCGCCGGCGACGACCAATGGGGCACCTTCCTGCACCAGGCCCTCATCGACGCGGCCGTCGACGTGTCCCACTTCCACCTTCTACCGTCGACTCCGACCGGTATCGCGATCATCGAGGTAACCCCCGACGGGGAGAACTACATCGTCCTCGCACGCCCTCCCGCCACCGAACTCACCGCCGAGCACGTACGCACCGCACTACAGCAACTGCCGGCCCCGATCGTGATCACCCAACTCGACCTCCAGCCCGACGCCGTGCACGCCGTCCTCGACCACCACCGCGCCGGCACGCTCATCGGCAACCTCGTACCACATCCCACACTCGGGACGACCGCGCTCGGCGCGCTCGACCTGTTCGTCTCCAACGAGACCGAAGCGGCAACCATCCTCGGCCGCCACCACACCGACCCGTCAGTCGCAGCCCAAGAACTGCGCAAACTAGGACCACGAGCAGCCGTGGTGACCGCCGGCGCTCGCGGAGCCGCCTACAGCAGCCCCGACCACACCTCACTCGTGCCCGCACCACACATCGACGCCATCAACACCACCGGCGCGGGCGACACCTTCCTCGGCACCCTCACCGCCGAACTCGCCCGCGGGATTCCACTACCCCACGCCATCGCCGAGAGCGTCGCCACCGCCACCACGCATGTAAGCACCACAGAAGGGCAATAGCACCCGCTCCGCACTCTGCCGAACGCTCGATCCCGAGCAGCCACCACCAATGACGACGATCTCGTCGAACCCCGGGGTGGCATCCGGATCTGCCGAGTTGAGTGGGCTCAAGCACACGGGCGAGAGTGCGCCTACACAGTCGCCTCCGTGAGCCTCCGGCGAACGAATACGCCGCAATCTACCGCCGAGCTTTCTGCGAGGCATGCTTCTCTCGATCAAGCTCAAGGGCGGGTCAGAGTCAGAGGCTCCGGACGAACTCCACCGCCTCGACGAAAGGTATACCCGTTCGCCGTTGTACAAAAACTATAGCTTCATCCGGAGTCATCAACATTTTGAAGCGGTGGGCTTCCTTGCAGAATTCGCCGCTTTTCAGCAGGTCAGCCCGCCTGGGTTGGCGGCTACGCTGACCCTCTTCGGCTGATTCGCTCTGTCTGCCAAGTTCCCTTGCCATGTCCACGGCCGAAAAGCTGCGCTCGGCGTACTCAAGCAGTGACTTAGTTGCTGCCGGACCAAGCGGTACGTGTTGGTGAATGGAAAGCGCGAACCGCAGTATCTCCCGGCGGTCGGACTCGGAAACCGAGTCCGCTGCTACAATGAGACCCTTTACGGCGTCGTCTGCGGCACCGTCGAAACGCCGGGAGAGAATCTGGATGGTGAGCAATGGAACGAGACCCAGGCTCGACCTAAGCACATGCGGGACCAGTACGTCGGTAATCGCCTCTGGCGTTCGGTTCTGGCGGCATATGTAGAGGGCGGCATAAAACTCAAGGAACGTCCGGTGCGAGAACTGATAGATCGGCTCTCCTTCGGGCGTGGTGCCTACGTCCGAAAGCACCCATGCTCGACCACGACAATGCGCTATTAGAGATCGCGCAAAGGATCTTGCCTGCGATTCTTCGGAAAACGATCTGGGGAATAAAAACGTCGCCGCCAACTCGATTAGGATCGTTTCAGTGACGCCCTGGACGTACTGCGTCTCTGAGATCATCACGTAGGCCATATGGGCAATCACCGGTTCGAAGTCGCGCTCGAAGTCTACGTTTCCGATGTTTCGTTGCCTATCCCAACGATCAAAGAGAACCAGTGCACACTTCTCTAGGACAGCGGCACGACTAAGCGGCAGTTCTTGAAAGCCGGTCGCCTTGTAAAGGTTGCAGAGCAGGGCTAGGAGAAGAGGGCTGGAGGTTAGATCACTGATAATCTTAGTCGTCTCCAGGAAGCCCTTCGCGACGTCGTATCGCTTGCCGACGTTGCCGATTGTTTCATCGAGCTGGTACCAGCGGTCGACATACCTGACCACATCAGATCGGTCGAACCGCTCGATTGCCAGTGCCACAAACTTAGATGGGTCCAGTGGTGCCTGCGCGTACCCGACCTGCCGGCTTGTGACCAGAATGGGAGTATTAATATAAGTGGCCGCGAACGCCTCGATGGCTGCCGTTATCTCACGACGCCGGGAGGTATCAACGAGTTCGTCTAGGCCGTCAAAGATGACCATGACACGACCAGTCAGCAGGAGCAGCTCGACAAGACCATTGGGCGCCCGCGCCTGAAAGTCCTCCGCCGCACTATTGGTGATGTACTCGGGAAACGACTGTTTCATGCCGGAAGCGGCGTACTGCCGCAGGGTGACGACAAATGGAATCGACGGCGCCGATTCAGCCTCGTCGTCTTTGGCAACCTCACCCAACGGCTTTCCGGCAAGGATGTCAGCTGCGACCCGCACGGCCAGTGTGGTCTTTCCAGCACCCGGGTCGCCTAGAACAACGGTGCGATCGAAAGGGATGCGGGGGTACACGTACGTCCTTTCCACATCGCTCAACTGCGCGGGAATGTATACCTTTTCGATCGGAACAATGACTTGAGTGTCCCAGTGGGGTGCCCGGATTCTCCCATAGCGATCCGTCGCAGCAGTACAGTACCGCTGGACCCAGGCGACAGAATCCTTGATTGAGCCGGTACCTGCGACTGCCTCGATCGTACGAGGAATCAAATCCTCCTGCTGGTGGAGGAACCGCTGGAAGCCCTCATCGTTAATGTTATCCCAGATGGAACGCGTCTTCTCGACATACTCTCCGACGGATCGTACGACCACGCCGAACAAAAGCCTCGCAATCTCCGCCTGGGTGGTCGTGCGCTGATCCCGCAGGTACATCCGCAGCCCTGCGGCCATTCCACCAATCACCTGCTCGGCGGCAGTAAGGTAGTCTTGTCCGTACAGGAGCCTGAGAGCAATCAATTGCCGTACCGTGGCGTGGAACTCGGCCGAGCCGAGATAGGTCTGCACGCTCGACCGTTGTCGGTCGTTAATGAAGCTGGCCATCGAGTCATACTCAGCGATGACGTCGTATACGATCTCGCGCGCGATCGCCAGCAAGCCAGAGACCCCCGGCCGCTTCTTGACGTTTGCACGGCGTTGGTAAAACTGGACCACACCTACGAGCGTCTTGCTGATGCGTGCGGCTAGAACGCTTTCTGGCGTAGCGGGCAAAATTCTGCTCCGGTCTGCTGCGGTAGCTTGGAAAAGAGATGTCGTTCGCAGGTAGCCGATGGAGCGGCGAGGTCTTGCTTTGGTTGACCTTCGCCGCTGCCTTTATATCTTGTTACACTCCGCTGGGACTGATTCTGTCGTCGATCTGACCGCAGCGCTCCGAACTCGTTGTATCGTCCGGTTATGTCGGCATCGCCGTTATTGTGCGTGGGGTTGTAAACCACGGCGAGCCTCGTGGTCGGCGCGGACGGCATCCGCCCTGGCCCACATGCGCATTGGAGCCACCCTCACCCGGCTAGCCGCCTGCTGCGAGGTTTTGGTGACCACTGTATGGCGTACCTACGCGAGGCCGTCGACCTGCTCGCCGCTTGTGCCGACGACCTCACCGCCGCCATGCGCCCCGGGTCACCAGGTTGGCGTACACGATCCTCGACGGCACGCTGATCCCGATCGACTGGGTCGCCGATCAGAGGCCCGGCTACTCCGGTGAGCACAAGCACCACGGAATGAACGCAGGTGCCGGCCGACGCCGCCGGGTGACTGTTCTGGGCGCCAGCCGCGCTGCCTGGCTCCGTCCACGACCTGATCTGGATCATCGGCCAGACATCTACATACAGCAATATAACAACTGCTCATGCCGCGATCCGCGCGGCCGTCAAGATCGGTGAGCTCCTCAGTGCTCATATGCCGGTGGGATACAGCTTGAGATGCTCGACAACGACGGCAACAGCCGTGCCGGGAGGGATGTCGACTGGGCCGTTGCTGAGCTCGACCTGCAACAGTCCGTCGGTGATCCGTATGGTCAGGATCTGTTGCTCGTGGTCTTCGACGGTTCCGCGGAGTCGGGGGCCTTCGTGCAGCGTCGATTCGGCGCCGGCCATTGCGATCGTGTCGCCCCATTCGAGCATGTCATCGATGTCGAGTTCGACATCGACGAGTTCGCCGGGCTGGGCGGGCTGTCCAACCCATTCGGCCTCCAGCCGAACGCCGGCCAACACGGCTTCGACCATAGTGGGTGTACCGGGGCGCACTGCGGCGACACGTGCCTCCATCCGTCCGATGATCGCAGCCGGCGTCCTGATCTGCCGCGATCGGGTCGTTTCGCCATGCAGATGTGTTGTGGGTGGAGGGTCGAATGATTCTTTCAGTGCTGTGTTCGGCGTCCTGAGGTAGATTCGCTGCCGCGACGGCCGAGGATGGGGAGGGTCAGCGGGGGATGGACGCCAGTACCGAGGAGCTGCGGGACGGGCACGACGTGCTGTCGGAGTGGTATGCGGAGAACCTGGTGGGGGTGCTGGAGGGCAGGGTCATTGCGTAGTTGAGTAGCTGCTGGTCACGGTGGTGATGAGGTCATGGGCAGGGTCTTTGCGTAGTCGTTTGATGTGCGTCTGACCTGGCCGCATGTGGTGCCGCAGCCTGTGTGGAGGGTGATGCTGAACGGGTGTGGCCCATCGGTGATCATGGAGTTGCTGAGACAACATGACACCGAGAAGGACCACACCCGCGCATGTCATCATCGCTGATCGACGTCATCCGTCAGCACGCCCCCGCCACGTCCGACACC